>NZ_LVJN01000021.1 GCF_002109495.1 Magnetofaba australis IT-1
CCGTTTTCCTTTGTCTTTAAAAAAACGAACAAAAACATCTTTTCAACACACTTGAGATTCAGAATGAGGGAGAGGCGGCAGACCTGTGGGAAACGTGTTTTCGTTTTCCACAGGGATAGCGGAGCGTCCGCCTCTCCCGGAGCCGCAAGTGGGCAGGATCGCCAGTTTCAGGAAGGGTCGGTTTTGCTATTTGAGCAGGAAGCTTTTGTTTCTGCAGCGCGCTTTTGCCGTTTGCTTTGATTCAGTCGATAGCTTTCGCCGTTCATCTCCAGGATGTGGACATGATGGGTCAACCGATCCAGCAGGGCGCCGGTGAGGCGCTCGGAGCCGAAGACCTCCGTCCACTCCTCGAACGGCAGGTTGCTGGTCACCATCACTGAACCCTGCTCATAGCGCTGGCTGATCACCTCAAAGAGCAGCTCAGCCCCCGTTTTGGAGAGTGGGACGAAGCCCTATTCGTCGATGATCAACAGCTTGTGTTTACTCAACTGACTCTGGAAACGCTGCAGCTGCTTTTCGTCGCGCGCCTCCATCAACTGGTGTACCAGCGACGCGGCAGTGGTGAAGCCAACCGCCAACCCCTGCTGACAGGCGGCCAGGCCCAATCCCAACGCAATATGGGTTTTCCCGGTTCCGCTGTTGCCCAAGGCGATGATATTGGCTCGGCGCTGAATGTATTCGCAACGCGCCAGCTCCATCACCAGAACCTTGTTCAATGAGGGCATGGCCAGGAAATCAAAGGAGTCCAGGCTCTTGATGGTGGGAAACCGGGCTTGTTTGATACGTCGCTCCACCATGCGCCGCTCCCGCTCAATCAACTCCAGTTCGCTCAGTCGCAGCAGGTATCGGCTATGATCAACGCCTTCCGCCGCGCACTGTTTGGCGATCTTTTCATATTCTCGATAAAATGTGGGCAGTTTGAGCGCTTTGAGGTGGTGCGCCAGGAGGATCTGCGGAGAGTCGTTCATGGTTGCTCTCCTGACGTCAACGCGGCGTAATCCCTGGCGGATGTACGCGCCACATGCACTTCGGGCAAAAAGGGATATCGGGACAGATCCAAACGGAGCGGACGTTGTTCAATGTGCCGGATCAGCAGATGTTTGACCGCCTCAAAGCCAATGGCGCCCAACTTCAACGCCTGTTGCACGGCAAAATGGACCTGTTCAAAGGAGAACGTCTCCAATAGGCGCAGAACCTGAATATATTCCCGCTTGCCCTTTTTACCCAGGCGGGACTCCATCAGACGGCGCAAGGTGGCGAACTCATCTGGCAGTTCCCATCCTTGCAACGGGGCGGCTTGATCCAGCGCCCTGGGTTTCTCCTCCAGCAGCGCCAGATAGTGCAAGGGGTCATAGATGGCGTCCTCACGCGCATAGGAGCGTGGATGCCGGGCAATCACCTCAGCGCCACAGGCGATCACCACTTCGTGGATGTAGCCCCGCACCTGCACATCGTGAAAGCCATAACGCACCGGAACCGAATAGTCATTGGTTCGATAGCGCACCAGCGCCTGGGATGTGACCTTGGCGCTCACCTTCTCGCAAGCGTCGTAGGGAATTGGCGGCAGCGGCAGGAACGCCGCCTGGTCTGTGGAAAATCGTTCTCCGATACTCCGCTGACAGCCTCGCAATGTCTGTTGACGACGCTCCAGGCATTTCTGGCGCAGGTGAGCGTTGAGCGCATCAAACGATTCAAAGCGGGGAGCCGGGACCATGAAGTTGCGTCGGGCGTAGCCGACCAGCCCCTCGACCTTGCCTTTGTCGTTACCTCGCGCCGGGCGGCCAAAGCGGCTATCGAACAGGTAATGGGATTGCAGCCGGATCATCTCTTCGGTCAGATCTCGGCGACCATCCCGGTAAACTTTGACCACGGCGATGCTGGTGTTGTCGTACAGAATGCTTTGGGGAACGCCGCCGAAGTGATCACAGGCGGCGTTATGCCCCGCACAAAACGCTTCCGTGGTTTCCGCGGGGAAGCCCATAACGAAGCTGTCGTCGCTGTAGGGCAGACTCATACAGAAAAAGTGGATCTTGCGCTCCACGCCGCCGATCACGCCGTGCGTTTGCCCAAAGTCCACCTGGGCGTGTCCGGGCGCATGGCTGAGGGGAACAAACTTCTCTTTCAGATGCAGACGCTTGCCGCGCACATACTCCTTGACCGCGCCATATTTCCCGTCGTAGCCGTATTCATCGCACAGCCGTTCATATATCCGCTGCGCGGTGTGGCGCTCCTTCTTGATCTTCTCCAGATCGTTCTTGAGAATCTGATCTATGAACCCGGTGAACGGCCCCAGTTTGGGCAATCTGACCGGCTTGCTCCGCTGGTAGCCTGGCGGCTCAGGGTTCTCCATCATTTTGCGCACCGTGCGCGGATCCAGCTCAAAGGCCTCCGCCGCCTTGCGCTTGCTCATCCCGCCTCTGGTTACCGCCAAACGCACTTCTCTGTACATGCTCACTGAATACATCCTCCCACCCCCTGACCCGGAAACTCTATGACTGAGTTTTCTGAGTTAGAGAGCTTTTTCTGGTGTGGGATTTTTGGACCGCCATTTTTGGACGATCCAAGCTGTTTCAGTGATGCATTTTTACGGCGCCATTCTCACCACACGGAGGCGTCAGGAAATAGGGATTGTGATGATGCGGAAACGCATCCTCCCGATGAACATGGCCTGACGGCTCTGGCGAGCTGACCGCATCGGACTCCGCCGACGTCACGGCTGCGGGCTCTGGCGCAGCGGCGCTGTCGGTCTCACGCGTAGCCAGACGCGGCGCGTTTGCGCTGACGCTTGGCGACACCGCCTCAGAGGGGACCTGTCCGGTTTGCGCCATGGAGGGCGCGCCATCTGACTCGACAGACGCAGGCGGCGCGGCTTCCTGATGGCGCGCCACACGATCACTCCAACGCCGACGCCGCTCATTGGCCAAGAAGGTCGGCGGATCCGGCGGCGCCTCCCCCGCTGGCGTGTACTCTCCATAGCCGCCCCAACTGGCGCGCAGATGGGGGCGATATCGCCGTCGCCATAAAATCCACGCACGCCGACGCAACACACCGCCCTGCTGCGTAAACAGAAACATGACGGCCACGCTGGCCATCAGCACAAACATCAGCAGAGAGTTGCCGCCGCTGACAGGCGCCTCGGCGGACGCCGCCACAACCTGTTCCACACGCTCCTTGGGCTGCGTGTGTGCGCTTGATTCCATCTTGGGCGGATTGTGCGTCGTGAGGCTGGCGTCTGCAGGCTGCTCAGCGACGGACGTCGGCGCCGGACGCTCATGTGACTGGGCCACATTGGCCGACGCCATCACGGCAGTCGTTGTCTCACCCTCAGCAACCGGCTCATCCATGCGCAGCGGCGTTGATGTTTGAGCCTGCGCCTCCTTCGGCGCGTCAATGACGCCTGAATCGACTGATTGCGCAACGGCTTCCGTCGCACCGGCCTTGACGGGCTCGGATAACGTTTGAGACGCCTCCCCGTCTTGTTCTGTCAGCGGCGGCGGCGCGCTCTGCGACTCTTGCCCGGACGCGGAAACGTTGCCCGGCTCCGTTTCCGCAGCGGCTGGCGCGTCGCCAATCTCTTGTAATAACGCATCGATAATGGCGCGCTCTTCGGCGCTTTGGGCGAATGCGTCAGCCGTCTGCGTCTGAGGTTGAGACGGCTTGATCACGGGCGCCTCAGCAGCGTCGCCGCGACGCAGAAGAACCCGTTGTATGCCATCCGAGGCCGCCCCATCCCACTCGAGATTGACGCGCCGTTTTGGCGGCGCGCTGGGACGCCCAATCTGCAGCAGGGGCGATTGTTCAGCAGAGGTTTTGTCGTTATCGAGCTGAAATGACCAAAGCGGCGCGAATCCGGTTTCGTCCCCTGCGGCGCCGCGAGAATTCTGCGCTTGAACAGACAAGGGAGCGCACAGCAGCCCCCAAGGCGAAGCCCGCCAGGCTTAAGCTGCGCAGAAAGAGGGGGGACCTGCTTTGTGTATATCGCGCCATGATATCAGCCGCTTTGTTACATTGAGCGAAAAACCGGCAAGGAGAATCCTCTCACTTCGTCCGGCAACTGTGCGCAATTACGGCTTTGAAATGGGCTTCTCAACAAAACAGAAGCGTGCGCAGAAACCACTATTAGACAAACGATAACATATTCACGAACAGCAAGAGAAACACTTTTGCAGGTGAGAATGGCGCCGTAAAAATGCATCACTGAAACAGCTTGGATCGTCCAAAAATGGCGGTCCAAAAATCCCACACCAGAAAAAGCTCTCTAACTCAGAAAACTCAGTCATAGAGTTTCCGGGTCAGGGGGTGGGAGGATGTATTCAGTGAGCATGTACAGAGAAGTGCGTTTGGCGGTAACCAGAGGCGGGATGAGCAAGCGCAAGGCGGCGGAGGCCTTTGAGCTGGATCCGCGCACCGTGCGCAAAATGATGGAGAACCCTGAGCCGCCAGGCTACCAGCGGAGCAAGCCGGTCCGATTGCCCAAACTGGGGCCGTTCACCGGGTTCATAGATCAGATTCTCAAGAACGATCTGGAGAAGATCAAGAAGGAGCGCCACACCGCGCAGCGGATATATGAACGGCTGTGCGATGAATACGGCTACGACGGGAAATATGGCGCGGTCAAGGAGTATGTGCGCGGCAAGCGTCTGCATCTGAAAGAGAAGTTTGTTCCCCTCAGCCATGCGCCCGGACACGCCCAGGTGGACTTTGGGCAAACGCACGGCGTGATCGGCGGCGTGGAGCGCAAGATCCACTTTTTCTGTATGAGTCTGCCCTACAGCGACGACAGCTTCGTTATGGGCTTCCCCGCGGAAACCACGGAAGCGTTTTGTGCGGGGCATAACGCCGCCTGTGATCACTTCGGCGGCGTTCCCCAAAGCATTCTGTACGACAACACCAGCATCGCCGTGGTCAAAGTTTACCGGGATGGTCGCCGAGATCTGACCGAAGAGATGATCCGGCTGCAATCCCATTACCTGTTCGATAGCCGCTTTGGCCGCCCGGCGCGAGGTAACGACAAAGGCAAGGTCGAGGGGCTGGTCGGCTACGCCCGACGCAACTTCATGGTCCCGGCTCCCCGCTTTGAATCGTTTGATGCGCTCAACGCTCACCTGCGCCAGAAATGCCTGGAGCGTCGTCAACAGACATTGCGAGGCTGTCAGCGGAGTATCGGAGAACGATTTTCCACAGACCAGGCGGCGTTCCTGCCGCTGCCGCCAATTCCCTACGACGCTTGCGAGAAGGTGAGCGCCAAGGTCACATCCCAGGCGCTGGTGCGCTATCGAACCAATGACTATTCGGTTCCGGTGCGTTATGGCTTTCACGATGTGCAGGTGCGGGGCTACATCCACGAAGTGGTGATCGCCTGTGGCGCTGAGGTGATTGCCCGGCATCCACGCTCCTATGCGCGTGAGGACGCCATCTATGACCCCTTGCACTATCTGGCGCTGCTGGAGGAGAAACCCAGGGCGCTGGATCAAGCCGCCCCGTTGCAAGGATGGGAACTGCCAGATGAGTTCGCCACCTTGCGCCGTCTGATGGAGTCCCGCCTGGGTAAAAAGGGCAAGCGGGAATATATTCAGGTTCTGCGCCTATTGGAGACGTTCTCCTTTGAACAGGTCCATTTTGCCGTGCAACAGGCGTTGAAGTTGGGCGCCATTGGCTTTGAGGCGGTCAAACATCTGCTGATCCGGCACATTGAACAACGTCCGCTCCGTTTGGATCTGTCCCGATATCCCTTTTTGCCCGAAGTGCATGTGGCGCGTACATCCGCCAGGGATTACGCCGCGTTGACGTCAGGAGAGCAACCATGAACGACTCTCCGCAGATCCTCCTGGCGCACCACCTCAAAGCGCTCAAACTGCCCACATTTTATCGAGAATATGAAAAGATCGCCAAACAGTGCGCGGCGGAAGGCGTTGATCATAGCCGATACCTGCTGCGACTGAGCGAACTGGAGTTGATTGAGCGGGAGCGGCGCATGGTGGAGCGACGTATCAAACAAGCCCGGTTTCCCACCATCAAGAGCCTGGACTCCTTTGATTTCCTGGCCATGCCCTCATTGAACAAGGTTCTGGTGATGGAGCTGGCGCGTTGCGAATACATTCAGCGCCGAGCCAATATCATCGCCTTGGGCAACAGCGGAACCGGGAAAACCCATATTGCGTTGGGATTGGGCCTGGCCGCCTGTCAGCAGGGGTTGGCGGTTGGCTTCACCACTGCCGCGTCGCTGGTACACCAGTTGATGGAGGCGCGCGACGAAAAGCAGCTGCAGCGTTTCCAGAGTCAGTTGAGTAAACACAAGCTGTTGATCATCGACGAATTGGGCTTCGTCCCACTCTCCAAAACGGGGGCTGAGCTGCTCTTTGAGGTGATCAGCCAGCGCTATGAGCAGGGTTCAGTGATGGTGACCAGCAACCTGCCGTTCGAGGAGTGGACGGAGGTCTTCGGCTCCGAGCGCCTCACCGGCGCCCTGCTGGATCGGTTGACCCATCATGTCCACATCCTGGAGATGAACGGCGAAAGCTATCGACTGAATCAAAGCAAACGGCAAAAGCGCGCTGCAGAAACAAAAGCTTCCTGCTCAAATAGCAAAACCGACCCTTCCTGAAACTGGCGATCCTGCCCACTTGCGGCTCCGGGAGAGGCGGACGCTCCGCTATCCCTGTGGAAAACGAAAACACGTTTCCCACAGGTCTGCCGCCTCTCCCTCATTCTGAATCTCAAGTGTGTTGAAAAGATGTTTTTGTTCGTTTTTTTAAAGACAAAGGAAAACGGCAAACCCCGTTGTGCGCTACGCGCCCAACCAATGCCCAAGTGATGCATTATTGCGGCGCCATGGTGCTGCATTTTTCGGGCGCCATTGACACTCAGCGCTGGATGCAAGCCGCCGCACAAGGGGGCGACGCCCGCGCCGAGCATATCCTGGGGCTGATGCGCCATGCGGGGTGGGGCAAGACAGCGGATCACGAGGCTGGCTTGCGCCTGATTGACAGCGCCAAGGGGCATGGCGACCTGCTGGCGGGCTTGAGCCTGGGCGATTGCAACGCGCTTGACGCCGCAGTCAACCCGGATGCGTTTGTGGATCTGCAGACTTACCGCCGCCTAGCGCGCAAGGGCTTTGGCCTGGCGGCCTATCGTCTGGGGGTATGCCGCTTACGCGGTCTGGGCGTTGAACAGGATTATATCGCAGCGCGCCGCTGGTTTGCGCTGGCCGCCAAAGAGGGGCTGGCCGATGCGCAAAACGATCTGGGGCTGATGCACCATTTGGGTCTGGGCGGTCAGATCGATCTGTCGCTGGCGGAACGCCTCTATCGTGCGGCCATAGCCAACGGGCATGCGGGCGCCCAACACAATCTGACCAAGCTTCCCACCAACGCCAAGTCGCCGCAATAGAGTCGCTAGCATCCAAAAGTGAACATATGGGCGCTGGAAGATATCGAGGGCTCCGCCCTCCAGCTCCCAAGATCAACAGCCACACCTTGGGGCTCTGCCCCAAACCCCGCTGGGGGCAGCGGCCCCCAGCCCCCGCCGCCGACCAGTCGGCGGCCTATAGTCAGAGCAAGCCGGGCCGACGTCACGCAAACATTGCGTGTTTGGATATGTATCATTCTGAATTCAAGCGACTATAGAGCCCCTCAGTGACAGCCAATCGGCACGCCTCGACACAATGCGCCAAACGCTGTTTGCATTTGATCTTCAAAACAGCCGGGTAAAAACAGCGTACAGCGGGCAGAGACAATCGAACGCAACCGGAGCGCTGCGGGAGGATGAGGCGAGATTTCCAGGGATGGAGCGGTGGGAGAGTACGCGCCAAAAGCGCGCTTAACGGCGACAACGCAGTAGAACGCGTCAGACAAGCGGTCCAGCAGAGTGCGTAATCAGATATTCTCGTGGGCGTTCTCATGCAGATCGTCATGCATCCGCGACTGCATGCCTCTGCGCAGCGCCGGATAACAGCAGATCAGCGTATAGGCCAAGCCGGCAAACAGCAGAAACATCACTTGCATGAACAGCACGGTGTCATTGGACGCCGAATCGATATAACACGCCGCCTCGGCCCCAAACGGAATCTGCAGGAAGGGCGCTTCCTTGACGTAAGGCAGGTAGAACGATTCCGCCTCGTTGACGTAGACAAGTTGACACAACTGCAGCGGGAAGCCATCGCCGATCATATAGAGGTAGATGGCTGTAGAGAAGAAGCAGCCCAGAACCCCACACAACAGCACAAACAACACAGTGATGACGGAATTTTTAGATAAATAAAAATTGTACGTCGCTTTTTGCGAGCGTACTGAAACCAGAATCTTCATGATTCTTAACCCCCAATTTCAGCCATTTAACCTTCCAGGCCCTTCCCTGATTGGCAAGTCGCGCTGTGCGCTTGGAGCCATTTCAAACAAATGACATCACCGCCTGACGGAAACCCGTATGGCTCTTCAGTTTGCCCGACCACCCTGGCCCATACGCCGGCTGCGGCTACAATTTGCACGCACGATCAAGAGGTCAGCAAGAGGAGGGAATCTGAGCATCTCTAGACGCAGAAACCTTTTCCCACCTTGTAGACTATTAGCAGAAGTTTCTCAATTTGTGAAGCCTATCATTATTGTTGACCATCAATATCCACAGGCGTTAACCCAAGCGGACAAAAGCTGATTTTATGCCAACAAAACAATAACTTTCCCCCCAACAACAATACGCTGCCCGGGAAAACGGCTCCTGACTTTACCGCTGACGCCCACAAGCAGTCGCCCAGGACAAGAGGGCGCAAAGGCGTTCTGAGCAAGGCCCATGCTGAATCGATTCAATGGAGAGTCATTGTTTTCGTGAGCGCGCGCAAAGGCGCCCACAGAGCATGCAAGGGAGAGACTGAACGAAGCAGGTAAGAGGAATATAGTCGCTAGCATTCAAAAGTGCACATATGGGCGCTGAAAGATATCGAGGGCTCCGCCCTCCAGTTGCCAACATCAAAATCCAAACCGTGATTCGGGCCATCCTGCCGAATCGTGGGCGCTGCCCACACCCGCTTAAGGGTCTCAGACCCTTAAGAATCCCGCCAAATTTCCATTGGAAATTTGTCCCAATAGTCAGCGCAAGACCAACCAGTGTCACGCAAACATTGAGCGCTTTGGATTTGTGTCATTCTGGATTCAAGCGGCTATAGAGCGTGAGCCAAAGAAAAAAGAGACACTGGAGCGGAAACAGGCCAACGCGTTGCGACGGAGCAAAGCTCGTCGGCTAAACTCCGTGAAGCTGGATGACCTCCAGCAAGAGATTCTTTTTGACCGGCTTGGTCATGTGGAAATCACACCCTGCAGCCAGAGACTTGCGCTCATCCTCCTGCATCGCGTGGGCGGTCAGGGCGACAATGGGCGTGGGCGCGCGGTTGCGATCACGCTCCATCCGCCGAATCTCCTGCACCGCGGTCAGGCCATCCATCACCGGCATCTGCACATCCATAAAGATAATGTCATAGCGGTTGTCCGCCCACATGTTGAGCGCCTCCTGACCATTGGCCGCCAAGTCCAACACATGCTGTGTGCGAGCGAGAAATGCGCTGATCAATTTGCGATTGTCTGCGGAATCATCCACCACCAGCACACGACGGCCCCTCTGAGGAGACCCTTGTGGCTGCGGAGGAGCGCTCTGCTCGCTGACCAAGCCGCCCCCCTGCTCCACAAACTCCCGTTGCAGCCCCTCCACCTCCTGATGCGTCGCCGCGCGCAAGGGAATACTGAACGAAAACACGCTGCCCCGCCCCTCTTCGCTCTCGGCGCGCAGCATCCCGCCCAGAGCCTCCACCAAGCGGCGGCTGATGGAGAGTCCCAACCCCGTGCCGCCATACTGTCGCGCCACCGAATTGTCCGCCTGCTCGAACGGGCGGAAAATCCGCTCCATCTTGTCAACGGCGATGCCGATGCCGGTATCCACCACCTCAAACAGGACGCGCTCATCCGCCACTGCGCTCAGCCCCATCCAGACGCCGCCGCTGCGGGTGAATTTTCGGGCGTTGCCGAGCAAATTGATCAGCACTTGCCGAATGCGTTGCCGGTCCCCCACCACAAACTGCGGCAGCTCGGGGTCATAATAGAAATCCAGCGCCACCACGCGCTCCTGTTCCGACTTGAATTGAAAGATCTTCAGGGTCGTGACGCCCAACTCGTAGAGGTCGAACGCGCACTGCTCCAGCGCCAACTGTCCCGCTTCGATCTTGGACAGATCCAGAATGTCATTAATCAAGGACATCAACGCTTCGCCGGCGCTGTGCATCACCATCAGATGATCACGGCACTGGGTGGATTGCGTCTCTTCCAGCAGCAACTCGCCCATGCCCATGATGGTGTTGAGCGGGGTGCGGATTTCGTGGCTCATATTGGCCAGGAACTCCGATTTGGCGCGGTTGGAGGCATCGGCGCGCTCCTTGGCCCGCCGCAGTTCCGAATTGAGCGCCTCCCGACTGTCCAACTGCTCGGAGAGCTTCTCTTGTAGCGTGTTCAATTCCTGCACATTGCGCTGTAGCTCACGGGTGCGGTCCTGCACCTGCTTTTCCAGCTCGGCGCGATACTTCTCTTCGAACATCAGCGCATCGAGCTTGCTCACCCCCATCTGGGCGATCACTTCGGTCAGTTCGACCAAAAACGCCATGCGCCGTTTCACCTCCTCCCGGCTGATGATGGGCACTTGGCTCAACGCCTCAAAATAGGCGGGTTCATCAAGCCCGAACTGGCGCGCCTGCTGATGGAAATAGTCGGTATCCGGCGCTTGAAACAAGAACTGCCCGATGAAGAAATTCGCCATGTGCTCACCGCGCACGCGAATTGGCGCGGCCACGTCCACCAGCCCGTTTTTGCATTGATAAACGTTATACTGATTGCCCTCTTTCAGTTGCCCGGCCAGGATGGTGTCGCTCTCGGTGCAGCGCTGCGCCGTGCCGGGATTGACGCGGTGGAACTGCATACACACCGGCTGCCAGCCGGTGGCGATATGCACATGGCCATCCAGACTGAGCAGCGCGGTGGTGGAGCCGGTCATGCGCGTAAACCCCTCGCAAATCCGCGTCAGAACAGGAATATCAAAAATCTCAGTGAACGCGTATTTCACACCGCCCTCTTTTCAATACAACCACAGCCGACACACACCTCTTCCACCGCAAGGCGACGCCGCCCACGCGCGCAAACCAACGCCTCGCCTGCACGCCCCGGATTCGCATGCACAGCCTTTTGTAGCCCGACAAAGAGTACAAAATATTTTGGCGATAGTCCTCTCTCCGTTCAACGGATTCCGTCGCGCCTGAACGCGCGCGCCATCATGCGCTGCAAGCGGACCGCACAAATAGAGAGGCGACGAAAAACCGTCATCTCCATTCTGCATTAACCCGCCATTTATTTTTTCAATCGCCTATAATGGAGACACTGTTCACATATTTTTGTTGTGCTTTCACCCAGTTCCGACGCAGAACCATGCGCCGCTGAAAGCGCATCAACGCCCTGGAGGAGCCATGAAAAGCGCTACGACTCATTCCTGGATCCGCCGCACGCCGCTCATTGGCCTGCTCTGTATTCTGATGACGCTGGCCACCGCCGCCAGGGCGCAGGAGCCCGCCCCTGCTCACGCCAGCCCCACTGCGGCCGCCCCCAAACTGGCCTACCTGGTCTCCGACCTGCGCATTCCCTTCTGGCGCATCATGGCCCGCGGCATTGAGCACAGCGCCAAGGCGTTGGGCTATCAGGTCACCGTCATGAGCGCCGAAAACGACGCCCGCAACGAACTGCAGCACGCCGTGACGGCGCTAAAATCCGATATTGTCGGCCTCATTGCCTCCCCCACCAACTCCGCCGCAGGCGCAACCATTCTCAAAATGGCCGCCAAAGCGGGGGTTCCGGTGATCATCGCCGATATCGGCGCCGACGACGGCCACTACGTCTCCTACATCTCCTCGGACAACCGCCAGGGCGCCTATGAAATTGGCCTGGTGTTGGTGGAGCGACTGCGCGAACTCAATTGGATGGATGGCTCGGTGGGCATCATCGCCATTCCGCAGAAGCGCGAGAATGGTCAGGCGCGCACGCGCGGCTTCATGAAAGCATTGAGTGAAAATGGCGTGCGCGGGGCCGGATTGCGCCAACAGGTCGACTTCTCCCGCGACGAAACCTACAAACACGCCCGCGCGCTGATCGCCGAACACCCGGAGATGCGCGCACTGTGGCTACAAGGGTCGGATCGCTATCAAGCCGCCCTGGACGCCATCGACGATAGCGGCAAAACCGGCCAGATCCTGCTGCTGACGTTCGACGCCGAACCGGAGTTTCTGCAGCTGATCCCCCAAGGCGCGCTGGTGGGCGCCGCCATGCAGCAGCCGTTCCTGATGGGCGAAAAAGCGGTCAGCACGCTGCATCGCCACCTGCTTGGACAGCGCGTCCCCCGCGAGATCCAGCTGCCGATTCTCGCCATCTCCGCCAACAATATCGCCGAAAAACTGCCCATTATCCGCCGCAACGTGTTGGGGTTGAATGAGGGTGGATGAGTCATGAACACATGGCTGAAACGGCTGATTGCCAAGCAATCCATCTACGTCGTCATCGGCGTCACGGTGATTGTGTGCGTATCGCTGGCCATGAGCGCCCACGCCCTGCATCACTATCAAACCGCCAAAACGGACATCCAACACCGCATGCACGCCAGCGCCACCCGCAGCGTACAGTTATTGGAGCGCAATCTGGCCGACCTGATCGAATCCTATTCCATCTTCGCCTATGAAAAGCTGCTGCATAACGAAATGGATCGGGAGAACAATTTCGCCATCGTGGTGAACAATAGATTGATGGCGGAGGTGGCGGGACAAGCCGAATACGTCAGCGGCAAAATCCGTGACGCCGATTGGCGCATCATCGACTTTGAGGCCAATAATTCCACGCATAAGAGGCTCCTTCAAACGAGTTATTTTAGCGAGACCAAACCCATTCTCGACGCCGACGGCGTCCCCATCGGTCGTGTGACCATCTACTTCTCCGACCGTGACCTGAACAAAACTCTGCGCGCCATTCTCACCGCGGACGTACTCAGCGTGCTGATCATCTCGCTGCTGCTGTTTGTGGGCATCTTTCTGCTATTCCATCTGCAGATCATCCAGCCGATTCAGCATATTGCCCACGCCATGGAGCATAGTGACGCCGATGGCATCCCGCGCAGTAATATCGAACCCATCGGCCCGCGCGAGGTGGTGTCCGTCATCGGCGCCATCAACCGCGTGTTGGATCTGATCCGCGACTCCCGCGCCGAATTGCATGGCGCCAAGAACCAACTGGAGCTGGTGCTGAAGGGCAGTGGCGACGGCGGTTGGCATTGGGATATCGCCACCGATCGCACGCAGGTGGATGAGCGCTGGTGCGCCATGCTGGGCTACACGCTGCAAGAGGCCCCCAGCGCCTTTGCCCAGTGGCGCCAACTGATCCACCCGGACCAGCAGCAGCAGGTGCTGAAAAAATTGGACGCCTATCTCCACGGCCACGCCAGCGACTATGAGTGCGCCTATCAGATGCGCGCCAAGTCGGGTCGCTGGAAGTGGGTTCTGGCGCGCGGCAAAGCCTCGCGCTGGGACAAACATGGCCAGCCGGTGGAGATGGCGGGCGCCCATAGCGATATCGACGCCGCCAAACGCCTGGAGGGGCAACTCAAAGCCAGTGAGGCGCGCTTCCGCACCTTCTTTGAAAAGAACAAGTCGGTGATGCTGCTGGTGGAGCCCAGCTCCGGCAAGATCGTCAACGCCAACGACGCCGCCCAGCGCTTCTACGGCTTTGGCCAGAAGGAGCTGATCAACCTGCCGCTGGATGCGCTCACAGTGAATCCCGAGCCCGACATGCAGCGCGTCTGCCAGTTGATTCTGCAAGGGGAGCGCGACTACTTCCACTTCACTCACCGCATTGCTTCCGGAGAGCTGCGTCAGGTGGAGTTCTACGCCACCCCGATCCACTCCAGCAGCGGCAAGACGCTGTTTGTCATTGTTCACGACATCACCCAGCGCAAGGAAGCCGAAGAGGCGCTGGCGTTCGCCCGGCAGCGCCTGGAGAACATCCTGCAGGGCACTCAGGCGGGTTCGTGGGAGTGGAATGTGCAGAGCGGCAAGACCATTTTCAACGCCCGCTGGGCGGAGATTGTGGGCTACACCCTCGAAGAGTTGGAGCCGGTGAGCATCGACACCTGGCTCAACCTGGTCCACCCGGATGATCTGAAACACTCTGACGCCCAGTTGCAACGTCTGTTCAAGCGAGAGAGTCAATACTACGAGTGCGAAGCGCGCATGCGCCACAAGTCGGGCCACTGGGTGTGGGTTCTCGACCGCGGCGCAGTGGTCTCCTGGAGCGATGACGGCAAACCGCTGTGGATGGCGGGCACTCACATCGACATCACCCGCCTTAAGAGCGCCGAAGCGGCGTTGGTGGCCGCCAAGGAGGAGGCGGAGGTGGCCAACCGCGCCAAGAGCGAGTTTCTGGCCAATATGAGCCATGAGATCCGCACCCCCATGAACGCTGTGCTGGGCATGAGCGAGTTGGCCCTGGAGCGGGAGCAGGAGTTGCACTCGGAGACGCGGCGCTATCTGCAGATCGCCCACAGCGCCGGCGAGACGTTGATGTCCATCATCAATGATATTCTGGACCTGTCGAAGATTGAGGCGGGACGCATTGAGTTGGAGTCCGCCGTGTTTGATCTGCATGAGTTGATTGATGGCGTGATGGAGATGATGGAGGCGCACGCAGGGGAGAAAGAGTTGCGCCTGCGCGCCGAGCTGGCGCCGCAGACCCCGCGCTGGGTGCGCGGCGACGCCCTGCGCTTGCGTCAGGTGCTGGTGAACCTTCTGAGCAACGCCATCAAATTCACCGAACACGGGCGCGTCACCCTCCAGGCCAATCCTGCGTCAACAGACCGCATCCACCTGGGCGTGCGGGACACCGGCATCGGCATCGCGCCGCACCGGCTGGAGTCGATCTTCGACAGTTTCAGCCAGGAGGATGTCACCACTTCGCGGCGCTTTGGCGGCACCGGCCTGGGGCTCACCATCTCCCAACGCCTGGTCAATCTGATGGGCGGCGCCATTCGGGTTGAGAGCGAACCAGAGCAGGGCAGCCTGTTCGAATTCACCATTGATCTGCCCAGCGCGCCCGCGCCGCACCACGCCGCTGACCACGACGGCGACCACTCCCCGACGCGCTCATTGCGCCTCTTGGTGGCGGAGGACTCCGCCGACAACCGCCTCCTGGTGGAGGCCTATCTCCGGGACGGAGGACACCAACTCACCTTCGCCGAAAATGGCGTTGAAGCGGTGGAGTTGTTCCAACAGGCGACGTTTGATCTGGTGTTGATGGATGTGCAGATGCCGCAGATGGATGGCCTGGCGGCCACGCGCGCCATTCGCGCCTGGGAGAAGGAGCAGACGCGCGACCCCACGCCGATCCTGGCGCTCACCGCCTACGCCATGGCCAATGAAATACAACAAATTTTGCATGCAGGATGTGACGACCACGTCGCCAAACCGGTGAAAAAGAAGACGCTGCTGCGGGCTATTGAAGATCATACCGAGCGGAAGGACGCCTGACTCAGGCCCATGGGCCAGGGCATGGCGCTTGACGACACAACCTGGTTTCCGCCACAATGGCCGACGGCATTCAACATAACGCGGGAGATCAGGCTATGCAAAAGCTGCCCAAATTGGTGCGTTTTCTCATCACCCACGCTGTTACCGGCTTTGTGCTGGCCTTTGTGGCGGTGCAGTGTTTGATCCTGTGGGATGTGGATCAACTGGGCAAACTGCTCTCCGGCGCAGAAAACGGCGGCTTGGCGCAGGTGATTCTCACCTTCTTCCTCGGCCTCACCTTCGCCTCGGTGCAGATGGGCGCGGCGGTGATGCTGCTGGCTGAACGTCCGGTTCCGCCCAATCGCGGCCGCTTCATCGAACGCATGCGTCGCTGGATGGCGCCGCCCAGTTCGCTGGGGCTGAAGGGAGCCGTGAATCCCAAGCCCTGAACTGAACGGCGCCGCTCGCATCGCCTGACACGTGGGATACAACGCAAAAACCCCGACGCTTCCGTCGGGGTTTTTTTGTGCCTGGGCGATTCCGAACGTCTTTGCTGATATCGCTATGCGAAACCAAAATTGCACAGAACAGCCAATGCTTGCGTGACGTAGGCCCGGCTTGCGCTGACTATAGCCGCTTGAATCCAGAATGACACAAATCCAAAGCGCTCAATGTTTGCGTGACACTGGTTGGTCTTGCGCTGACTATGGGACAAATTTCCAATAGACATTTGGCGGGATTCTTAAGGGTCTGAGACCCTTAAGCGGGTGTGGGCAGCGCCCACGGTTTGGATTTTGATGTTGGGAGCTCGAGGGTGGAGCCCTCGATATCTTTCAGCGCCCATATGTGCACTTTTGAATGCTAGCGACTATATTGGCCGCCGACTGGTCAGCGGCGGGGTGATTCGGGCCATCCATGGCCCTCACCCTTCGGGCTCGTTGTGCGAGTCCGATTTGGCAATCCTGCCAAATCGTCTGGGGGCCGCGCCCCCAGCGGGTGTGGGCGGCGCCCACGGTTTGGATTTTGACCTTGGGAGCTCGAGGGCATAGCCCTCGATATCTTCCATCGCCAAAACCGCCACTGTTCAATTCTGCATTTGACTGAGTCTATATCGAGCAGTCACAGCGCTTGCGCTCAATCGTGGGAGCCGCCCTTCATGATGCGCCCCTGCTCGCGCTTCCAGTCGCGCTCCTTGGTGGTGGCGCGTTTGTCGTGCATCTTCTTGCCGCGCCCCACGCCAAACTCCAGCTTCAGCTTGGAGCCCTTCCAGTAGCACTTGAGCGGCACCAGGGTCAGACCCTTCTCCTGAATCAACCCCACCAAGCGCTTGATCTCATAGCCATGCAGCAGCAGTTTGCGGGTGCGAAACGGCTCGTGATTGACGTAGCCGCCATGGCTGTAGGCGGGAATGTGGCCATTCATCCACCACGCCTCGTTGTTGCGCACCAGGCAGTAGGAGTCGCCGATATTGATTTTGCCGTTGCGGACCGACTTAACCTCGGTGCCGAGCAACTGCACGCCCGCCTCGAAGGTGTCGAGAATTTCATAGTTGAACCGCGCTTTGCGGTTCTCGGCGATGACGAGAATGGACATCTGCAGCTCTTTTCAGCGCGGCCATTTGGCCTAGCGCAAGGTTTTCAAATAGGCGATCAGCGCCATGCGCGCCGCATCGTCGCGCACGCCGCGGAACAGCATGCGCGTGCCCGGCATGCTCCCTTGAGGATTATACAGGAAACGGTAGAGTTCGCGCTCGTCCCAACGCCAGCCGCCGCGATGTTTCAGCTCCGCCTGGAATGCCGGGGAGTAGCAGAACCCCCGCGCCTTACCCGCCGCGCGCCCCACCATGCGCCACAACGGCGGCGCCAACAGCTCGCGGCTCTTGCGGCTCAAATCGTGGCACCCCTGGCACTTCTGCGCCTCACGTTTGCCCACCAGGCGCCACTCCTTGCCCAAACGCCCGCGCTTATCGCGCAACGACTTGTAGACAGTATCGTAATTGTCCGGCGCCAAGGAGCGATCCACCGGCGACGGCTCGTCGCGCAGGGTCATCAGATAGTCCAGCAGCGCCGCGCGCTCCTCCGGGTTGCTCAACCCCGCAAAGCCCGACGCCCCCCCCGGCAACACCTCGTTGGGATTGCGCAGATAACGATCCAGATTGTCCCGACTCCAGATCAGGCACTCGGCGCCGGTGACGTCGCGAAACGCGCGCGAATGGGCATAGCGCGAGCCCCCCGCCAGCGCGTCCACCACCCCCCACAGCGGCGGGCCGGAGGGCCGCACCGCCCGCGCCGAGGTCAGATCGTGACAGGCGGCGCACTTCTGCGCCAAGGCGCGACCGCGATCATCATAGGCTGGCGGCGGACCGCTGACCATCTCCGGGGCCTGCTGGCGCCACTGCTCCTTGATGGCGCCGAAGCCCAGCGCCAGCGCCGAGAGCAGCACGATGGCCACGATCACCGTGAGGATGTCGCGATCCTGGTTCATAGGGCACGCCCGTCCTCACGCGCCCCCGCATGACCGCTGTGCGCCCATGCCCTCACTTGAGCGGCAGCCCCAGGCGCGTCAACTCATCACGCAGATTGGCGCGCGGGGCGTCGCTCATGGGCAGCAGCGGCAGACGCAGCTCGTCGCGGCAGAAGCCCAGCATGGAGACCGCGGCCTTGACCGGGATCGGGCTGGTTTCGCAGAACAGCAGATTGTTGAGAATCAGCAGCTCCTCGTGCACCGCGCGGGCCTGGGCGATCTCGCCTTTGTTCCAATGCTCGTAGATGGCGCTCATGCGCTTGGGATCCAGATTGGAGGCCACCGAGATCACGCCGGAGCCGCCAATGCTCAAAAACGGCAGGAAGGTGGCGTCATCGCCGGAGATCAGCGAGATCTTATCGCCGCACAGACGGTGAATGTTGCTGCACTGCTCCATATTGGCGGTGGCTTCTTTGATCGCCACCACGTTGGGCAGATCCGACAGTTGCGCCACGGTCTCCGGCAGCATGTTCAGGGCGGTGCGTCCGGGCACGTTGTAGAGCACGATGGGCAGCTCCACCGCTTCGGCCACGGCCTTGTAGTGGGCGATCAAACCGCCTTGGGTCGGTTTGTTGTAGTAGGGCGTAATTAACAGCGCCCCATCGGCCCCGGCGCTCTGGGCGAACTTGGTCAGCTCGACGGATTCGGCGGTGCTGTTGCTGCCGGTGCCCGCCAGCACCGGGACTCGACCGGCGACGATTTCGATACAGGCGGTGATCACCGTCTTGTGTTCATCGTGGGTCAGGGTGGCGGACTCGCCGGTGGTGCCGCAGGGCACCACGCCGTCGACGCCGCCAGCCAGTTGGTACTCAATGTGCGCGGCAAAGGCGTCGCGGTCAAAGACGCCGTCGGCGAAGGGAGTGATCAAAGCGGACATCACGCCTGGAAACATGGCACACCTCAAAATTTGCTGGATTCGGCGCGTCGCGCGACGGAACCGAATCGACCACACGTTGGAATCGTTGGAGACGGCGGCAGTCTAAAGGATGCGAACGGGAAAGTAAATTTCGCTCACGTTCGGCAAGCGAGCCGGGATCAATCGCCGCATCAAGCAGGCTTGGCTTGCAATCGAACCACAAACCGCCTATCTAATGGGTGAGGCGGCTTTTCCGCTACGCTAAACACTTGTTCGTTATTGTGTTTGTCTACCCTCTAAAAGGAGAGTTATTGTGAACGATCGTCACGGTTTTGACCCCCGCGCCACAGCCCGCGTCGAGACGATGGGCCGAGCGGACGCTCGGGCCGCCGGACTGGATTTCACCGCCGACGCGGCCGCTTACCTCAAACAGGTCTACGCCTACCTGGCGCTGTCCATGGTGTTTGGCGTGATCGGCGGCTGGATGGGCATGCACAGCCCGTTCGCCCTGCAGAACCCCATGCTGGTCAGCTTCATCGGCCTAGGCGCGGTGATTCTGGCTTCGTTCGTGCGCAACACCGCCACCCTGCTGCTGGCGGCGAGCGCCCTGGGCTTCTCCGCAGGCCCCATCATCGCCTACTACGTGGGCGCGGGTATGTCCCACATCGTCGGCCAGGCCGCCTTCATGACCGGCGCCGCCTTCGGCGGTCTGTCCATGTACGCCCTGACCACCAAGCGTGACCTCTCCATGCTGGGCGGCATGCTCATGGCGGGGGTGATCGTGCTCATCGTCGGCGGTCTGCTCAACGCCTTCCTGTTCCAGTCGGGCGCCATGCAGTTCGCCATGGCCGCCATGGGCGCGGTGATCTTCTCCGGCATCATCGTGTGGGAGACCCAGCAGCTCAAGAACCAACCCTGGGCCATCCCCCCGGGGTCGGCGGCGCTGTCCATGTACATCAATCTGTTCAACCTGTTCATCTCCCTGCTGCAGATCCTCGGCATCATGGGCGGCGATGACTGATCAGGACCATCTCACCACGGCCTATGCGACCCTGACCAGCTCCGGCTGGTCAGGGCCCGGCCCCGCCCTGGTGGTGCTGGGGGCGTCGCAGATGCTCTACGCCCTCCACCCGAATGGTCGGGTGCGAGGGCGTTTTGTCATCTCCACCGCCGCCAACGGCTTCGGCTGCCGGGAAAACAGCTATCAGACCCCCACCGGGCTGCACTCTGTGAGCGATATGATCGGCGCGGGCGAGCCCTTGGGGCGTCTGTTTCGCGGTCGCCAGCCTCTGCCGGTGCGGGTGCTGGAAAGCGAAGATGAGACGCAGGATTACATCACCACCCGCATTCTGCGCCTGCGCGGCGCCGAGCCGGGCGTCAATCAGGGGCCGGGAGTGGACTCCTTCGAACGCTACATCTACATCCACGGCACGCCCTACCTCGAGCGCCTGGGAATCCCCGCCTCCCATGGCTGCATCCGCATGCGCGGCCAGCACATCCTGACCCTGTTCGATTGGCTGAAAAGCCCTGGCGCGCCTGTGTTGATTCTGCCATAAATAGCCTTTTTGACCGCTCCCACCGGCCTGGAAATCCCTCATGCCCAGCATGTCCAACTATCTGACCCGCCAATGGACGCGCCTGCACAATCCCGACGTCATCGCCATGTTGGCGACGCTGGCGGTGATCGCGCTGGGCATCTGGCTGCTGGGCGCGGCGCTGGGACCGGTGCTGGTGGCGCTGTTCGTGGCCTACCTGCTCGAAGGGCTGGTGCGGCCCCTCACGCGGATTAAAATTCCCCGCAAAGTGGCGGCCTCCCTGGTGTTCCTGCTGTTTGTGCTGGGCATGCTGGCGCTGATCTTCGGTCTGGCGCCCATTTTGGTGCAGCAGGTCACGGATCTGCTGCAGCAGACCCCCCGCATCACCGCCAAAATGCGTGAACTGGCCTATCAGGGCGTGGCCATGGCCGAAGGCGTGGTCAATCCGCGTCTGGTGGAGGATCTGCTGGTGGCGGTCTCCGAACGCCTGCAGGAGCTGGCCACCGAGTCGCTGGGCTTTCTGCTCACCGGCATCCCCGGTTTGATCTCCATTGTCATCTATCTGTTCCTGGTCCCCTTCATGGCCTTCTTCTTCCTCATGGACAAGAGCAAGCTCAAGGAGACCTACATGCAGTATCTGCCCGGCGAACGGGCGCTGTTGTTCCGCGTGCTGGCCGACGCCGATGCGGGCATGGGCGGCTATCTGCGCGGCAAGTTCTGGGAGATGATGCTGCTGGGGGCGATGACCTTCTTCACCTTTGCGGTGATGTCGTTCCCCTACGCCCTGCTGCTGGCCATTCTCACCGGCGTTTCGGTATTGATTCCGTTCCTGGGCGTAATCGCGGTGACGGTGCCGGTGGTGGTGCTGGCGGTGGTGGAGCTGGGCCTCACCTGGGACGCCGGGCAGGTGATTCTGGCCTATGCGGTGCTGCAGATCATCGACGCCAACATCCTGATTCCGCTGGTGCTGGGCGAATCGGTCAAGGTGCACCCCACCACCATCATCATCGCCGTGCTGGTGTTTGGTTCGCTATGGGGCATCATCGGCGTGTTCTTCGCGGTGCCGCTGGCGGTGCTGGTGAAGAGCGTGCACGCGGGCATTGCGGCGGTGGATGGCACGGACAACGCGCCCGCCGCGCCAGACGCCCCCGCCGCCTCCTGATCCATGCGCTCCGACCCGCCGCTGGCCGCTGAACTGGCCGCGCACCTGTTGCGCCAACGCGACCAGGGCGCCGAGGGGCTGCTGCGGCGCTTCTTTCGCCAATACCCCAAGCTGGGCAAGCGCGACCGCGCCCGCATTGGCGATCTGAGCTACTTTGTGCTGCGTCATTTGCGTCTGCTTGGGTGGGCGGAAGATCCCGCCACGCCGCTGGAAAATTGGATTGAACAGGCCGATCTGACCCCGCTGGCGCAGCGTGCGCAGACATGGCTGGCCGAAGGCGCGCCGCCGCCTGACCCCGCGCTGACCACCGCCCAACGCTTGAGTCTGCCCGACTGGCTGTGTGACGCGCTGCTGGCGGAGCGTGACGAAGCCGAACTCACCGCGCTGATGGCGGCGCTGCAGCAGCCCGCGCCGGTGGACTTGCGGGTCAATCGGCTGCGCACCAGCCCGACCAAGCTGCAGGCGCGGTTGGCGCGCGACGGCGTGGAGACCACGCCCCTGCCGGGCATCGCCGACGGATTGCGGTTGACGGCGCGACGGAATCTGCGAAATGATAGCGCCTTCGCCGATGGGCTGTATGAGATTCAGGACGCGGGCAGTCAGTTGATAGCGCCCCTGTGCGGCGCCCAGGCGGGACAAACAATCATCGATCTGTGCGCGGGCGGCGGCGGCAAGGCGCTGCATCTGGCCGCGCTGATGGGGGACCAAGGCAAGATCATCGCCTGTGACGTTCACGCCCACCGTTTGGATAGGATGCGCCCCCGGCTCAAGCGCGCGGGCGCGCGCAGCGTAGAGATTCAACCGCTCACTGGCGGCGATGACGACCCGGCCCTGACGCCCTGGCGCCAGCAGGCCGATGCGGTGCTGGTCGACGCCCCCTGTAGCGGACTGGGCACACTACGGCGACAACCGCATCTGACGTGGCGCTTGCGCGCCGAAGAGATTACCCGCTTGGCGGCGCTGCAGACGCAACTGCTGGCGCGCGCCGCGCAACTGGTCAAACCCGGCGGACGGCTGGTCTACGCCACCTGCTCGCTGCTGGCGGCGGAGAATCAAGCGCAAGCGCGCGCCTTCGACGCCGCGCACCCCGACTGGACGCCGCTGCCGACGCAGGATCTCTTGCGCCATGCGGGCATGACGCCGCCGGGATTGTGGCGCGAGGAGAGCGTCGATCCCTGGTTGCGCGCCGCGCCGCAGGATCAATCCAGCGATGGCTTCTTCGCCGCTGTGTGGCAAAGGTCTGAATAATATAGCGCTACTGATAGAAAGCGTGAAGAGACTGGGGCTTCGCCCCAGACCCCGACCAGGGCGCCGCCCTGGACCCGCCAGGGAAATGATTTCCCTGGACCCTCGTAAATGTCTAGATCGGCGCACGCCTTGCGCTGCGGACTTTTTGGGTCGTTCCGAGAAACAATGACCCAAAAACACATACACTTCGGCGGCCTTTTGGCCGCGCTTTTGTTTGGAGAGTCGCCAATGGCTGCTGTTAAACGCGCCCTGATCAGCGTTTCGGATAAATCGGGTCTGGTCCCCTTCTGTGAGGGTCTGGCCAAACTGGGAGTCAGCTTCCTCTCCACCGGCGGCACCGCCAAAATGCTGCGCGACGCCGGGCTCGACGTGATGGACGTCTCCGACTTCACCGGCTTCCCGGAGATGCTCGACGGTCGCGTCAAAACCCTGCACCCCAAAGTCCACGGCGCCCTGCTGGGCCTGCGCGACAACGCCGACCATCAAAAGCAGATGGCCGACCACGGCATCGACACCATCGATATGGTGGTGGTGAACCTCTACCCCTTCGAAGCCACCGTGGCCAACCCCGACTGCACCCTGGAAGAGGCCATCGAGAACATCGATATCGGCGGCCCCTCCATGCTGCGTTCGGCGGCCAAAAACCACCGCTCGGTCACCGTCATCACCGACCCGGCGGACTATGAGCGCGTACTCACCGCCCTGACTGAGAACGGCGGCGAAGCTCCCTACGAACTCAACGCCGAGTTGGCGAAAAAGGTCTACGCCCGCACCGCCGCCTACGACGCCGCCATCTCCAACTGGCTCTCCAGCCTCGACGGCCAGGGCCGCCCCGGCGGCTTCCCCGACACCTACACGGTGCAGTTCAAAAAATCCCAGGCCATGCGCTATGGGGAGAACCCGCACCAAAACGCCGCCTTCTACGTGGAGCAGCCGGAAAGCGACGAGCCCTCCCTGGCCAACGCCGAGCAGCTGCAGGGCAAAGAGCTGTCGTTCAACAACATCCACGACGCCAACGGCGCCCTGGAGCTGGTCAAGGAGTTCGACAGCTCGCCAGCGGCGGTGGTGGTGAAACACGCCAACCCCTGCGGCGCGGCGCAGAGTTCCGAGCTGCTGACCGCCTACCGCATGGCCCGCGACACCGATCCGATCTCCGCCTTCGGCGGCATCCTGGCCTTCAACGCCACCGTGGACGAGGTCCTGGCCAAAGAGATCACCGCCATGTTCGCCGAGGTGATCATCGCCCCGGAGTACACCGGCGGGGCCTTGGAGGCGTTCGCCGCCAAGAAGAACCTGCGCATTCTGCGCCTGCCCACTCTGGGCGGCGCGCAAAAGCGCAACCCGTGGGATATGAAGCGCGTCACCGGCGGCCTGCTGCTGCAGGATCGCGACCTCAAGATGCTCAACGACGGCGACCTGAAAGTGGTCACCGAACGCGCCCCCACCGAGCAGGAGATGAAGGATCTGCTGTTTGGCTGGAAGATCGTCAAACACGTCAAATCCAACGCCATCGTCTACTGCAAAGGCGACCGCACCATCGGCGTCGGCGCCGGGCAGATGAGCCGCGTGGACAGCTCCCGCATCGCCGTGTGGAAGGCGCAGGAGGCGGCTCGCAACGCCGGACAAAAAGAGAATCCCATCGCCGGCAGCGTGCTGGCCTCGGACGCCTTCTTCCCGTTCCGCGACGGCGTTGACGCCGCCGCCAAAGCGGGCGCCACGGCGGTGATTCAGCCCGGCGGCTCCATGCGCGATGAAGAGGTGATCGCCGCCGCCAACGAACATCGCATGGCCATGCTGTTCACCGGCATGCGCCACTTCCGCCACTAAAGCCCGCCTTCCAGCCATCTTGACAGCGCCAGCCGGGCGCCCCTATTCTGGCCCGGCTGGCGCGTTCGTCGCTGCATGAAGCTCTGTTTTATCCTTTTTTCCCAAGCCTCTGAAAATACTTTGGCCAACTGGGTGATTGATTATGACTAAGCGTTGGATTGCCCTGTGCTCCGCCGTGTTGCTGAGCCTCCTGACCACCCAGGCTCGAGCCGATGCGCACAGCGTGATGGAGTGGGCCAAAGAGCAAGCCAACTGGGACGCCATCGTCTCCCAGGCGGTGGGCGGCAACGCCATGGCGCAAGCCGCTGTCGGCCACTGCTACCTCACCGGCAAACTGGGCGACAAGAGCTGTGATATCGCCTACAACAACGGCGTGGCCTACTATGAAAAAGCCTACCACGGCGGTCAGAACTGGGTGCTCAACCCCCTGGTGACCGCCTTGGTGCAAGGACCGGCGGGCAGCAGCTTCGTCGGCCTGCGCTCGGCGCCCATGAAGCAGATCTGCGCCCTGGCCGCGCCAGTGCAACAACGCAATATCCCGCAGCTGCTTGAAGGCGCCAACCGCGGCCTGATGGGGCTCTGCTTCCTCAAGGGCATCGGCGTTGAAACCGACAAGAACTATGGCGTCAACCTGCTCGATAGCGCCGCCAAAGAGGGCTCCATCGTCTCGGCGCACATTCTTGACGACATCTTCCGTCGCAGCCGCTATGGCGTGGCCATCAATGTGGAGCGCGCCGACTTTTACCAAGAGCTGGCCAAAAAGAACGCTCTGGCGATGCAATCGACTGCAACCAATTGATCCGCTCACTGTCTGTTAGAGCGTGAGCGCGTATTGGCGCGTCTCCTCCCTATTCCCTGCAGACTGAACTGGAGATTGGCGATGAATTGCAACGTTGGCGGTATCGACCGGATTTTGCGGATTGTGGCGGGCGCGGCGCTGATCGCGCTGGCGGTGATGGGCATTGTCGGCCCCTGGGGCTACATCGGCGTTGTGCCGCTGCTCACCGGCCTGATCAAATTCTGCCCCGCTTACACCCTGCTGGGGATTAAAACCTGTGACGCAGGGGACGCCAAAGCGTCATAATGGCCCCTGGCGACCGCATGAAAACGGCCCCGCTCACTGCGGGGCTTTTCATTTGCGGCGGGCCGTGACAACACCCGGCCCCTCCCTTTTACTCTCACCCGCCGCTCACCCGGCGAGACATGGCGCGAGGATACGACTGCATGAACATTCTGGTGGTTGGCGGCGGCGGGCGCGAACACGCCCTGGTGTGGAAAATCGCCCAATCCGAGCTGGTGGAGAAGATCTACTGCGCCCCGGGCAACCCGGGCATCGCGCAACATGCCGAGTGCGTCAACATCTCCGTGGACGACGTGCATGCGCTCACCGAATTCGCCGTGCAGAAGGATATCGACCTGACCGTCATCGGCCCCGAATTGCCGCTGGTGCTGGGCCTGGCCGACGCCCTGCGCGCCCGTGGTCTGCTGGTGTTTGGCCCCTCCAAGGCCGCCGCCGAGATCGAAGGCTCCAAAGCCTTCATGAAGTCCCTGTTCGCCAAATACAACATCCCCACCGCCGAACATCGCACCTTCTCCGACGCCGAGGCCGCCAAAGCCTACGTCGGCATTCAGGGCGCCCCCATCGTCATCAAGGCCTCCGGGCTGGCCGCGGGCAAAGGCGCGGTGGTGTGTCAAACCATCTCCCAAGCCATGGACGCCCTCGATCGCATCATGGTCAAGCGCGAGTTTGGCGATGCTGGCGATGAGGTGGTGGTGGAGGAGTTTCTCGCAGGCGAAGAGGCCTCCTTCCTGGCCATTGTCGATGGCGAAACCGTGGTCCCTCTGGCCGGATCGCAGGATCATAAAGCCGTGGGCGAAGGCGATACCGGCCCCAACACCGGCGGCATGGGCGCCTACTCGCCCGCGCCGGTGCTGGACGCCGAGATGGTGCGTCGCGCCATGGATCAGGTGATGCTGCCCACCGCCCGCGCCATGGTGGCGGAAGGACGCCCCTTCCAGGGCATCCTCTACGCCGGTCTGATGATCGACGATGGCCGCATCAAGACCCTGGAGTTCAACGCCCGCTTTGGCGATCCCGAGTGCCAACCGCTGCTCATGCGCATGAAGTCGGATCTGGTCCCGGTGCTGCTGGCCGCCGCCCGCGGCGAGCTGGAGGGGCAGGAGATCGAGTGGGACGAGCGCGCCGCCGTATGTGTGGTGATGGCCTCCAACGGCTACCCCAACGCCTATGAGAAAGGCCAGACCATCGACGGCCTGGACGCGGTGGCGGAGATGGAAGACTGCGTGGTGTTCCATGCGGGCACCAAGCGCCAGAACGGACGCATCATCAACGATGGCGGCCGCGTGCTGGGCGTCACCGCATTGGGCAAAGGCGTCACCGGCGCCCGCGAAGCGGCCTATGCCGCCGTGCGCCGCATCGAATGGAAAGAGGCGTACTACCGTCGCGACATCGGCCACCGCGCCGTGGCCCGCGAAGAGGAGGAAGCCGCCGAACTGGAAGAGGCCGGTTTGGAGTAACGCGCCTTTGCGCGGCTGCTCCCACCACAATTCAACCCTGTAACGATTACCCAAATTCTCGAGGAACCGAACCCATGTCCGACTCCCCGAAAGTGGCCATTATGATGGGCTCCGACTCCGACTTCGACGTCATGAAAGAGGCCGGACGCAGCCTAAAGAGCTTCGACATCCCGTTTGAGATGATCGTCACCTCCGCTCACCGCACCCCCGAGCGCACCCACGAGTACGTCAAGAACGCCCCTGCGCGCGGCGTCAAGCTGTTCATCGTCGGCGCGGGCGCCGCAGCGCACCTGGCGGGGGTCACCGCGTCTGAGACCACCCTGCCGGTGATTGGCGTGCCGCTCTCGGCCACCGATCTCAAAGGCATGGACGCGCTGCTCTCCACCGTGCAGATGCCCGGCGGCATCCCGGTGGCCTCCATGGCCATCGGCAAGGCTGGAGCCAAGAATGCGGGCATCTTCGCCGCGCAGATTCTGGCGCTGGCCGATGAGGATCTGGCCGCCCGCATGGTGGAGTCCCGTCGTGAGATGGTCGCCGCCGTGGAGGCCAAGGATCGCGCTTTGCAAAAGAAGATGGACGAGCTGTAAGGGGCGATCAATACGGATAAATGACGGAAAAATCTGGGGGAATATAAGAGACTGGGGCTTCGCCCCAGACCCCACGAGGGCGCCGCCCTCGACCCGCCAGGGAAATGATTTCCCTGGACCCTCGTTAGTTTGTCTTTCGCGCACCTCTGCAAGCTCTGCGCACTGCAACGGAATTGGCAGCCGGTTTGGAAAAAGGATCTTCCACCTATGGCGATGTCTGACGAGATCTCCCTTGCCGTCTCAGCCCTGCAGACAGGCGGCGTCATCGCCTACCCCACTGAAACCGTCCATGGTCTGGGCGTCGATCCGTTCAATCCCGTCGCGCTCAAGCGCCTGCTTGCCCTCAAAGGGCGCAACGCAGGCAAAGGGTTGATTCTTCTGCTGCCCGACACCGCCGCCCTGGCGCGGGTGGCGGCGCGCATCAACGCGCCGTCGCGCCGCCTGATGCAACGCTTCTGGCCTGGTCCATTGACTCTGCTCCTCCCCGCCGCGCCGCACCTATCCGACCGCATCACCGGCGATCTGCGCGGCCCCGAGGGCGCGCGCGAAGTCGCGGTGCGCATCTCGCCGCACCCAATTGTGACGCAGTTGATGGCGCAGTGGCGCAGACCGCTGGTCTCCACCAGCGCCAACCCCAGCGGCGCGGATCTGCTCACTCCGGCGCAGATGCAGGCGCAGTGGGGCGCTGCGCTGGCGGCCCTGATTCCCGGCGCGGACCACCCCCAAGCGCCCCCCTCCACCATCGCCCGCGCCGACGCCCAGGGCGTGACCATCCTGCGCCAAGGCGCCCTGACCCACGCGGAACTTCACCAAGCCATTCAGGGCTAGAGTGCGGACGCGGAGTCTCGCGGGCGCACCAACGCTAACCAGGCGCAACCAAAACTGTACAAAACGGCCAATGTTTGCGTAATGCTGGTCGAGCTAGCGCTGACTATTGGCCTCCGGCTGGCCGGAGGCGGGGTCTGGGGGCCGCGCCCCCAGCGGGTATGGGCGGAGCCCATGGGGTGGCAGTTGGGAGCTCGAGGGCAGAGCCCTCGATATCTTTCATTTTCAAAATCGCCAATGCCAAAGTTTACATTCAACCGCATAGAGAACTGATCAAGAATCCTCACCCGGCCCGCGCCGCGGCTCCTCGCTCCCATGGGGCAGTCGCCGCACATCAGAGCCCGCCGCCTGTTCGTCAGAGCGCAGCACCTCGCCATCCACCACCGTCTCCGAGGCCGGGCGACTGACCGTACGGCTGGCGTGGAACGATCCGCGTACACTGCCAGAAGCCAATCCGGCGCGGAACTGCTTCATCAACCAGATACGAATGGGCGCGCGGGTGAACGGAAACACCATCAAGAAGCCCAATGTATCGGTGAAGAAGCCGGGCAGAATCAGAAACACCCCCGCCAACAGCAGCATTACGCCGTCGACCATCTCCTTGCCCGGCGTCTCCTGCCGCGCCAGACGCTCCTGCATGGTCACCAGCGTCTTCATCCCCTCGCGCTGGGCCAACGCCACGCCGATGATGGCGGTGCCAAACATCGCCAGAATCGTATTGCCCGCGCCGATCTCTCCGCCCACCTGGATCATCAGCCAGATCTCGAATATGATCAGCCCTGTAAACAACCAAACCAGGATTTTTCCCACGCTCATCTCCCATCAGAACCCACGTGCATAAGCCATTTGCATGACGCCATTGGACACATCCCAACGCGACGCTGACAAGGGCCTGCAAAGCAGTATATTATAAACTTCTTATATATCATTGCTTTGCCCGATAAAGAACACCATCAGTGATTGCGGACATTTTTTCAAATCGGCAAAAACTCGCGCAAAAATCGGCTCAAACATTGATCTTACAGGCCAGGAATGGTAAACAGTTCGGGTTTTGGTTTCGCCCCTTTCCGGCGAAGCCGCCGCTTCACTTTGTCGCGTAAGGACCATCGCCGTGCACGATAGCACCATCGCCAAACGCTATGCGTCGGCCCTGGCGGAGCTGGCCGCAGAACAGAACGCGCTGGAAGTCGTGGGACAGGATCTGGCTCAGTTCAATGAGTTGATCGCTGAGACCCCCGCCTTCGCGCAGCTGCTGACCAACCCCACAGCCGCCAAGAGCGAACAACACGCCGCGCTGACCACCTACATCGACAAAGCCGAGCCGCAACCGGTGAGCGCGAACTTCCTGCGCCTGCTGCTCGATAAGCGTCGCATGAACATCTTCTCGGATATCGTCGCCGCTTACCAGCGCGATCTGGACGCCCGCGCTGGCAAAATCGCCGTGCGCGTGCAAACGCCCAAAGCCCTGCTCAAGCGTCAAAGCGACGCCCTCGGCGCCTCCCTCTCGGCAGCCACCGGCAAGCAAGTCGAGCTGGAGCTGGAAGAGAAGCCCGAGTTGCTGGGCGGCCTGGTGGTTCAGGTGGGCAGCGTAATGATGGACTACTCCGTGCGCAATCAGTTGCACCGACTCAAAGAGATCATGAAAGGATAAGGGCCGATGACCATCAGCGTCGCGGAAATCAGCGGAATCCTCAAGCAACAGATCGCAGACTACGGCAAAGAGCCGGAAGTCTCCGAGGTCGGCCACGTCATCGCCGTTGGCGACGGCATCGTGCGCGCCTACGGTCTGGACAACGTCATGGCCGGCGAATTGGTCGCCTTTGAGAACGGCGCCGAAGGCATGGCCCTGAACCTCGAAGAGGACAATGTCGGCATCGTGGTGTTCGGCGACGTCATCGGCATCGCCGAAGGCGACGTCATCAAGCGCACCGGCCGCATCGTCGACGTCGGCGTGGGCAAGCCCCTGCTGGGTCGCGTGGTCGACGCCCTGGGCAACGCCGTGGACGGCAAAGGCGAGATCGAAACCAGCGAGCGTCGTCTGGCCGAAGTCAAAGCCCCCGGCATCATCCCCCGCAAATCGGTGCATGAGCCTCTGGCCACCGGCATCAAGGCCCTGGACTGCCTGGTGCCCATCGGCCGCGGCCAGCGCGAGTTGATCATCGGCGACCGCCAGACCGGCAAAACCGCCGTGGCCATCGACGCCATCATCAACCAGAAGCGCACCCACGACACCGATAAGCCGGTCTACTGCATCTATGTGGCCATCGGTCAGAAGCGCTCCACCGTGGCCCAGGTGGTGAAGACCCTGGAAGAGCACGGCGCCATGGAGTACACCACCGTGGTGGCCGCCACCGCGTCGGATCCCGCCCCCATGCAGTTCCTGGCCGCTTACACTGGCTGCGCCATGGGCGAGTACTTCCGCGACAACGGCATGCACGCCTTGATCGTGTATGATGACCTCTCCAAGCAGGCCGTGGCCTATCGTCAGATGTCCCTGATCCTGCGTCGTCCTCCGGGCCGCGAAGCGTACCCCGGCGACGTCTTCTACATCCACTCGCGCCTGCTGGAGCGCGCGTGTAAACTCAACGACGAGCAAGGCGCCGGTTCGCTCACCGCCCTGCCCATCATCGAGACCCAGGATGGCGACGTCTCCGCCTACATCCCGACCAACGTGATCTCCATCACCGACGGTCAGATCTTCCTGGAGTCCGACCTGTTCTACTCCGGTCTGCGTCCCGCCATCTCGGTGGGTCTGTCGGTCTCCCGCGTGGGCGGCGCCGCGCAGCTCAAAGCCACCAAACAGGTGGCCGGCACCCTGCGTCTGGACCTGGCCCAATATCGCGAAATGGCCGCCTTCGCCCAGTTCGGCTCCGACCTGGATCCGGCCACCCAGAAGCTGCTGCACCGCGGCAAGCGTCTGATGGAGCTGCTCAAGCAGCCCCAGTATGCGCCCCAGTCCATGCCCGAGCAGGTGATCGTGCTCTACGCCGGCACCAAAGGCTTCCTCGACGACTGCCCGGTGGATCGCATCCCCGCCGCCGAAGCCGAGATCTTGAAGCAGATGCACGCCAAGCACGCGGCTGTGGTGAGCAAGATCGATAGCGAAGGCAAGCTGACCGACGAGATCGAAAAGTCGTTGGCCGACGCCCTGAAGTCCATCATCGCCGACTTCCTGGCCTAAGCGAAACGGCAACCTCGACCATAGGAGCTCAGGCCAATGGCCAATATGAAAGCCCTGCGCGGTCGGATCAAGTCGGTTACCAATACCCGGCAGATCACCAAGGCCATGAAAATGGTCTCCGCCGCTAAACTTCGCCGCGCAACGGATCGCGCGGTGCAATCGCGCGCCTACAGCAGCCGCATGAACCGCATGGTCAGCTCGCTGGCGCCGTCGATGCTCGACAATCCCGGCGCGCCGACCCTGCTCATCGGTCGCCCCGGCGAGCATAAGCGCATCGAGTTGGTGGTGTTCACCGCCGATCGCGGTCTGTGCGGCAGCTTCAACAGCGGCATCATCCGCTCGACGCGCGAGCGCATCGCCCGTCTGCAAGCTGAGGGTCTGCAAGTCTCCCTCACCTGCGTGGGCCGTAAAGGCCATGACGTGCTCAAGCGTCAATATGGCAAGCTGATTCGCAAAGTGCACACCGACGTCTCCCGGCACATGACCTTCGAATACCTGGAGAAGGAAGTGGGTCGCGAGCTGGTCAAAGCCTTCAATGAAGATAAGTTTGACGCCTGCTACATCGTGTTCAACACCTTCAAGTCGGCCATGAGCCAGGAGTTGACTTGGCGTCAGCTCATCCCGGCGCCGGTGGATCAGCCGGAAGAGGGCGCGGAGACCGAAGCGGCGGCCAGCTACATGTATGAGCCCGAGGAGGAAGAGATCCTCGAGGCCATTCTGCCGCGCAACTTGTCCATGCAGATCTATCAGGCGCAAGCGGAGTCGGAAGCCTCCGAGCACGGCGCCCGCATGACCGCCATGGACAGCGCCTCGCGCAACGCCAACGAGATGATTCGCAAACTGCGCATCAAATTCAACCGGACGCGCCAAGCGGCGATCACCACCGAGCTGATGGAGATCATCGGCGGCGCCGAGTCCCTGAAAAACTAATCCGCATCGCGGTCGATACGTAACGCAACGGAGTTCTATCCCATGAGTGAAACCAGCACTGGACAGGTTATTTCGGTCGTCGGCCCGGTCATCGACGTGCGCTTCGACGGCGATCTGCCCGCCATCATGAACGCCCTGCACCTGACCAACGGCGACAATCGCCTGGTTCTGGAAGTGGCGCAGCATCTGGGTGAGAACACCGTGCGCGCCATCGCCATGGACAGCACCGACGGCGTGGTCCGCGGTCAGACGGTGTCCGACACCGGCGCCCCCATCAAAGTGCCGGTGGGCAACAAAGCCCTGGGCCGCATCCTCAACGTGGTGGGCGACCCCATCGACGAAAAGGGTCCGGTGGGCGCCGAAGACTCCTGGGCCATCCACCGCGAAGCCCCCGAGTTCTCCCGTCAATCCACCGAGACCGAGATCCTCGAGACAGGCATTAAGGTGATTGACCTGCTCGCCCCCTACGCCAAAGGCGGTAAAGTCGGCCTGTTCGGCGGCGCGGGCGTGGGTAAGACCGTGCTCATCATGGAGCTGATCAACAACGTGGCCCTGGGTCACGGCGGCTTCTCGGTGTTCGCCGGCGTGGGTGAGCGCACCCGTGAGGGCAACGACCTCTACCACGAGATGATCGAGTCCAACGTGATCGATCCCGACAAACCGGAGAACTCCAAAGTGGCTCTGGTTTACGGTCAGATGAACGAGCCCCCCGGGGCCCGCGCCCGCGTGGCGTTGACCGGTCTGACCATCGCCGAGTACTTCCGTGACCATGGCGGTCAGGACGTGCTGATGTTCATCGACAACATCTTCCGCTTCACCCAGGCGGGCTCCGAGGTGTCGGCGCTGTTGGGCCGCATCCCCTCGGCGGTGGGTTATCAGCCCACCCTGGCCACCGACATGGGTGAGCTGCAAGAGCGCATCACCTCCACCAAGGACGGCTCCATCACCTCGGTGCAGGCCATCTACGTGCCCGCCGACGACTTGACCGACCCGGCCCCGGCCACCGCCTTCTCGCACTTGGACGCCACCACCGTGTTGTCGCGCTCCATCGCCGAGATGGGCATCTACCCGGCGGTGGACCCCTTGGACTCCACCTCGCGCATCCTCGACCCGCAGATCGTGGGCCAGGAGCACTACGATGTGGCGCGTGAAGTTCAGCGTATTCTGCAGACCTACAAGTCGCTGCAGGACATCATCGCCATTCTGGGTATGGACGAGCTCTCCGAAGAGGACAAACTGGTGGTGGCCCGCGCGCGTAAGATCCAGCGCTTCCTCTCCCAGCCCTTCCACGTCGCCGAGGCCTTCACCGGTCAAAAAGGCGTGCTGGTGTCCCTCAAAGACACCATCAAGGGCTTTAAGGATCTCATCGCCGGTAAGTACGACCACCTGCCCGAAGGCGCCTTCTACATGGTCAGTAACATGGCCGAAGTGCAAGAGAAGGCTGAGAAGATGGCGGCTGACGCCTAATCGGCGCTTCCGTCCCGGCGTTACATGCCCTTGATCGCGCACAGCGCGGTTTGAATTCAGGAGGATTCCATGGTCGGCGTTTCCGTGGAGCTGGAGTTGATCACCCCCGAAAAGGTGATCTACTCCGAAGATGTGCAGATTGTGACCGTGCCCGGCAGTGAGGGCTACTTTGGCGTGATCCCCGGCCACGTGCCCATGATCACCACCCTCAAGAGCGGTGTGGTGCGCGTGGGCCAGGACGATGATTCGGTGTACATCGCCGTCTCCAAGGGCTTCGCCGAGGTGCGTCCCGATCGCGTGACCCTGCTCATCGACAAGGCCACCCTGGGAACCGAGGTGGATCTGGACGAAGCGGAGATCGCGCTGTCCGAAGCAGAAAAGCGCATGAACGACAGCGCTTGCGAAGGCTATGAGCATGCCGACGCCTGTGATCGCGCCGCCTTCCATCAGGCGCAGATCGCCGCCGCCGCCAAGCGTTACAGCTAAGCGGCTCGATATGATGTGATTCAACGCCGCCCTGAAGCGATTCAGGGCGGCGTTTTTTATGCCCGCGCGTTGCGCGATAGAACGCCTCCTTATAGTATCGTTCCCGATTCAAGCAGTTGCCATATCTGCGTGGAAGATTTAAGAGACTGGGGCTTCGCCCCAGACCCCACGAGGGCGCCGCCCTCGACCCGCCAGGGCTTTGCCCTGGACCCATGAGGGCTCCGCCCTCAACCCGGCAGGGCTCTGCCCTGCACCCGCCAGGGAAATGATTTCCCTGGACCCTCGTTAGTTTGGCTTTGTTCTGTTAATGGGCCTGTTCAGATTCCATTGAGTGTGTTCGCACTGTGTTGGCGTTATGAAATTGCTTGATAATTACTCGATTTATTCAACATTTAGGAGCTTCTCATGGCCGATTGCGCCGTTTTGATTCTGGCCGCAGGCAAGGGCACGCGCATGAAATCCGAGCTGCCCAAAGTGCTGCACCCCCTGGCGGAAAAACCCCTCCTGGCCCATGTGCTGGACGCCGCGCGCGGACTCAACCCCAGCCGCATCGTGGTGGTGGTGGGCCACGGTGGCGATCAGGTGCGCGCCGCCATGGCCGCTGATGACGTCAGCTTCGTCACCCAGGAACCGCAACTGGGCACCGGCCACGCCGTACAGTGCGGCCTGACGGCGCTGGGCGAAGTCTCGGGCGAATTGCTCATTCTCAATGGCGACGTGCCGCTGATCCGCACCGAAACCCTCACTGGACTGCTGGACCTGCATCGCCGCGGCGGCCATCCGGTCACCGTACTCTCCTGCATGCAGAATCCCCCCACTGGCTATGGCCGCATGGTGCGCGGCGAGCTGGGCAATCTGGAGCGCATCGTCGAGGAGAAGGACGCCGACACCGAGACCCGCGCCATCAATGAGATCAACTCCGGCACCTACTGTGTGGACGCCGCGCGTCTGCCCGGCTGGCTGTCGCAGCTCTCCACCGACAACGCCCAGGGCGAATACTATCTCACCGACATCGTGCCCATGGCCAACAGCGAGCATCGCGAAGGCTCCGGCAGCGGTCTGGCGGGGGCGTTCTGCCACCACGACGGCATGGAGCTCTCCGGCATCAACAATCGCGTGCAGTTGGCGCAGTTGGGCGCGGCGTTCCGCAATCGCCTCACCGAGCGCCTGATGATGGATGGCGTCAGCTTCATCGATCCAGGCTCCTGCTGGATCGCCGCCGACGCCAAAATTGGCCGCGATACGCAGATCGCCCCTGGGGTGATCATCGGTCCCAATGTGACCATCGCCGAAGGCTGCGTCATCGGCCCCTACTGCGAGATACGCAACGCCGATCTCGGTCCCGGCACGGTGCTGCACGCCTATTGCCATGTGGATGGCGCAGTGGCCAAGGGGCCCGGCAGCATCGGCCCGTTTGCGCGCTTGCGCCCCGGCACGGTGCTGGAGGCCAACATCAAGGTGGGCGATTTCGTCGAGCTGAAGAAGACCCACCTGGGCGAAGGCAGCAAAGTGCCGCATCTGGCCTATGTGGGCGATGCGGAGATTGGCAAGAACTGCAATATCGGTTGCGGCACCATCACTTGCAACTATGATGGGGTGAACAAGCACAAGACCACTTTGGGCGATGGCGTGTTCATCGGCTCCGACACGCAGTTGGTGGCCCCGGTGACGTTGGGCGACGGCGCCTATGTGGGCGCGGGCAGCACCATCACCAAGGACGTGCCGGGCGATGCGCTGGCCACCAGTCGCGTGGGACAGCGGGTGACTGAAGGGTGGGCGGCCAAACGCCGGGCGACATTGAAGAAGAATAAATAAATCCCCCTAGCGCTCGGCTGCGAGAGTTCGCACAATAGAAAAGGGGAAAAGCTGGACATTTATGGCCAGCTTTTCCGGGGTCTGGGGGCCGCGCCCCCAGCGGCCATAGGCGAAGCCGTATCTAACAATACTGGGCAGCGCCCCACGGTGTTAGGGGAGTTTGAGGGCGCAGCCCTCAATATCTTTCATCTTCCAAACACCATCCCCCATCATCAGAAATCCACCAGTGGAGCGGCGCGGCATGGAGCGAAAATTGCGCATCACCATCATCATCCCCGCCTACAACGAAGCCGAGATGATTGGCAACACCGTTGCGGCGCTGGTGGATCTGAAGCCCGAATACAAAGAGAAAGGGCTGGATCTGCGCATCTTCGTGGTGGATGACGGCTCCGCCGACGACACCCGCCAACTGGCGGAGAACGCAGGCGCCGACCGGGTGCTGCGCCACCGGGTCAATCAAGGCTTGGGCGCGGCGGTGCGCACCGGCCTGACCGCCGCCCACAACGACGGCGCCGACATCACGGTCAAGTTCGATGCCGACCTGCAGCACGACCCCAACGACATTCTGCCGCTGATTCAGCCCATCCGCGACGATGAGGCCGATGTGGTGTATGGCAATCGCTTTGAGCGCATTGAGTACGCCATGCCGCTGGTGCGTAAAGTGGGCAACCGGGTCTTCACCGGCCTGATGCGCTGGCTCACCAAATGGCCCCTCAAGGATAGCCAACCAGGCATCTTCGCCGTGCATCGGGTCTTCACCGGCATGTTCTACATGCCCGGCGACTACAACTACACCCAGCAGATTCTGGTGGACGCCTACCGCAAGGGGATGCGCTTCGCCCATGTGCCGGTGGCGTTCCGCAAGCGGGTCACGGGCAAGTCCTTCATCAGCTTCAAATACCCCTTCAAAGTGCTGCCGCAGATCTTCATGGTGCTGGTGGCGGTGCGACCGCTCAAAGTGTTCGCCCCCATCGGTTTCGCCTTTCTGCTGCCGGGCGCCCTCATCGGCATTTGGGAGTTCTTCGACTGGGCTTGGGGCTCCGGCGCCAAACCCATTCAGCACGTCAATCTGGTGCTGGGGCTCACCCTGTTCGGCATGCAGACCATCTTCTTCGGCATCCTGGCGCATCTGATTGTGGATAAGGGCGGACGACGGTAGGCCCTTGGACTGATTTGGGATGCTGAAAGATACTGGGGCTTCGCCCCAGACCCCGACCAGGGCGCCGCCCTGGACCCGGCAGGGCTTTGCCCTGCACCCACGAGGGCTCTGCCCTCGACCCGCCAGGGAAATGATTTCCCTGGACCCTCGTTAGTTTCCCTCCGCGCATGCATGCACAATTGTGCGGGTTCGGTTCTCTTTTGGCTTCGGGCGGCCCATGTTTCAGAAAATCGCTTACGTCATCGGTCTGGAGCTGAACAACAATCGCCGCGCCCATGCGGTGCAGATCATGAAAAACGCCCAGGCCTGGGCCAATGCCGCGCAGTCGTTCGAATTCGTCGTCAACGTCTTCCCTGCCACCTGGCGCGCCGGACTGGACCCCGAGCAACTGGCGCAGTTCTACGGCCTGCAACGCCCCTTCCCCATGCGCGCGTTCCCCTTCTACCACTGGGAGTATGAACGCCATGGCTGGCTGATGCCGGTGTTCTACCACGTCGCCTCCTGGTACTGCCGTTTGCGCGGTTTTGATCTCATCTTCTCACGCAATTACAACTTCCCCCGCTACGCCATCGCTCGGGGCATCCCCACCATCATGGAGGGACACAACGTCCCCGCCCGCGAGCCGGAACGCAGCAACTTCCTGCGCGCCACCCAGGATCCGCGCATGCTGGGGGTGGTGACCATCTCCCAGCCCCTGGCTGACGGCATGATCGCCGCTGGAGTGCCCGCGCATAAGATGATCGTGGAGCCCGACGGGGTGGATCTGGAGCGCTTCGCCAATCCGTTGGACAGACGCGCGGCGCGGGAGAAGCTGGGGCTGAATCCCGCGCGTCCGCTGGCGGTCTATTGCGGCCATCTATATGAAAAACGCGGAGTCGAAGAGATTTTTGAGGCGGCCAAGCGGCTACCCCATGTGGACTTCCTGCTGGTGGGGGGGATGGACAGCGACCTGGCCAAGCGTCGGCGCGAGATTGAGCATCTGAAGTTGGAGAACGTGCTGTTCAGCGGCTTTGTGGAGAATGGGCGCATTCCCGACTACCTGTGGGCGGCGGATGTGCTGCTGATGCCCTACAGCCGCGAGGGGGCGACGGCGGAGTGGATGTCGCCGATGAAGATGTTTGAGTATATGGCCGCTGGCCGGGTGATTCTCTCCTCTGACCTGCCTGCGCTGCGCACGGTGTTGCGGCATGGGGAGAATGCGTGGCTGGTGGCGCCCGATAGCGGCCCGGCGTTGGCGGAGGGGATGGCGGCGCTGCTGGATGATTCGGCGTTGGCGCAGCGGCTGGCGGCCAAGGCGCTGGAGGAGATTCCGCAGTATGCGTGGCAGGCCCGGGTGGCGCGCATCCTGGCGTTTGCAAAGGAGCAGGCCAGGCAGCATCTATGACCTGGGGAGTCAAACAGTGTGTGCGTGACGCAGTCCGAGCTGGCGCTGTCTATGGGCCTCCGGCTGGTCGGAGGCGGGTCTGGAGGCTTTGCGCCCAGCGGGTCCAGGGCGCCGCCGGGCGCCCGCCAGGCGGCCAGCCTCCTGGACCTCGACAAATCGCCTCTGGCAGTTTGGCGCCTGACATAGCGCTATAGTAAATCGAAACCAAAACTGGACATTTGGCGCGAAACGAAAATGTGGAAAATCGGGACATTTATTGGCCCGATTTTTCGGGGCCTGGGGTCCGCGACCCCAGCGGGGTGTGGGGCGGCGCCCCACGATTTGGCAGGGTTGCCAAATCGGACTCGCGTAGCGAGCCCGAAGGGTGAGGGCCAAGGATAGCCCGAATCACGGTTTGGTTTTAGGGAGCTCGAGGGCGGAGCCCTCGATATCTTTCATTATCCAAAAACCGAACATGTCCGATTCTCGGTTAGACTTGCTATAGCTCGCCTTCTTTCCCGCACACACTGTTACTTCTGGCTGGCTTCCACCAACCACCCCTCCAACTGGTCCACCCGCTGATCCCATGTGTTCTGCAACGCCGTCGCCCTTCTGAGTTCCGGCGTGCCCACGCCGCCCGCCTCCAACGCCTCGCCCAACGCCTGCCGCCACGCTTCCGGCGTGCTTGGCGTCGCCGCCACATGGCTGAACTCCTCTACAATCACCGTCTGCGGCCCCGCCACCACCGGTTTGCCCACCGCCAAATACTCATGCAATTTCACCGGGTAGCCATGCGCCACCCAATCATCCCCGCTCACCCGGTAGCAGATGGCGTTTACATCCATATGCTGCACATACGCCGGCGCCGCATCCCGCGCCTTGGCCCCCAGCACATGCACGTTAGGCAGCGCCCGACACTGCTCCCACAACCCCCGCGCCGCCCGGTCGCGCTCGGATTGTCCATCCAGCATCACCGGGCCGATAAACACCCACTGCCATGTCGGCTCAGTACGCGCCACATGTAGAACCATCTCCAGATCCAGCTTGCTGTTCACCGTGCCCAAATAGCCAATGCGCGGGCTCGGAATCGCCGCCAAATCCGCCGGACACGCACACCCCTGCGCGGCGATGAACGGCGCCGGGTCCGCGCCATTGTTCAGCACCCGGGCTCGCTGCGGACCATCCCCCGGCAGATGCGCCGCCATGGCCGGTGACGAGGTGGTGATCAAATCCGCTCGTTGGACCAGTTGGCGCTGCCACTGCTCCAGTTCGGAGTTCCATTGATCCATGGCCGAATAGACGTCGTAGACGTGATACAGCACCCGGCGCGGTTTGAGCCGCTCCACATAGGGCCAGAAGCGGGGGTGGAACAGCATCAGGGTCAAGTCATCGCGCTGGTCGGGAAACAGCGACGCCATGCGCGCCATGTGGCGACGCTGCGCCCAGCGGTCCCAGGCGGGATGTTTGGGCCAGCGCGGCGGCCAGCGGCCCGGTTGATCGAGCCAGACGTTGTCCTGTTGCTTAAAGCGGCCTAGCCAGGGGGCGCTGTTCCACAGATGTCCGCCGCGATCCCACAGGCTGAGGGGACCGTAACTGTAGAGCACGGGCCAGCCGCGCGCGCCCATGCGGGTGAGCAACTGCTGGCGCGACAGCCAGCGGTCGTCCCAGGCGTGGGGCGCAAAGGCGATAATGGGTGGTTGAGTCTGCTTTGCCATACGCCAATCGAAATCCCGGCAAACGGAGTAAGTTGGCAAGAACAGAGCGGCCAACGCGCTGTTCAAAATTAACGAGGGTCCAGGGAAATCGGATTTGTCCCGATTGGCCTGGCGGGTCCAGGGCGGCGCCCCGTGGGTCCAGGGCAACGCCCTGGCGGGTCCCGGGCAGCGCCCTCATGGGGTTTGGGGCGAAGCCCCAATATCTTTCATCGTCCAAAACACATGATGATTCAAATAGCCAATTGCCTTCCCGGAACAATCACCGTAGCGTAAAAGCCCAATTGGCGAAACGCTTTCCACTCGGATCTGACATCGAATCCCATGGCCCGTATCGGACCCATCACCCCGGACGACCTGCCGCGCGCATGCGCGTTCTGGCATCAGCATCTGAACAGCGACCTGAGCGAGGCGCAGTGGCGCGCGGCGCTGGCCCCGCACTGGCTGCGCGATGCCCCCAATCACGGCTTCATGCTGGAGGATAATGGCGAAATCGTCGGCGCGCTGGGGGCGATTCACCATCAGCGCCGGGTGGAGGGGCAGCTGCGGAGTTTCTGCAATGTGACCAGTTGGCGCGTTCTGGAGAGCCATGCGCCCATGAGCCTGGGGCTGCTCAAGGCGGCTCTGGCGCAGCCGGACGCCACCATCATCGGCACCACGCCCAGCCCCCTGGTGGAGAAGATCTATCGCCTGCTCAAACTCACCTGTGTGGCGCCGTCGGTAATCGTGCTGCCGCACCTGCCGCTACTCAAGGCGCACAACCCCAGCAAGTCGGGGCTGCTGAAACTATTCAAGCGCAATGAACACGGTGGCTGGGTGGAGCGCGACGCGGCCATGCTCGATCAGTTGATGCCCGAGGCCGAACGCGACGCTTACCGCGATCATCGTGATTATCCCTGGCTGCGTCACGCCCTGTTGGGCGGCGGTGTGGGCAACTGGTGTTATGTGATCTATAAGCGCCGGGTGTGGAAACGTCTGCCCTCGGCGGAGATCCTCTACATCAGCGATCCGCTGCGCTTTTTACGCTATCGCAACGCCTGGGCGCGCCATCTGCTGTGGCGCGAAGGCATCGCCACCTCCCACATCGAGAGCCGATTCTTGCCCGCCACGCCCGCGTTCACCCTGCAACGGGAGCTGGGAGGAACGCCCGCCGGATTGCGCCTGCAAGAGGGAGTCACTGAAGCGCAATGCAGCTATCTGTATACTGAACGCATGACGCTGGATCTGTGATGGTTGCGTTGTGCGGAAGCTGACGGTGATGGTTAAGATATTTGGAAGCTGAAAGATATTGGGGCTTCGCCCCAAACCCCACCAGGGCTTTGCCCTGGACCCACGGGGCTCCGCCCTCGACCCGCTGGGGGCGCGGCCCCCAGACCCCGCCGCCGACCAGTCGGCGGCCAATAGTCAGCGCAAGCCGAATCTACGTCACGCAAACATTGGCCGTTCAGTGCAGTTTTGGTTTTGACTCGCAATAGATTTCCACCTAACTGGGCTTTCCCTCCTGCGCTTCGTTTGAGGCCTTTTCTTATGTCGAATTTTGATCCGCTCAGTTGGTACCCCGATATGCAGCCCGTCCCTGCCGACGCCTCCGCTGCGCCGCGTCTGGCCATTGTGGTGGACACCGAAGAGTCCTTCGACTGGAACGCCCCCTTCACCCGCGCCGCCACCGATGTCTCCCATCTGGCCCACGCCGACCGACTGCAAGCCCTGTGTGACCCTTACGGCATCGCTCCCTGCTACGTGGTGGATGGTCCCGTCGCTGCGCAGCCCGCTGGATACGAACCCCTGCGCGCCCTGTTGCAAACGGGGCGGGCGCAGATTGGCGCGCATCTGCATCCGTGGGTGACGCCGCCGTTTGACGAAGAGGTCAACGCCCGCAATGCCTATCCGGGCAATCTGCCGCTGGCGTTGGAGCGCGCCAAACTGATGCATCTGACCGACGCCATCACGCAGAATTTCGGCCAGCGCCCCACGGTGTACAAAGCAGGACGCTATGGCTTCGGTCCCCATACGGCGCATTTGCTGGGAGAGCTGGGCTATCGGGTGGATTTGAGCCCGTCGCCGGGGTTTGATCAGAGCGCCGACGGCGGCCCGGACTATGCGCGTTTTCCCTCGGCGCCGTTTACTTTCTCCGGTGGCGAAGGGCGGCGTCTGTTGTGTCTGCCCACCAGTGGCGGCTATGCGGGTTGGCTGGGCGGATGGGGGCCAGCATTGCAGCATGCGTGCGAATCGCCGTTGGGTCAGATGCTCAAACTGACGCCACTGCTGGATCGCAGTCGGGCCATGGCGCGCATGCGGCTGTCGCCGGAGGGGTATGATCTGGGCGAGATGCAGCGTATGACGCGGCATCTGCTGGGATGTGGGGAGCGGGTGGTGACGGTGAGTTTGCATTCGCCGAGTTTGGCGACGGGCAACACGCCGTATGTGCGGGACGAGGAGGAGCTGGCGGCGTTCCTGGGCCGATTGGGCGAATACATCCGCTGGTTTATTGAGGATGTGGGGGGCAAGCCTGCGCCGCAGATGGCGGAGCTGGCGCAGGAGCATGTAGGCGAGCCTGCCGCGAAATAAACAGTGTGTGCGTGACACAGTCCGAGCTGGCGCTGACTATTGGCCTCCGGCTGGCCGGAGGCGGGGTCTGGGGGCCGCTGCCCCCAGCGGGTCCAGGGCGGCGCCCTGGCGGGTTGAGGGCGGCGCCCTCATGGGGTGTGGGGCAAAGCCCCACGATCTTGAGTCTTTCAGCCGTTTCCCCATTGAACAAGGTTGGAGCCAGAAGAAGCAATCAGGGAAGCTGAGGGCGTTGAGCCAGCACGGAGGAAAACGGGAAACGGTGGTGAGCGATATGTCGGCGCAGCCGACAGGAGCGAATGCCGTAGAACTCCAAGCCAAGGAAAGACAATAAAGTGTGTGCGTGAGGGGGCCGTCTCCCCCAGACTTCCCCGAAACACCCGGCAGGCAATCAATTCGTCACATGCTTGCCCCGCGAGCCAGACTCTTGCGCGCTTGAGAATTCCCCCTGGTCAAACTGGGTCAGCCAGCAGCCGAAAATATCCGACAGCATCTGCTTGTGCGTGCTGGTGTCAAAACGGATATCGCCAAAACTGAGCTTGGGGCACCCCTTGAGGCGCCAGGTTCCCATGATATTGGCCTCACAAGAGCGTTGATCTTCGCGCAACGAGTGAAAGCGCACCGGCTTGCCGCACAGGGTGCGCATCACGTCAAAGTTTCGCGCCCCCACCAGATGGGGAAAACCCACCAGATGGCCAACCTCATGCACGATGGGCATGTCGTAACGTCCGCCGCCATCCACCACCACCACGCCCGCGCTCTTCTCAGAGATCGGCTGATCAGGTAGGGAGAAGCCCCCCACTTGGCGGCCCGAGTAGCCGATGACCACATTGAGATGGTCGTTGAGGATGTACGGGGCGTTCTGGATGGCTTCAAACTGCTGGTTGCGTTGCGCATGATCCAACGCGCGCATGGCCTTGGGGGCGCAAGCGACGGTGTAGGCGCTGAGCTGAAAGCGTTGAAACTCTCCCGCCGCCAGCGGCGCGAACTCCCGGTTCAGATCCTCAATCAGCAGCGGCGCCATGCACGCATTGAACTCATAGGACGCCCAGTCGGGTTTGCCATTCTTGCCCACAGGCGCCGGACAGAGCTTGAAGAAGGCGCGATCGCGCGAGCCGTTGGCCCACGTGCGACGCAGCGGAAAGGTGTGTTTGAGCGCATAATCATCGCTCAAAACCACAATGTGCGTCTTGATCGGTTTGGCGTCCGATGGCGGTGTGGCGAAGTGTTGCGTTCGATATCCTCCCGCGCCGGGCGCGCAGCGGGTGAGATCCTGACCGACGGTGCGAAACCGCCCAAGCCACTTGTTATCCAGGCGAACGCCCGCCTGCAACAGCTTTTTGGTCCCGACCAGACGCATGAGGTAGCGCGACTGTGACTCCCAAGCGAGGGGCTCCAGGGTGAGCGAACGACGATCCGGCGAGAGCTTGGGTTGCGCCTTCATCTGCACGCAGTAGGCGAAATTGGTCGTCGATACCTGAATGTTCTCGATATTCAGACACTCGCGGTCATTGATGTTGGTGGTGAGCGACACGCCGGGCGGGATCGGTTGATCAAAGGTCAGGGTAATGACCCCCTGCGGTTCCACGGTGCTCTGGTGCGCCGGGAGGCTCTGGCTGATGCGCAGCAGGGTTTCCGCGTGGACGGCGTGGGCGCCGAAGAGCATCAGGATTCCCAGGATGGTCAGAATCGATTTGGCGTTGTGCATCGGGCGGCGTCTTTTCAATCCGTCGGCGCAGACGGCTGTGGAGGGTGGCTGTGCTGTCTGACTCTGAGCAGCGGCAACTTGCGGCGAATTCGCTGTCAACGCGCGGGGCCAATTTTCACTTCAATACGTATTCAAGTCGATGAAAAAGTTGCGAACGATTTGATTGAGATGGATGCAAGGCACAATCGATTCGCGGTTGGCTCCTGGGATCTCCCAAAAGGCGTGCGCGTTATTTTGGCTTGAGAGCGGCCATTTCGGCCTGTGGGACAATCCTCGCCACTATTTTTCCAAACCGGAATAGCCCGCGCCACCCAGATAAGAGAGGCGCAGAGCGATCTTACGCCCAGATAAAATATGAAGATTTTATGACTGTAAGGTGTCTGATTGATCAAGCCTAATTTATGTTAATTTATGTGACAATTTAGAGGAGTCTTATATAGCATTGTATCTAAGAGAAATTTGTGGATTTTCCCTGCGTACCGCCGCATTATGGGTCTATGCATTTATGACGTTGTTGTAAACCTCGAATCCTTGCTGGGCATCCGGGAAATTCTCCTATGGGAGGGGGTTCCCTATGCGCAATCTCACCGTGCGTCTGCAGTTGCTGCTGGCGTTTTTCGCCTTAATCGGTCTGATGCTCATCATCAGTGTCACAGCCTTTGTTGGCCTTTCAGCACTCAATGATGACACCCGTTTGGGCTATGAGACCCATCTGCCCAGTTTGGACTTTTTGATTGAGGCCGACCGCGACTTCCAGCAGATGCTGGTGGCCGAGCGCACGTTGGTGACGCTGACCCAAGCGGATGAAGGATTTGCCGGGCAGATGGATGATCTGGTGGCCAATCGTGGTCAAGTGGTCAAGCGTATGGGCAAATACCGGGCGCTGATAACCACCGAGGCGGAGCGCAAACTGTTTGCAGAGTACGACGTGGCGCTGAAAGCTTGGGAGTCCGTTTCCGACCGCATCATCGCGGGGTTGAAAAGCGCCGATCCCGCCGAGCGTGATGCGGCCCGCAGCCTGTCATTGGGGGAGGGCGGCGCGCTGTTTGAAGGGGTGCGCGACGTGATGGACAAGCTGCAGGAGACCCTGTTGGGCAACACCGAGGCCACTCTGGAGCACACCCGGGAGCACTACAGTGAGGCGCGATGGGGAATCGCTTTGGCGACCTTGGCGGCACTGATCATTGGGATCGTGTTGGCCATACGTTTGAGCTCCGCCATCATCAAAACTCTGGGCAATGAGCCCAAACATTTGGCGCGCATCGCCCAGCAGGTGGCGTCGGGGGATCTGGCGCTGCCGCCGCAAAGCGCGCAATCGATTCCCGGCAGCGTCTGCCGCGCCATGGTGGATATGACCGGCCAGTTGCGCGGCATGATCGAGTCGATCCAAAATTTGGCGGGCCAGACCGGCGCCACCGCCAAGCAGTTGAGTCAGATCAGCCAGGATATGGATGGCCAAATGGCGCAAATGCGTGACAATAGCAGCGCCGTCGGCCAGTCGGCCCAAGCGGTCAATGCGGGCAATCGCGCCAATGTCGAGTCGGTGGAGCAGAGCGCGCAAAACTTAAGCGCCATCGCCAGCGCCATGCAGCAGATCAACGCCAACATGACCACCATCTCCGCCGCGTCGGAACAGGTGGGGGGCAATCTCAACACCGTGGCCGCTGCGGTGGAAGAGGCCTCCGCCAGCATGGATCAAGTCTCCCAGGCGTCGCAGCGCAGCCAGGAGAACGCCCAGGGCATGGCCCACGCCATCGTCGATCTCAATCAGGCCATCGACGAGGTGCAGCAGCGTTGTGATCAAGCCAACGACAGCGCCAAGCAGGCCAGCGCCAACGCCCGCGAGAGCGTGGGCAAGGTCAAGCAACTCACCGAAATGACCAATGAGATCAACAAGGTGGTCGGCATCATCAACAATATCGCCGAGCAGACCAACATGTTGGCGCTCAACGCCTCCATCGAATCCGCTGGCGCGGGCGAAGCGGGCAAGGGCTTTGCCGTGGTCGCCAATGAGGTCAAGGAGCTGGCCAAACAGACCAGCGAATCGGTGAACCTGATCAGCGAGACCGTGGATAAGATTCAACGGGAGGCCAACGCCGTCTCACGGGACAGTATGGACGTCTCCACCACCATCGACGGCGTCAATCAGGTCATCGGCGATATCGTGGAGTTTGTGGACACCTTCAAACACACCCTGCACGAAGTCTCCACCACCGTCACCGCCACGGTGAAGGAGTCGGAAGAGATGCATCGGCAGTTGCGTGAGTCCACTCAGGCGATTACGGAGATTGCAGGGAATGTGAGCGAAGTCTCCGCCGCCATTGGCGAGGTCAATCGCAACGTCTCCGACATCTCGGTGGGGGTGGACCACATCTCCCGCCAGGTGGATGACGCCGAAGCGGGCGGTCAGCAGGTCAAGCAGCGCACCGCCGACTCCGTGGAGCAGTTCTCCCGCATCACCGCGTTGATGGAGAAGATGGAGAGTTCCGTGCAGGTGGTGACGGGATTGGGGCAACAGGTGCAGCAGAGCGTCGCCAGCCTCAATCAGGTCAGTCACTCCCTCGAAGAGCAGATGGCGCGCTTCCGCATGTGATCGTTGGGGGCGGTATTGCCCCATGGGGTGGTATAGCCGCTTGAATCCAGAATGACACAAATCCAAAGCGCTCAATGTTTGCGTGACACTGGTTGGTCTTGCGTTGACTATGGGACAAATTTCCAACGGAAATTTGGCGGGATTCTTAAGGGTCTGAGACCCTTAAGCGGGTGTAATGGAATGGTCCGCTCCGCTACCCAAACGGCCTCGCAATGGGCCAAGATGGTGATGTGTTTTTCCATCTAAACGGAGTCGGAGCGGACCATGAGCAATCATATCGAAAACGGACAGGTACGGGTACTGGGTATTGATCTGGGCAAGAGCGTGTTTCAGTTGCATGGCGTCGATGCGAGCGGCAAGAGCGTTCTGAAACAGCGCTTGAAACGAGATAAGTTACTGGAGTTCATGGCGCAACTGCCGCCGTGCCTGGTGGGGATGGAAGCCAGTAGCGGCGCCCACCATTGGGCGCGGAAATTTCAGGGATATGGGCATGATGTGCGTTTGATGGCGCCGCAATATGTGAAGCCCTACGTGAAGCGGCACAAGAACGACAGCGTGGATGCAGAGGCGATTTGCGAAGCGGTACAGCGGCCGAATATGCGTTTTGTGGGGATCAAAAGCGTTGCCCAGCAAGAAATTCTAGCGTTGCATCGGGTGCGCAGTCTGGCGGTGAAGAACCGCACGGCGTTGGTGAACCAGATTCGCGGACTGCTTGCCGAGTATGGGATTGTCTTTCCCAAGAGCATCAAGCAGGCGCGGCGGGCGATTGTGCTGATTTTGAGTGATGAGAGCTCGGAAATGAGCGCCAATTTTCGCGTAATTCTGGAGGATGAGCGCGATGAGCTGGCGCATTTGGATGAGCGCATCGGCAAATATGAGCGTGAGATTGAGGCGCTGGCCAAGGCGGAGCCGCAGTGTCGATTGCTGATGACGATCCCGGGAGTGGGACCGATCACGGCGACGGCGCTGTTGGCGTCGGTGGGGGATGTGCGGGCGTTTAAGAATGGCCGGGAGCTGTCGGCATGGATAGGGTTGGTTCCGAATCAGCACTCCACAGGGGGCAAGGCGTGGCTGACGGGGATCAGCAAGCGGGGAAACGGTTATCTTCGCACCCTGTTGATTCATGGGGCGCGGGCGGCGTTGCGCGTGTGTGAAAACAAGCCGGATCGCCGCAGCCAGTGGGCAGTGTCGGTGTCGGAACGTCGCGGCGCAAATAGAGCAGTGGTGGCGCTGGCCAACCGCATGGCGCGCAGCGCGTGGGCGATGCTGGTGAAGCAGGAGGCCTATGGGGCCAGCGCCGCTGTGTAGAGAGAGCGCAATACAACTCTAAAAGAAAAACAGGCCGATAAGGAAAGAGAAAGAGATCCCACCAGCCAGGTTGCGAGAGAGAGTCGAGATTGATGGCGTGAAACGGCATAGCCCTGCGTGGTCAAGAACCTGTTTCGCCCAAGGGCCCATAGAGGCCGAGGGTGTGTTGAGGAGGGCCACGCGCAAATTCCATCAGGGCCAGAGGGCGACAAGCCCCTCATCAACAGGCCGGATACATGGGCGCGACTAAGCCTCACACATCAGTGGACATTTTCTCTTGCCGTGGCGGAGCGGACCATACATGGGCAGCGCCCACGATTCGGCAGGATTGCCGAATCGGACTCGCGCAGCGAGCCCGCAGGGTGAGGGCCATGGATGGCCCGAATCACGGTTTGGATTTTGATCTTGGGAGCTCGAGGGCGGAGCCCTCGATATCTTTCAGCGCCCATATGTGCACTTTTGAATACTAGCGACTATAAAACCGCCGTCACGCCCGCTCAAACCATTTGGCGATGGCCATCACGCGCTCAGGCAGCCCATAGGGCGGCTTGAGCACCGCCACGCCGCTGCCGATCATGCGGCGTCCCTCGGGGACGGGGAAAATCACCTCACTCACCAACGCCTCGGGTTCTGCTTCCGGTAGATTCAGCCGCTCCATCAGCTCCTCATGGGTTCCATTGTTCAAAATGGGATACCACACCATCACCACCCCTTCGGGCCACTTGCGCCGCGCCCGCACAACCACATCGGCCACGCGGCGGAATTCAAAGCTCTCTTCATAGGGCGGGTCGATCATCAACAGCCCCCGGCGGGGAGTGGGCGGAATCAGCGCCATTGCCCCTTGCAGGCCGTCGCGACGGTGAATCGCCACGCCCGCTGCGCGCAGATGGCGCAGTAGGGCGCTATGCTCGCCGGGATGTAATTCCATCAGGTGCAGCGTGTCCGTCGCCCGCAGCAGCGTGCGGGCGATGAGCGGCGAGCCGGGATAGGCGTGGGAGCCGTGACGCTGAGAGATGGCCGACAGTGCGCGGGCGTAAGGGTGTTCAGCGGGAATCCGCCCCGCTGCGGTCATGGCCACAATGCCCGCCGCCGCCTCGCCGGTCTTGCTCGCCTCGGGGCCGGAGAGGTCATACAGGCCGCGTCCGGCGTGGCTCTCCAAGTAGCTGATGGGGCGATCTTTTTGTGTGAGCAGTGTGAGAATTTCCGCCAGCATGGCGTGTTTGTGAACATCGGCGGGAGAACCCGCGTGATAAGCGTGCTGGTAGGAGAGCATCGGGCGCGCCGCTCGGGCTGGAACGCCGGGAGGCTCCCGGCAAGCGGCGGGATCATACGCGCTATTGGGTGGGAGCGCCATCTGCAAATGCTTGGGTTGCTTGCTCAGGCGCGATATTGGGGCGCAACGTCTTTCCCTCAAACACTTTGTGCGCATACGAGTTGGCGGCTTTGAGAGCATTCGCTCCTGTCGGCCTTGCCGACAGATCGCTCACCGCCGTTTCCCGTTTTCCTGTGTGCAGGCTCGTAGCTCCCCAGCTTCTCTTGCCGCTTTGTGCTGGCGCCGCCTTCGATCACTGGGGAAACGGCTGAAACCCGTGGGGCTCCGCCCCACACCCCGCCAGGGCGCCGCCCTGGACCCGCTGGGGCCACAGGCCCCAGACCCCGCCTCCGGCCAGCCGGAGGCCAATAGACAGCGCCAGCTCGAACTGCGTCACGCAGTCACTTTTTACTTTGTGCTTTGCAAGTCAGCCAGCACGCCGTCCCAGAACGCAATCCGCGCCAGAATCGCCCGCTCCGCCGCCGCCTGCGCCTGGGCAATCTTCTCCGGGTCGTCGTCGCACAGATAGTCCAACATCCGCAGCGACAACGGACCATGATGATCCTCATCCAAGTGGATATGCCGCTCCAGGTAGTAGTGGAACGCCGGCGCCGTGTCGCCATCAATGGCCATCTGCGCCAACAACGCGCGGAACATCGCCGGAATGATCTGCTCGCGCCCAAACGCAAACGCCGCCGCCACCTCATGCGGGCGATCTCCCGCAATAAACGCGAAGGTGGAGCGCATAAAGCTCTGCGCCGCCACTGGCGCATGATCCGGCACAGCGTCCAAAGCAGGCTCCAACCCGCCCAACTCCGTCACCCGCGCCACAAATTCATGGGCGTTGGCCGCGCTGGCGCCGACCTCCTCCATGGCCATGGCGTAGAGTTCGAAATGGCTGGCGAACGTCGGCTCGGACCCCTCCGGCCCCGGCATGCCCTGATCGCTCTCCTCCTCCAACACAATCTCATTGATGAAGCGCCGCACCGTGGGGTCGCCAACAGGCCCCCACGGCTGCTGCGCCGGAGCCAGGCGCGCCTGCAAATACTTCAGCAGCGACATGAAATCCCACACCGAGAAGATGTGGTGCGCCATAAAACGCCGCACCGTGGGCATATCCACCACCGCCGCATACACCGGGTGCGCATTCAGCTTTGCGCGCAGCGGCGCCAGAGCGTCCAGATCCAGAACAGTCACAGGAGAATCAGCCATTTTCACAAACTCGATAGAGGGGCAAAAGAGAGAGCCAAAACAGCGCACCGTAGCCCACCCACCTCCCTCTGACAACCATTTGCAGGAACATCCATTATTGCGCCCCATGCGGTGAATATGGAACGATGAGGCAGAATCACTCTCGTTTATAAGGATTTGGTTATGTTCGTGCGCCGTTCCGCCGCCCTGCTGCTGTGCCTGTTTTCTTTTTGCATGCTGAACGCCTCTCTGGCCAATGCGGATGAACGTAAAACGGTGCGCCCCTATCCGGCGCTGAGGATCGCCCCCCATGTGTGGGCGATCCATGGCCCACTGGGCAGCCCCACAGTGGAGAATCAGGGCTTCATGAATAACCCCGCCTGGGTGGAGACCGCCAACAGCGTGGTGGTGATCGACCCCGGCTCCTCGCTCTACGCCGGGCGCATGGTGGTGGATCAGATTCGTCAGCACACCCGCAAGCCCATCTCCCATGTATTCAACACCCACGTGCATGGCGATCACTGGCTGGGCAACCAGGCCATGCTGGAAGAGAACCCCAACGCGCATATTCTGGCGCATCCGTTGATGATCGCCGAAGCCAAAGCCACCGCCGCCGACGAGTGGCTGGCGCAGATGTCCAAGGTCACCGACGGCTATACCGACGGCACCCAGGCGGTGATCCCCGCCCAGGCGGTGGACAATGACATCACCCTGACCATCGGCGGCCTCACCTTTCATATCCTGGCGCCGCCCAAGGCCCACAGCGGTACCGATATCATGATCCATCTGCGCGAAGAGGGGGTGCTGTTCGCAGGCGATAACGTGCTCTCAGGGCGTATCGCACGCATGGATGACGCCACCTTCCGCGGCAACATCAACGCCTGCAACGTGGCCCTGGCCAGCGGCGCGCGCATCATCCTGCCCGGCCACGGCCCCACCGGTGGCGTGGAGACCATCATCACCTTCCGCACCCTGCTCACCACTCTGTATGAGACCACCCGCCGCTACTACAGTGAGGGCATCGAAGCCTACGAAGCCAAACCCCGGGTTAAACAGGCGCTGGCGCCGTTCCAGGGTTGGGTGGAGTTCGAGCGCAACATCGGCAAGCAGATCGAACTGGCCTACCTGGAGGCCGAGCAGGCCGATTTTGAATAGTCCGCGCCCTGGTCTCCCCCTGCACTGCGCGCTATCCTGCCATGAGGTGAAAATGACAATGCGCGCTGCAACCGCCGTATTCAACACATGAGGATCCCTACGTGAACCTGAGCGCCACCCTCCAGGAGTGCATCAACGAGTCCTCCACCCGCACTCAGCTCTGGACCAGCATCATCAACCGCCTGGAGCCTCATAGCATTGCCGAAATCGGCGTGTGGGAAGGGGCGTTCTCCCGTCATGTGCTGGATAACTGCCCCAATGTGACGCGCTATGTGATGATCGATCCCTGGCGCCAGTTGGACCAGTGGAACAAACCGCTCAATCAGGCCCAACCCCGCATGGACGCCGCCTACGCCGCCGCCATGCAAGCCACCGAAGCCCACGCGCACAAGCGCGAGGTGCTGCGCGGGCGCACCGTGGATGTGATCGACTCCCTGCCCGACGGCTCCCTCGACATGGTCTATGTGGATGGCGACCACTCTCTGCGCGGCGTGAGCATCGACCTGATCGCCTGCTACCCCAAACTGGCTCCAGGCGGGTGGCTCACCGGCGACGACCTGGTGCGCACCATCTGGCAACACGCCCCCGCGTATGAACCGACCATGGTGTTTCCTTTTGTGGTCTACTTTGCCGAGAGCCAGGGCGCAGAACTCTACACCCTGCCCTACAACCAGTTCTTGATCCGCAAACCCCTCGCTGGCGAACGCAACTTCCAGTTCCATGATCTGGCGGGCGGCTATGGCGAACACGGCGTGTTGCCCCACATCGCCCCGCGCCGCATGCTGGGGCTCTGGCTCAACCACGCTTGCCCGCGGCTCTATCGTCTCCTCACGGCGCTCAAGCGGCTCGTTGGCTAAGAGTCCGGCTTAAGCCCCCTCCCCTCGGCTCCAACGCCTGGGCGCGCAGCAACCCGGCGCCCAGGCGCAGCAACTTTTTTCCCTCTCAAACAAAAAAAATCGCCTTCAGGGGGTTGACGCTGGGGAATGCGTGCTTACATAAGCGCCATCAGCACTGCAACCGCGTTCCGGCCCCTGCGCTCCTTGCGCCGCCCGGAGGCGACAAACAAAACACCGTTCTTCCGGCCCCGTTGGCCGGATCGACACACAAAGAATCGACCGAAACAACCCCACTGGAGGCACAGGCGCTATGAGCACCAAATTCCGTCCGTTGCATGATCGCGTTGTCGTCAAGCGCACCGAAGGCGACGAAAAAACCGCTGGCGGCATCATCATCCCCGACACCGCCAAAGAGAAGCCCATCGAGGGTAAAGTGATCGCCGCCGGACCCGGCGCCGTCTCCGAAGAGGGCAAAGTGCGTCCGCTGGATGTCAAAGAGGGCGACCGCGTGCTGTTCTCCAAGTACTCCGGCACCGACGTCAAGATCGACGGCGAAGAGCTGCTGATCATGCGCGAATCCGACATCCTCGGCGTCATCGAGTAAGTCTGCGCGCCGCGCGCCTATCCATTCGTCATCATCTCCCGCCTCGCGCCTGCGCGGCGGGATTCAGAAACAGAGGGAAAGCACTATGTCCGCCAAAGAAGTGAAATTCGGCGAAATCGCCCGCGCCAGCATGCTCGACGGCGTCAACATTCTGGCCAACGCCGTGAAAGTGACCCTGGGCCCCAAAGGCCGCAACGTGGTGTTGGACAAGTCCTGGGGCGCCCCCCGCGTGACCAAGGATGGCGTCTCCGTGGCCAAGGAGATCGAACTGGAAGACAAGTTCGAGAACATGGGCGCGCAGATGCTGCGTGAGGTCTCCTCCAAGACCGCCGACGAAGCCGGCGACGGCACCACCACCGCCACCGTGCTGGCCCAGGCGCTGATCCGCGAAGGCATGAAGTCCGTGGCCGCCGGCATGAACCCCATGGATCTGAAGCGCGGCATCGACGCCGCTGTGGAGGCCGTGGTGGTGGGCTTGAAAGGTCTGTCCCGCGAAGTGGCCAACTCCGATGAGATCTCCCAGGTGGGCGCCATCTCCGCCAACTCCGACCGCGTGGTGGGCGACATGATCGCCGAAGCCATGGACAAAGTCGGCAAAGAGGGCGTCATCACGGTGGAAGAGGCCAAAGGCCTGGAGACCACCCTGGACGTGGTGGAAGGCATGCAGTTCGACCGCGGCTACCTCTCCCCCTACTTCGTCACCAACGCCGACAAAATGCTCTGCGAAATGGATGACCCCTTGATCCTGCTGGTGGAGAAGAAGATCTCCAACCTGCAGCAGATCCTGCCCATCCTCGAAGGCGTGGTGCAATCCTCGCGTCCGCTGCTGATCATCGCCGAAGATATCGAAGGCGAAGCCCTGGCCACCCTGGTGGTCAACAAGCTGCGCGGCGGCCTGAAAGTGGCGGCGGTCAAAGCCCCCGGCTTCGGCGATCGTCGTAAGGCGATGATGGAGGATATCGCTATCCTCACCGGCGGCACCCTGGTCTCCGAAGACGTCGGCGTCAAGCTCGAGAGCGTCACCCTCGATATGCTGGGCACCGCCAAGTCGGTGATCATCACCAAAGAGGAGACCACCATCGTCGACGGCGCTGGCGCCGGGGAGAACATCAAGGCCCGCATCGGCCAGATCCGCGCCCAGATCGAAGAGACCACCTCCGACTACGACCGTGAGAAGCTGCAAGAGCGTCTGGCCAAACTGGCCGGCGGCGTGGCGGTGATCAAAGTCGGCGGCGCCACCGAAGTGGAAGTGAAAGAGCGTAAGGATCGCGTCGACGACGCCCTGCACGCCACCCGCGCTGCGGTGGAAGAGGGCATCGTCCCCGGCGGCGGCGTGGCCCTGCTGCGCGCTCGCGCCAAACTGGACGGCCTGAGCGGCGCCAACGCCGACCAGAACGTCGGCATCAAGATCGTGCGTCGCGCCATCGAAGAGCCCCTGCGCATCATCTCCGAGAACGCCGGTCACGAAGGCTCGGTGGTGGTCAACAAGATCGTTGAGTCCAACGAGACCAACTTCGGCTTCAACGCCGCCACCGACGAGTATGGCGACATGATCGCCGCCGGCGTCATCGACCCGACCAAAGTGGTGCGCAACGCCCTGCAGTCCGCCGCCTCCGTGGCCGGTCTGATGATCACCACCGAAGCCATGGTGGCCGAACTGCCCAAGAAAGACGCCCCCATGCCCGGCGGCGACATGGGCGGCATGGGCGGCATGGGCGGCATGGGCATGTAATTTCGCCCGCTCCCAACGTCGACTTAGAGCGACTTTTCCATCGCCCCCGCGCCCCGTGCGCGGGGGCGATTTTTTTATTTTTTACTTGATTCCAGGCTTTTCCGAAACTTGACGCGCTTGTTGGGAAAAGCGCGCATTTTCCCTCTTTTCACACAGCCAAGAGTGCGGTAAACCTTATACCCGGTCAGCGGGAGAGCGGCCGAAAGAATCCGCTGCGCGTCAGGCCCTTACCACATTTTCCGCGTCTCGAATCGGGACGTGGCGGGGTGGCGAAGGCGGAACGCGTTTGAATCGACCGACGCAACCATATTCTGCGTACGGCGACGCAAGCGGTTCCCAAGGAAATCGTTATTGGGGGAAGAGATGGATTTTGTCAATCTTATGCCCATCGCCCTGTTGGGCTATTTCGTCATCATGGCCATCGTCAAGTCCTTTGACGGCGACCGGGTGGCGGTCTACTTCAAGAACGCCAAGATCAAAACCGGCGAAAAACGTCGCAACGTGTTCGGCGTGAATAATCCCCACTCCTGGATGGATTAATCCACCCAAGACGGGGAAGCCTCGGCTTTCGGGCCACTCCCTGATATCCGTCCCGCCGGTTCGCACAACGCGCTGGACCCCAGGTTGATTGAGCAGCGTCCCCCCATCTGGCGGGATGCATCGCTTCTGTTTATGGTTTTAAGGAGACGGCGGCATGGGCAAGAAGATCGGCGTTGTGCTCTCCGGTTGCGGCGTTTTCGACGGCGCGGAGATCCACGAAGCGACCCTGACGCTGTTCTTTCTGGATCGCGTCGGCGCCGAGGCCATCTGCTACGCCCCCGACATCGCTCAACACCATGTGATCAACCACCTCACCGGCAGTGAGATGGACGAAACCCGCAATGTGATGGTGGAGTCCGCCCGCATCGCCCGCGGCAAAATCACCCCATTGTCGGAGGCCCGCGCCGAAGATATGGACGCGCTGATTCTGCCCGGCGGTTTTGGCGCCGCCAAGAATCTCTCCTCGGTCGCCTTCGATGGCGCGGAAGCCACCGTCAACTCCGACCTGGCCCTACTGCTGGGCGAGATCAAAGCTGCGGGCAAGCCCATCGGCGCCATGTGCATCAGCCCCGCTGTGGTCTCCAAGGCGTTGGCCGAACAGGGCGTCACGGTGACCATTGGCGACGACGCTGGAACCGCAGGCGCCATCGAAGCCATGGGCAATACGCACCAGACCAGCGCGGTGGAGCAAATTGTGGTGGACGACGCCAACAACATCGTCACCACCGCGGCCTATATGTGCGCCGCCAGCATCGCCCAAGTGGGCGAAGGGATCGAGAAACTGGTGGCTGAAGTGCTGAAGCGCGCCTGATCATGTCCCGCGCGCGCATCCTCTACGCCGATAGCGAACGCTCTGCGGATCTGTTCTACGCCGTGGGCATGTTTGTGCCCGACCCGTTTCTGTTTGTGCAACAAGCGGATGGCAAGACGCATATGGTGATCTCCGCGTTGGAGATCGACCGCGCGCGCCGTTGCGCCCGCGTGGATCAATTGCACGATCTGGAAGCGGTGCGCAATCAGGTCAAAGCGGACCATCCCGATTGGAGCTTGAACGCCGGGAGCATCGCCGCCGGGTTTGTGCTGTCGCTGGGCATTACCGAGCTTGAAGCGCCGTTTGACTTCCCTCTGGGCGTGGCCGAGGCGTTGCGTATGGCGGGAGTGACGGTGGTGGTGGTTGAGGGCGCTTTCTGGCCCCAGCGCGCCATCAAGCGGGATGATGAAGTCGCCGCCATCGCCGAGGCGCTACAGATCACCGAACAGGGCATGCGCGCGGGGATTGAACTGATCCGCTCGTCGCGCATCGGCGATGACGGCTGGCTCTATATTGACAATCAGCAGCTCACCAGCGAGATGGTGCGGGCAGAGATCAACGCGACGTTGACGCGCCTGGGCGCCAGCCCCCACCACACCATCGTGGCGGGCGGCGCGCAGGCGGCGGATCCCCATGAAGAGGGCTCCGGGCCGTTGGCGGCCCACCGCGCCATTATCATGGACGTCTTCCCCCGGGTGGAGAAGAGCGGCTATTGGGGCGACATGACCCGCACCGTGTGTCGCGGCGAGCCCTCCGAGCAGCTGCAACGGGCCTGGGATGCGGTGTTGGCCGGGCAGGAGAAGGCGTTTGAACTCCTGGGCGCAGGCGTCAGCGGCAAGGCCGTGCATGATGCGGTGACCCAGGTTCTCACCGACGCCGGGTTCCCCACCGGGCCCACGGCGGATGGCAGACAGGGCGGATTTTTCCATGGCACCGGCCATGGTTTGGGGGTGGAGATTCACGAGCCGCCCCGGGTGAGCAGCAGGGATTCCCGCATGGAGACCGGTCACGTGGTCACCGTGGAGCCGGGATTGTACTACCCCGACATGGGGGGCGTACGGTTGGAAGACGTGGTGGTGATTGAGCCCGATGGGTGTCGTAACCTCACCGCCATGCCGAAGTTTTTTCAGGTATAAATAATAATAACAATAAGAAGTTCAGCGGGCATCGCAGTACGGGAGTTACCTAAAGGGGGCGTCTGTTTTTACAGACGCCCCCTTGCCGTTTGCCGTCGGCTCTTGAGAAGATCTCCATGTAAGATTTTGCAAACTTTTGGTATTCGTCAGTAAGCCTTATATAGTCGCTAGCATCCAAAAGTGAACATATGGGCGCTGGAAGATATCGAGGGCTCCGCCCTCGAGCTCCCAAGACCAACAGCCACACCGTGGGCTCCGCCCACACCTGCTGGGGGCGCGGCCCCCAGACCCCGCCGCCGACCAGTCGGCGGCCAATAGTCAGCGCAAGCCGGGCCTACGTCACGCAAACATTGCGTGTTTGGATAGGTGTCATTCTGAATTCAAGCGACTATAAATTCTGCCAGAAAACGGGAAAATGCGCAGTTCTGTGACTGCTCACGGAGCCCTTGTGGAAAAAACAAGCGACAAAGTTTGAAGCCTTGCTAATACGCCCTCATAGAAGATTATCTGAGATGATTTGGAATTTTAATAGCACAGCGCTTCCGTCGATATACGCCAAAAGCTTCCCCTGTTTGGATGAGATCTATGCATGTTTTTAAACGGTGGTTAATCAGGATCTGCACGGCGACTCTGGGGCTATCGTGCGGTCAGGCGCACGCCTTTCTGCCCGAGGCGCCGATAGCGTTTGCTCGCGTCGGCAATACTGCAGACCTCACCGCCTCTCTCCAACGCCAGCCAGCTCTGCTCACTGACGTCGATATTTATAATCACTCACTCATGGATATTGCCATTGAACAAGGGCAAACAGAGATTGTAGAGCTTTTATTGAGTAAAGGGGCTGACCCAAACCGACGCACCTGGAAAGGGCAAACGCCACTTCATGTCGCCGCCTATTTTTCCAAACCACAAATCATCAAGATCTTGGTGAATCATGGGGCGCGCCTTGATATCGCCATGCCCTTAGTCGAAGAAAAAACAGAAAGCCTGGATGGATTCTATCCCATTCATTTGGCCTGTATTTCCGAGTATGGTCATGACGTGTTGCGATTACTCACTGAACTCGGCGCAGATCTCAATCAAAAGCGGCTCGGATATGGCCAATCCCCTTTGGAAATCGCCATCCGTTATGGCCCTGTCGAAGCCATTCAACGCCTCATCGCTTTGGTGAGCCAAAGCCGCCAACACGCACTTGAAGTCAACATGAACAGAATTCGGCAGGCAGCGATAGAGTCCAGTGATCCCAAACGCATGCAGATCATTGAGATGTGGTTGGCTGCCAAATCCGACCAACGCCCAAATTAGTCTAAAAAGTGATACGTTATGTTGCCGATGAGATGGGAAGTATTGAAGCGCAAAGAGCTCACAAAGACAATCCTTTTTGGTTGTTTGCCGATTTTTGTTTCCATTCCTTGCGCTGCCCAAGGGTTCCTCTCCGAAGAACCGTATAACATGATCAAATCCGGTGATCTGAAAGCGCTCAAACACTATCTCAACAGCAACCCTATCAATATCAATGGTGTCAATAACGCAAATCTCTCCTTAATGGATATCGCTGTTTCTGAAGGAAAACTTGATATCGTCAAGTCCCTGCTCAAATTCGGTGCTGATTCAAATCACCGCACACGTAAAGGGGCGACACCGCTCCTAGTCGCAGCATACAGCGCCAATGCGGACATGATTCGGTTACTCCTAAATCATGGCGCAAAAATCGACATGGCCATGCCTATTATGGAGGATTGGGATGAGGGTGTTGATGGATTCTATCCCATTCATATGGCGGCAATATCAAAACATCACGCGCAGAGCGCCCAAGCGCTTGAAGCCCTCATCGAAGCGGGGGCGGATATTAACCAACCAAGACTCAAATTTTTAGAGACTCCAATCATTGTCGCAATTGATGCTGGCAATATCCAAGCTGTCGAAACATTATGGCGATTTAGCCAAATTCAGAACAAACCTCTGCGTATCACTGGAAATCTCAAATTTATTAACTTTGATGAATCACCCGCCATGGCCAACCTGCTCAAACAAATATTTGGGCCAGAGTGGAGGCAGGTTGTTCTTCATTGAGCAGATCAACCCGCCTCCAGACATCATTATTGTTTAAATCTCCTTCCATGATTCTGGCATTGGTAATCCCAAGTGGGATTACACTCCTCCATTCCTCCCCCGCCGTTTCCCTGCTGCTTGCGGCCGTCACGGTCGCGATCTTTTTGCGGATGCCTACCCTGCTGTAACTCCTTCTGCACGTCGATATTCATCCAACGTGGGGCGCTGGATGAGAGCGCATACCCGGGCACGCCGCCTTTCCAACGCTCTCCAGGAACGGAGACGCTACCGGTGGCGCGACTGCTGAACTCTTTGTTCACAGCCTGCGCCGCCTTCATGGGCGCCGTGTCGCTCCACGTATTGCGTTGTTGCACTGGCGGCGGATCGGGATTCACTGGCGGCTTGATGACTTGCGCGCTCCCCTGCGCCGTAGGCGGACCAATGGGCGCAGGGGGATTGACAAACGGAACCTCTTTAATTGGCCGGAAGGGGTCTTCAATCACCGGGTCAGGACCTCCTGAGAGCGGCCCAGCGCCGCGAAAGATCGGCCCCACGCCCGCATAGGGATTTTCTTCGGACTGCTGTTGTGGAGGGGATAAGGGCTGTGCGCCGAATGCATTGCCCCCCTGCGGCGAATGGGGATGCCCCCCTGCGGGAGATGGCGCGCCAGGATTGATCCCCGGTTGCGCCAGGGGCCCCGGCGCGGCAGGGGGCGTTGCCGGGGAGTGCTGAAACGGCAGCGGCGGCGGTTTGATGGGCGCAGAGGTCACGCCAGGGGGTTGCGGCGTCGGCGCGCCCCCCATCGGTCCCGGAGCATCGGTCGAAACCGAGGGCGGCAACACCGGGGGCGAGGCCGGACGCGCTACGTTGACTGGCGGCTTTTCAAATCCGCCGACGGGGGTGGCGTCCCACGGCGCCACCGGCGCCATGGGCTCATCAGTGTGGCGCAAGGAGATGCCGTCATCATCGCGCTGCGCCCATCCTCTGGGGCTCGCCTCCTGTCCCTCAAAGCCCATGGATACCGTACCGTCAGCGGACGCCCGCTGCGTCAACTGCGCGGCGACCTGATTCCAAGCGTCTGGATCCACCATGTTCTCCGACTGGAACTCATAGCGGGCGTTGAGATTGCCGCGCGTCATGCGCTGCGCGCCGGGGTGGGTGATCTTCTCCGCCAGGACCGGGCCCCGCACATCCACGTAGATCTGTTCGGCTTCGGCGCGTCGCTCCGGGTCCTCCTGAATATCGCTCCAACTCAATCCTGGGGGGTGTTTCCACATCGTTCATTCTCCAAATAGAGGGTTGCGTGGCTGCGGCCACAGTGAAATCCATATAATATCATGTTGCAGCAATACCTATTTGATTTTATTCTCTCCCCAAAACGCTCTGATATTCCCCAAAAACATTTTGTTTTTTCCAAAGCGGTCACACTTTGTTAAACTGCGTGATTAAGGCGGCAATCCTAGTCGCCAATTCACATAACTTTGGCGTATTTTATAACGCCGCTTGCTCTTGGAGAGGATGCGATGGGGATTTTACGAGTGATGGCGTTTGCGGCGATGCTGCTGGGCGCCACGGCGGCGCAGGCAGCCGAAGTGTTGATCATGCCATACATCCTCGGCGCTTCCGCCGGGAGTGATCTGGCCTCCGCCACTGAGAAGACGCGCAAAGCGTTGGAAGGGGCGGGATTTGAGATCGCCGGGGCCTACACCCCCTATGCCGGGGCCCATGTGATGGCCATCACCAGCGACGCGCAGAAGCAGTGGGCGGCCAAGTCGGAGAACGGCGGCTATGGTGCGGTGATCCGCGTCAGCGTGACCGAGATCGACGGCGGCGTGGAAGTGGCTTACAACAACCCGGTGTGGGTGGAGAACATCTACCGCATGGAGCCGGGCGGCAAAGCGTTGGCCGACAAACTGGCTGCGGCCATCGGCGCGCAAAAGGGCTTCGGCTCTTATGACGGTCTGGATGTGGATCGCGTGCGCCGCTATCAGTACATGATGTTCATGCCCAACTTCACCGACCAGGAGACTCTGGCCGACCATGGCGACCACGCCGCGGCGGTGGCGGCGGTGGAGAAGGGTCTGGCCAGCGGCGCGGGCGGAACCAGCAAAGTGTTCCGTGTGGACGTGACCCCGGATCAGACCCTGTTCGGCGTCGGTCTGTCCAGCGGCGACGGCGGCGACGAGAAGATCATGAACATCATCGACAAGGGCTCGCCCGCGCACACCGCGCACCTGCCCATGGAGGTGCTGGTCAATGGCGGCAAAGTGCTGGCGCTGCACGGCAAATTCCGCATCGCCCAGAGCTTCCCCGAATTGGGCATGGGCACCTTTATGGAGATCTCCTCGGCGCCCGACGCGATTCTGGATTCGCTGCGCGCCATGGCCAAGTAAGTCCAGCGCACCGATGTGACCATCGAGGGCCGATGCCTCTGCATCGGCCCTCTTTGTATAGAAGCCGCAGAACAGAATGAGACATGTGAAGCAAGAAGATGTTGAGGGCTGCGCCCTCAAACTCCCCTAAGATCAAAAACCAAACCGTGATTCAGGCCATCCATGGCCTTCACCCTTCGGGCTCGCTGCGCGAGTCCGATTCGGCAATCCTGCCGAATCGTGGGGCGCCGCCCTGGATTGCACACCTTTGGCCGCTGGGGTCGCGGACCCCAGACCCCGCCGCCGACCAGTCGGCGGCCAGTCAGACAGCGCAAGCTTCACCTGCGTCACGCAAACATTGGCCGTTCTGTGCAGTTCTGGTTTTGACTCACTCTATTGAGGCGGCATGACACAGAAACCGAGTTTAGGCCGTCGCGCTCTGGGCGCCTTGGGCGAACAGATAGCCGCCCGCGCCTATCGCCGACGCGGCTGTGAGATCATCGCCCGCAACGCCCGCACCCGCTATGGCGAATTGGACTTGGTGGCGCGTGACGGCGACGTTCTGATATTCTGCGAAGTCAAAACCCGACGCAGCCACAGCGCGGGCGCCCCCGCCGACGCCATCGATGCGCGCAAACAGGCGCGTCTGGCGCAATTGGCGGAGGCATGGCGCTTGCAACATCCCCAGTTGATGACGCTGGATTGCCGCTTTGACGCCGCCCTGGTGGCGCGCGACGGCATCCACTGGCGGGTGGAGATCATCGAAGACGCTTTCCGCCCGGGATGGTAAAAGATGAACCCCCAATGAGGGAGAGCAGCATGAAACGCACACGCCCGTGGAGCATGGGAATGGGCATTGCGCTGGCGCTGGGTTTGAGCGGCTGCGCGCCGCTGTTGCTGGGCGGCGGCGCGGCGGTGACCGGCGCGGCGGCGGAGCGGCGCGGCGCCATGAGCGTGGTGGATGACGCCTGGATCGACGCCAAACTCAACACCCTGTTTGTGCGCAGCGAGTCGGTGAAGTGGGGCAATGTGAGTTTCCGCGTCTATCGCGGCAAAGTGCTGCTCATGGGCACCGCCGAGACCGAGGCGGAAGTGAGCGAAGCGGTGCGCCTGGCGCAATCGGTCACCGGCGTCAAACACGTCTATAATGAGCTGAAAGTCCAATACGTCAGCGCCAAGGATATCGCCCACGACGCCTGGATCAGCGCCCAGGTGAAGGCGCGCATCTTCGGCGACGAGCACGTGCGCGGACTGGACATCCATGTGGATACGGTCAACCAGGTGGTCTATCTGACCGGTCTGGCCGACTCCCAGGCCGAGCGCCAACGCGCCGAGCGACTGGCCAGCATCACCCCCGGCGTCAAAGAGGTGGTGTCGTACATTGAAGTGGTGCCCAGCGACTATCCGGTGTCGCCGACCATGCCGGAGCAGAATCCCGAACCCGATACGGTGAGCAGCGACGTCTTGTGACAACCCCTCTGAGCCCTGAATTTCTGAATCAACTGCGCGCCGCTCTGGGCGCGGGCGAGTTGCTGACCGACGCCGCCGCGCTGGAGGCCTACGCCTGGGACAACACCGGCGTGCGCATGCGCCCGCAAGCGGCGGCGCTGGCGGTGGATGCCGCAGGCGTGGCGGCGGCGCTGGCCTGCTGCGCGCAACATAACGTACCGGTGACCCCGCGCGGCGCGGGCACCGGCAACGTCGGCGGCGCCCTGGCGCTGCACGGCGGCGTAATCCTCTCCACCCAACGCATGACCCGCATAGTGGACGTGGACCCCGCCGACCGCGTGGCGGTGGTGGAGCCCGGCGTGATCAACGCCACATTGCAACAGGCGGCGGGCGAACATGGTCTGTTCTGGCCCCCCGCCCCCTCCTCGGCGCGGGCCTGCTCCATTGGCGGCAATCTGGCCATGGGCGCGGCGGGCCCCAACTCCCTGCGCTATGGCGGCGCGCGCAACTGGACCCTGAGCCTGGAGGCGGCGCTGGCCGACGGCTCGCTGATTCACACCGGCTCGCGCGCGGCCAAGGATGTGGCCGGTTTCGATCTCACCAGTCTGCTGGTGGGTTCCGAAGGCACGCTGGGGATCATCACCCGCGCCACCCTCAAGCTGGCGCCTAAACCCACCCATGAGCGTCTGATGCGCGCCGCGTTCGCCTCGGTGGACGCCGCTGCGCAAGCGGTGTCGGCCATCATGGCCAGCGGCGAAGCCCCCGGCGCATTGGAGATCATGGACGCCGCCTGCCTGGATCTGCTGCGCGAGGCGGGCATGGCGATTCCCGAGGGCGCCCGCGCGCTGCTGCTGGCGCAGGCGGCGGGCGACGCCCAGAGCTGCGCCCTGCAAGCCGACGCGCTGCGCGATCAACTGCTGGCGCACAATCCGCTGGAGCTGTTCGTCGCTGCCGATGAGCAGGAAGCCAAACGCGCCTGGGAGGCGCGTTATAAACTCTCGCCGGCGCTGAAAAAGCTCTCTCCCAAACGGGTCAATGAAGATATCGTCGTGCCGGTGTCGCAACTGCCCGCCCTGTTTGACGGCGTAGCGCAGATCGCCGCGCGCTGGGAGCTGCCCTGCGCCAACTTCGGCCATGCGGGCGATGGCAATATCCACGTCAACTTCCTGGTGGATCCCGCCGACCCGGCGCAGACCGAGAAGATCGCCCCGGCGCTGGATCAGCTATTCGCCCTGGTCACGCGCCTGGAGGGGTCGCTCACCGGCGAGCACGGCGTGGGCGCCATGAAGCGCGACTACCTGACCTGGCAGACCGGAGTTCCGGCATGGGATTGGCAGCGTCGGATCAAGCAGCTGTTCGATCCCAACGGAATTCTCAACCCCGGCAAGATTTTTTCCGAAGATCCCAGACCCCGGCCCCATAGCGTGGTATAATCTTTCAACATATCGGGCCATATTGATCCTGTATTCCAGGCCGCAATTGACGTAATATCGCCGGATTGTGTGCGATACGTCATGTCGAATTTTGCGCGTTCCGGACGTTGTCTGTGCTGCTAACAAGCCAGACTGAGCGTGCGTTCGGAGCGATTGAGAGGGACACATCACCATGAGTGACGCGACCGCCGTGAAGATTGAAGAGATCCAACTGCCGGAAGGGTACAAGCCGTCTGACGACGAGGAGTACATGAACCCCACGCAGCGCGCCTATTTCCGCATGCTGTTGCTGGAGTGGAAACAGCAGCTCCTGCAGGACGCGGACAAGACCGTGCATGTGATGGGCGAAGAGAAGGCGGTGTTCGCCGACCCCACCGACCGCGCCACGCTGGAGACCGATCGCAACTTCGAGCTGCGCACCCGGGATCGCGAACGCAAACTGGTGAACAAGATCGACCGCACCATCGAGGTGATCAAGGCTGACGAATACGGCTTCTGCGACGCCTGTGGCGTGGAGATCGGCCTGCGTCGTCTGGAGGCGCGCCCGGTCACCGATCTGTGCATCGATTGTAAGACCAAAGAAGAGCAGATGGAGAAGACCCGTCGCAATGAGGACGACGACGACGAGGATTGATCCCCCGGCCGCGTTCGGCGCGGCGGCTCTGTGGTAACCAGACGCCCCGGCAGTTCGCTGCCGGGGCGTTTTGCGTTGGCGCGCAGCCGTGTTTTTTGCTCCCTGCTGCGCTATAATTTTTTGCGGCTCAGCGTTATGTCGTCACGCTATATAGTCGCTAGCATTCAAAAGTGAACAGATGGGCGCTGAAAGATATCGAGGGCGATGCCCTCGAGCTCCCAAGATCAACAACCAAACCGTGATTCGGGCCATCCATGGCCCTCACCCTGCGGGCTCGCTGCGCGAGTCCGATTTGGCGTTCCTGCCAAATCGTGGGCTCCGCCCACACCCGCTGGGGGCGCGGCCCCCAGCCCCCGCCGCCGACCAGTCGGCGGCCAATAGTCAGCGCAAGCCAGGCCAGCGTCACGCAAACAGTGGCTGTTCTGTGCAGTTCTGATTTCGCATGGCGATATGATTGGCGGGGATTCAACCGTCTGAGTAAAATAACGGGGCAGCGTCTCATCTTCCGCCCGCGCAAACTGTATTCAGCATAGAGGAACGCCATACGCCCATGGAGCTCTCTTCGGTCCACTTGACGCTGCTGTTCACCCGCGGCGTCTCCCTCACCCAGTGGGAAGAGGGCGGCATGCTGGAGCGGGAGCTGGCGCTCTATCGCGCCCTGCGCCCGAACCTGGGCCGCATCACCCTGATCACCCATGGCCATGGCGAGGACGCCCGCTTCAAACGGCTGCTGCCGGAGTTCGACATCGTCTACAACCGCTGGCGCCTGCCCACCTGGCGCTATGCGCAGTTTCTCAACGGCTTGTGGCGCCCCTGGCGACGCGGCAAAACCATCTTCAAGAGCAATCAAACCAACGGCGCCGACATCGCCCTGACCCTGGCCAAAAGCGCGCGCAAACCCTTCATCGCCCGCGCCGGTTACGCCTACGCCGACTTCGCCAAACGCAAACAGGGCTTCCACACCCTGCCCGCCGCCCGCGCCGCCATCCTGGAGCACCGGGTGTTCAACGGCGCCGACCGCTGCGTGGTCACCACCCGCGACATGGCCGACGACCTGACCACCCTGTATGGGGTCGAGCCCGAGAAAATTCGCGTCATCCCCAACTATGTGGAGTGCGAACGCTTCGCTCCAGACGGCGACAGCCCGGCGCCGGGAACCCCGCGCGCGCTGTTTGTGGGACGTCTCGACGAACAGAAGAACGTGCGCAATCTGCTGCTGGCGTTCAAAAACCTCAACGCCGAGTTGCACCTGATCGGCGATGGCCCGCTGCGCGCGGAGCTGGAGGCGTTGGCGCAACAGGAGGGGATCAACGCCCGCTTCCTGGGCCGCGTCAATCACGCAGAACTGCCGCATCACATCCTGCGCGCCACCCTGTTCATCATGCCCTCCCACTATGAGGGCCACCCCAAAGCGCTGCTGGAGGCGATGTCCTGCGGCCGCCCGGTGATTGGCGGCAACGCCCCGGGCATTCGCGGCGTCATCACCTCCGGCGAGAATGGTCTGCTGTGCGGCCACGAGCCCAGCCAGATCGCCGAAGCGACGCGCAGCCTGCTGGAGAGCAGCGCCCTGCGCGATAAATTGGCGTTGTCTGCGCGCCGCTACGTGATGGAGAACGTCACCCTCAAACGGGTGACCGAGCAGGAGTTGACCCTGCTCAAGGAGCTGGCGCGACGCCACTTCCACAATCCGGCGGGCCACGCCCTCTCCGACCCCGCCGCAACCCCGCGCAAGCGCGCAAGCGGATGAGCAATGCGCGCCCCCGCGTCACGGTGCTCATGGCCGCCTACAACGCCCAGGCGCACCTGACTGAAGCGTTGCAGAGCGTGGCGCAGCAACGCGATTTTGCGCAGTGGGAGTGCGTGGTGGTGGACGACGGCTCCACCGACGGCACCGCAGAGATTCTGCACGCATTCGCCCAGCGCGAACCGCGCGCGCGCATCCTCACCCTGCCGCAAAATGGCGGCCTCACCCACGCCCTGAATGTGGGTCTGGACGCCGCCCAAGGGGCCTACATTGCGCGCCTGGACGCCGATGACCGCATGCTGCCCACGCGTCTAGCGCAGCAGGTGGCCTATTTGGACGCCCACCCTGACGCGGTGGCGGTGGGCGGCGATTGCCAGCTCATTGATGAGGCGGGACGCCCTATGGAGCGCCGCGCCCTGCCCCGCAGTGATGATGAGATCGCCTGGCTGATGCTGTTCCATAACCCCTTCTTCCATAGCGCCATGACCTTTCGCGCGCGTCTCGACGATGCGCCGATCCGCTATGACCCGGCGTTTCACACCGCGCAGGACTACGCCCTGTGGAGCCAGCTGCAACGCCACGCACGCTTGGCCAATCTGGCGAAGGTTGTGTGTGAACACCGGGTGCACAATCAGCGCGTGAGCGCCGCGCGCAAACAGGAGCAGCAGCAGACCGCCGAGGCCATCAGCACGACGAATCTGCAACGCTTGGCCCCGCAGCGCAGGTTGGATTCGGCGCAACTCAAGCGTCTGCGCGAATTGATGAACTGCCCGCCGCCGCTGGATAGCGCCGATGCTCAAGCCGACGCCCTGATGTTGTTGGATCTGCTGGCGGCGTTTGTGGCCCAGCAGCGCGCACGCGATCCATATGAGAGCTGCGCGGCGGCGCGCCGTTTTGTGGCGGCCAAACTGCTGCGCGCCATCCCCGGCCCGGCGCTGGGTCGGGCGCTGTTCAATGGCCTGCTGCCCCGCGCCATCCGTCTGCATGGCGGCGCCGCGCGCGCCGATCTGCAGCGTCGCCTGCGCCGCGATCGCCCCACTCCACCGACCCATTCGAATTGATTGCGATCCCCCCTATTTTCTGAAAAAATAGTCCTGCGCCACAACCGATGCTTGACCCTTTGGCGCACTGTTGGCAGAATATCAGTAAACACTGTATCACCCTGTAAACGTAACTTTTTGTTGCAATTTTGTTAGATTTTCCCCGTCGGGAGAATCGGGGGATGCAACACAGCGGACAAGCTGGTTTCGCGCCCGGAACGACGCGCCGCTGTGTTGGAAGAGGCTAAGCCGAGAGAATAACGGCGCGCCGCTTCCTCTGGATCGTTTTCATTTCACTTTGCTGGACCATCGTGAAGGAGAAAGAAGATGAAAAAGAGCCTGAAAATTCTGGCCATCGCCGCGCTGCTGGGCGCGGGCGCGCTGATCACGGCGCAAGACTCCGACGCCTTCTGGGGACCGTTTGATCCCTGGGACTGGGGCGGCCCAGGTTGGGGCGGCCCGGGCTGGGGTTATCCGGGCGGTTGGGGCGGTTATCCGGGCTGGGGCGGCTACCCCGGCTGGGGCTACGGCGGCTATCCGGGCTACGGTTACGGCTATCCGGCCTGGGGCGGCTACCCCTACTACGGCGGCTATCCCTATGCCTGGCCGACTACACCGGCTGCAACCACCACCACCGACAAATAACCCTCTCGCCGCACAGGCGCTATAGAAAAGCCGGGACGGAGTCCCGGCTTTTTTTCTTCTCGTTATCCAAAACTGCGCAGAATAGCCAATGTTTGCGTGACACAGACTGAGCTTGCGCTGACTATTGGCCGCCGACTGGTCGGCGGCGGGGTCTGGGGGCTGCGCCCCCAGCGGGGCGTGGGGCAGCGCCCCACGGTGTGGTAGTTGATCTTGGGAGCTCGAGGGCAGAGCCCTCGATATCTTCCCTCGCCAATACCGCCAATGGCCAATTTTGAATTCGCTTGAGTATAACGCCAGCCGCGCCCTAGACGGTAAAGCGCTGCAACATCTGCGTAAGCTTGCCGCTGTTGTCGGCCAGCTCCTGGGCGTGGCGGCGCACCTGCTGGGAAAGATTTTCAAACCCCTTGGTGGCCTCGCCGATATCGCTCATGGATTTGGCCATGCGAGTGGTAATCTCCGAAGCCATGTCCACCCGCTCGGAGACTTCACTCTGGTGCTTGGCCGCCTCCGACACCTGCCCGGTAACGTTGCGCACCCCTTCGCTGCTCTCGGAGACCCGCCCGGCCACTTCGCTCATGCCCTGGGAGATCTCGCCGATGGAGCGCGTCGCTTCGCTCATCTGCTGCGATAGATCGCCCATGGCGCCCTGCACCCGTTGAGTGATCGCAGAGGTCTGCTCCATGGCGTCGGAGACATTCTTGAGCACCCCCTCCTGATCATCGGCCAGCTCCAGAATACCTGCGTTCTCCTCATGGATGCGGTCGATCTGAGAACCCATGTCGCGGCTCGCTTGGGCGGTCTGAGTGGAGCCGCTCTGGATGGCGTTGACTTGGTCGGCGATGGTGGCGGTGGCTTCGGCGGTCTGTTGCGCCAGCCCTTTGACCTCATTGGCCACCACCGCGAAGCCCTTGCCGGACTCACCGGCCCCAGCGGCCTCGATGGAGGCGTTGAGCGCCAGCATGTTGGTCTGATCGGCGATGTCGTTGATCAGCCCCACCACCTGATTGATGGCCTGCGCCGAGCGCTCCAGCGTGCCTGCCAGATCATTGGTGGATTTGGCGCGCGCCGCCGCCTGTTCGGTGTCTTGGCTGGCGCTGGCGCAGCGTTTGCGCATCTCGCGCACCGCCGTCTCCATCTCCTGCACCGCCTCGCGCACCGTACCCACCGCACGCAAGTTCTGCGTGGTCCCCTCGTGATTGCTCTCCAGCGCCTGATCCACCTGGCTGACCGCCTGCGCCACCTGCGCCAACCCCGTATCCACCTGTTCGATAGCCGCCGAAATGGCGCTGATGTCCTGATTCATGGCGGAGATCGCTTCACTGATATGCTGAAGATTCTGGTTGCCGCTCTCCACCGCTTCATTGGCTTCGCGCATGCGCGCATTGACGTCTTTGGATGCGGCGCAAGCCGCCTCGGCCATCTCCCGCATATTGCTGGCGCCGCGGGCGAACTCATCGGAAACATTGAGCAGATTGCTGGACAACCCATTCATCTCCCGCCCCTGGCCATTCATCTCCTGGGCGAGATTGCGCAAGGAGGCGACCATCTCCAACATCACATTCTTGATACATCCGGGCGCGCCTTTGGTTGATAACGCGCCGCTGTCGGCGCCCAGAGTGAGGTCGCCTTTGGCCACATATGCGGCGATGGTGGAGAGGGTCTCCAACTCGCACCCCATGGAGCGCAAAATCGAACGACTGACCATCAACGCCAGCAGCAGCGTCATGACAATCAACACCACAATGGTCACCGCCGCCTTAACCGCGTCAGCGCGAATGATGGCGCCCACGTCATCCAGATAGATGCCCGAGCCGACAATCCAGCCCCAGGGTTTGAAGAGTTTGACGTGGGAGATCTTCGGCGAGGGGACATCCTCATTGGGTTTGGTCCATTGATAGTCCACAAAGCCGGCGCCGTCCTGGTTCTTGACCACCTCAACCATGGCGTTAAACAACTGCTTGCCAGCCGGATCCTTGACCTGGGACAGATCGCGCCCATCCAGTTGCGGCTTGAGCGGATGCATGATCATCACCGGACCGGTATCGTTGATCCAGAAGTAGTTGCCGCCGTCATAGCGCAGCGCCTTGACCATGGCCTTGGCTTGCGCCTGCGCCTCTTGCGCGCTCATCTCCCCGGCCTGCTCCCGGGCGTGGAAGTGCTCCAGAAGACTATAAGCGACCTGCACCTCTTTCTTGACGAAATCGTGCCGATCTTCATACATGCGCGTCTGTTTGGAGTAGACCAACAGCACTCCTGTCAACGCCATGAACAGCGCCGCCAGGATGATGATGACGCCCAAGCGGGCGCGCAGGGAGAGTTGATTCAGCGCCAGTTGCATTGCGTGCTCCTTCATTACTTCCATAGCGTCAGCGCACAGGGTGTGCTGACGCCTGCCATGAGGGCCATGTTCATCGGACGAATCGACGGTGGACCGCCATCAAGGAGATTCATCCAGCCTATTGGAAGCAAAATTAATTTTTAGCACGTAAATGTCATGCACTTCAGGAAAGCATATCACATAGAATAAATCGACAATAATCGTAATCGTTTGTGTCTTGCTTGTACAAATACAGTTTATTCCCCTGTCAACCGTCGCCATAACAGGAAATATTAAATACATTAATCAGTGATTTATAAACACATGAAAAGACAATTATGGGGCATGCCTAACTATTACAGGATGTAAATATGGCATAAACACCAGCACCAATACCGCCAATTTTATCAAAACGTAACAAGCTGCCGTTGCATTTTGCAACACCCTCCCGTGCGGTCTCAGGGCGCATCTCAAACTGACGGGATCGGTTCACAGAGAAGGGACGCCGCATCAAGAGACGGGCGCGATGGCGCGGAGATTCGCAGGGGTCAACAGAGCGGAAGAAAACGCGGGACGCCGCGGACGCAACGTCATTGGTCGACGCAATATATATAGTCGCTAGCATCCAAAAGTGAACATATGGGCGCTGGAAGATATCGAGGGCTATGCCCTCGAGCTCCCAAGATCAACAGCCACACCGTGGGCTCCGCCCACACCCGCTGGGGGCGCAGCCCCCAGACCCCGCCGCCGACCAGTCGACGGCCAATAGTCAGCGCAAGCCGGGCCTACGTCACGCAAACATTGCGTGTTTGGATTTGTGTCATTCTGAATTCAAGCGACTATAGAGAGACAAACTCAGGGGCGAGGCAGAGCCTCCACCGCCAAACGAATGCGCGCGGCGGAGCCCTCCGGGTTGAAGGTGTGGGTAAAGGCGGCCACATAGGGCGCCGGATCCACCGGCTCCAGCATGAGCGGAGCTTCGGTCACCACCCGCGCATAGGCGTCAAACTGACACTGAATACGGCCATCAGAGTCGGCGCTGGTGTAGAACCCCGGGATGCGGCCATCGGCCATGGCGTCGCGATAGGCGTCGCACATGGGCCAATAGAGGGTCGGCGGCCGCCCTTCGGCCAACCCATCCACCGCCGCGCCGGAAAACAGCGTCACCACCTCATCGGCGCGGGCGCACCAGTAGGTGAGCGGGGCAAAGTCGATCAGGTACTCCTCGGCGGGAATCCCCGCCATCACCGCGCGCACCTGCTCCATGCTCTGTCGCGGATGCGGTTTGAGCACCAGGAATACATCCGGGCCGCGCAGCGACTCCACCATCTCCCGGTTCACCTGCTGAAAGTCCATGTGGTTGAATAGGAAGGAGGTGTCGTTTTTCATGGCGATGAGGATGACGCGCTTGCCGGGCGGAATGTGCGGTTTATCCTCCCCCACAAAGGCGTCCCATTCGGCATTGACGCGGGCGCGCCAGGCGGCTTCAAACTTGGGCGCGCCGCCCGCCAGCACCCCCAACCCCCGCTGCGCGGCGAACGCTTCCGCCTGCTCTGGCGCAATCAGCACAGTCAGATCATAGTCGGCGATGCGCTCGGCGATGGCGCCGTGAAACGCCGACACCGCCACCGGATACCCCACTAAAGGCGCGCCCGCCTCGCGCGCGGCGGCGTCGATCAGCATCACCGGGTTATAGGGCGTTTTGGGCTCAGGCTTGTGACTCTGAAACACCGCATGCGCGCCCTGCATCCACCGCTTGAGCGCCGCTTGCAGACCTCTGCGGCGCCAGCCGCTCAACCCGCTGCGCAGCGCCAACGGGTGCGCCAGATTCTCATACACACGGCCCAACAGATTACGCGGCGCCGTCAGGAATTGATCATCATACAGGCGGTTAAGCAGGAACTCGGGCATCGGATCGAACGCCCGCCAGCCATACAACACGCGATCGGCGATGCGCTCGGCCAACTGCACAAAGAACTGTTGGTGCTGCATGCGCGGCGCATGCAGAATCAGCAACTCCACTTGGCTCCCAGCGCGCGCGTACTCATAAATCACCGGCAGGATGAACTCCAGATCCTGAAGAGCGGCGTCACTGCTGACAAACAGCACGCGGGTCGGGGCAGCGTTCATAAGTTCTGTTCCATATAGTCGCTAGCATTCAAAAGTGCACATATGGGCGCTGAAAGATATCGAGGGCTCCGCCCTCGAGCTCCCAACATCAAAATCCAAACCGTGATTCGGGCCATCCATGGCCCTCACCCTTCGGGCTCGCTGCGCGAGTCCGATTTGGCGCTCCTGCCAAATCGTGGGCTCCGCCCATGTATGGTCCGCTCCGCCACGGCAAGAGAAAATGTCCACTGATGTGTGAGGCTTAGTCGCGCCCATGTATCCGGCCTGTTGATGAGGGGCTTGTCGCCCTCTGGCCCTGATGGAATTTGCGCGTGGCCCTCCTCAACACACCCTCGGCCTCTATGGGCCCTTGGGCGAAACAGGTTCTTGACCACGCAGGGCTATGCCGTTTCACGCCATCAATCTCGACTCTCTCTCGCAACCTGGCTGGTGGGATCTCTTTCTCTTTCCTTATCGGCCTGTTTTTCTTTTAGAGTTGTATTGCGCTCTCTCTACACAGCGGCGCTGGCCCCATAGGCCTCCTGCTTCACCAGCATCGCCCACGCGCTGCGCGCCATGCGGTTGGCCAGCGCCACCACCGCTCTATTTGCGCCGCGACGTTCCGACACCGACACTGCCCACTGGCTGCGGCGATCCGGCTTGTTTTCACACACGCGCAACGCCGCCCGCGCCCCATGAATCAACAGGGTGCGAAGATAACCGTTTCCCCGCTTGCTGATCCCCGTCAGCCACGCCTTGCCCCCTGTGGAGTGCTGATTGGGAACCAACCCTATCCATGCCGACAGCTCCCGGCCATTCTTAAACGCCCGCACATCCCCCACCGACGCCAACAGCGCCGTCGCCGTGATCGGTCCCACTCCCGGGATCGTCATCAGCAATCGACACTGCGGCTCCGCCTTGGCCAGCGCCTCAATCTCACGCTCATATTTGCCGATGCGCTCATCCAAATGCGCCAGCTCATCGCGCTCATCCTCCAGAATTACGCGAAAATTGGCGCTCATTTCCGAGCTCTCATCACTCAAAATCAGCACAATCGCCCGCCGCGCCTGTTTGATGCTCTTGGGAAAGACAATCTCATACTCGGCAAGCAGTCCGCGAATCTGGTTCACCAACGCCGTGCGGTTCTTCACCGCCAGACTGCGCACCCGATGCAACGCTAGAATTTCTTGCTGGGCAACGCTTTTGATCCCCACAAAACGCATATTCGGACGCTGTACCGCTTCACATATCGCCTCAGCGTCCACGCTGTCGTTCTTGTGCCGCTTCACGTAGGGCTTCACATATTGCGGCGCCATCAAACGCACTTCATGCCCATATCCCTGAAATTTCCGCGCCCAATGGTGGGCGCCGCTACTGGCTTCCATCCCCACCAGGCACGGCGGCAGTTGCGCCATGTACTCCAGGAGCTCGTCTCGTTTCAGTCGCTTCTTGAGAACGCTTTTGCCGCTCGCATCGACGCCATGCAACTGAAACACGCTCTTGCCCAGATCAATCCCCAGTACCCGTACCTGTCCGTTTTCGATATGATTGCTCATGGTCCGCTCCGACTCCGTTTAGATGGAAAAACACACCACCATCTTGGCCCATTGCGAGGCCGTTTGGGTAGCGGAGCGGACCATTCCATTACACCCGCTTAAGGGTCACAGACCCTATGACGATTTGGCAGGATTGCCAAATCGGACTCGCGCAGCGAGCCCGCAGGGTGAGGGCCATGGATGGCCCGAATCAATCCCGCCAAATTTCCATTGGAAATGTGCCCCATAGTCAGCGCAAGACCAACCAGTGTCATGCAAACATTGAGCGCTTTGGATTTGTGTCATTCTGGTTCCAAGCGGCTATATAGAGTCGAGTGCGGCAGGCGCGCATGTTATCACGCCGCAAAGGGGAAATCAGCGCCCCATGGGTTGACACCTTTTCCTCCCCGGCAGGATAATCAGGGATTCCGCCCTCGCCCTTTTCTGGAAAGAGCATCGATGCGTTTTCTGAAAAAATTGATCGCCGCCCTGATGGCCCTGTTCGGCAAATCTCCCGCCAAATCAAAAGGGAAAAAGGATGGCGACGGTAAAGCTCCAGAAGATATCTACCCCATGTGGTGAGGGAACTCCATGACCGCTCCCTCTCTGCAAGCGCGCGTGCGCGACGCTTTTGACCAGTATCACGACGACATTCTCTCCGGAACTTACGCATTTGGCGGTCGCCGCCTCTGGCGCCAACACCCCTATCTGGCCAACATGTTGGACGCTGCCGGCGGGGCGTATGATGACAACGCGCTGCTCACCATCAACAGCCTCGGACTGCGCGCCCGCGAGAATCCCAACCCTGAGGCGTTGCGCATCGCCCTGCTGGGCGGCAGCGTCGCCTTTGGCAGCTACGCGCCCAGCAACGGAACCACCATCTCCGCTCTGCTGGAGAAGCGACTGCGGCAATCCCTCGGCGCGCAGCGTCCGGTCGAGGTGTACAACCTGGGCGTCGGCGGCCATGTCATGGCGCAACACGCCATCATGCTGCACCACATCGCCTTGGAGCATTATCAACCCCATGCGGTGATCTGCCTGGCGGGTTACAACGACGCCCACAGCCTCTACAAAGGTCACGCCCCGGGTGAACCGCTGCAAAATGAGTTTGGCGCCATGCTGCGCGCCATGCAGACCGGCTCGCACCAAGCCTTTATCAAATTGGTGCTGATCCAAGCGCTACAGGCGCGTTACCGGAGCTTTGACGCCGTCATCAAGCGCCTGCAAGCGGTCAATCGCGCCTGGCGTGAAGCGGGCCAGGAGAGCCCCGCCCCCAGCGCACCCATCGACCCGGACCATCTGGCCGACGCCGAACGTCAACGCGCCCAACGCGGCGGCGCGCACATGGGCCGTCTGAGCCACCGTCTGCGCGCCATGCTGGCGGGACTGGGCATCCCCTATGTGGCTGCGTTGCAACCGATGTTGGGACGCGGCGAAAAACCGCCTGCGCCGATGGAGGCGTTGATTCTGCGCGAGTACCGCGCCTCGCGCGCAGGTTTCTTCCCCTTCATGAATGGGGTGTTTGACGCCGCCTGGACAGAGTTGAATGCGCCGACCCCGGCGGGGGTTGCGCAGGAGAAGTACGCCGCTGTGGACTGCTCGGTGGATTTCTCTGCGGTGGCGCGCCAACTTTTCGTCGACCCCGCCCACATGGGCGATGCCGGCAACGCCCTCGTCGCCCAGACGCTGGAGAGCGCGCTCACCCCCCTGTTATAGCGCCACAGGCCCTTCGCCAGCGCGGCGGCCAATCACGCCTGGGCGGAGAGTTCGATGCCGCCCTTTACCGCCTCCAGCAGCGTCTGCTTGCGGATCGGCTTGGTCAGATAATCATCACAGCCCATGCTCAGACATTTGTCGCGATCATCCTGCAGAGCGTGAGCGGTGAGCGCCACGATGCGCGTGCGCGGCGCGCTGCTCTGCGCCTCATGGGCGCGAATGCGGCGCGTGGCCTCGTAGCCATCCATCACCGGCATCTGCATATCCATGAGAATCAGGTCAAACGGTCCGGCGCCCTGAGTCGCCTCCACCGCCTCGGCGCCATTCTCCGCCAGGCTCAGTTGGTGCTCGGTGTTCTTCAGGTAGGATTGAATCAGCAGCGCGTTGTCCGGCGAATCCTCCACCAACAGAATCCGCAGAGGTTTGACCTCCTCCGGCGCCGCAGAGGGCGCTTCGGACGCGGCGTCGAGCATCGCCTCGCGCGGCGCTTCGCTCAATGGCAGGAAGAGATCAAACCGCGTGCCCTTGCCGCTTTCGCTCTGCACCGTGATCTCGCCGCCCATCAACTCCATCTGCCGCCGGGAGATGGCCAGCCCCAGACCGCTGCCGCCATGCTTACGCGCAGAACTCGAATCCACTTGGTGGAAGCTGTCGAAAATCCGCGCCAGATGCGCCTGTGGGATGCCGATGCCGGTATCCTCCACGCTCAACGTCACACCGCCTTCAGCCCTGGGTGCGGCGCTCAAGCAGACATTGCCGCTGGCGGTGAATTTGACCGCATTGCCCATCAGGTTGATCAACACCTGACGAATGCGCCGCGCATCGCCCACCCACCAGGGCCCCATGGTCGGATCCAGCGCCACCGCCAAGGTGAGCCCTTTGGCCTGCGCCGAACGCTCCACCAGACTTACCACCGAGCGACACAGATCCATCAAGTCGAACGGGCTGAGGGTCACCTCATCGACGCCCGCCTCCAGGCGCGAAAGCTCCAAAATATCGTCGATGATGGTCAGCAGCGCCTCGCCAGCGCGCTGTTGCACCTCCAGATAGGCTTCGCTCTCTTCTGCAGAACGCGCCTCCTTGAGCAGTTCGATCATGCCCAAAATGGCGTTCATGGGGGTGCGGATCTCATGGCTCATCATGGCCAGGAAGTCGCTCTTGGCGCGCACCGCCGCCTCCGCCTCCTCCTTGGCCCGCTGCAGCGCCAGCCGATCCTGCTCGCGCTCCGCCTCCAGCCGTTTGCGCTCGGTCACATCCTCCTTCACCGCCACAAAGTGGGTGATGGCGCCCTGATCGTTGATCACCGGCGCAATGGAGGCCGACTCCCAATAGAGCGCGCCATCTTTGCGTTTGTTATGAAATTCGCCCTTCCACTCGCGCCCGGCGGAGATCTCCGCCCACAACCGTTTGTACGCATTGTTGTCGGTATCGCCCGATTTGAGCATGGCCGGGGTCTGACCAATCATCTCATGCCGAGCGTAGCCGGTGGAGCGGCAGCAGCGGGAGTTGACATACTCAATGACCCCATGGGGATCGGTGATCACCACCGAGACCGGGCTCTGTTCCACGGCAAAGGCCAACTTGCGCATCTCTTCATACAAGCTCCAGCGCCGCTTGGCCTCCTCCTCCAACTGTTCGTGGCTCTCGGCCAAATCCTGATGGCTGCGCGTCAACTCCTGGGCGCTGCGTTGCAGCCGCAGCCAGGTGAACAGACCAAACCCCAACACCGCCAGCCCCACCAGGAACAGAAACCGGCGCAACGCATCGGTCTGCATCACCAGTTCGTTGTAATGCTTCACTTCAAAGCTGCGCAGTTGATCGGTGTCCGTATCCAGGCCAATGGAGAGCGCTTCGGTCAGCGCGCCCTCCACCAGCGGTTTGTAGCGGCTGATCACCTCGGCGTGACGTAGGATATGCTCCAGATCAACGCGCTCTTGCTGCTGGAGATCCTTGCCTAAGCGACGCAGGCGCCCCACCAGCTCCTGGATATCCAGCGGCCCCTCAATTTCCAATACGCCTGGCTGCGCGGCCACCATCACCGCATGCAGCAGATCGGTCATGGCGACATCCAGATGACGCTGTTTGAGCATCGCGACATCATCGTGCAGCGCCGTATGCAGGCCCTCCAACGCACGGGGAAAGTAAGTCAGGGAGTTGCGCAGAATCGCCAGGTCCGCATTGAAGTCGAACACCAACGACTCCTTGCGCGCCAACTTCACGCGCATGCGCTCCAGCACCGCGCGGGCTCCCGCGCGGTTCTGCAAAGAGGAGAACCGGCCCTGCAGCAGCCCAACCTGCTGTTGCATTCCCGCCAAAGCGTGATTGAGGGGATCAAAATTGGCCAGCGTGCCTTGTCGGGAGAGCGCCAAATCACGATTGAGCTGCACGTCAAAGCGCTCAATGGAGCGCATCATCTCCAGATTCTCTTCATGCAGGTGGCGGTCATAGCCGGTATGGAACGCCAACATCCCCATAGCGATGGCTGACAGCACCAACAGTGCTGGCGTGAGGTATGCGCGATAGCGCCGCATCATCGGCGCGGCTCCGGCAGTTCGCCGCTCAAGGCGCTGAGAAAGGCGACGATAAACGTAATTTCCTGGTCCGAGATGCGCCGTCCCAATTGGTATTGCGCCATGATGCGCACCGCCTCATTCAGTGTGGCCACAGAGCCGTCGTGGAAATAGGGCGGGGTCAACGCCACATTGCGCAAAGAGGGGATTTTGAAGCGCCCACGATCGCGTTCGCGACCGGTGACGTTGTAGCGGCCCAAATCCGCTTGGGTAATGGGCCCGCCGCGCTCTTTGAGATAGTCGCCAAACACGCCGAACTTCTGGAAGGCGTTGCCGCCGATATTGCGCCCCTGATGGCAGGAGGCGCAGCCCAAAGAGATAAACAGCGCATAGCCGTGCTTCTGATCGGCGTTCAGCGCATTGGGATCGCCGCGCATAAAGCGGTCAAACGGGCTGGGGGTAAGCAGGGTTTTTTCAAACGCGGCGATAGCGTCCTGGATGTTGGCGCCGGTCACGCCGTCGGCGTAGAGTTTGTCGAACCGCTGTTTGACCTCGGCGTCGCGCTGCAACTTGGCGGCGACCTCACGCCAATTGGTGTCCATCTCCACCGGATTGTGCACTGGCCCGGCGGCTTGTTCGAACAGATCGCGCGCGCGCCCGTCCCAGAACTGCCGGAAATTGAGCCCGCTATTGAGGACGGTGGGGGCATTGACGCCGCCCTGGCGCCCCCCCACGCCGGTGGAGACCGCCTCCTGATCCACGCCGCCTTGATTCAACGGATGACAGGTAGCGCAGGAGATGGTGTCGTCGCGCGATAGGCGCAGATCATGGAACAGAAAGCCGCCCAGTTCCGCTTTTTCACGATTAATCTGCAGACTTTTGACGCTGGGAAGGGGTTGCAGAGGGTTCAGGTAGGGGTCCCATCCGCTGGGCGCCTGCGCGCCAAGAGGTTGCGCCAAGACGCCAAACGGGGCAAACACGACGCAGTACAGCGCGACGCTCAGCGCCAAGCCTAATCGATGCCCCCGCCACACCATGACGTCCTCCGCTTGCGATGCCCCTATGCGACGTCCAGTATGCGACCTTCATACAACAGCTGTCAAACGCCGGACACCGTCTGCTCACACTTGACCAAAGAGTAAATGGAATATCCCGAAAAGATGCGACTGCTCTGCGATGATTTTCGGCTGAGGAGGAGGAGGAATGAAGGGAATCATAATAGCGTCGCGCTGCGATGCGCTTGCCACTGCGTTCGGCGCGCCGCTGATCCACGCGCCGCTGGGGACGCTGATGCAGGCGGGGATCCGCCACATTCTGCTCATCGCCTCATCCGCAGAGCAGATGGTGTATGCAGAACGCTTGGGCGACGGCGCCCAGTGGGGCGTCACACTCACCTATGCGGAACAGGGGCCCACACAGAGCACTGGGCGGGCGTTTCTCACCGCCGAACGCTTTCTCGGCTGCGCCGATTCGGTGTGCCTGATCGGCGGCGGAGATATTCTCCACGGCCCAAGCCTCGACAACGCATTGCGCACAGCCGCCAAACTGCGCGCGGGCGCACGCCTGTTCGCCCACCCCACTGTGGACGCCTCGCCGCAAACCGTCGTCCGCTACGACGCCGACGGCGTCGCCAGGGGCCTGGAACAGCGTGCGCCCACCGCCCATGAGCGTGTGATCACCGGCATCGGCTTCTATGATAATGAGGTGATCGACATCGCCAAGCATCTGGCCCGCCACAACGCCGAGGGCGCGACCCTGATCGATATTCAACGCGCCTATCTGCGCCGCGATCGGCTGCATGTGCAGACCCTACCACACCAGTGCATGTGGTTTGACGCCGCCAGCGACTCCGGTTGCGCGAACGCTGTGCGCTATGCGCAGACACTGCCGCCCCAGCGCCCGCTGATTGAAGACCCGGCGACACTGGCGCAACGACTGGGTTATCTCGACGCGCCGTAACGGGCGTCACTGGCAGCGGCGTCGTGTGCGTGCCATGATGTCGTCTCCATTCGCATATTCCCCAGACAGACGGGTCAGGCGTGAGTCTAAGCGGACAGATCAAACGGTGGCGCGGCGTGATTCCCGTGCTGATCCTCGGCGCCCTGGCGCTGTGGGTGGATTGGGGCCGCATGTACTCCATCGCGCGTCAGGCCGACCCCGCGTGGCTGGGCGTCGCTTTCCTGATCAATGCCGTGACCATTCTGCTGCAGGGGGTGCGCTGGCGCATGTTGCTGGCTTCCGACGGCGGCAATTGGCCCTGGGGACGCATTCTGCGCCTGCACGTCAAAGCCACCTTCTTCGATATCTTCACCCCGGGCCGCATGGGCAGCGACGCCGTGCGACTGGCGGCGGCGGCGCCGGAGAAGCGTCATCACGTGGCCGCCTCGCTGGTGGCCATGCGCCTGCAAGGACTTGCGGCGATTCTGCTCACATTGATGGCGGCGCTGCTGCTGACGCAGAGTCAAAAGCTGGCGTCGGCGCTGGGCTCGTGGGGGGCCTGGGCGCTGTGGCTGCTGGCGGTGGCGGGACTCAGCGGCGGGGTGTGGTTTCTGCTGCGCATGCTGCGCATGGCCGAGCGCTGGAGTGAACCGGAGGGGTGGCGCGGACGCATCGCCGAGCACGGCGCGCGCTTCGGCGACGCCCTGCGCGATGTGGGGCGCAATCGGCGTGTCTTGCTGCAATCGGGCCTGGTGGCGCTGCTGTTCGTGGTCATCGCCTGCGGCGTCTACTGGGCTGCGGGGCGCGGCTTCGGCGTTCCCCTCACCTGGAGCGACTGCCTGCTGGGCGTCCCCGCCATCATGATCGCCATCGTGCTGCCCATCACCGTGCATGGGCGCGGTTTCGCCGAACTCACCGCGCTGACCCTCTGGAGCGGTCCCGCCGCCGCCCCCGAGGCGATTCTGCTCACCTGCCTGGGGGTCTACGCCATTCAGTTGAGCCAGTCTGCGCTTGGTGGGCTGGGGTGGACTCCCGGCAAGTCCATGTCTGCCTGACGCAACGGCTTTGCGCTTGACTTCCCGCGCCAAACATGTACAGAATTTCTGTACAAATCAAGTGAGGACGCCATGCAAGTTATCAGTTACACGGATGCCCGCAAGAATCTAAAATCCCTGTTTGATCGCGTTGTAGATGACGCCGACGCCGCAATCGTCACCCGGCGCAATGGGGAAGATGTGGTGGTGATGGCCAAAAGTGATTTCGATGGCCTGATGGAAACGCTGCACCTGCTGGGATCCCAGGCCAATCGCACACACCTGACGCAATCCATTGAGGAGTATCGGCAAGGCGCGGCGCAACCACGCAATTTGGCGGAATGATCCTCGCCTGGACGCCCAGCGCCTGGGCGGACTATCTGTGGTGGCAAAGCCAGGACCGCGCCACCCTCAAACGCATCAACCGCATCATTGACGATACCTTGCGCCACCCGTTTGAAGGGCTCGCCAAGCCGGAACGCCTCAAGGGAGATCTGAGCGGTTTCTGGTCCCGCCGCATCACCCAGGAGCATCGGTTGGTCTACGCCGTGGATGGAAAAACCCTGACCATCATTGCCGTGCGGTATCACTATTGAATGCTATGAGGTCTCAATGCCCATTCTTGATTTTAAAGAAATTCCTGAAGCGCATATAGCAAGCGGTAAACAAGACGCTTTTGAACTGTTTGCCCGAGAATTCCTGCATGCCGTAGGCTATGACATTATTGAAGAACCGGACCGTGGAGCGGATGGTGGAAGAGACCTTATAGTAGAGGAAAAGCGAACAGGCGTTGGTGGGGAAACACGCGTCCGCTGGCTTGTTAGCTGTAAACACAAAGCACATAGTGGCAAATCTGTCAGACAAACTGACGAGCAAAACATTCGAGATAGAATTGAACATAATAAATGCAACGGTTTTCTTGGTTTCTACTCGATGCTTCCGAGTTCTGGGCTAAACCATTTCTTGCAAGAACTAAAATCAAATTTTGATGTTCAAGTCCTTGATAATGAGAAAATTGAACGGGAGATTCTTGGAAATAAAAACTGCTCAGTAATATTTGAAAGATTCTTCCCTTCATCATTCAGAAAAGCAAAGACCAATGTAACCCCTGCAAAAATATTCAATGAAGACACAAGCTTAAAGTGTTACCATTGTGGAAAAGAACTTCTAGACAAGAACTATTCAGGCAATGTAGTTGTATGGTATAAAGAGGAAAACAGTAAAAGGAAAACGAAAAAGTATATTGGTGTTGTAAAGGGTTCTGTGACAGAACACTGGAATTACAAAATGTGAATTTACTTGATGTTGGGTGTATTAATGCCTGGGAAGACATCTCTGACTTAACAATCCCGCACTTATATTTAAAATGGACCATCGGAATCATTAATGGACTTCACTCTAATTCTGTTTACTCAAATGATGCATTTAATGCATCAATAGATTTACTACTAAATCTATTCCCTTATGTTGCAAGAAATTTATCTGATCGTGAAATCAAACGTATGGAAGATCTATTTTCCCTCCCTAAAGCATTAGGTGGACTTGGATAACCAGAATGGAGTGAACACATTGCGATTAACCAGCATCTCCCTGTATTCTTGCCTCTAGCATTCACTCAACCCAGATCGCACGCATGCCCCAATCCTCCGACACCGAAGGCGATATCCTCATCGTCACCCGCGAGATTCCGCCCATCGGCGGCGGCGCGGGCAATGTGGCGTGGGATCTGGCCAAAGGCTACGCCGAACTGGGCCGGGGGGTGGACATCCTCACCATGGGCTATGGCGATCTACCCGCCACAGAACAGCGTGACGGCGTAACGGTTCACCGGGTCGATTGCGCGCGCCGTCAGGCCGATAGCAGCTACATGCGCGAGATGCTGCGCTTTGTCTTGAACGGCCCGGCCACGCTGAAAAAACTGGCCGCTCAACGCGCTGCTTCCGGGAAGCCCCCCTACGCCGCCATTCACGCCCACGCCATCATTCCCGATGGTTTGCTGGCGCTGCTGGCCGGACGCATGCACAACGCGCCGGTGATCGTCACCGCCCACGGCTCCGACGTGCCCGGCTACAACCCCACCTACTTTCTGCGCGCCCATCAGCTGCTTAAGCCAGTCTGGATGGCCGCCATGCGCCGCTATGCGTCGGTGGTCACGCCGTCGTGCTATCTGCGCGGCTTGATCCATCAGCGCATGCCCAACGCCGAAGTGATGGTGATCCCCTACGGCATCGACCCGCAAATGTTCAGCCCGCCCGGCGAGCGCAACGACGCCTTCCTGATCGCCTCGCGCTTGGTGGAGCGCAAGAATTTTCAGCTCTTTTTTGACGCATTATCGCGCATTGATGCGCCGCAAACCGTGCATGTGGTGGGCGAAGGCCCTATGTTGGAGAGGCTCAAGCAGATGGCCGCCAGCATGCCGCAACATGAGATCACCTTTCACGGCTGGCTGGCCAACCGCTCCGAGCCGTGGCGCGCGCTGTATGAGTCGTGCCGCTATCTGATCTTCCCCAGCGAACGGGAGAACTTTCCGGTGAGTTTGATGGAGGCGCAATTGGCGGGCATGACGGTGCTGGCCAGCGACATCCCCGGCAATCGCGAAGTGATGGGCGACGCCGCCCTCTACTTCCCTGAACTCAGCGCCGAGGGGATTGAAACCACCCTGCGCGCGGTGCTGAATGGGGATCTGGACGCCGCCGCTTACGTAGCGGCGCAAGAGGGCCGCGCGCGCATGATCCATCAATTCTCCCGCATCGCCATCGCCAAACGCTATCTGGCGCTGTTTGACCGCCTGGCGGCGGGCGAGTCGGCGCAGGAGGCGGCATGAGCGGCGTCTATCGCCACACCGCCGCCGAAGGACGCGCGGCGATCCACTTCCGCACCCTGGTGGGGGCGCTGGTGGTGCGCGAATTCAAGGGCCAATACCGCCGCAGTCTGCTGGGTCCGGCGTGGGCGTTCATTCAGCCGCTGGCCTATATGGTGATCTTCATCTTCCTGCGCGGGGTGCTGGACATCTCCAGCGAAGGCGCGCCCTATGCACTGTTCACCTTCTGCGCCCTGGTTCCGTGGACCTTCTTCTCCAACGCCATCACCCGCTGTGCGCCGAGCATCTACGCCAATGGCGCGATTCTGAAAAAGATCTCCATCGCCCGCGAGGTGTTCCCGGTGGCGGCGGTGTTCACTTCACTGCTGGATCTGGCCATCGCTTCGGTGATCCTCACCGGCATGATGATCTGGTATGCGGTTCCGCTCTCCATCCACATGCTGTGGCTACCGGTTTTGATTACCCTCACCGGCCTGCTGGCGCTGGGTTTTGGTCTGGCGGCGGCGGCCATCGGCACCTTCAAACGCGACGTGATGTTCGCCATCCCCTTCGCCATGCAGTTCTGGCTGTTGGCCACGCCGGTAATGTACCCGGCCAGTCAGGTGCCCGAACGCTGGCGCGCCTTTTATGATCTGAACCCCATGGTGGGCCTCATCGACGCCTTTCGCGCTGTCTTGATCCGCGCCGAAGCGCCGGACCTGACCTCTCTGGGGGCCTCGGTGGCGCTCACGGCGCTGGTGTGGGCGCTGGCCTGGCCGCTGTTTCGCTCGGTCTCCAACTACTTTGCGGACGTGTTATGAGCGGCGCCAACGACAAACCGGCGGCCATCCGCGTCGAGGGCTTGTGGAAGCGCTACGGCCTGCCGCTGGGCCCGGTGGTGCATCAGGCCCTGGACCGCGCCCGACAGATGGTCGGCGTCGCCCCCGCCCACAAAGAGCTGCCGTGGGCGTTGCAGGAGATCGCCTTTGAGGTGCGCTCCGGCGAGACCCTGGGCATCATCGGCCGCAACGGCTCGGGCAAATCCACCCTGCTCAAAGTCTTGGCGGGGGTCACGCCTCCGACGCGCGGCACTGTCGAGATCATCGGCTCCATCTTCCCCATGATCGAACTCAACGCCGGCATCCATATGGAGCTGACCGGACGTGAGAACATCCGCTTGCTGGCGGCGGTGCTGGGCATCTCGTCGCAGCGGCTGCGCGAGACCATGCCAAAAATCGAAGCCTTCTGTGAGCTGGGCGAGTGGCTCGACCGCCCCGTGCGCATGTACTCCAGCGGCATGCTGGTGCGCTTGGGCTTCGCCGTGGGCGCCCACATCGACGCCGACATCCTGCTCATGGATGAGGTCATGGCGGTGGGTGATTTGAGCTTCTATAACAAGTGCGTAGCCTACCTGGAAGCGTTGCGCGAAGAGGGCAAATGCACCCTCTTCGTGAGCCACAATATGCACCGGGTGCGGCGCATGTGCGACCGCGTGCTGCTCATCGACAAGGGCGTGCCGCTGTTCCTGGGCGATACCGAGGAGGGGCTGGAGCGGTATGAGGAGATCATCCGCAACTGCCGCGACACCGGCTCCGAAGGCGCCCACCGTAATTTTGACTACTTTGGCGTCACCCTGGAGCGCGCCGTCTATCTGCGCGCCGACGGCTCCCCCGCCGAGCCTTGCCAACAGGGCGAGGACGTCACCCTGGATCTGACCCTCAGCGTGGCGCGTCCGCTGGCCAAGCCCACCTTCAATATTGTGTTGGAGAATATGGAGACGGTGGCGGTGTTGTGGGAGACCCACAGTCCGCCCGATCTGAAACCGGGCGTACACCATCTGCGCGTCACCTGGCGCGATCTGCGTCTGAAGGCGGGGGTCTACGTCACTCGCGTGGGCATTGTCGCTGGATCCATGGATATGAAGGGCTTCCGCGCCAGCGACTGCGCCCGTCTGACCATGGCCGGGGACGCTCTCCTACGCGGCATACTCAAGCCGCAGGTGACCATTGAACACGACGTTTCCGATCTGCCGGAAGCGTTATGAGGTGATGGTATTGAGCAAGATTTTTAAAGGGTGATGAAAGACGCTGGGGCTTCGCCCCAGACCCCGACCAGGGCGCCGCCCTGGACCCGCACGGGCTCTGCCCGTGACCCGGCAGGGCTTTGCCCTGCACCCACCAGGGAAATGATTTCCCTGGACCCTCGTTAGTTGGCTTTGGGCGCAAACTTGAATTCCGTGCAATAGACCTTTTAGATCCATCCCAACTCACGCAGATATAGAACCCACGCCATGACAGATTCCGCCCAACGTTTTTCCACCGACTTCCGCTTCGCCAACCGCAGCGGCAAGGCCGAATATGTGTGGCGCAAGTACCAGTCGATCCTCACCGGACGCATACTCGACGTGGGCGCCGATCACTGCCGCCTCAAGCCCTTCCTGCCGGAATCGGCCCAATACACCGGCATTGGCCTGGGCAGCGACGCTTTGGACCTGCAGATCAATCTGGAGCGCGAGCCCCTGCCCTACGCCGAGCGTTCGTTCGATACGGTGCTGTGTCTGGACGTGTTGGAGCATCTGGACAATATCTATGACGTGTTCGACGCCCTGTGTCGGGTCACCGATCGCTATCTGATCCTCTCCCTGCCCAACGCCTGGGCCGATTTCCTCACTGTGCTGCGGGACAAGCCCTATCAGGCCGATGGTCCGTTCAAATTCTACGGCCTGCCGCCGGAACCGCCGGAGGATCGCCACAAATGGTTCTTCTCGTGGGATGAGGCGGAGCGGTTTGTGCGCGTGCGCGGAGAGAAGAACGGCCTGCAGGTGGCGCAGATCGACAGCTACAGCCCACATGCGGACTATCGCGCGTGGGATGGCTATGGGATCCAAGGACGACTGCGCGCGTGGGCAAGACGCATGACGCTGCGCCCGGACATTCCGCCGCAGAATTTGCTCAATGGCACGCTGTGGGCGGTACTAGAGAAGAAGTGAATATTACGTACAGAAGCGTGATGAAAACTCAGAACGAGACAGGTGGAAAAGTCGGACATTTATGGCCGACTTTTCCGGGGTCTGGGGGCCGCGCTCCCAGCGGCCATAGGCGAAGCCGTATCTAACAATACTGGGCGGCGCCCACGGTGTGGCTTTTGATCTTAGGGGAGTTTGAGGGCGCAGCCCTCAATATCTTTCATGATCCATCTTTCCCAAAAATCACCCTTCACACCATGACCATCTCCCCCACCCTCGCCACCCGCCTCACACTGGCGCTGCTGCTCGCCTACGCCATTGCGCGGGGGTATTACTTTCTGCTGCCCGCCTATACCGGCGATGAGGCGTGGTTCCTGCCCGCCGCCGGGGTGTATGACCAACTGTGGAATACCCTGGGCTGGCGCGCCCTGTGTGAGATCGACAACTTCCTCGCCTATGGCGCGCTGCACTGGATTCTCAGCGGCGCGGTGGGGTCGTGGGGGTTTGAGAGCGGCGTGGGCGCAGGCGAAGCGGTGCGGGTCTACTCACTCCTGTGTCAACTGGCGGTTCCTGCGGCGCTGGTTGTGTGGGGCTGGCGCGACGGCAAACCACATCAGACGCTGCTGGCGCTGGCGCTGTATGTCTGCATTCCGCTGGCGTGGTGGGACGGTAAGCTGATCAGCGCCGAAACCCTGAGCATGGCCCTGGCGGCGGCGGGCGCGGCGCTGGCGCTACGCGACCCCAGCCGCATCCGCGCGCTGAGCTGGCTGCTGCTGGGCATGGCGCTGGGGGTGAAACTCTCGGTGCTGCCGCTGGCGGCCTATGTGGGGTTGTGTCTGCTGCCCGCATTGGGCTGGGGCGTGGTCACCCTGCTGCGCCTGGGCAAAATCGCCAGCGCCGCCGCCGTGGGATTCGTCTTCGCCAACCCCTTTATGGTCTGCGATCCACTGCGCTTTGTACAAAATCTGCAGAGTAACGCCACCCGTTCGCCCGACTACGACGCCTGGACGCGCTTCAAACAGATCCTCTATGTGGACCCGCCCTTCAACTGGGACTTCGTGTGGAACGGCGGCATTCTGCAGGCGGGGTTGGGACCGATCTCCCTGCTGCTGATGGGGCTGTTCCTGTGGCGCGAACCGGCGGCGCGACGCTGGGCGCTACCCGCTATTGGCGCGGCGTTGCTGGGTTGGGCGCTGATGATGGGGCTGTTTCGCTACTACCACTGGTACCTGATCCCCATTCTGCTGATTCCGCCGCTGCTGGTGATGCAGACGGAGAAACTCACTCAGGTTGGGAGTTGGCTGTTGATCGGCGTCATCGGCGCCAATGTGATCACCAACCACGGGCCCATCGTCTACCTGTTCCAGGACAAACTGGAGAATGTCGCCAATCTGCGCCAGTCCGACGCCATTGCCCGGTGCGTGGCGCAGAATCTGCGCGGTCTGGATGGCCCATTGCGAGTCTATGACAATAGCGACTACGGCCTCAATCTCAGCCGCGACAAGATCATCCAATGGGGCAAAACCGACGATTTGATGGATGGCCAACAGCCCACGCGACCCATCTATTGGACCCAGGTGGAGGAGCTCCTGGCGCAACAGGGACAGAGCGCCCCCATCACCGCGCACTACTTCTCCCAAGTGCGCCATCTGGGGCCGGATCTGGCCGCGCGCCTGCCCGATGACGACGGTTCAACACGCCATTTTCTGCTGCTGGTGGGGGATCGCGCCGAACGCAATCTGCACTATCTGGAAAAGATCCAGCAGCGGAAACGCCTCATCGTGGCTGGGCGCGCCGCGCCTCAGAGCGCGCAATTCCGTTGTGGCTATGTGCAGGGGTTTGTGTATCGCTGGGATGACCGTTAAAGGCCGTGCTGGAAACCACTTCGGAATAATGGAAGATATCGAGGGCGCCGCCCTCGAGCTCCCAAAGATCAACAACCACACCTTGGGGCTTTGCCCCAAACCCCACCAGGGCGCCGCCCTGGACCCGCTGGGGGCGCGGCCCCCAGACCCCGCCGCCGACCAGTCGGCGGCCAATAGTCAGCGCAAGATCGATCAGCATCACGCAAACATTCAGCGCTCTGTGCCGTTTTGGTTTTGGGCGCCCCTTCGGCCCCGACTTAGTCCGCCTCTTCAGACTCCTCTACCGTCTCCACACCCATCTGCTGGAGCGTGCGTCGCAACCCCGCCTCCAGGTCCAAACTCGGCGACCATCCCAACGCATTGTGAATCCGCGTAATATCCGCGCGAAACTGACTCACCTCATCCTGCTCATTGGCGTCGTCGGCAGGCTGCCGCTCCTGCGGCAACGCACGTCCCATCACCCGCTCCAGCGTCTCCACGAACTCCGCCACACTGCGCGATACCCCCTCGCCCACATTAAACAGGTCGAACCCCTCCCACGACTGCGCGCACGCCGACAGAATCGCCCGCGCGGCGTCGTCGGCATGCAGAAAGTCACGCTGCGCCTGAGGCGTCTTCAACGCGATGGGTTCGCCGCTCACCGCCTGTTGCAGCACATAGCCGGGCAGCAGATCGGCGCTCTGATACGCGCCATACACATTGAACAAACGCAGAATCTTCACCGGCACGCTCTGTTCGGTCCACCACGCGCGGCACAGACGTTCGCCAATATACTTGCTCTCGCCATAGGCGCGCGGCGGCTCGATGGGGTCATCTTCGCGCAGCGCATGCACATCCAACGGCGCATAGACGCCGCTGGTGGAGATGAAGATGAGCGTGGCGTCCTGCCGCGCACAGGCGGTGAGCGCCTGCTGCACCCCCTGCACATTGATGGCCATGGCCTCGGAGAAGTCGCGCGCAAACCGGCTCGGTCCCACCCCCGCCAGATGGATCAGGCAATCGAACTGGGCGTCATATACCGCCGGGGCGCGGGCGTCGCCACTGAGGATAATGGGCGCAGGCAGCTCCAGGGCCGCCCACAGCGCGCGCACGCTGCGCCCGATCAACCCCGAGGCGCCGGTCAGCGCAATGCGTTTGTCTATCAGGGCCTCCGCCCAATCGCGCTCTACCTGCATCTTCCCCTCCCAACCACGCAATACTGTGCATCAAAGCCCAGCCCTCAACACTTTCCTACACAGAATTGTACGGTTAAGACGCTATCCACGAGAAGAGAAAAGCGCACGCACGCCCCACTTCAACCAGACCGCTCCTCTTGAAACGCCTGTCTCGGCCAATGAAAAACCCCCGCCAAAGCTTGGCGGGGGTTTTTCAGACAATCTCTCTCTGCGGCGTCAGAAGAGAATGTGAGCGTTTACAAACCCTTCAAGGCCTGAATGATTGCGGCGCGTTTTTTGGATTTCCTTTGCTTGAAGGTCATTTTGGTGCCCGGTTTGACCGCCTTGGGATTGGTCAGCCACTTATCCAGGGCCTCCTCAGTCCAGGTATCGCCCAAGCCCCGAACGCCATCAATGGACATTTTGCGGCCAAAAATCCCCTTCAAACCCGGCCCCAGATTGGATTTCTTCACCCCCGGCCCCTTGTCCATGAAGTGACACGCCTTGCAGGGCCGCAACGCCTTGGGCACGTCGCCAGCTTGCGCCACGGACGCGCCAGCCGCGCTGAGTAGGGAAATCGCAGCCAATGAAAAGAGTACTTTACGCATCCGCATCTGACCATCCTTTGATTAAGAATTTGAATGATAAACTGTTTTCATCTAATAGCTAGGTTACGCCACAGGGGGAAAAGTCGCGCCGCAAAAAATTCCTCCCTGTCATTACTTGGCCTGATTGACCAAATCACAGGGTGGAGAAGCGGCTTCTGCAACCGTTACGCCGTAACGATTACATGGCGCTCAGCAGAGAATCTGACGAATGCGTGGGAGATTTTTCAGACTGGGGGAAAGGTCAATCGCGGCTGCGATGGATGGCAACGCCGACGCTCTGGGCGAAGCGCAACGCGCCGGGCTTCTCCACCGACACCCGGCAGCGGACCACGCGGGGATCTTCCAGACAGAGCCCCGCCAGATGCTCGGCCATGGCCTCCACCAGCAGGTGTTCGGAGCCCTCCACATGGGCGCTGATGCGCTCGCAGAGGGTGAAGTAGTCGATGGTGTCGGTGATGTGATCGCTGGCGCAGGCCGCGCTCAGGTCGGCATAGAGGGTGACGTTGATCAGCACGTCCTGCTTGATGTCGCGCTCCCAGTCATTGATGCCGATGACGCAGCGCAGCAACAGATCGCGAATCTGAATCTCATCCAACGGCTGGTCGCGCATGATGGGTTCCTATGACCATAATGGGAGAGCGGGGGAATTGAGTCTGCCGATAGCACAGAACAGCCAATGTTTGCGTGACGCTGGTTGAGCTAGCGCTGACTATTGGCCGCCGACTGGTCGGCGGCGGGGTCTGGGGCCTGCGGCCCCAGCGGGGCGTGGGGCAGCGCCCCACGGTTTGTCTTTTGGGGAGTTTGAGGGCGCAGCCCTCGATATCTTTCAACATCCCTCTTTAGCATTACGCAAAAGTCTTACAGCCGCTCGCCGCCATCCACGCAGATGATCTCGCCGGTGATGTAGTCCTGACCAATGAGATAGAGCGCCGCCTGAGCGATCTCTTCGGGCGTGCCCGCGCGCCCGCGCGGGGTGGCGGCGACCACCTGAGCGAACGCCTCGGCGCTCTCCCCCGGCGCTTGCAGGATCGGCCCGGGGCCCACCGCATTGACGGTGATCTGCGGGGCCAGTTCCAGCGCGGCGGTCTGGGTCAGGTTCCACAACCCGCCCTTGGCCACATTATAGGCCGAGTGACCCGCATGGGGCCGCACCACGCGCATATCCAGAATGTTGACGATGCGTCCGGGCTGATCAGACGGCAAATCGCCGCCGTGCTGGGACGACCACTGCCGCGCAAACGCCCGCATCAGGCGAAATGGCGACTCCAGATTGATCGCCATATGCCGCCGCCATTGGTCGTCGTCGGCTTCGGTGAGAGTCCCGGTCTCGATGATCGCGGCGCTATTGACCAATATGCGCACCGGTCCCAACGCGGCGCGCGCCCGCTCGATCAACCCTTCCGCCTGCTTGGGATCGCCCAGATCCGCCTGCAGCAGCGCCGCGCGCCCGCCCTGAGCGGTGATCTCATCATACAGGCCGCGCGCGCCCGCTTCGGAGGTTCCGTAGTGGATCGCAATCGAGGCGCCCGCCTGCGCCAGAGCCCGCGCAATGGCCAACCCCAATCGTTTGCCTGCGCCGGTAACCAGCGCCACATGGCCCTGCGGATTCATGGCGGGATCAGCCTAAACCTTAGCGGCTGCGGTGGGAGAAGATGTCGTGCTCCTCCCAACCGGCCAGATCCAACGCCACCCGGGTGGGCAGGAAGGCCATGGTCTGCTTGGCCAGCTCCAGACGGTTCTCCCGCTGCAGCATCGCCTCCAGCTTGGTCTTCACCTCCACCAGATAGAGGACGTCGGAAAGCGCGTAGTCCACCTGCTCTGGCGTGAGGGTTTCGGCGGCCCAGTCCGAGGACTGCTGCTGCTTGTCCAGCTCCACCCCCACCAACTCCCGCACCACGTCCTTAAGGCCATGACCGTCGGTGTAGGTGCGCACCAGCTTGGAGGCGATTTTGGTGCAGAACACCGGCGCTACGTAGATGCCCAACCAGTGACGCAGGGTGGCCAGATCATAGCGGGCGAAGTGGAACAGCTTCTCCACACTCTGCGCTTCGAGCACGCGCTTGAGGCGCGGCGCGCGGTAGTTGCGGATCTGCACCAAACAGGCGACCCCATCCTCATTGCACATCTGCACCAGACACAGGCGGTCGCGCGGCACCACCAGGCCCAACGTTTCACAATCCACCGCCAGCGTCTTGCTGGCCAGATAGCGCGTTTCCAGCGCCTCGCTCAGATCATCCATGCAGATGATGACGTCAGGCGTTGTTTCGCCCATGATCCTGTCTCCCATTCATCGCGTCGCGGCGTATTGTGACCGGACGATAGGATTTTGGAACGTTTAAGAACTTTTCAATTGCGTCGCCGCTGGTATTATATCGGTGATGGGCTTATGCAGGCTTCCCAGTGCGGGCGACTGCGTAAAACGGCCCTTGGCGACGAACCCTGGCAAGTTAGCACACCGCTCGCCCGGGGCGTAGGGATTTCTCCCGCACGCGCGCCTGTGTAATCGACTGCGTCGCTGCGGCGCCCCGAACCGTGCTCACCCCAAACAAGGACCAGACATGGCCAGCGATCGTTATACCCAGGACCAATTGGATAAAATCCGCAAAACCCTCTCCAAGAGCCTGGGCGATTCATCCGGTCAGGCGCTTGAAAAGCTTGATAGTCGCTTCACCGCTCGCGAAGAGGAGTTGGTGGTGGAGGCCGACCCCGATGTGGTGGATGACAGCAAACATGGCTTCAAACCGGGCTCCAAAATCGACCTGGACGAGATCATCACCAGCGGCAATATCGACAAGATCATCGGCGCCTGCGCCGCCCTCAAAGGCGCCGACCGCCCCGATGAGTTGCGCCGTCTGGTGGATGCGGTGCTGGGTCATCCGGACTGCAAGGCCCGCCACATGGTGGAGACCCTGAGCAAGGTCTATAAGCACACTGAGCTACTGGAACTGCTGGTGGAGAAGATCGTCCAGACCAAGGGCATCAACCCCTTGATCGAGGCGCTCAAATACAGCGACAAAAGCCCCCGCGCCATGCTGCAATTGGCCAAGGGAATCGCCGAGCAAGGCACCGTCAATCACATCATGCGCGCCATCGCGGCCGCGCCTCCGGGCCAGGACGAAGCGGAGATCACCTGGACCATGGAGGTGATCGGCAAAGGCACCTTAGAGCAGATGCTCGACTGCGTGCAGTTGATCAACGCTCAGTCCCCCGGCGCGGTGGTGCTGGCCACCGGCGTGATCAATCAGAAGGATGTGCCCATTGAGCCGCTGGTGCGCACCTTGACCGCAGTGAAGGACAACCCCCAAGCTGCCACCGTGGTGGCGGTGAAGCTGGTGAAGACGGTGGAGGTGCCGGCGCTGGTGTCGCTGCTGGAGAAGTACGTCACCGACAAAAGCACCGCTGGCGAGATCATCGTTGCGCAGCTGGTGGCCAAGGTGTCGCAGCAGCCCAGCCGCAAACCGGAGCTTCTCAAAGCCGCCAAGTACATGCGCAACGACTGCGTGGCGGGCAAGATGCTCGCTTGGGGCATCGTCAAATATGGCGACCAGGAGATGTGGGAGAAAGCTTACAAGCGCATCGCCAACCCCGGCGCCAAGGCCATGGTGGCGGTGGCGTTCGGCAAAAAAGCCGGCATGTTCGGCACCCTCAAGCACCTGGGCAAAGCGGGCTGGGATCTGAGCAAGAAGACCGGCGAAGCCGCCGCCGCCAGCAAAGAGGGGCAGGAGAAGCTCAATGAGATTCTCACCAATGTGCTGGAAGAGGCCCTGGGCAGCGGCGACTAAGCGCGCTTCCCATGCACCAAAAAAGGCGGCCCGTCACTCGGCGGGCCGCCTTTTTTGGTGCGCTCAAAAGCTCCGAGATCCTCACTTCCGCTGGTTGAGGATCTCCTGCTTGCGCGCATCATATAGTCGCCGCAGAAGAGAATTAGACATTTGAAGCGAGAAGATATCGAGGGCTCCGCCCACCAGCACTCTCAACAGGGGCCGAATGCGCACCCCAAGCGGTTGATAGCCCCACTCCATGGTGATGATCTCCGGCGTCACCACCAGTTCGCCTGGGGCGGCTGACACAGCGGACTCCCCCATGGATGCGCCGCCCTCAAACAGCGATTGAAAAACCTGCAGCGTGGCGCGACGGGTAATCTCGCCAATGGGCGCTTGCAACGTGGTGGCGCTGCCTTCGAATGTGACGGGAGGGCCATCGAAAATCAGACTTTGCGCGCTCTGACTCATCTGCACGATGGCATGGCCGGGCAGTTTCACATCCAGCGTCACCTTTGGCGCGCTGGCAAGATCCACCGGGCTCACGGCAATGGTGGTGGCGCAGCCTGACAACAGAGCCAACCAAATTGCGCCAGACATTCTGAGCCATCGCATCACAGATCGCCCCCAGCGCCGCCCTTGGCGTCGCCGCTCAACGCGCGCTTGCGCGCATCGTAGGTCGCTTTGTCGATCTTACCGTTTATCAACTCCTGGCGCAGCCGCATCAAGGCGCTATCGCCGCCATCCACTGCGCCATCGCTCCCGGCGCTGGTCTGCGCCGCAAAGCTCTCCATCCTGGCGCCGACAGTCGCCGCCTCGCCCCGATGCGACAGACGCCGCCCGCTACGTCGTGAATAATTCCCAGCGCCGGTCAGCGCCTCGGCGGCCTCCTCGGCGATGAGCCGCATCTCGTCGTAGAGAATGTTGTTCAGCACCTGGCTATGGTTGGGGGTGGTCAGAATGGCGTACGGTTCGCCATGCACCAGACCGGTATCCAGCGGGCGATCCACCAACACGCGCCCGGCGGGGGTGGTGATGCGGATATGCCCCTGCATATGCCCGGCGATCTGGATGAGGCTCATGCTCGGGGTGTAATAGGCGTACTCAAACGCATTCACCGTCGGCTCCACAATGAGGCGAAACGCGCTGTCATCGGCCAGACCATCGGTCACGGCGCCGCCGTCGAACATCTCATTGAACACCAATAGGCTCATCTGCTCGGTCATCTCGCCCAACGGCGCAGTCAATTCCGATCCCCTCGCCATGTGGGAGAACGGGTTGCCTGAAAAGACATAGTTGCGCGCCGCATCGCTCATGCGAATCAACACGCGTCCAGGCAGTTTTTCCGGCGACGCTACGGCGGGCGCCCCCGCCAATGTCGAGCGATCAAACTGAGCGGAAAAGGAGCTGCAACCGCTCAATCCAAGCGCCAACACCAGCAACGCCACACTTTGCAACATCAACACAAACGATTTCATAACACTCCTCAGACCGCACCCACCGCGCAAAATCCAATCCAGCAGCAGAATCTCCATACCTTAAATCATATATCCAGACACACTTCGGCCCGCTGAGCAGCGGGCCGAAGAGAGACTCAATCCAGTTCAAACTCCTGCAGATCCGCTGACACATCCTGCTGGCCGCCGGGCTGCTCCTCCTTGCGCATGTAGCAGTTGCCCACCACCAGGGTCTCGATATTGGTGCGCATAAAACGGCGATAGGCGTCCTGCGGCGTGCAAACGATGGGTTCGCCGCGCACATTGAAGCTGGTGTTGACCACCACCGGGCAGCCGGTCTTGGCGTGGAAAGCGCTGATCAGGTTGTGATAGCGCGGATTGGTGTCGGCGTGCACGGTCTGAATGCGCGCGCTGTAGTCCACATGGGTGACGGCGGGGATCTCCGAGCGCGGCACATTGAGCTTCTCGATGCCGAACAGGCTCTCCTCGGCGTCGGTCATGGCGCGGCGCTTGTCCTCTTTGACGCCATCCACCAGCAGCATATAGGGGCTGTCGGCGTCCAACTCGAACCAATCGCCCACATGCTCGCGCAACACCGACGGCGCAAACGGACGGAACGATTCGCGGAATTTGACCTTGAGATTCAACGTGGACTGCATTTTCGGCGAACGCGGATCGCCCAGAATGGAGCGCCCGCCCAACGCGCGCGGCCCGAACTCCATACGCCCGGAGAACCACCCCACAGCGCGCTCACCGGCCAGATCGTCGGCGACTTTGTCGAACAGTTCGGCGTCCTCCAGGGCGTGGAACACCGCGCCTTCGCCCTCCAGGCTCTTTTCGATGTCGTCCTGCTTGAACTCGGGGCCCAGATAGGAGCCCTTCATGGCGTCGCGGCCATCGCCCGCCACCGTGCGCGGCTTATCGCCGTGCCAGTAGTAGGCCGCCAGCGCCGCGCCCAAGGCGCCGCCCGCATCGCCCGCTGCGGGTTGAATCCAGATGTTCTCAAACGCGCCATCGCGCAGAATTTTACCGTTGGCCACGCAGTTGAGGGCCACGCCGCCCGCCAGACAGAGATTCTTCTGTCCGCTCTCGGCGGCGGTTGAACGGGCCAGACGCAGCACTGTCTCCTCCACCACCGCCTGCACCGAGGCGGCCAGATCCATCTCGCGCTGGGTCAAGCGCTCCTCGGAGACCCGCGCCGGTCCGCCGAACAGATCGGCGAACTTGTCATTGGTCATGGTCAGACCAGTGCAGTAGTCGAAGTAGTCCATATTGAGCCGGAACGAGCCGTCCGGCTTCAGATCCATCAGATGATCCAGGATGGTCTGCGCGTACTTGGGCTCGCCGTAGGGAGCCAGACCCATCACCTTGTATTCGCCGGAGTTGACCCGGAATCCGGTGTAGTAGGTAAACGCCGAATAGAGCAGGCCAATGGAGTGCGGGAAGTGGATCTCTTTGGCGATCTCCAGCTTGTTGCCGCTGCCAAAGCCCAGCGAGGTGGTGGTCCACTCGCCCACCCCGTCCATGGTCAGCACCGCCGCGTCCTGGAATGGCGACGGATAGAAGGCGCTGGCGGCGTGGCTCTGGTGGTGTTCGGCGAACAGCAGCTTCACTTCGCCATCGAAGTTGCGGTGGAACTCATCCTGCAACTCTTCGGTGATCAGCTTCTTTTGGAACAACTTCTCCTTGAGCCACACCGGCATCGCTCTGCGAAACGAGGTGAAGCCGCGCGGAGCGAAGGTCAGGTAGGTCTCCAGCAGGCGTTCGAACTTCAGAAACGGCTTGTCGTAGAAGGCCACCTGGTCGATGGCGTCCAGATCGCAGCCCGCCTCTTCCAAGCAGTAGCGAATAGCGTGCAGGGGGAAGTCCGCATCATGTTTTTTGCGCGTAAAGCGCTCCTCCTGGGCGGCGGCGATGATCTCGCCATCCTCCACCAGAGCGGCGGCGCTGTCATGATAGTAGGCGGAGATGCCAAGAATACGCATAAACGTTACCTCATAACGCTCAAATGAGCGCTGTGCATTAGAACATGGTATAGATCAGCGGCGCCACGGCGGAGCCTTGGGTCAACACCACCAGACCGCCCAACAGCAGCATCACCACCAGAATCGGCAGCAGCCAAAATTTCTTGCGCGCGCGCAGAAAAGCCCATAATTCCGCTAGCAAAGACATGATGCGCCCCCCAGGCGACAGCGCCCCAACCGTCGGTCGGGACGCAAGGATCACTCAACACTCAATACAGGGTGTAGATGAACGGCGCCAGCGCCGAGCCTTCCAGGAACACCACCAACCCGCCCAGCAGCGCCATGGCGATGAGAGCCGGCATCAACCAGAACTTCTTGCGCTCGCGCATGAAGGCCCACAGTTCGGAAAAAAAGCTCATGCTCCACACTCCCAAAACGGCTGGCTTGGCGCCAGACTCATGGTGGATTGTGCGTCTACCCGTTTGCTGGTTTGCGCGCAATCACAATAAAAAAGCCGCCCTCACGGGCATTGTTGAAGGTCATCAACATCTCAGCTAGCGTGCGCGCCGCCCCTTCCGGGCGCGCATCGGCGTCAAACAGCTTCTCGTTGGCCGAAAAGCTCTCAAACGGCATCGCCTTGGGCACACTCTTGACGAACTCCAGCCCCGCCTCGTCCAGCCAATCGATCACCTCGCCGATGGTGTGCTTGGACTCATGGGGGTTCTTGTACTGATCCTGAAACCACGCCTCGCGCTTTTCGGCGCTGATGCGCTGCGAGAGGGTGCGCGGATCGAGGAACTTGAACTTGTCGCCGCCCACCCGGAAGATCCAGCGCCGCAGGTCGGTCCACAAACGCCCGTACTGATGATACAGCCCCACCAACACATAGCCGCCCGGTTTGGCCAATTTGGCGATGGTGTGGAACGCCAACTTGGGATCGCTGGTGTGGTGCAGCACGCCGTTGGAGATGACGTAGTCAAAGCTCCCCTCACACAGCGGCGGGCGGAACAGATTGGCCTGAAAAAAGCGCGTATTGTTCAGCTTATTGCGCTGTTTAAACCCATTGGCCAGGCGCAACGAGTTCAAACACAGATCCAACCCCACCACCACACGATTATTGCCCACGCCCAAAAAGTTGGAGAGCTGGCCGGTGCCGCAACCGCACTCGACGATTTTGGCCCCAAACGGCGTCTGTTCATCCAGCAGGCGGGCGAAAAAACCCTGCTTGGCTTTCTGAACTAACGCGGCGGCGTCATCAAATCCGTCGTAATTGGGGAACGGCGTCTTTTCATAGAACGCCTTCATGGACTCGGTGATGTCGCTCTTATCGCCCTCCCAGTCGTCATTGGGTGCGAACAGTTGCGGCAGGCCATCGGTGATGGGATAGACGGTCGAGCACGCCGCGCAGGCGACAGTGGCGCCACCCGCATCGACCTGCAGTTGACCGTCGGCGCGGCAGGACGGGCAGCGGAACAGCGCGGCATTGGCGCGCAAAAACGCAGCGGAATCGCTCATGAGAATCCTTTCCTCGGGCGATGCGGGCTCAGAACTGGTGCTTCATGCTGGCGCGCTCGGGCCCGTGGGGATCCCGTTCAATCCAGTATGTGGACTCATTGGGTTCGTATTTCAGCGGAATCAGCTTGACCTTGAACAGACGCAGCAGAAACGCCATGGGGGTGAACACCACGAAGAACAGCACGCTCATGATCAGCGGCGTCATGATTTTGTGCATCATCAGCCCCAGCCGGGTCCACACCGCGTTCAGCGGGGCGAGGATCTTGGGCAGGATGATGGCGGCGGCGAAAAACAGGCCGGAGACGATCCAGGCCCAGATCAACGGCTTGCCGCCGCCGAACAGCCAGGGCCAGGCGCCGATGAGGCCGAACACGGCGGTGAACACCATGCCAAAGGAGCGATCCGAGGAGGTTTTGACTTTCGCGCTCATGGTTTTTCCGACTGCCTCCGGGCCATCAGGCGGCCCACAAGGGGTTGCAGTTGGCGCGTCACAATCTGCGCCACCTGCCGGGATCCCTCCCGGTTGAAGTGGTACCAATCATAGAACACGCCGGAACTGTGAGGCAATTGCTGGGCCAAATCAATCACCAGCACATGATGTTGCTTGCCCACGCGGCGCACCACGTCATTGTAGCCATCGAGGATGCGCCACTTGAGGCAACCATCGATGGGCCCCTGTTTCAGCGTGGCCAGATCGACTCCGGTAACCGGATCGACGCCGCAGCCGAACAGCGCCGGTTGCGTCATCATAACCGGTTCGATGCCGTTGGCGCGGCTCAGTTCAATCAGCTCCACCACGCGCTTTTGGTAATCGCGGTGGAACGGCGCGTGACGCTGCAGCTGCTCGGCGACGATTTTCTCATCCAGCGGTTTGTCTTCCTGCGGCAGTTTGGTCAGGTCCACATGGTCATGGGCCAGCCCGGCGCCGCGATGGCGCATATTGCGCAGCAGGTTCATAGTGACGCTCACCACTTCGCTGTGGTCGGCGATTTTATTCAACTGCGCCTTGAGCCACACGCCCCAGCTGAAATCGTCGTGTTCGAAGGTGGGATTGATCACCAGGCGATCGCGCAGATCTTTGCGGCCCACATCGTTGGCGCCGATGAAGAACAGCGCCAGATCCGGCTTTTCGCCCTGCAACTGCGGCTGAATCTGTTGCAGGACATAATCCTCCAGCAGGATGCGATGGCCGAAGGTGGAGTGGCCGTCGAGCCCGGCGTTATTCAGCCAGATGCTGTTGTTGAAAGCGGCGTTGAGTTCGTCGGCCACCAGGTCGGGCCAGGTTTCGCCGTCGGAGATGTAATAGGTTTCGGTGGTGCTGCCGCCGATGGTGAGAATCTTGAATTTCTTGTCAAAATCTTCGGCGGGCGGATTGGGGCCGCGAAACCCCAGACTGTTCTTGGCGTGATGGATCACATCCTCCACCCCGGGCATGCCGTGGTTGACGATCTCCATCTCGTAGTTGGCGCGCAGGCGGATCTTGTCGCCCATGACGCGGATATCCTGGGAGAAAAACAGCGACAGGAACACTTCGGCGATCATCCATGAGACGATCACCCCCACCGCCAACGCCAGCAGATTCTTGCCGCGTTCGGTCACTGCGCCATCCTTGTCGCTATGGCTGAGTCTTAAAGCTTTAAGACTCAGAACTTGTGGAGCAATTAAGATATCGAGGGCGTTGCCCTCGAGCTCCCAACCACAACACCGTGATTCAGGCCATCCATGGCCTTCACCCTTCGGGCTCGCTATCGCGAGTCCGATTCGGCAATCCTGCCGAATCGTGGGGCGCCGCCTTGAATTGCCCAACCTTGGGCCACTGGGACCACGGCCCCAGACCCCACCCAGAAAATCGCTTGCGATTTTCGTATCTAACAAATCGTCGCGCCAATAAATATCGCGACTTTCCACCTTTTCGCTTTGCGCCTGCCCGCAATCCCCGAACGGATCCAACCGTCACAGTATAACGGTATTATCCAAGCAGAGCCTTGGCCTTGGCCACCACGTTCTCCACAGTGAAGCCGTACTCTTCAGCGATCTTGCCGCCCGGCGCCGAAGCCCCGAAACGGTCGATGGCCAGCATCGAACCGCCATCGCCGATCCAGCGGCTCCAACCCATGGAGACGCCCATCTCGATGCCCAGACGCGCACGGCATTGAGACGGCAGCACGCTCTGCTGATAGGCCGCGTCCTGCTGCTCAAACAGTTCCCAACTGGGCAGCGACACCACCCGCGTAGCGGTTCCGCTGGCGTTGAGCTGCTTGGCCGCATCCAGCGCCAGCGGCACTTCACTGCCGGTGGCGATGAGGATCAGCGCCGGAACGCCGTCGCAATCGGCCTTCACATAGCCGCCGCGGGCCACGCCTGCGTCAACGCTCGCGCCGCCTTCCAAAATAGGCAGATTCTGGCGCGTGAGCAACAGACAGGAGGGTTTGGGATTCTCAATGGCCCACACCCACGCCGCGCGGGTCTCCTCGGCGTCGGCGGGCCGGAACACCGTCAGATTGGGGATGGCGCGCAAGCTGGCGGCGTGCTCCACCGGCTGGTGCGTGGGACCATCTTCGCCCACGCCGATGCTGTCATGGGTCAGCACATAGACCACATGGGTATCCATCAGCGCCGACAGGCGCATGGCCCCGCGCATGTAGTCGGCGAACACCAGGAAGGTGCCGCCGAACGGAATCAAACCGCCGTGCAGCGCCATGCCGTTGAGGGCCGCGCCCATGGCGTGTTCGCGAATGCCGAAGTGTAGGGTGCGCTCGGGGTATTTTTTCAGATCGGTGTTGTTGGAGGGCGCCAGGTCCGCCGAACCGCCGATCAAGTTGGGCAGCAGATCGGCCAGGGCGTTCAGGGTCGCGCCAGAGGCCGAGCGGGTGGCCAGGGCGGGTTTGCCGCCAAACTCCACGCTGGCCATGGCCGCTTTCCAACCCTCAGGCAGTTCACCGGCCATCTGCGCGCGGAACTGCTTGCCCTGCTCGGGATGGCGCACAACGTAGGCCTCCAACGCCGCTTCCCAACTGGCCTGAGCCTGCTTGCCGCTCTCCACCCCGGCGCGCCAGGTCTCCAGCGCCTCGGCGGGCACATGGAAACGCTCTTCGGGCCAGTTATAGAACTGACGGGTGCCCTCCATAGCTTCGCCTTTGAGGGGCGAGCCGTGCACCCCGGCGGTGTTGGCTTTGGGGCTGCCGTGTCCGATCTGGGTCTTGACGCAGATCAGCGAGGGGCGCTCCTCTTCAGCCTGGGCGGCGCGCACGGCGGCTTCAATGGCGTCCAGATCCTCGCCATTCTCCACCGTCTGCACATGCCACTCATAAGCTTCGAAACGGCGCTGCACGCTCTCGCTGAAGGCCACATCGGTGGAGCCCTCAATGGTGATGCCGTTGTCGTCATACAGGTAGATCAGTTTGCCCAGGCACAGATGCCCGGCCAGCGACGCCGCTTCCGAGGCCACGCCCTCCATCAGGTCGCCGTCGGAGACGATGGCGTAGGTGAAGTGGTCCATCACCGGCGGCACGTCGGACTGGTTGAAGCTCTCGGCGATGCGGCGCTCGGCCATGGCCATGCCGACGCCCATGGCCACGCCCTGACCCAGCGGGCCGGTGGTGGCTTCCACGCCGGGGGTGTGGCCATATTCGGGGTGGCCGGGGGTTTTGCTGCCCCACTGGCGGAAATCCTTCACATCCTGCAACGAGACGTCATAGCCGGACAGATGCAGCAGGCCATACAGCAGCGCCGAACCATGCCCGGCGGAGAGGATGAAGCGGTCGCGGTTGATCCAATTGGGATCGGTGGGATTGTGCTTCATGATGCGTCGCCACAGCACGTAGGCCATGGGGGCCGCGCCCAGGGGCAGACCCGGATGGCCGGAGTTGGCTTGCTCGATGGCGTCGATGGCGAGCATGCGCAAGGTGGTGATGGCGAGGCGATCCTGTTCAGGGCTCATGGCGGGCGTGGTCCTTCATAACCGCGCAAAATCTGGAATTTGGCGCGTTTTGTCGGGTGAAAGACGCTGGCTGCGCGCACACGGCCCAGGACGGCATTGGGAGAGCCCGGAACAGACGTAAAGACAACTCCGGGCGATGGGTATCGAGAAGACGCGCGCGCGTGGCGTCGATGATTTTTGCGCTCTTTTTGGCACAAGATGGGCCTGAAAACAAGTTGATTTGTGTGACCGCCTCTGCGCTGAGGGGCGCTGATCAGCCCAGTTTCATCAACCAACGCACCCATTTGCGCATGGTTGGCGAGTAGAGCGCGGAGGTGAACGCCGCGCCCGCCACACCCTTGTTAATCTCGCCCAGAGTCGGGTACGGGGCGATATATCCCGCCATGGCGCCGATCTTCATTTTCTGTGTAATGGCCAGAATCCACGGCTGAATCAGCTCTCCAGCATGGGGCCCGACCAGGGACGCGCCGAGGATGTGTCCGCGCTTGCCCAACACCACTTTGATCAGCCCCGCTGTGCGCCCTTCGGCGCGGGCGCGATCATTCTCCGCAAACGGTTTACGCAACACGCGATAGCTCTGACCTCTGGCGGCGGCTTCGGCCTCCGAGAGTCCCACATGGGCCAGTTCCGGGTCGCAATAGGTGACGCGGGGAATCGCCGCATCGGCCTTGGCGGGCAGGCGAAACAGGATATTGCGGATGACGATGCCCGCATGATAGCCCGCCGCATGGGTAAACAGCGGGCCATTGATCACATCGCCGATGGCGTAGATATGCGGCGCCGAAGTGCGCAAGCGCGCATCCACATGCACCCCGCGATGGGAGTGGGAGAGCCGCGCCTTCTCCAGCCCCAGCCCCTCCACATTGGGCGCGCGCCCTGTCGCCACCAGCAGATGCGAGCCTTGCAGGGTCGATGGCGCGCCGTTTTGGAGAATCTCCAGCTCCACCCCGCCGTGGGATTCCCGTGCGTGCTTTACCGTTACGCCCTCACGGATATCCACGCCTTCGGCGCGCAGCGCCTGACGCGCCACATCGACCAGCTCCGGATCCTCTTTGGGCAGTAGCCGGGAGCGAACCAACAGAGTGACCTCAGCGCCCAGGCGTCGATACGCCTGCGCCATCTCCACGCCGATGGGGCCGCCGCCGATCACCAACAGACGCGGCGTCGGCGCGGCGTTTTCGAACAGATTTTCATTGGTGAAATAGGGTGTTGCATCCAGCCCGGGAATAGCGGGAATAGCCGGTCGACTGCCGGTGGCGATAACAAAACGCCGTGCGCGAATCCGAATCTGGCCCGCCTGCACCGTCTGTTCATCCACAAAGCGCCCGGCCTGTTGAATCACCCGCACGCCCAGACTTTCAAATCGCTCCACCGAATCATGGGGCGCGATGGCGTCTATGGTCGCCCGCACATGATCCTGCACGCGCTGAGAATCGATGCCAAAGGTCGACGCCCCCAACACGCCGAAGCGCCCGGCGCGGCGCACCGACTCCGCCGCATGGGCCGCCGCCAGCAGCGCCTTGGAGGGCACGCAGCCGGTATTGAGGCAGTCGCCGCCCATGCGCCCCTTCTCCAGCAGCACCACATCGGCGCCCATCTGGCTCGCCCCCGCCGCCACCGACAGTCCGCCCGAGCCCGCGCCAATGACGCAGACATCACAGCTCCACTGTTCCGCCATCCCATCTCTCCTCAATCGAGCGCTTTCGCCTGTTAACTGGGGAGATATGCAAGAATGGCGCAGGATCTATGCAGTGGAAGCAAGATGGTTTCAAAAAGTGAGATATCGAAGGCGTTATCCTCGATATCATACACGACCCATGTATCCACTTTTGGATGCTTGCGATGATAAAAGCAAAACGGGTCAAATATTTGTCTGAGGAAGAGGCTAGAGTGCGGTTCAGACAACGGAGGACGCAGATGAACGACTATGGCGTACGCATCAATCGCGCGCTGAATTTCGCCCTGGAGAGAATCCCCGGACCGGTGAGTCTGACGGAAACGGCCCGCGTGGCCGCCTTTTCGCCCTACCACTTCCATCGGATTTTCTCCCGTTTGGTGGGCAAAAGCTTTGCGCGATTTCTGCGGCTGCGACGTCTGGAGTGGAGCGCGATGCAGTTGCTCACGGGCAATCGACGCATTCTCGATATCGCTCTGGACGCCCAGTTCGAAAGCCAGGAAGCGTTCACCCGCGCCTTCAAACGCGCCTACGGCGCCGCGCCTGCGCAGTTCCGACGCCACGACCGCGTCAAACGCATGCAGACGCCCGCCGCCATCCTGAACCCGCTTCTGCTGTGCAAAGGAGAGATCATGCAACCGGAAATCATTGAAAACGCATCATTGACGCTGTTGGGACTGCACAAAAGCCACCCCGAGCCCGATTTTCAACAGGCGCTGGAGCAATGGGCCGCGTTCCGCGCGCTGTGCGAGGGCGCGCACTGCGCGGGAGAGTCGTCCCTGTATGGAGTGTCGCTGGTGCCAGCGCAAATCCGCAAACAGGGCGACTGCGCGCAGCCATTTGAGTACATGACCGCCGTAGAGGCCACCGACGACAACACCAACGACGCCCCCGAGGGCCTGACGCGCATCACCCTGCCGCAGAGCCGGTATGCGGTCTATCGCTACCAGGGGCCGGTCTCCGGGTTCCAGTCCTTCATTATGAGCGTCTGGTCCCACTACCTGCCCGCCTCCGGCCTGCAACCGGCGCAAGCGCCGCAGTTGGAGGTATACAACCAGCAAGTGCAACTGGACTCGCCCGATAACGAAATGGCCTATTGGGTGCCCATCGTTTGATAGAATCACATTGAACATTTGCGACTTTGGGGATGAAAGATATCGAGGGCTCCGCCCTCGAGCTCCCAAGGTCAAAACCGTGGGGCTCTGCCCCACGCCCCGCTGGGGGCGCGGCCCCCAGACCCCGCCGCCGACCAGTCGGCGGCCCATAGTCAGCGCAAGCTCAAGCTACGTCACGCAAACACTTGGTCGTTCTGTGCAATTGTTGGGTTCGCTTGGCTTTACGCCAGCGCGCCGCCGCAGGAGGAGCCGCTCCCCGCCGTACAGCCCAAACAGTGGGCATCGGTGGCGATAGCGCGTCCGGGAAGCTGGGCGGGGTCAACCTCATCCAGCGCGCGGGGCGTGGCGGGCAGGTTCAACGCCAGATTGAAGTCGCAGTCGAACAGCGCCCCATCCCAGCGCACGCTCACCTGGTGTCGGCACATCAAACCCGCCACCGTGGCCGGGTTGAACGCCTGCTCCAACAAGCCCCAGTAGTCCGCCTCGCGCCCGCTGCGACGTAGTTCGGCGCGAAACCGCCCAATGGGCATATTGGCGATGGTCAATAAATTGCTAAACGTTACGTCATAACGATCATACAGCTCCCGTTTGTAGTCCGCCTCCAGCTTGGCCTGGGGCGGCGGCAGCGTCGGCCCACCCGGATTATAGACCAGATTCAGCACCCCGCCGCCATCCACGCCAAAGCCCATCTGGTTGAGATATTTCAATGCGCTAATGGAGTCGGAATACGCCCCGGCGCCGCGTTGGCGATCCACATTCTCCTGCAGATAACAGGGCATCGACCCCACCAGCCCCACACCCAAATCGCGGAAAGTGCGCGCCAGGGGCGTATAGTCGGGCAAGGTGTAGATGGTCAGGTTGCTGCGCACCTGCACAGCGATATCTCTGGCGCGCAACTCGCGCACAAACCGCGCGATGTGCGGATTCATCTCCGGCGCGCCGCCGGTGATGTCCACAAAACGGCAACCCGCGCGCTCGGCCAGCGCCAACACCTGCGCCATCACCGGCCAATCCATACTCTCGCGGCGCGTGGGCCCCGCCCCCACATGGCAGTGGGCGCACGCCATATTGCACGTCAGCCCCACATTGACCTGAATCATGCTCAGATCCGCCGCATGCAGAGCGCCCTCGGGCAGTTTGCGCAAAAAAGAGTTCATCCGCCCCCCTCATCTGCTGGCAAACCGCGCTTCTGCGCCGATCCATACGCCACGTCGACCGGGTATTTGCGCGCATTGAGCGCCATCTTCTCATGGGCGCATGTGAGCGGGTCCAACCCCAGTTTGTCCGCCAACATGGTCAGATAGATCAGCACGTCGCCAATCTCCTGGGCCACCGCCTCGCGCTGTTTGTCGGTCAATTCCCGGCTCTGCTCCACCGTCAGCCATTGGAATGGCTCCATCAACTCCGCGGCCTCACCGCACAGCGCCATGGCCAGATTCTTCGGTGTATGGAATTGCGCCCAATTGCGCTCTGTAGCGAATTGGCGCAGGGCGTCACGCAGTTGGGTGAGATCTTCCATGGCGCTCCTCTTGGGGATTATGAGGCGTACTGTTGCAAGCGGTCCAGCCAACGCACCGGCAGCAGGCGTTTGAGAATGGCGAAGCCGTAAGTCGGCGTGGTGACTGGATAGCGGATCTTCGGGCGCGGCGATTCCAACGCATGGATCACCCGCTGCAGCACCGCCTCGGGCCCCAGACGCCAGCGGTTGGGGGGTTCGTTGCCCAAACGCTCCAGTTCGCTTTTATAGATGTCGCGCCACACACTGCCTTCGATATCGATATGACGATGAAAGTGCGGCAGCGCCTTGGGACCGATTTCACTCTCAATGGGACCCGGCTCAATGAGGCTGACATGGATGCCGGTTCCGGCCAACTCCAGGCGCAGCGTATCGGAGAGCCCCTCCAGGGCGAATTTGCTGGCCACATAAGCCCCGCGATAGCGCAGGCCGACAAAGCCCAATACCGAACTGTTCTGAATGATGCGCCCCTGCCCCGCCGCGCGCATGGCGGGAATCACCCGCGTAGTCACCTCATGCTGACCGAACAGATTGGTTTCAAACTGTAATCTCAAAGCTTCGCGGCTCAGATCCTCCACGCAACCGGGCTGGGCGTAGGCGCCATTATTGAACAGTCCGTAGAGTCGTCCGCCGGTGCGCGACAGAATCTCCGTCACCGCCGTGTCAATGGAGGCGGAGTGGTCCAGATCCAGTTGCAGCGCCTCCAGCCCCTCAGCTTGCAGACGCGCCACATCCTCAACCTGACGCGCAGTGGCGAAGACGCGATAACCGCGCTTGTGTAAGCCATGGGCGACATGATAGCCGATGCCGCTGGAACAGCCGGTAATGAGCACAGGATGGTTGGAAAAGTCGCGCATTATACACCGTTATACATGCGTTATGTGATAACTGAAGATTTTGTTACGCCGTTGCGGTAATAACACGATCCCGTCGCGCATGATCCTGGGTGATGGACACCGCTGCAAAGCCCGCCTCCCGGCACAGATCGAAGATCGCTTCGCCCTGATCATAACCGATCTCCAGCGCCAGCAATCCACCGGACTTGAGCAGCGGTTTGGACGCCGGAATCAGCGCCCGATAGCACGCCAGGCCATCGGCGCCGCCATCCAGCGCGCCGCGTGGTTCGTGGTCGCGCACCTCCGGCTCCAGGGTCTCGATCACCGCGCTGGCGATGTAGGGCGGATTGGAGACGATCACATCAAACAGTTCGGATTGATCATTGAAAGGACTGAATAAATCTCCCTCAACGATCTCAGCGCGCGCGACCAGATCCAGTGCGTCCACATTGCTGCGCGCGCACGCCAACGCCTCGGCGGCGCGATCCACGCCCACCCCGGTGGCGTTGGGAAGCTCGTCAAGTAAAGCGCACAGAATCGCGCCGGAGCCCACCCCCACATCCAGGATGCGCAATGTCGCTTCGCGATCAGCAACGCCCTCCAAAATCCGCTCCACCAGGGTCTCAGTTTCCGGCCTGGGGATCAGCACGCCAGGGCCCACGCGAAACGTCAGACTCCAAAACTCACGCGATCCTAAAATATAGGCCACAGGTTCGCGAGATGCGCGTTTTTTGATGAGAACTTTGTAACGGTTAAGCTCGTCATCGTGTAACGGTCTATCCGGGTCCAGAAACAGGTCCAATCGGCGCAATTTCAGCGCATGGGCCAGCAGCAGCTCCGCATCCAGACGCGGATTGTCCACAATCCCCTGCTTGGTCAACCACTGGGTGGTCCACTGAATCAGGGTGCGAAATGTCCAGATTTCCGGCGTGCTAACGGTCATAAGGCAATCATGGGTTGGAGATGTGGGCGTTTCCCCGTATCCTGGCAAGGCTCTCAGAGCGCGTCCAGGGTTTGTGGCGCGCACATCGCCACAAGCGCCTGAGATAAAAGCCGCCCACACGGCCCCATCGCCCTGAAATCTTGATTCAGCCGCCCCCCATGGCGCCCAAGATCCAACTCATCATGCATGCACGCCGCCTCATTATCATTGTCGCACTCACCCTCTTCGCTTGCCTGACGGCGGCGTTTGGCGCTTGGCTTCAGACCCGCAACCTATTGATCAACCATGATCTTGTGTGGTGTCTGGAAATTGCGCGGGTGCTGACTTCCGGCGGACGTTATCTGCACGAAGCGCTGGAGGTGAATCCGCCACTATTCTTTCTGCTGATCAGTCCGTTTCAATGGCTCGCGACTCTGCTGCACCTGAGCGATTACGCCGCCGTGGCGCTGTGGATCAACCTGCTGGCGGTGGGGGCCGCGCTCGTGTGCTGGCCGCCGTTACGCGCGCTGATCCCCAATCGCGCCCTCACCATGATGGCTCTCCTGGGCATTGCGGCTGTGCTGATGGGTCACCCTGGTTACCATTTTGGTCAGCGCGAACAGCTTATCGCCACTCTCATCACACCGGGATTGTTCTGGTTGCCGTGGCGCCTGCATGACCCCACGCCCCTGACCTCCACTATGCGCATGGCGGGCGCCGCGGTGACCGTGCTGGCGGCGCTGGGGATTCTGATTAAACCCCACTATCTGCTCATGCCTCTGGCCGCGCTCATCGCTACCCTCATTCTGCGTCCCGAGCAGCGCGCCTTACGCCCCCTTTGGTTGGGTTGGCCTGGGGTGATGACAGTGGTTTGCGCAGCCTACGGATTCTTGATTACTGTTTTCTTTCCAGAATATTTCCAGATGGTTGGCGTGGCGTTGGATCTGTATGGCGGAATGGACGCCAGCGCCAACACCCTGCTCAGCGGGCCCATCCTCTCTTTTGTGGGGTATGCCGCGCTGCTGGCGTTCGGGGTGAGCATCGCCACCGGTTGGCGCGCCCAATACAGCCTGACCGCCTGGAGTTTGTGGAGCGCATGCGCCCTGGGCATGGCGGCGTTTGTGCTGCAAGGAAAAGGCTGGGCCTATCACACCTTGGCAGCGACCATCTGCATGGATCTGCTGACGGGCGCAGCCCTCATCGCCACTCTTACTACGTTACGACATAACGTGAAATCCGGGCGAACTCTGGTCTCGGCATTGATCATTGGCGGGGCTCTGTGGGCCAAGCCCATCACCGGCGGCTGGGCGGAGTATTTGGCGCTCTCTCCCAGCGATTGGCGCACACATCCTGGGGTGCGGCTGCTGCAAGTGGCGGCGCAGGGAGAGGGCGTCATGCTGGTCTCCAACAATCCCCGCCCGTGGACCTCGCAGACCGACGCGGCGGGCTCACGTTTGAGCCAACGCGGCTATCTGTGGATGCTGGCGGGCGCGCTGCAACTCATGGAGCAGGGCGACGCCGTCAAAGGCGACTATTATGCAAAGCGCATCCGCACATATTTTGCCGAAGATCTGCGCCGCTTCCGTCCACGCGTGTTGATTATCGGCGCCGGTCGCGATCTACAAAGCTATGCGAGCTTTCATGGCGGCTTCGTCGCATTTCTCGAGCAGGATCCCGAGGTCAAAGCGTTGATGCGGGACTATCCCCCGTTGCGCACCTTGCCTAACGGCGCACAGATCCGCTTGCGCCGCGACGCGCTGACCTCAGCGCCACCCCAGGAGCCCGCCACACCGCTCATTTTTCGCACCCTTGCCCCACCCCCCAGTCAGGAGACTGTGCAGCATGTCCGATGATCACTCCAGCGCCTCCCCCCACCCAACGCCTGAATTGTGGCTCAACACCAGCCGTCAACTGCGCCGTCATTGGATGCCGGAGAAGGCCAATCTGGCCCTGGAGCAGGCCTTGACCGCCCAGCCGCAAATTCTGCAAAGCGCACAATTTCGCGGCGCGCATCCGGCCGATCAGGCCAACCAACGGACCCCACAGCCGTTCATCGCGGTATCGTGTGAAAAGTGCGGCAGCCATCTGCTCTCAGACATGCTCCAAGCGCTCACGGGTCTTGCCTTCCACTGGCCCGACGACACCACGCTGCAACCGCTACAGAACGATCCCTATTTCACCCGCCCGGAGGGGAGTTTTTTGATCGGCCACTTCCCCGCGCACCCGGAGTGGACAGCGCGCCTCACTGCAGCCAATGTTCGTGTGGTGATGCTCTATCGCGACCCCCGCGACGCGCTGGTGTCGTTCTATCACCACTATATCGATGTGAACTGTTGGGGCGATCAGGGCAATTTGCTGGGGCGGTTCCTCGCCTCGCTGCCCAAAAGCGAGGCGCTCAATCTGATGATCACCGGATACACGCCGACTGCAGAACGCAGCGAGACCTGGACCGGTCTGCCCTCGCGCCAATGGCATTGGGTGCGCAATTGGATTGGCTCAGGATTGCCCTATCTGGCGCTGCGCTATGAGGATGTGATTACGGATAAAGCGGGAGCGTTGCAGCAATTGGGGGATTTTTTAGGCTATGCGCTCAACCCGGAACAGCGGCAAACCATTGTGGCGCAAACCGCTTTCGAGCAGTCCTCGGCCACCATGACGCGCAACAACTTGCCTGCCAGTTTTAAGCGCAAAGGGCGCGCCGGGGATTGGCGCAACCACTTCTCCCCCAGCAATACCCGGCTGTTTGAGCTGGTGGCGGGTGAGCAATTGCGGCAACTGGGGTACGCATAAGCGCGCCGCAGCACCGGCGGCGCGCCCCACTCGATCACTTCATTCCGGCTTTACGCGGCGCGCGCTCCATCACCGCTTTCACCACCAGCGGCCAGGCGATGGTGGCGTCGGTGAGCACCTCGGCGTAACGGCCGCCGTCGGATTCCGGCACAAACTTGCCCCAGCTCACCCCTTCCGAGTAGGTGCAGCCGGACAGACCACCCAGGTGCGACGGATCCGGGCAGATGCGCACGCCATATTGGAAGCGGATCGGCTCCACCTCTTTTTCGCCCAAGCGGTGGGCCATGATCTCCGCGTAAGGCCCCACCTGCTGGGCGTAGTTGCGCGGCACCCCGCCGCCGATGGTGAAGATGCCCAAACGCTTGGTCTGTTTGATCTGCTCCAGATAGAAGTCCAGATCCAGGAACGGATCATACGGCAGCGGCGCCAAGCCATTGCGCTGGCGACGGTGATTATTCACCGAGAAATCCAGACCCATCTCAGAGTCGGTAAAGGCGGGAATGAGAATCGGCACGTCGCGGGCGTAGGCGGCGGGCAGCGGTCCGCGCGCGCCGGGTTGGCTCTCCGCCAATTCACGCCCCACCAGTTGGGTCAGGCTACGGCTGCTGAGGACTTCGGGCAGATCGTTGCGACGCAGCACCCGCGACACCAGCTTCTCCGCCTCATCCAGATTGCTCTCCGGCTCCAGGGTGTCATACACCCGGTTGTAGCCGCGCTCGTAGAGGGTCTTGTCGTCCATCCCCTCGGCGTACTTATAGTGGTGACGCCCCTGGGTCTCCACCAGACCATGGGTCATCAACGCGCCGGTGGAGATGATGGCGTCCACATAGCCGCGTTCGATCATCTCCACAATGACCAGGCCCATTTTCGCCACCGTCATGGCCCCGGAGAGGGTCAACACGGTAAAGCAGTCGGGATCCCGCACCATGCTCTCCAGCACGCTGGCCGCCTGCCCCAGACGTCGGGCGCCAAAAGAGGCGTCGGCCATCGCCGCCAGCAGCTCGCTGACGCTGTCGATTTGCGCCAAATCCAGCGGTTTGACCGGTTTCAGATTGTCGGTTTCCGGGCTGTGGTAGTTGGATTGATCACGAACCTGCATGATGCGTCCCCTCGGAAATGGCAACGGCCAGACAGCGAACTGTCTGGCCGAAAATGGCGTTTAGATGGATTCCACTGCACACCCAAAAGCGTTACGGTGTGATGCTTTATTCAACACGTGCGCAGAGCGCTCAACCCTCTTTTTTCAGAGCCGCCAGCACGGTGGGGCTGGCGTTGTTGAGGCGCGCCACCAGCGCCAAGCGCTGTTGGCGGAACTTGGGCATCAGACTGCGCGGCAACGAGCGCGCCGAAGGCAGCTTGACCGACAGCGGATTGACCTGCACCCCACGCACGCGCACTTCATAGTGCAGATGCGGGCCGGTGGCTTTGCCGGTGGCGCCCACGTAACCAATCACTTGTCCCTGACGCACGCGAGAGCCGGGCTTGAGGTTGCGCGCATAGCGGCTCATGTGCGCATAGGCGGTGGTGTAGGTGGAGTTGTGACGGATCAGCACCAGATTGCCGAAGCCCCCTTTGTAGGCGCGATAGATCACGCGGCCATTGCCCGCAGCGCGAATGGGGGTGCCGGTGGGGGCGGCGTAATCGACGCCTTTGTGGGCGCGGGTAAAGCCAAGAATCGGGTGCTTGCGCGCTTTAGAGAAGCGCGAGGAGATGCGCGTGTAGTCCACCGGCGCGCGAATGAACATCTTCTGGACGTTGTTGCCCTTGCTGTCGTAGTAGCCGGTATCGCCGTTGCCATCAGTAAAGCGGAACGCTTCGAACACGTTGCCCTGGTTGACGAAGCGGGCGGCGACGATATCGCCATCGCGCACCTTTTTGCCGTCGTGGCGATACTCTTCATAGATGACGGTAAAACGGTCGCCGGCGCGAATGTCGCGGGCGAAGTCCACGTCCCACTCGAACAGACCGGCCAGCTTCACCGCCAGCGGCTGCGACAGACCAGCGCGGCGCGCGGCGATGAACAGCGAACCGTTGACGGTGCCGGAGACCGAGCGCATGCGCATATCCAGCTCCGGCTTGTCCAGCACGGCGCGGAAGCCGTCGCCATCCACCCGGCTGAGCACCAGAGAGCTGATTTTGGAGACCGGATAGGAGAGCTCCACCAGTTGGCCCTGCTTGTCGAACGCCAGTTGCAGGGTTTTGCCGGGCTTGAGCTTGCGCGCCAAGTCATACACGCTGCGCGCGGATTCCGCCACCGACAGCGCGGTGGGAGCAGTCACATCGGCGCGGGCCAGCACGGCGGCCAGATGGTCGCCGTTGCGTACGGTCTCTTCCACCAGACGCGCCACGGCGTGGTCGGCGGGCGGCGGGGTGAGCGCGCTGGCGGCGCGGCGTTTGGGGTCGTTCATGCGCGCGGCCAACATGCGCGCCTTGCGCGGCGACGGCGTGGCCGCCGGAATCGGACGGATCAGCGGATCCGGGGCCGAACGCGCAGTCCCGGCATCTGCGGTGACGGTTTGCGCTGGCCCATTCGCCGCCGCTTCAAGCGTCAGACGCATCATCCGCGCTGTAAAGCGTCCATCGTCGTTGCGGCGCACCGCCAGGGTTTTATCGTCGGTAACGGCGTAGAAGAACGCCTGCAGCTGGCCATCGGCGCTGTAGTGCGCCTCCAACGGTTTGCCGGGACGCAGACGCGTGGCGATATCGTAAACGGGTTTGCTGGCGCGGCTGATCTCGATGGCGGTCAGATAAGGGGCGTTCAGACGCTCCATCAGGCCGGAGAAGGAGTCGCCGGGGCGCACTTCGCCGCGCTCGCGTTTGAGCGCTGTTTGCAGCGGGTGGCCGACGGGGGCTTCATCGGGGGATTGCGAGAACTCCAGTTGCGGCTCGGCGCCCTGGGCGTAATCGGCTTCGCTATCGAGTAGGGTCTCCAGCGGCTGACCGCTGAGCAGGCTGACGCCATTGGCCTCTTCGGCGACGATTTGACCCGCGGTCTGTTGCGCCAGTTGGGTCATTTGCGCCGACGTGGTGATGCGCGGGGGGGCATTGCCGGTTTCGCCGCCGGTATTGGCGTCCAGCGCGCTATTGATGGCCAACGCCGACAGGAACAGCGCGGCTGCGGCCACCGAACGCACGATCAAACGGCGACGACGCACGGAGCTCACCGCCACCACGCGCGCGGCGACGCGGCTCACGCCGGGGCGCGAAGGCGAAGCGATGGCGTAGCCGGATTCCGAAATGGCGTTCAGCGTTTTCAGTTGTTTATTGCGTCCGGGAAACATGCGCACTCTATTTTTGCGTTCAAGGCGTTAACGGCTCAACTCTTTCCGGGTCCGCGACCTGATGAACGCTCCCAATGCAATTCTCGGTCCGTTTTTCTATTGGCGCGTCTTCCTGTCGCGCTCAGACCGGCTGCTCCTGGTCATCCAGGGCGCAGGCCTTGCCCCAGGCGCATAGCGCACGCACGCCTCGGGTTATGTTCAAAAACACGCAACTTTAGGTGGAAAATCGACTTTATGTCAAGCTTTATGAAGCGCCTGCGCGGCCCAAGAGCGCCATTCGGAGAGCGCGCGGGCGGCATACGCAGGTTTTCGCAGTTTTTTCGTCGTGGGTTCAGCCAGGGGTGGAAACAGGCCGAAGTTCACATTCATAGGCTGGAAGCCCCGACTCTCCGCCTGTTCCGTCAGGTGCGCCAGCAGCGCGCCATGGGCGGTGACAGGGGGCGGGGTGACGGAATCTTGACCCCGCAGGCGTCGAAAAACAAACACCCCCGCCAGCAAGCCTGTGGCGGCGGACTCCACATACCCCTCCACACCCGTTATTTGTCCGGCGAAGGTCAGCCGTGAATGCTCTTTGAGGGTCAGTTGCGGGGTCAAAACCGCCGGCGCATTGAGGAATGTATTGCGGTGAATCGCCCCCAAGCGGACGAACTCGGCGCCCTCCAAACCGGGAATAGCGGCAAAAATGCGCTTCTGTTCCGGCCAGGTAAGCTTGGTTTGGAACCCCACCATGTTCCATAGCGTAGCCTGTTTGTTGTCCTGGCGCAGCTGCACAATCGCATGGGATTTGCTCATCCCCGGATGGGGATTGGTCAACCCCACCGGCTTGAGCGGACCATGGCGCAGGGTCTCCGGTCCGCGCTCGGCCATCACCTCGATGGGCAGGCAGCCGTCGAAATAGGGCGTGTCGCGTTCGAACTCTTTGAACGCCACCTTCTCGCCATCCAGCAGCCCCTGCACAAAGGCGTCGTACTGGGCTTTATCCATGGGGCAGTTGATGTAGTCATCGCCGTCGCCCTTGTCATAGCGCGACTGCTTCCACGCTTTGGAGAAGTCGATGGAGTCATAGGCGACGATGGGCGCAATAGCGTCGAAAAAGGCCAGCCGCGGCCCCACCACCCCCTCCAACCACTGCGACAGCGGCTCCGAGGTGAGCGGGCCGGTGGCGATGATCACCTCCCCCTCCGTGGGGGGCTGATGCAGCTCCTCGTGGATCAGCGTGATGTTGGGGTGCGCCGCCAGCGCTTCGCTCACCCCTTGGGCGAAGGCGTCGCGATCCACCGCCAAAGCCCCGCCAGCGGGCACCTTGTGGCGGTCCGCCTGTTCAAGGATCAGACTACCCGCCTCGCGCATCTCCTGATGCAGCACGCCCACAGCATTGTTCTCATGGTCATCGGAGCGCAGGGAGTTGCTGCACACCAACTCGGCGCACCAGTCGGTCTGGTGGGCGGGCGAGCGTTTGTGCGGACGCATCTCATACAGCCGCACGGCCACGCCGCGCTGCGCCAGTTGCCAGGCGGCCTCGGAGCCGGCCAGACCAGCGCCAATGACGGTGACGAATTCAGACATGGGGCAAACCACTCCCAATTGTGCGCTTGACGGAAAAACCGCCATTAAACCACAGATGCCGCGCATTTGCGCGGCGCCGCAAGCAGCAATGGAAAGCGAACGACGGCTTTGTTATGCTGTGTAAACAAACGTCACAGACGTTTGGCGCGCCGCCCATCATTCAGTTGGATTGACGCCATGACCCCGCCGCAAAGCGATCAACACGCCGGACAGTCGGAAGCCGAACGCCTGGCGTTTATTCTCAACCATGTGGGCGCCTACGTCTTCGCCAAGGATCTGGATGGCCGCTACACTTACGCCAACGACATGGTGCTGCAACTGTTTGGTCTGCCACGCGAACAGGTGCTGGGGCAGAGCGACGAGCGCTTCTTTGACCTGAACGTCTCTGACGCCTTGCGCCAGCACGACCGGCGGGTGATGGAAAATGGCGAACGCATTGAGCGTGAAGAGCGCAATATCATCCAAAGCAGCGGCGAAGAGCGCGTTTACTGGAGTGTCAAACTCCCCATCCGCGACCCTGACGGCGCCATCATCGGCCTGTGCGGCGTCTCCACCGACATCACTGAGCGCCGTCGCGCCGAAGAGGCCTTGGCGCAACAGAAAGCCCTACTCAACACGGTATTGGAGAATATTGACGGCTACGTCTATATGAAGGACGCCCAGCGCCGCTATCTCTACGTCAACAGCAAGACCGCCGCGCTGTATCAAAAGACGCCTGAACAGATCATCGGCAAGCTCGATGAGGAGCTGCTCTCGCCGCAGGTGGCCGCAGAGTTCGCCCGTCTGGACAACATCGTGCTGCAACTGGGCAAAAAAACCGCTGGCGAAGAGAGCATCGCTGAAGCCGATGGGATCACGCGCCACTACTGGTCCATCAAGCTGCCATTGCTGGAGGGCGACGCCATTGAGGGACTGATCGGCATCTCCACCGACATCACCGAAGTGGTGACCCTGAAGAACAAGTTCCACGATATGGCGCGCCTGGACGCCCTCACCGGCGCGCTCAGTCGCGCCTTCTTCCTGGAGAAAGCGGAGACCGCGCTCAAAGCGGCGCAGCGGCGGCACAACACCTTGGCCCTGGCGGTGATCGATCTGGACCACTTCAAACAGATCAACGACGCCCACGGCCACCAGTTTGGCGACCGCTATCTCACCACCGCCGCCAGCGCGTTTCAGAACGCCCTGCGCGAGGGGGATTTCCTCGGCCGAATGGGCGGCGATGAGTTCCTCATCATTATTCAGGACGCCAACGCCACCCAGATGGCGCGCTCCCTGTCGCGCATCCACGCCGCCTTGAGCCGCATCACCCTCACCGCCCCCAATGGCGAGGAGCTGCGCATCAGCGCCAGCATCGGCGCGGCGCTCTCCTGGAGCGACTGCGATATCGACGCCCTCACCGCCCACGCCGACGCCGCCCTCTATCGCGCCAAAGCCGCCGGTCGCAACTGCTGGCGCGCCTATGACGCCGCCGAAGATGCCCGTCTTGATGGTTAGTTTGCGAAAAGATCGAAAAAATTGAAGCGTTAAGAGACTGGGGCTTCGCCCCAGACCCCACGCGGGCGCCGCCCGACACCCGCTTAAGGGTCATCGACCCTTAAGAATCCCGCCAAATCGCCTTTGGCGATTTGTCCCATGGATAGCGTGGGCTCAACCTCTTTCCCACACACATTTTTGCTTCGGCGCATCAGCGCTTAAGGCAAGCATGCCGCCCGGAAAAAACCACTGGAAGCGTTAAGAGACTGGGGCTTCGCCCCAGACCCCACGCGGGCGCCGCCCGACACCCGCTTAAGGGTCATCGACCCTTAAGAATCCCGCCAAATCGCCTTTGGCGATTTGTCCCAGAGATAGCGTGGGCTCAACCTCTTTCCCGCACACATTTTTGCTTCGGCGCAGGCCCTTTACGGCGTTTTGTTCTGGTACATCGGCGCCAGCAATCTGGCCGCCTCCAGCGACGTGGCGTCGCGGGTCTCCACCCGCGTCCAGTGGTTGGGGACCGCAATCAACCCCACCTCCTCGCCTATCCGATGGCCGCCCAACAGCACGTCGCGGCGCGTCAGCGTAAACAGTCCCACCAACTCCCGATAGGGCTTCTGCGATAGCGGATGGTCGCGGTTGAAGGAATCGGCAATGGTCTCATGGGCGCCGTCGCCGGCCCAAATTCGCCCGCGCAGCGGCTCGGCGCAGGCCACGCTCTCCAACCCAGGATTGTCGCGCAGAATCTCAAACGCCGCCTCGGGAATCGCCAACGGGCGGAACGGATGCAGCGGCTCCACAGTGCAGACCCACGCATACTGCGCCCCCGTCTGCGCCTCGTTGGCCAGCAGATTCTCCGCCAGCGCCGCATGCAGATCCTCCGCATGACGCTCCGGCAGGGTCAGATCGTCGCCTAGCGCGGCGGCGGCGGCGCTCATCACCGGGTCGTTGCAGGCGATGGAGACGGTCAACTTCAACTCCGCCAACGTCCCCACCGCGCGGGCGAAATCGATGCTGCGCGCCAGAGTGGAGCGGCCGTCGATGGGCTCCAGCAAGCACGGGTTGACGTCGGGGTCGGCGTGGAGCGGGATGATGGCCAGAACGCGGGTCATGGCGATGCTCCTTAGAGGTTGTCACGAATGTGGCGAATGGCCGCCACCACGCGGCGGGCGCGCCCTTCGTTGCGTCCCTGGTGGATGCCGTGGGCGTGGTAGACCCGCGCATGGGGCTCGTAGCGCACCTGATAGCCATCGGCCAGCATCAGCTTGGCCCAGGCGCGATCCTCCACCCCGCGAATCTCCTCATCGAAGGGGCGGATATCCCACAACGATTTGCGAATGGCGGAGTTGGCGTTGTGGAAGAAGTAGTCGTGGCTCTGGGTCTGGCGCTCTTCGCGGAAGGTGGTCCACAGATCGCGCGCATCCATGGCCGAGGTCTCCGGCAGCGGCTCCTGGCGTCCGTAAACGCCGCACAGCCGCCCGTCGGCGTCATCCTGAAAATGCGCCCACAGATAGGCCGACCACAGCTCATCCACCGGCACGCAGTGGGCGGAGATCATGCTCACCACTTCGTTTTTGCACGCTTCGATGCCCAGATTCAGCGCGCGGCCATAGCTGAAGTTCTCGCGGCTGATGGTGACCACTTTCACATCGAAGCTGCGGGCGATCTCCAGGGTGGCGTCGGTGGAGTCGTTATCGACGATGACGATGTCGTCCACCGGGGCCCGCTGCAGGGTCATCGCCTCCAGACAGCGGCCGATCCAGTGGGCTTCGTTGTGGGTGCGAATCACCGCGCTGATCATGACGCCACTCCCTTCTCCAGCAGCCCCAGATCCATCACGTGGCCAGCCTCCAGATCATAGGCGGCGGCGCGCCCCACCAGACTCGACTGCAGCGCCGCATCGGCGCCCAGACCATTGGCTTCAGTGGTCAAATGGGCGTCGGTGAGGAGTTCGCCCGCAGCCAGCGGCTGGCGCAGAATCAGGGTCTGACGGATGCCCCGGGCGTGGTCCAGCAGGGTGAGCAGACTTGGCGAGAGAATCAACGCGCTGGCCTCGGCCTGTTCGGCGATGAGGGCCGCCATCTGCTGTGGGGCGTCGCACCAGATCGCCAGCTTGAGTCCGCCGCGCAGTTGCAGATGACCGGCGCGCCAACTGGCCGCATCGATATTGACGTCAAAGCGCGCCGCCAGCTCGGCCTGCGGGGCGTCGCACTGCTCATCCCAGGGGCCATCTCCCGGCGCAGTGGGGTAGATCGCCTCCAGCGGCTCTGGCGCCAGCGCAGCGGCCTGCGCCGCACGGCGGGTGTGCAGTATGCGCAAAGGGGCGATGGGCGGAGCGGATTGGGTCATGGGATTGGATTCATGGCTGGCGCGCGCGGCGCTATGCGATCGGCTTGGCCAACGATTATCACACCCGGCGCTCGGATGCAAATTCGCCGCATGCGCCTACCTTTGGCCGAGTCGCCTGTGGTAGGTTGTCGAGGCGTTGTTTGCGCCCCCCGGCGCCAACTCCCCCCACCCGAAATGGTTGAGAATGGAACGGTTAATCAGGAAATGGCGAGTCGGCGCATGATCACTCCTCGGCCAAGCAGAGCCGTCGCCATTGGGCTGGCCCTATTGCTGATCCTGGCGCTGGCCCTGCCGACGACAGCCCAGTCTAACGCCGCCTCCGCGATCACGCCGGTGGATCTGTCGCAACCCTGGGATGGGCGCTATCTCATCGGCCACGCCTGGTATCTGCGCGACGACTCCGCGCACCTGACCGCCGAGCAGGCGCGGGATCTGCCGCTCTCGGATTGGCGTCCATTGACGCTGGAGAGCCTGGAGCAGGGGATGCAGTCGGCGCCCTACTGGCTGCGCTTCGCGGTGGTGAATCCCAGCAAACAGCCCGTGGGCTTTGTGATCGAGGACGAGGCGCCCTATCGCGGCTATCTGGCGCTGCATGTGTGGGTAGACGGCCAGTGGCGCAGCGATATAGCCGACCGCGCGCTGCCCTTCTCGGCGCGTTCGCTGAAATTCCCCTCCAGCGCGGCAGCCGCGACGTTGCCGCCGGTCTCCAAGGCGCTGGCGCTGGCGCGCCTCGATCACGACTTCCCGCAGCCCAACTCCCTGGTGCAGCGGTTGTGGAGCCGCGCCGCGTTTGACGCCTATGCGCCGCGCTATCTGTTCAGCAAGTCTCTGATGCTGGGCTTTCTGGCCGCCGTGGCCATGGTGTGGATGGTGTTCGCCCTGCTGGTGCGTCAGCGGCGGCTCTATTACTACGCGGGCTATCTGAGCTTCCTGCTCATGGCGTGGTTTCAGGTATTGGGCTTCACCGGCCAGTTCATCGCCCCGGAGGCGCCGTGGCTACAGGCGATGACCTTCCATGGTCCGCTCTTCTTCGCCACTGCCTGCGCCTTCGGTTTTGCCCGTCTGCATCTGGACCTACCCGCACACATGCGGCGCATGAATCGGGTGTTTCAGGCAATGACGGCGTTGTTCACGGCGGCGGGGGCTTTTCATCTGCTCAACATCAGCCGCGAGACGGAGGTGCTCCTCACCCTTTTGGGGTTCGTGGCGCTGACGCTGCTGTTCTTTGTGGGCGCCGCCATCTGGCGGCGCACGGGCAAACGCTATGCGCTGTGGTTCACCCTCGCTTGGGGGGTGATCGGCCTGTTCCTGATGCTCAATCTGCTGATGATGTTCGCAGGAATCGAGGTGGGGCGCTGGCTGATCTCCTCCATTATCGACCTGATCTTCCTGGCGCTGCTGGTGGAGGTGTTTTTCCTCACCATCTCGGTGGCAGAGTGGTTGCGCACTGAGGTGCGGCGGCGGGTGGAGGCCGAAGAGGAGGCCAGTCGCGATCCCCTTACCGGCCTGCTCAATCGGCGCGGATTCGAACGCTTGGCGACCCTTCGATTGGCGCGTCAGGGCGGCGACGTGTGGCTGGCGGCGCTGGACGCCGACCACTTCAAGGCGGTCAACGATACCTATGGTCACCCCGGCGGCGATGCGGTGTTGGTGCATCTGGCGCAGATTATTCAGGCCCACTGTCGGCGCGACGATCTGGTCTGCCGCATGGGCGGCGAGGAGTTCGCTATTGTCTTTCATGGGGCCAACCCGGACGACGCGTTCCGTTTTGTGGAGCGGCTGCGGCGGGCGTTTGCCGATACCCCCACCCTGTTTGAGAATCGTGTGATTGCCCATACGTTGAGCATCGGCTTGGCGCGCTGGGCTGCGCAGGGGGATATCGATCAACTGATTCAACAGGCCGACCGCGCGCTCTACGCCGCCAAAGAGCAGGGGCGTAACCGGGTGGTGATGGTTGAGACGGGGAACGCGGCGGCGGGGGCCCCGGCGCGCGCCTGAATGGGCGGAATGCGTGCGCAACCAAAACGGCACAGAACGACCAATGTTTGCGTGACGCAGGCCGAGCTTGCGCTGCCTATGGGCCGCCGACTGGTCGGCGGCGGGGTCTGGGGGCCGCTGCCCCCAGCGGGTGTGGGCGGAGCCCACGGTTTGGCTGTTGGGAGCTCGAGGGCGGAGCCCACGGTTTGGCTGTTGGGAGCTCGAGGGCGAAGCCCTCGATATCTTTCATCTTCAAGACTACCAATGTTCAATTTGGAAATTATCTCGGGTTTGGGAACCTCATCAGCATGTCATTGCGCATATCAGCAGACAGCCTGCGCGGCCCGGCCATAACAACGCTCAGGCGGTTGGGGTTATTGACGGCGACAGTGACCCCGTTTGCACTGCTGTTTCCCGCCACCGAGTCCATGGCCAAGATGGCGCTGATCGGCTTCCTGGTGAGCGGCATGGCGTTGACGGCAATCCTGCCGCCGCTCTGGCTGCTGGGGACGCTCAACAACCACCTGCTGCAACGCCCTACGCTGCTGCCCTGGAGCCGCCGTGTGCAGCATCCGCTGTTTTGGGGGGCGAACATTGGCTTAGGGGTTGGCACTGTCCTGGCCTACTCCGTCCTCTATATGGAGACAATGGGATACAACGGCCTCTACCCCAACGAGATCTGCGCGGTGGAGTGGGCCGAGAGCTGGGCGCAGTGCAATATCCAATGGGGCGCGGCGCTGGGCTATCTCTTGTTCCCTTCGATTATGCTTGGAGCAGGGATCTTTCTCATTGCAGCGCTGCTGTGGGCGCTGGACGCCGAGGGGCGCCATTTGCGCCGGGGGGCCGATGTCAACTGAACAGGAGGAATTCCGGGGAATTCCGGGGACATGCTCTTAATTAATCCGATATTGCTTATCCCGTTTGAATACTTACAACCTCTTTCCCACAAACACTTTTTGCCTTTCCCAAACTTCAAGTTTTAGAGCAGTTCGCCGTCCTGCGGACGACGGCCCTACGGGCCTGCTCACCTGCCGTTTCCCCTTTTTCCTCTGTGCTGGCTCGGCGTTCCGCGCTCCTTATTCAACTTCCTACTGGCGCCGCCTCTGTTCTGTGGGGAAACGGCAAAAGCCACTGCCAAACCGTGGGCGCCGCCCACACCCGCTGGGGGCAGCGGCCCCCAGACGATTTGGCAGGATTGCCAAATCGGACTCGCGCAGCGAGCCCGAAGGGTGAGGGCCATGGATGGCCCGAATCACCCCGCCGCCGACCAGTCGGCGGCCAATAGTCAGCGCAAGCCCGGCCTGCGTCACGCACACATTGGTCGTTCTGCGCAGTTTTGGCGTCACATGGCGAGATTACACCTGCGCGCGCCTTGCCCAGATCCGCATACTGTTCTGCCCGGGCGTCATCAACGTCTGATGCGCGGTCTCAAAATTCAGCGCAGGCGGAATGCTAAACGCCTCTCGCGCCGCCGCATCCAGCGGTTCACCGCTTTGCATGGCGACACGCATACGGCTCTCCAGATCCCCCCGTCGTCGGGTCGAGTTGGGCAGCAGATCGCTGCAATACCAGTCGTCAATACGCCGCGTGACGCGCTTAAGCCACACCTTCTGCAGCGGATAATCCGGCATCTCAATGTTGCGCCCGGCAAACGGGCTGCGCACAGGCTCGAAGTGGTTGGTCTGCACCAGCAATCCATCCACGGAGTCGCGCACCCACGCCTCCCCGTGCAACCCCAACTCCACCACACACGCCTCATCGCGCTTGAGACCGCACAACACCAGAAAAACCGGCGCGCTGGAGCGCCATTGGGTGATGGCGGCGCGCGCCTCGGCGTAACTCTGGATCGCCTCATCCTCAAACAATTGACGCAGCAGCAGCAGCGGATCCAGCCCCGGCCCGATGCCCCACGCCCCCCATGGCGCATAGTGAATGGCGGCGGAAAATCCCGGCTTCATGGCGGTGAGCAGACCCGCCATGCCCACCGCGCCCACCGCCTGAAAGCGGCGCTGGTCCTGGGCGTCGACAAAATCAAACCGCCGCGTGGCGCGACCCAGCGCGCGCGCCCCGGCCCAATCCAGCGAGCGCATGTGGCGGTTGCATCCAGCCTGCTCATCCCAAACCACCACGCTGCTGCATGCGGCGGGCGCGGCATGCGCGGCCACATAGGCGCGCTGCGCCAGTAACATCTGCCGGGGGAAGATCGCCCCATCGGCGCATTTGGCCAGCCACGCCATCTCATCGGCGTAGGGCTCCCGCGCATAGCGTTCCCCCAGCAAGCGCGCCGCCGGATAGGTGAACAGCCCCAAGGGGAAGCCGAACAGCATGGCGCGGAACTCTCCAGCCAGATGGCCCAGGTCGGCGCGGTCCGCATCGGTCAATTCCGCCCACACATCACCAGCCTGCGCCGCCTGATAGTGGATGCGGCGGACCTCCCCATCATCCAGTTCAGGATGGGGATCATTGCGCGAGGCGCGACGCTGCGGCAGGCTTTCGAACATGCGGTCTCCACTCCATGTTTCACGCCCCAGCCATTGGCGCAGCGGGGGGATTTGTCTATGATGGGTCGTCAAATAAGACGATAAACTTGAGTCATTGGGAAGAGAAAAGAGACTGGGGCTTCGCCCCAGACCCCGACCAGGGCGCCGCCATGGACCCGGCAGGGCTTTGCCCTGCACCCACCAGGGAAATGATTTCCCTGGACCCTCGTTAGTTTTGACTCTGTGCCAATTGGAACCTGACGCGCCTGTACGCAGTCAGTTTCTTGTTTAACGCGCAACTCTCTATTTTATCGAGTTTTCATGAATTCCGCCGTCGCCGCCATGGATCAATCACTGGAACAACGCCTGCTGCACACGCTCAAGCATGTGTTCGGCTTCGACGCGTTCCGCGGCATGCAAGGCCCAGTGATCCACCACGTGGCCGCAGGCGGCGACGCTCTGGTGGTGATGCCCACCGGCAGCGGCAAGTCCCTCTGCTATCAACTTCCAGCGTTACTACGTAACGGTATCGGCGTGGTGGTTTCACCCCTTATCGCGCTGATGAAGGATCAGGTGGACGCCATGCGCCTGATCGGCCTGCGCGCCGCCTACATCAACTCCACCCTCGACGCCAGCGAAGTGGGACAGGTCTACCAGCAAGCCGCACGCGGCGAGTTGGACCTGCTCTATGTGGCCCCCGAGCGCCTGCTCATGGAGGGCACGCTGCGCAATCTGGAGACCTTCCGCATCGCCCTGTTCGCCATCGACGAAGCCCACTGCGTGAGTCAGTGGGGGCACGATTTCCGCCCGGATTACTTAGGCTTGTCGGTGCTGGGCCAACGCTTTCCCAATGTGCCCCGAGTGGCGCTGACCGCCACCGCCGACGCCCAGACCCGCGCCGAGATCGTCGCCCGTCTGGAATTGAACGCCTGTGAAAGCTTCGTCGCTGGCTTCGACCGCCCCAACATCCACTATCGCATCGTCCCCAAGGCCAGCCCCAAACAGCAGGCGCTCAATTTCATCCAGACCGAACACCCCGGCGCGGCGGGCATCGTCTACTGCCTGTCGCGGCGCAGCGTGGAGGAGACCGCCGAGTGGCTGTGTCAGCAGGGATTGAACGCCCTGCCCTACCACGCGGGCTTGGCGCGGGAGACGCGCCAGGAGCATCAGGACCGCTTTCTGCGCGAAGAGGGGCTGGTGATGGTGGCCACCATCGCCTTCGGCATGGGCATCGACAAGCCCGACGTGCGCTTCGTCATCCACCTGGATCTGCCCAAGAGCATCGAAGCCTACTACCAGGAGACCGGCCGCGCCGGACGCGACGGCCAACCCGCCAACGCCTACCTGGCCTATGGCTATGAGGATGTGGCCAAGCTGGCGTCGTTCCTGGAGAACTCCCAGGCCGAAGAGCGCATCAAGCAGGTGGAGCGGCAGAAGCTGGACGCCATGCTGGGCTTTTGCGAGACCACCCTGTGTCGGCGCCAAGCGCTGTTGGGCTACTTTGGCGAGCAGTTGACCGAGCCGTGCGGCAACTGCGACACCTGCAATGAGCCGGTAGAGACCTGGGATGGGCTGGAGGCGGCGCAAAAGGCGCTCTCCTGCGCCTTCCGCAGCGGTCAACGCTTCGGCGCCGGGCACCTCATCGACATTCTGCGCGGCAAACTCACCGACAAAGTGGTGCATAACGACCATCAGAAGCTCACCACCTTCGGCATCGGCGATAAACTCAGCGAAATGCAGTGGCGCTCGGTGTTTCGACAGTTGACCGCAGCGGGCTATCTGCGCGTGGACCCCAGCCGCCACGGCGCGTTGGCCCTAAGCGAGAAGTGCCGCCCGCTGCTGCGCGGCGAACAGGGCATTCGCTTCCGTCGCGACCCCGAGGGTCGGCGCGGCAAACGCCCGGAACCCCGCTTCGGCCTCAAGGCCAAACGCCGCGTCCCGGCGGATCTGGGCGGCCAGGATGAGGCGCTGTGGGAGGCGCTGCGCAGTTGGCGCGCCGATGAGGCGCGCACTCAGGGCGTGCCCGCGTTCCACATCTTCGCCGATTCCGTCCTCACCGAGATCGCCCTGACCAAACCGGCCGATGAGGACGCGCTGTGGTCGGTGCGCGGGGTGGGCGACAAGAAGATCGAACGCTACGGCGAGGCGGTTCTGGAGATCGTGGCGGATTATAGTCGCCTAAATTCAGAATGATACATATCCAAACACGCATTGTTTGCGTGACGTAGGCCCGGCTTGCGCTGATTATTGGCCGCCGACTGGTCGGCGGCGGGGTCTGGGGGCCGCTGCCCCCAGCGGGGTTTGGGGCAGAGCCCCAAGGTGTGGCTGTTGATCTTGGGAGCTCGAGGGCGGAGCCCTCGATATCTTCCAGCGCCCATATGTTCACTTTTGGATGCTAGCGACTATATCTGTAATCGATCTCGGCAATATCCCCAGAGAGCATCAGAAGAACGGGCCTTTCGCCGCCAAATCGGCGCATCCCACCGGGCCTTCTGAAAGAGTCCAACGCCATGTTCAGACTCCCGGATTTCTCGCTCCTCTCCTCCCTGCCAAACATCGGCGCGCTCTATAACAGCAACAAGCTGCGGCCAGAGGATATGACCTGGGAGAACCTCTCCCTGGCGCTGCTGTTCGTGCTGGCGCTGGTGGTGGGTCTGCCGATCATTCTGGCCATCATCGTCGCGGCATACAAAACAGTCCGGGGCGAAGAGGGGCCGTCAAGGGCTTCCGAAACACCCCATGCACCGCCCCAGAACAGACGCACCGCTCAGGCGAAACGCAAACGGAAACGAAAAAGAAAGCGTTAGCGAGCGCTTCGCGCAGCCAAATATGGTGTCGACACACCCCAAACAGCGCCCGCCAGCACAACAGTATATGACTCAAACTCTTTCCCTTCGGATGCAAACAGAGGCACACTAGAATCATCTTCCCGTCATCAACCACAGGAAACAGTCATCCATGAAGACTCTGGCCATTATTCCGGCGCGCGGCGGCTCCAAGGGCCTACCGCGCAAGAACGTCCTCAAACTGCGCGGCAAACCGTTGGTGGCCTACCCCATCGCCGCCGCCATGGCCAGCGGCGCGTGTGACCGGGTCTTCGTCACCACCGATGATGCAGAGATCGCCGATGCCGCGCGCGAGGCGGGCGCCGACGTCCCCTTCCTACGCCCGGCGGATCTGGCCGCCGACGTCACCACCATGGAGGCGACCCTGCAACAGGCGCTGGAGGCCTATGAGGCCCACACCGGTGAAACCTTTGAGATCGTGGTCTTCCTCACCCCCACCGACGTGTTCCGCGAACCCGAATGGATCGCCAAGGCGGTGGAATTGATGAAAGCCGACCCGGCGCTGGAGTCGGCGTTTGCCGGGCGTCCGGACTTCAAGAACTACTGGGAGCCGCTGCCCGACGGCGGTTGGCAACGGGTGCGCTCCTACATGCAGGTGTATGGACAGCGTCAGGAGCGGCTGCGCAATGGCCGCGTCATCTATCGCGAAGACACCGGCCTCACCTGCGCCACCCGCGCGTCGATCATCCGTTCAGGCCGTCGCATCGGCAACAAGGTGGAGCTGATCCCCTGCTCCCATCTGGCTGATTTGGATATTCACACCGCCCTGGATCTGCACCTGGCCGAAGCCACCATGGCGTGGCTGGAGCAGCACCCCAACGAGGAGGTCTACTAATGACCATGGACCATTTTCCCAAATCGCTGGACTTTGAGAACGATCCGCCGCGCAGCCTGCGCGAGGTGGCGCACTGGGCGCGCAAAATGGCCATTCCCGGCGCCTATGAGTGGCTCAACTCCGCTGCGGGCGAAGCCACCACCTGCGAGATGAACCGCCGCTTCTTCCGCGAAACCGCCATTCGGCCCCGGGTGCTGCGCGACGTCTCCCACATCAACACGCGCCGCATTGTGTTGGGGCATGATCTGCGCATGCCGGTGGTGATTGCGCCCTTGGGCCACCTCACCCAGTTCCATGAAGATGGCGAAGCCGAACTGGCTGCGGGCGCCGAAGGCGAAGGCACGCTGCTGTGCATCAGCACCCAGACCCGTCTGACCCTGGAGGAGATCCGCGCCCGCGCGCCCCGCGCCGAGCTGATTTGGCAGGTCTACTGCTACGGCGATCGCGCCTGGATCGCCGATCAGGTGGCCCAGGCCAAGGCCCACGGCGTGGTGGGCATCGCCGTGTGCGTGGATGCGCCCATTCGTCCGGTGCGCTATCTGGATCAGGAGATCCGTTACGATGGCCGCAAACATGGCCGTCGTACGCAGCCGCCGGTGATGGACACCAGCTACAACGCCCGCATCACCTGGAACGACATGGATTGGCTCAAATCCCAATGCGGCGATCTGCCGTTCCTGATCAAAGGGGTGATGACGCCGGAAGACGCCGCCTTGAGCGTGGCCCATGGCGCCGACGTGGTATGGGTCTCCAACCACGGCGGGCGGCAAATTGATTCCGGCCTGGCCACCCTGGAGGTGCTGCCGGAGATCCGTCAGGCGGTGGGCAACGACGTGACGCTGTTCTTCGACGGCGGCGTGCGCACGGCGGGCGACGTCTACAAGGCTCTGTGTCTGGGCGCCGATGTGGTGGCGCTGGGCCGATTGGCCGCCTATGGTCTGATCACCGCCGGCGCGCCGGGTGTCAAGCATGTGCTGAATCTGCTGCACACCGAGCTGGAGGCCAATCTGGCCATGAGCGGCATCGCCGACATCAACCTACTCGGCCCGCATATGGTCAAGCGCCGCTGGTAAGCATTTGGGAACATCGGGGATGCTTTGAGAGACTGGGGCTTCGCCCCAGACCTCTGGCGCGTATTTGGAAACATCGGGGATGCTTTGAGAGACTGGGGCTTCGCCCCAGACCCCATGAGGGCGCCGCCCTGGACCCGCCAGGAGGGACGCCCTCCTGGACCTCGATTAGTTTTGCTCCGTGCTCTCAAGCAGATTGCATCTATGCCTCTGTTTGGGAGCACGCTATGGATGACCCACTCATCATAAAGATCCCCCTCTATGCAACGCACTGCCATCATCGGAACCGGCAAAGTCGCCCACGATCACGCCCAGGCGATCCAACGCCTGGGTCATCACGTCGTGGCCGGATGCGCCTCCTCGCCCGAGTCGGCCAGTTGGCGCGCCTTTTCGGAGAAATTCCCCCAAGCCGACTACACGCCGCTGGATGATCTGCTGGCTCGTGACGACATCGACGCTTTCGTCGTCACCGCCGCCTGGCGCGCCATGCCGGGGATGCTCCCCCGCCTGCTGGCTCACCCCAAACCGATGCTGCTGGAGAAACCCATTGAGTTCGACGCCAAGCGTCTAGCCGCCGCCATTGATGGCGCGGGCGCGGCCATCGGCAACAAAGTAGTGGGGATGAACCGCCGCTTCTATGATCCGGTAATCAAGCTCAAGCAGCGGTTGCAGCGCGGCGGGTTGATTCGGGCGGAGATCGTTGTGTCGGAGAATCTGGAGAATCTGGTCAAACGCTGGGGCGCAGAGATTCTGCCCCATGTGCTGGCCTACTCCAGTTGCCATATTCTCGATGTCGCCCAATTCCTGCTGGGAACCCTGCGCCCGGCGTTTCTGCACGCCGCCGCCGCGCCCGGATTTGAGCCATTCGTCAACCTCAACGGCGCGTTGATGAGCGACGAGCATAACGCGCTGGTCTCCTTGGCGATTAATGCGTTTGAGCCCTCTGCGGTTGGGATCACCTGTGCGTTTAACGACCGCACTGTGTGGCGTCTGAATCCCATGGAGGTGCTGACTGTGTACGAGGACTACGACAAGATCGAGCCTACGGAGGAGTATCCCGTGCGGCGTTATCAACCGCGTCCCATACGCAAAGAGGTGGTCAATCTCGATTTTCGTCCCGGATTTTTGCAGCAGATGGAGGCGTTTTTGGCGGGACGCAGGGAGAGCGCCGCCACGCCGCAGAGTTTTTTGACTCTACTGGAGTGGACGGACGCGGCAAGGCGGATGGGCATCGCCGTGGCCGGGCTGTGAGTTAGCCGCGCGCATTGGCGTGAGAGGGGCTCCGCACCGCCGCCTCACTGCCCGAACAAGTTCTGACGCTGTTTGAGTTGACGCGCCGCCAGGCTCTCCAACAGCCGCTCCATGGCGTGGATGACATGGCTGCGTTTGAGGATCAGACGCACATGGTAGCTGGTTTGCCCCTGGATCACCGCGCTCTTGACCACTTCGCCGCGCACGCTCAGGTCAACCCCCTCGCCCTGGAGCGCAAAAGCAAGCTGCTCGCCCTCCTTGAAACGCCGCTTGCCCTCTTTGGGCGCAAATGAGAGTCCCCCAAAGCTGATATTCTGCACCTTGGCGTCGAACTCCCCGCCAGCAATATCGCTCACCTTCAGCGTCAGGGCGTCCTGATTGGCGGCCAACACCCGGGGTTGCCGCCGTTTATCGGGTTTCTGCTCCATGCGTTGGGGCAGGCTCAACTCAAACAGCCGTCCCTGCTCCCGGCGCGCCTGACCACAGAAACGGCACGCAAAGGCAAAGTGCGCATGATCTTTGCGGTACTCCACCATAACCTGTGGAGAGCGCCGCAGATGCAGATTGCCCATGGCCGGCAGCAGCGGCTCGATGCGCAGACAAGGCGGCGACTGCTCCCCCTCCCCCGCCGTGGCCTCCACACTGTGCAGACGCGTGGTAAAAGCGCCCAACTCCGGCTGCTGCGCAAACGCCAGAGCCAGGTGAATATCCGCTTGCGCCGCTTCCTGCAGCAACGCGGCGATGCGCTGCGGATTGGTGATCGCCTCGGCATTCACGGCGACGCCGCCTTCAGCATTGTCGGCGGCGCGCGCCATCGGCAACGCCTCTCCGCTTTGCAGACGTTTGGCCAAGCGGCGCATCGCCTCGGGGGTGATGCGTTCCATCCCTTCATGCGCGGCCATGGCCTCAAAATAGCGAATCAGCCCACCGCGCAGCGGCAACGGATAGCCCTGCAGAAACTGCAACGCGCCCTCCTCCCAGGGCAGCCGCATCAACGCCAGCAGCGCCTCTTGATCAAGCGTTGCGCCCAATGGTTCGAGCAATGTCTGTAGATCGGTTGCGCCGCCATCGAGCAGCGCCAGCGCCTCGCCCAAGGCGCGCCCCATCTGCTGTAGGGCGGGATCCAGGCGGGCGACTCGGCGCGCGACCTCTGGCGCGCTGTCCACGCCTGCTGCGATGCTGGCGGCCTCACGCGCAGCCGATGATGGCGCCGACGCGCTCTGGGGGGAACCGCGTTGTGCAGGCGACACAGCCGATGGCGGCGAACCGCGTTGTGCAGGCGCGACCGCCGATGGCGGCGAACCGCGTTGTGCAGGCGACACAGCCGATGGCGACGAACCGCGTTGTGCAGGCGCGACCGCCGATGGCGGCGACGACGGGGCGGCGACGTCAGCGCGGGCGACGGGCCGCTGAGTGTTGTGCGCCACGGCTTCTGGCAATGGCGGCGGCGTGTGGCGGTTGTGCGTGAGCAACAGATCACACGGGGCGTCGCTCAATGCCCCCAAAGCGACGCTGCCCACCAGAAAATCGTTCTCCTGTCCATCCAGTCCCTGTTTGCCCAGCACCAGCAACGTCGCTTCGCGTTCATCGGCCAGATTGGTGAGCGCCTCAGCCGGTTTGCCTTGGGCCAGCACGATCTCACACGCCACACCGTAGCGTTCGGCAATACTGCGCGCCCACGTCAGACGCGCCCGGTGGGCCTGCGCCAAGGCCTTCTCCAGCGGCTCTCTGGCCACCAGTTTCGCCTGCGCCAATCCAACGATATGAGGATCGTAGACCACCCCCGCCAGCAACAGCGGCGCCCGCCAGGAGAGCGCCAGACGCAGTGCGGCGAAGAGTCCGCTCTGCGACTGCGGGGATTCGTCCAACCCCACCACAATGGGCGCGCCGGGCGGCGGCGGCTGCAAACGCGGCAGCGTGATGAGCATATCCACTGCAGCGTGGTTGCACATGTGCAGCGTGGTTCCGCCCGCGCCTTTGTAGAGAGGATTGATCTCCGAACACCCACCCATCACCAGCAGGTCGTGCTCACCGGACGCCAGCGCCTGCCGCAATTGGGCGTAGACCTCACCCTCCCGCACCAAAGCGTGAAAATCGATCTCCAGGATCTGGCAGTGCGCGCTGGCCTCGGCGAAGAAACGCTCCTCCAGATTGCCCGGAGCCGTCCTCTGTTCGCCGTCCGCCGCCGCTTGCGGCGCGCGCCACAGATCGCCGTCAACCCGCATGACCGGCGGCGCGCTCAAACGGTTGAGCCGCTTCATCAGCGTAGCCTGATCGGTCACATGGATGGCGGTGAGGTCAGAGCGCCCGCCGTGGGGGATGAAATCCAGCGCGCGGGTCAATCCCTGATCGGCCAGAAATGAGCCGTCAAAGGCGACCAGTGGGGTGCGGTATGGACGCAGTCCCTGCTGGAGAGAAGCGGAATCAGATGAGGGAGGCTGCGCCATGATTTGGCCTGCGTTGGGGCGTCGTCGTTTACTCAAATCGCCGATTGTCATCAGAATAGCGAATTTTCCCCTCGGAGGGGAGCGCCTTGCCGCGTTTTGACATCTCGCTCACCGCCTTTTCCCCGAAAGCTTCCTTGCTGGCGTCGCTTCTGCTCAGTGGGGAAACGGCCTAAAGATCAAAGATATTGGGGCTCCGCCCCAAACCCCGGTCGGGCGCCGCCCGACACCCGCCAGGAGGCCAGCCTCCTGGACCTCGCCAAATCGCCTGCGGCGATTTGGCGCCTGACACAACGTTGGCTCGCCCTCTTTCCCACACACACTTTTGCTTCGTGCTATGCTGGCGACCTTGATCACACTTTTGGAGCCCCCTTCATGTCCGAACTCTTTATCGGCCCCGACGACCTCCCCCGCTGCTCCTGGTGCGCCGCCACCCCTGAGTATGTCGCCTACCACGATGCCGAATGGGGCTTCCCCGTCGGCGACGATCAGCGATTGTTCGAAAAACTCTGTCTGGAAGGCTTTCAGTCCGGCCTCAGTTGGCGCACCATCCTCGCCAAACGGGAGAACTTCCGCGCCGCCTTCCACCACTTCGATTTCCATCGCGTCGCCCAATTCACTGAGGAGGATGTCACGCGCTTACTGCAAGATGCAGGCATCGTGCGTCATCGGGGTAAAATCGAAGCGGTGATCAACAATGCCCAACGCGCCATCGACATGGTGGAGCAGGAAGGCTCCCTGGCCCGCTTCTTCTGGCGCTTCGAACCTCAGCCATGCGGCCCGCAAGTGGTCGCCACCACGGCGGAATCCACCGCCATCTCCAAGGAGTTGAAAAAGCGTGGCTGGAAGTTTGTCGGCCCGACCACCGTGTACGCCTTTATGCAGGCGATGGGGTTGGTCAACGACCACAGCGAGGGTTGCGCCATCCGTCAGGAGGTGGAGCAGGCGCGCGCTAAATTCACCCGCCCATAGCGTGAGTGTGTGACGGTGAAAAAGTAAAAATGTTTGCGGGAAAGAGTGCGATCTAGGGCTATTTAGGGGGCCTCCGGCTGGCCGGAGGCGGGGTCTGGGGGCCGCTGCCCCCAGCGGGTCCAGGGCGGCGCCCTGGCGGGGTTTGGGGCGGAGCCCCAATATCTTTAAGCCGTTTCCCCATTGAACCAGGCGGGAGCCAGCACAAAGCGGCAAGAAAAGCGCGGAACAGCGAGCCCGCAAGGAGGCTGTCGGGGAAACGGCGGTGAGCAGGCGCGCAGCGCCGTCGTCCGCAGGACGGCGAATGCCGTAGAAGCCGCCCCCCAGGAAAACCAAAGAATCTCTGCGATTTGAGATGAGTTCAATGGCCGCCCCCAGCAATTCACACTCCAAATCATTCCCCCTTCGTCACCTCCGCTGAACAGTCGGCACTGTTCACATGCGCCTCTGCTCTGCCAACAACAAATCCGCCAAAGCTGTTTTTAGCCCTATATTTCATCGTCAACCGGTGGATCCCTCTTTCATTTGACGGGAAAATAAATGTTTCGATATGTTCGAAACTTCCAGGATCTTTCAGACGTTGCTTCACATACTTTACCACATCCTTATGTGTGCCATCCCAACTACTTAGACAGTGCCGTCCATTGCGCCTCTCTTCAGCTCTTTGCTCTGGCGATTTCTGCGTGGCGTTGCTGCCAACAAGAACCAGCACAAGAACCAATCCGGTCAACAGGAGAACTATCAGCGTAAAGGCGCTTGATTTCTTAATAGCCGCGCCACACTTTGGGCACTCCTTGGCATACGCGCCAATCTCTTCACCGCACTCTTTGCATTTTGAGATAGCCACTGAATCTCTCCTCTAATCTTTCATACTCAATAAACCCGTGCTCAACTGTGAATAAATTACGCTTGCGCAAACACGGAAACAATCATGCGCCTGCATAAATACATACTCCATTATTACCTGTCCAGACCTAAAGTTGCACAGAGAGGATCGTGCATAGCTCAATTTTGAAATCTCTTCAAAGCGCAGCTTTTGCCTGAAGAACTGGTTGCAAGTTTCAGTGCTGACAAAAGTCTCGGATATTGATCAATGTGTAGGCCATCAGTTTGAAGCCCAGGTGTCGCCATTGGATATGCTCGAAACGGATCAGCAAGCGTTTGAATTTGTCCTCCCAGGCGAAGGTTCGCTCTACTCGCTGGCGTAAGGCGTAGGTCGCCTCATCGAAATGACGCTTTCGTCCACGTTTTGGATTCTTGCGAGCGCGTTTGACCGGCTTAATGTTAGGTTTCATGCGTCGATTGAAGATGGCGCGGCGGTTAGCCTTGGAGTCGAACCCTGGATCCAAGTTTAGCACAGAGCCAATCAAGGACAGGCCAAGTGTCTGACAAATCAGGGCAAGCCACTCGAGACTATCTTTGAGGAGCGTGGTGTCGTGCTGGTTGACTGGCGCGACCGAGAACGGAGCGAGGATGTAGCCGTTGCTTTCACAGATGGCGACGACTTTCTCCCCGCGTTGGTGTTTATGGCCCGAATAGCCGATGCCATCGCCCCCTTTTTGGCTACGGTGTTGGAGCCATCGCCATGAAGCACCGAGAGATCCAGTTTTTTGTGTTCATCCAAGTGTTTGACTGAGGCAATGAAGGCATTGGCCAATGAGGCGTCATCGGCCCAACGAGCAAACAGTTTATAGATCCCTGTGTAATGGATCCCAGGCTTGCCAGAAGGCTCCTTGGGGATGGGAAGCTCCTTCCACTGCATGCCGGTGTAGAGCACCTTGAGAATCAGGTTGAACGCTTGATGGTAGCCGATCTTGCACTTGGGACCACGTTTGGGCAGAGACAGGTGGGGTAAGATGAATTCAGTAAATTCCTGCTCCGTCAGTTGAACAGGTATCTGTTTGTATTGCTGAGTATTATTCGATTTGTCCGCCATCCTTGGCCTCCTTGATTGAGCACCGCTTCCCAATCAAGGATTCGTAATTTCACTCAGTAATGCAATGGCTTATAAAATCCTCAAACTTGCAACCAGTTCGAATACTCCACTTTGCAACTTTTCGCTATCTTTATAGATATCTATATATTATTTCAATAGGTTTTCTGGAAAATCCAAACGTGTCCTGAGTGCAAAATTATTATATTGAAGAGGTTAATTATTTGAACGTTTTTGGAAAACAGATTCCCGAACACTTTCCCACACGCACTGTTACGCTATACTAGTTGGTGAACTTTAGTGCATTCGTTCCTGTCGGCTGCGCCGACATATCGCTCACCGCCGTTTCCCGTTTTTCCTCCCTACCGGCCCGTTGCTCTGCGCTTCTCCCCCACTTTACTACTGGCTTAACCTTCTTTGCGCGGGAAACGGCTTGAAGACAAAAGATATTGGGGCTTTGCCCCAAACCCCACGAGGGCGCCGCCCTCGACCCGCTTAAGGGGCGCGGCCCCTTAAGAATCCCGCCTCCGGCCAGCCGGAGGCCAATAGACACCCTGGGCTCGTCCTCTTTCCCACACACACTTTTACTTCGTCGCTGGCTTCTTATAGCCCGCTACCTGCAATCTCACCATCTGTAATGGATAACTCCCATCCGCCGCCCTCGGCACAAGCTCTCCACACCGCTCCACCACCTCCGCCACAAAGCGATCCCGATGCTGCGCCGGAATGCGCTGCGTATAGGGCAGCCACGTGGTGCGCACCCACCCCGCCAACGCCGCCTCGTCCGCATGACGCATCACCACCGAAATCAACTCCGCGCTCTCGCACACCAACCCCGCCTCCTGCAACCAGACGCGATACTCGTCCGACCCATGGAAGCCATATGGGCAATCCACCCCCGCCAACCACTCGCCCCAAAATTCCGTTTGCGCCATCTGTTCAATGGCCTGCAACGGCGCAGCGGCGTTGCCGCGTCCGCCCATTTCAAACTGAAAACGCCCACCGGGCTTCAGATGCCGCGCTACACGCGCCAGCACCGGACGATGATCCACGATCCAGTGCAATGCGGCATTGGAGAGCATGGCGTCGAAGCGCTCCGGCAGATCAAAGTTCCGCGCATCGGCATGGACGAAACGCAGCGTATCCGAGGCGTGATTCTGATGGGCGGTTTCGATCATCCCCGCAGCGCTGTCGATGCCCACCACGCGCCCGCCTGGCCCCACGGCCTGAGCGACCAGAGCGGTGGCGCCGCCATCGCCGCAGCCGATATCGAGGATGGTCTCGCCGGACTGGGGATTGAGGCGTTGAATCAGGGCTAGCGCCCATTGGCGTTGACCGGCGTTATTGCGCGCATAGTCCTGGGCGTCCCATTGATATGACATCGTTCCCCCTACCGTTCAGCAATGAAGTCAAAGTGTGTGCGTGACGCAGTCCGAGCTGGCGCTATCTATTGGCCTCCGGCTGGCCGGAGGCGGGATTCTTAAGGGTCCGCGACCCTTAAGCGGGTGTCGGGCGGCGCCCGACTGGGGTGTGGGGCAAAGCCCCACGGTTTTAGGCCGTTTCCCCATGGCATAAAGTTGGGGCGGGCACAAAGCATCCGAGTGGCGCGAACAAACAAGCCTGCAAGGAGGCTGTCGGGGAAACGGCGGTGAGCAGGCCCCAACGGGGCCGTCGTCCGCAGGACGGCGAATGCCTGAAAACCCGCCAACCGGCACAGAGTAAAAGTGTCTTCGTGATGCAATCCAGGCCACAAAAACTCTGGGCAAATTCGACAACAATAACTCCAATCAAATTATGCCGACCAACCAATAAAAGAGCGCAACCGTCCCCTCAGTTCACACCAACTGAAATCAGCATAACCAACGCCATTCCAGTGTGCGCGCCGCAAACGCCCAAAGATGCGCCTCAAACGCGCGTTCTGGTCTTGCGCAACTCGGCGGGGCCGACGCCAAAACGGGCTTTAAAGCGGCTACTAAAACGCGAAGGCGATTGATACCCCACCGCCAACGCCACCTGATTAATGGGCCAATAGGTCTCTTGCAACAGAGAGAGCCCCGCCAGCAGACGCGCATCCTCCAACAGAGTGCGGAAACCGCTTCCCTCAGCCTGTAGATGCCGCCGCAAAGCCGATTCGCTCACGCCCAGTCGCATGCAGACAGCCTCCATGCGCCACTCCTGGGCAGGGTCGGCAGCGATCAAACCCGCCACCAGAGCGCGCCAATTGGGTTGCTTGTTGCGCAGAATCGCCCCAGCCAACCCACTGCGCGCCAAAATCAACAGGAACTCCAACTGCCGATGCTGCGCCACCAACGGATCAATGTGATGCTCCCGGCAATGGATCATCCATTGCCACACCGCTTCGATCAAGCGCTCCTCAGCAGGGATTTGCCAAACAGGCTCAGCGTCCCACTGGGGAATCCGCTCGGCGTAGAGTTGGCGAAATTGGGCCACCGTGGTCGCCGGGAACGGCAGCGCCACGCTGAAGAAGTCGCCTCCATCATCGCCAGGCAGATTGCGCAGCCACAAATCCACGCCCCCGGGCAGCAACAGCAACTCCCCCGGACCCGCCATCGCCGCATGCCGCACATGGCGATAATCCTTTTGCCCATGGATGATGAGAATCATCAGCGGGTCGTGAATGGGCACCGCGCGCAGCTCCTGCCAGTTGCAGGCGTGAAACACCCCCAAGCCGCCCAATGGCCCGCGCTTGGGATCGCTGTCCATATGGCGTTGCGCCAATTCATGCAAAAGTCTGAGCGCTGACATGTCTGCTCCTGAGTTGCGCCTTCGAAGTCCCGCTATACCGAATATCAATTTTACCCGGCCTGTTCTGCAATCCAATGGCTTACGCCATCGAAACCAGATGCATGTTGATTCCCCGCCCGTGACATGGAAAAATGTCGGGAAATCCTCGGCTTAATTGAGAATAGTTCTCTCTATCAGATTCAGGTTTGTTTCCCCATGCACATGCCCGTCAACCGCGCGCCCGGTCCCGCTTCCGAGCACGATCACCCCCATCACGCCCATGGCGAGAAAGCCGTGGATCTGCGTTTTCAAGCCTCGGACCGCTGCATTCTCATCGGCGCCATCGTCAATATCCTGCTTTCGGTGGGCAAAGTGGCGGCGGGCATCATCGGCAACAGCGCCGCACTGGTGGCTGATGGCGTGCACTCGGCTTCGGATCTGGTCAGCGACGCGGTGGTGTGGCTCTCCAGCCGCATCGCACGGCAGGCCCCGGACGAAGAGCACCCCTACGGCCATGGCCGCTATGAGACCCTGGCGATTCTGATGATCGGCCTGCTGCTGCTGGGCGTGGCGGTAGGCATTGTGATTGACGCAGTGGGGCGCATTGAAGACGTCAAGAGCGTGCAGACCCCCACCATGTTGGCGCTGGCGGCGGTGATCGTCTCCATCATCTCCAAAGAGGGGCTGTTCCACTACACCAAGGCGGTGGGCGAGAAGCACAAGCTGCGCTCTCTCATCGCCAACGCCTGGCACCACCGCTCCGACGCCGTCTCCTCCATTGCCGCCATGGTGGGCATTGTTGGCGCGCAAATGGGTTGGCCGGTGCTGGACCCGGTGGCTGCGGCGGTGGTGGCGGCGATTCTGGCCAAGGTCTCCTATGAGTTCATCCGTGACGCCATGCGCGAATTCACCGAGTCGGCCTCGGCGGTGGACAAGGAGATTCAAGAGCGCATCAACGCGGTGATCGAAGGCAATACCGAGGTGCGTTCGCTGCATCTGATGAAGGCGCGCCGCGCCGGGCCTGACGTCTATGTGGAGATCCACCTGGTGGTCAACGCCTATCTGTCGGTCTCCGAGGGGCACCAGATCGCCGAGAACATCCGCATGGCGGTGGTCAACGGGGTCTCTGACGTCACCGATGTGCTGGTGCACATCGACCCGGAGGATGACTCCGACAAGCCCATGCCGGTGGACTACCCGCAGCGCAAAGAGATTCGCGACTTGATCAAACTGGAGTTGCGTTCGGCGCAGAATTTGACCGATGTGCAGAATTTGATTCTGCATTATACCCGCGACGGCATTGTTGCTGACATGACGCTGATTGTGGCGCCACATGCGGAAGATGCGGTGATTCGGCAGGAGTCCCAGGCGTTGTGTCGGCGATTGATTGCGGCGCAACCGCGCATTTGCAACGTGCGCGCCTCGCAGGTGATTGCGGCGCTGGATCGCGACGCCATCCCCAACCATTTGACGCTGCAATAGCGACGGGTGACTCCAGGCCAAAAACTAGCCGCCGACTGGTCGGCGGCGGGGTCTGGGGGCCGCTGCCCCCAGCGGGGTGTGGGGCGGCGCCCCACGGTGTGGCAGTGGCAGTAGTCTTTAGCCGTTTCCCAGAGAACAAAGCGGGGGCCAGTACAAAGCAACAAGAGAAGCTGGGAGCAACGAGCCAGTACAGAGGAAAACGGGAAACGGCAGGTGAGCAGGCCCGAAGGGCCGTCGTCCGCAGGACGGCGAACTGCACAAAAAACTTCAGGCCCAGGAAAACCAAAAAGTGTTTGCGGGAAAATAGTGCAATTAAGTAACTGTATCCGGAACTCCCTCACGGATCCGCATGGGGCATGCGGTATCCCAGACCATGAACCGTCTCAATCCATTGTTTTCCCAACTTGCGCCGCAATCGGTAGATAAACACCTCCACCGCATTACTCTCTACATCACCAGACCAACCATACAAAACCTCTTCCAACTCGGAGCGACTGAACACCCAGTTCACATGACGCATAAAATGGCGCAACAATCCATATTCACGCGCAGATAACCCAATCGCCCGATCCTCCACCATCGCTTGACGCCGCGCCACATCCAGTTGCAACGCACCATTGTGCAAAATCGTCACACAAGGTTGAGCAGCTCGACGCGTCAACGCCTGAAGCCGCGCTTCCAACTCATCAAGATCATAAGGCTTTGGCAGATAATCATCCGCCCCCATGCGCAACCCTGTGACCCGGTCATCCACCTGGCCCTGACTACTTAGAATCAGCACGGGCGTTGCCAAATTCTGATCACGCAGATCACGCAACACCTCCAGTCCTGATCTGTCCGGCAGATGCAGATCCAGAACCAGTGCGTCAAATTGTGCTGAGCTCAAGGCAAACTCCGCATCACCGGCTTTACGAACCCAATCGATGCCGTGCCCCATGGCGGATAAGCCCGCTTGTGCGGCCTCCCCCTGGATCTCATCATCCTCCACCAGCAAAATGCGCATCTCTCGCCCCTTAGCCTGGATATTTCATGAATCTCAGACGCCCTTGCTGGATCGAATCTCTACTGAATCATCGTAGAGATGCATGAAATATCCGGCTTATGGCCTGTTTATAAACTTGTTTTTTCTCGTAAAATCGGCGCTAAAGGCGTACTAGCGCCTCACATACTCCGTGTATGCTGCGGGGCTGTGCACACAGTTAACGCCGATGTGACTTCGCCTCTAAAGAACCGACGCCCTGCTGCCCCAGCGACGCATTGCGCGCGCAATGCGTCGCTGGGACCTCGCGATGCATTCAGATTCCAAGAGTTTCTAAACAGGCTATAAACAGGCTCTGACGACTTCATGATCAATCGTGATAGCCATCTTTGTCCAAATCATCGTCGTAGTAGCCATCCTTGTCGGTGTCGGTGTCGTGATAGCCATCTTTATTGGTGTCGTCGTCGTGATAGCCATCTTTGTCCAAATCATCGTCATGGTAGCCGTCACGATCCGCGTCATCATCGTGGAAACCATCCTTATTGCTGTCATCGTCATGATAACCGTCGCCATCCAGATCATCAATAAAGGTGGCGTTCTCGCCGCTGACGTTACTGGAATTGGCGTCGATAGCGTCAGGTAAGCCATCCTTGTCGCTATCGTCAGAAGCGGCGCTGTAATCACTGTCAAGATGGTTAGGCAGACCATCTTTATCCGCATCCAAAGGATCGGTCACGCTGCTGCTGTATTGATAGCCGCCATGATCCGAATCCGAATAGTCCCGCACGCCGTCGCCATCGGCGTCCAGAGAGAGCAAGGGGTTGGAACCGCCATTGTCATCCAGAACAAAGGGGGAGTCGCGCACGCCGTCGTTGTCCAAATCGGTGGCTGCGCCTGAAGAACGCGTGGTGGGAACGCTGATATGCCCCAGATCAGCACTGTCGCTGGAGCCGAGCATCAAGCGTGTGCGCAAGGTTCCGGAATCGTCATTAAACCCGATTGGTGTAGAGAGCTTTTCCGTACTGCTATTTTCGCTGGTGGTCACCACCAGGCGACAACCGATTTTAGCGGGCACGCTCAACGAGAAGGGGTGTTTGGAGGTGTTATTATCAGTGGAGGTGGTGGAGTAGTATGCGCCATTGTCGCAAAACGCCTCGATCAGCGTCCCCGGGGCCGTGCCGGTGATCGTGAGCGCGGTGCTGCTCGTGGTGGTGGCGCTTGTGGTCGAACTGGAGCTGGAGCCGCCGCCGCCGCCGCATCCCCACAGCAGAGAGGGCAACAAGGAAATAATTAAAGCCGCAGAAAAACGCTGGGACATAACAGATCTCCTGAATCGAATAGACTTTCCACGCCATTCTGGCGCAGTTTGTCGATACCGTAGCAAAGAGATCTGACACAAAAATGAACGCGCCCGCCTCGTCAGGCGGTTGGGAGATGCACTGTGGCGCGCAGCCCGCCCATCGCGCTTTGATCAAATTCGATGGCTCCGCGATGGGCCAGAACAATCCGCTGCGCCAAGATAAGCCCAAAACCGCGCTCGGCAGCGCTGCGCCCAACCTCCAGGCGCACACGCGCCTGAATCTTGGCCAGGGTAGATGCGTCGAGATCCGCACCGCTATTCTCCACCCGCCAACAGACGGCTCCGCCGTCCATCAGCGAGACCTCCACCCGCACAGCGCCGCCTGTTGGCGTATGACGCGCAGCGTTTTCCAGCAGGTTGCGCAACAGCGTATGCAACAACGCCGGATCGCCCTGCACAGACACTGCTCCGCGCCAGACGCGCTCAACCCGGATCGACTTGTGGGAAAACGCATCCGCCATCTCCGCAAGCATCTGCGCACTCAACGCAGTCAGATTCGTTGGCGTCCGCTCCAGGACGTCGTTGGCCTCCAAAGCGTCCATGCGCGCCAACGCAGCCAATTGCTCTACGATGTGAGAGCCCTGATCTATGCTCTGCACGATGCGCTCAAGCGCATGAATGCGAAACGCTTCCTGGACGCTTTTCTGCGCCGCCTGGGCTTGCAGACGAATGCCCGTCAAAGGCGCATTCAGCTCATGCGAAACGAAAGCGATAAACTGACGTTCGCGCGCCATGGTGCAGGCCAGACGCGCCATCAAACCATTCAACGCCTGCGTCAAAGGTTGAAGTTCCAATGGCGCGTCATCCATATCGAGTCGCGACGTCTGGGTAATGCGCCCTTGATCCGGATTGAGCTGGGCCACCTCTTCGGTCAAACGCGCAATCGGCTGAAAGGTCCAACGCACCGCCCAGATCAACGCCGCCAACAACATCAGGAACACCGCTATCAGTTTTGGCACGATATCTTCCAGAAGTTCGATGAACAATCCATCCAACTCCTGATCGCTCTCGCCCACCTGAATCACCAGTTTTTGCGCCGTGTCCCGCAGGACGTACAGCCGAGCCGGTTCGCCCGCAATGCGTCCGTTGCGCCAACCTGTTCCGATGGGCGGCGGCGGCGGCTCGCCCGGTCCCCAAAAGGCGCGCAACGCGCCATCCACCCAAATCTGAAACGCAATGGGATCATGATCGGCGTCTATAGAGACAGACTGGTGCAGGTAATGCGCTAACGCCTGCTCCGACAGCGCTTCAGGCGCAACATGACGCAGAATCTCCGCCGCTTGTTGAAGATTCCGCTGTGACAACTCTTCGATCTCATGCTGCGTAAACATGATGGTGCTGTACAGCGTCATGATCAGTCCTGCCGACAGAACGAATATCAATGTGCCAATCAAGCGCGCTTGCAGACTCATCTTGCGCAAGTGAGACATGTTTTCTCCGTTGAATTCCTGTCAGTTAAAATCACTAAGAGCCTGTTTGATTTCCGGATATTTCCGGGGGATATTTCCGGGGACGGGCGCTTAATTTGGGGGATTCCGAGGATGGTCACTTAATCAAACCATTTCCCCGCAAACACTTTTTGGCTTTCCCGCGTGGCGGCGTCTACGGCATTCGCTCCTGTCGGCTGCGCCGACATATCGCTCACCGCCGTTTCCCCGACGGCCTCCTTGCGGGCTCGCCGTGTCTTGCTCCCTCGCCGCTTTCTACTGGCGCCCACTTTGTTCGACGGGGAAACGGCTTGAAGATCAAAGATATTGGGGCTCCGCCCCAAACCCCGCCAGGGCGCCGCCCTGGACCCGCTGGGGGCAGCGGCCCCCAGACCCCGCCGCCGACCAGTCGGCGGCCCCCTAGACAGCGCTAGCTCGGACTCTTTCCCACAAACACTTTTACCCTTTTGCCATCCTATTCATACAGGCCGTTGCTCGCCTTTTGCATAAAGTCATGCCATACCATGGTCGGCAACGTGCCGCCGAATACTCTATCCATCGGGCTGTTATCATCATTGCCCGCCCACGCCGCCACAGTCATGCCATTGGCATAGCCCACAAACAGCGCATCGCGATAGTGTTGGTTGGTGCCCGTCTTGCCCACCACCCGCAACCCCGGAATCTCCGCCCGCTTGCCCGTGCCGTCGGTCACCACCCGCCGCAACATCGCATCCATCTGCTTGGCGCTCTTCTCAGAGACAACCCGCGTCAATCCGCGCGGACGCCGCCATTGGATGATGCGCCCGCTCTGCGCCGCCGCGCCGTACAGACCATAGGGCTCCGGCATCAACCCGCCATTGGCGATGGCCCCATACATGGACGTCAACTCCAAGAGCGTCATCTCACGCGAACCCAACGCCGTGGCCGGACCATCCACATACCCCGCAGGCAGACCAAAACGACTGAGGAACTCCTGCAGGCCATCACGCCCGATGCGCTCAAACAACCGCACCGGCGGCGTGTTGCGCGAATGCGCCAGCGCATCGGCCAGGGTCATGGCGCCCCAATACTCGCCATCGTGGTTGCGCGGGCTCCAGCGGTCGATGGTGATGGGGGCGTCGTTGATGCGACTGGCCGGGGTGAGCCCCCCCTCCAGCGCCGCCAAATAGATGAACGGTTTGAACGACGACGCCGGTTGCCGTAAACGCGCCGTGCGGTTGAGCTGACTGACCTGATAGTCGCGTCCACCCGCCATGGCCAGCACCGCGCCGTCAGAGGCCAGCGCCAACACCGCCCCCTCGCGCACATGGCGCTTGCGATACTCATACAGACGCGTGCGCAGCGCCTCCTCGGCGTAGAGCTGGTATTCGGAGTTGAGGGTGGTGAACAGCCGCACCGGCTCGCTGTAGTCGCCAATCCACTTGGCCGCCTGGGGCGCAATCCAGTCGCGCAGGTATTGATGCTGAATCGGACGCCACGGGCGATCCCCCGGTTGCCGCCCCGCAAGGATGGCGAATTGCTCTTCATCCTCGGTGATGAATCCGGCGCGGGTCATGGCCGCCAACACCACTTTTGCGCGGGCGTTGGCGCGCTCGGGATAGCGATTGGGGTGGTAGCGGTTGGGCCCCTTCACCGATCCGGCCAGCAGCGCCGCTTCAAAGTGGGTCAACTCGCTGGCGCGCTTGCCGAAGTGCTGACGCGCGGCGGTCTCCACTCCGTAGCTGTTGTCGCCGAAGTAGATGGTGTTGAGATAGAGCTCCAGAATGCGCTCTTTGGAGAAGTAGGCCTCCAGTTTGAACGCCAGGGTCATCTCCTTGAGCTTGCGCCAGATGGAGCGGTCGCCGGAGAGGAACAGATTTTTCGCCAACTGCTGGGTGATGGTGCTGCCGCCGCCCAACTGCTTGCCCAGGGCGTAGCGCGCTACGCTGGTGACCACCCCCAACGGATCGACGCCAAAATGATAATAGAAGCGCCGATCCTCAATGGCGATAAAGGCTTGCTTCACATGCTCGGGCAGCGCTTCGGCGGGCAGACGCAACTGATGCGCCGCTTCCAACTCTAATAGCTCACCATCCTGTTGTTGCATACGCAGGATCATGCCGCGATCGGCCTGTTCGATCTGCGCTTTGTCAGGCAGATAGAGCCACAGCACCGCCACCGCCAGCCCCAGAATCAGCGCCCCCACCACGCTGATCTTCAGCAGTAGGCGGCCCAGGACTTTGAGTGCGCGGCGCACAAGGCCGGCTTGATTGGCGCTTTTGCGACGCCGCGCGGCGGGCTTGGCGCGACCCTTTGCAGCGGGCGACGGCTTGCGCCGCGCGCTCCCGCTTTTGGCGCTGGGCTCGGCGCGCTTGGCGCGCTCTGACGGCGCCGACCGCTTGTTCGGCGCGCGCCGCTTGGCGGCGGGGCGGGTTTTGGCCTGTTCGCTACGGGGGGGTGACATGGTTCCTTTGCTGGCCGCCTTTTTGCAGGCAAACTTCTCTATTAGGTCAATTTTGACTGAACGGACGCTGCCGCACCTGCAAAGAAGCAATGCCTGGGCCAGATCACGGTTAGACTATTAACGTTTCGTAATATTTGAACCGTGTTGTATCCTATTATAAAATCATCATATCTGAAAAAATGTTGGGAGAGTGCTTTCAAATCGCCACGCTTTTGGCTTACTCTGTTAACATGCGATCGGGTAGGATTTGAAATACATAGTGCGCTTTTGCAGGCGGTTACGCATCGCAACACAGGAGAGATACGCGTGCAGTCAGTCTGTTGGGGAGAGGTCGTCTGACGATGCTGATTCAGCCGTTTCACCATCTGGAAACGGGATCGTGGACCTATGTGGTGGCCGATCCGGACAGCGGCGACGCCGTTGTCATCGACCCGGTGCGCGATTTTCACGCCAGCTCCGGCCAGGTGGCGCAGCGTTTCGCCGATGGCGTCATGCGCTTTATTCGCGCGCGCAAACTCAAACTGCACTATGTGTTGGAAACCCACGTCCACGCTGACCACATGAGCGCCGCGCCGCTGTTCAAGGAGGCGTTCCCCGGAGTGAAAGTCGCCATTGGCGCCCGGGTGATGGAGGTGCGGGCGCTGTTTGCCGACCTGTTCAACGATATGACGCTGGTGACCGAAGCCCCGCCGTTTGACCTGCTGCTGGAGGATGAGCAGGAGTTCTCCGCCGGCACGCTGCATTTCAAAACATTGTTCACCCCCGGCCACACCCCGGCCTGCGTCAGCTACTGGATTGGCGATGCGGCGTTTGTGGGCGACTTGGTGATGATGCCGGATCTGGGCTCCGGGCGCTGCGACTTCCCCGGCGCCGACCCTGAGGCGATGTATGAATCCATCGGCGTGTGCCTGTTCGCGCTGCCGGACACCACGCGCCTGTTCGTCGGCCACGACTATCCGCCGGAGACCCGCGATATGGATTGCGAAACCTCGGTGCTGGAGATCAAGCGCAAGAATCGCATGATCAACGCCGACACCGAGTATGAGACCTTCCTGGCGCGCCGTCGTGAGCGCGACCGTGAACTCGCCTTCCCAGAACTGATGTGGGCCAGCGTGCAGGTGAACCTCAACGCCGGGCAACTGCCCAAACCCGAAGCCAACGGCATCTCCTACCTGCGCATCCCCATCAGCAAGGCCTGATGGCTGGCCGGGGGCGTCTTCCCGGCGACCCGCAGCGTCAGGCGAATAGATCGATGCGCTGAAACTCCGTGGGCGCTCCCAACATCGCATACAGCGCCGCAAACGAGGGCGACTGCCCCCGCGCCGCACCCAGCAGCTGCGACTGCTGATAGCTCTGCATGGCATAGCGCATCGAGCCCGTGGCGCCGCTCAAGGTCTCGATGGTCCCGCTCAAGTCGGCGTCAAAATCCAGCAACGCCATGCTCCCTTCGCGGGCGCCATTGAGCAGATTGGCGAACTCGTCGCTGTTGAGCGCCTTGTCGCCATTGACGTCCAGCCGGGTGATCACCGCGCTGGAGAAGGCCGACAGCTCCTCCCCCTCCAAAGCCCCCGACTCGTCTGTATCCAACTGCGACGTCAATTGCGCGCTGAATCGCGAGATCAGGTTGCGCGCCACCGATTGCGCGCGCGGCTCCAGATTCACGCCGCTCATCCCGGCTTGGGCGGTCAAATGCGCGGACAAGGCGCTGTACAGCGCGCCGGTATCGACTGCGGCGATGGCCATCGCTCAAACTCCTGGTTGAATAAACGCCAATCCCTCTCACCACATTAAGACTGATAAAAAGGCGGCAAATTCATCATAGGCCAAGGCGTGCGGCGGCGCCACATGGCGCAAGCGGGGCAACATTTGGCGCACGCGCAATCTTTTCCGTTGTGAAACGCGGCGTCAGAACCGATCCTTATGAGACCAATGCGCCCACAAAGCGCCGCTATTCAACGAATTGATTAACGGGGACTCTCCCCCATAACCCAAACGGAGCGATGTTTTCCACACGCGCAAGCGTCGTGGAACGCAACCAATTTCGCACATGGGCGCGGATATCCTCATCGTTGAAGACAGCATGACCCAAGCGATCAAGCTTGAGTACCTGCTGCAGACCGCTGGCTACGCCCCGCGCCGCGCGCGCGATGGTCTGGAGGGGCTGCAAGCCATCGCCCAGCAGCGTCCGGCGCTGGTGATCAGCGACATCACCATGCCCCAGATGGACGGCCTGCAACTGTGCGCGGCGATCAAAAACGATCCGGCCCTGCGCGATCTGCCGGTGATTCTGCTCACCAATATGGCCACGCCGTCGGACATCATCCACGGCATGAACGCCCACGCCGACGGCTATCTGACCAAACCCTACGACGACGAACTGGTGCTGCAACGGGTGGCCCATCTGCTGGCGGCGCCGCCGGAGCGCGCCGCCGCCGACAGCGCCGAAGAGGCGCCCATCGAGATCGAATTCGCCGGCGAGCGCCATGTGATCACCGCCTCACGCCGCCAGATTCTCAACCTGTTCCTGTTCAGCTATGAGAACTCGCTGATCCAGAACCGCATTCTGGAGCGCTCCCACCGCGACATGAACCGCCTCAACGACCGTTTGCAGGCGAGCATGACCAAACTGGAGGCCTCCGAAGAGCGCTTCCGCTCGCTGGTGGAGACCATCCCCGACATCGTCTATAAGATCGACCCCGACGGACGCTTCACCTTCCTCAACAGCGCGGTCAAACGGCTGGGCTATGAACCAGAAGAGCTCATCGGCCGCCACTTCAGCGCCCTGCTGCACCCCGAAGACGTGGCGCGGGTCAGCCGCCACGATGCGCTGGAAGGGGTGGCGGGTTCTGGCCGTCCGGCGCAGATCAAGCTGTTCGACGAGCAGCGCGCCGGCGCGCGCATGACCACCGACCTGGAGGTGCGTCTGCGCGCCAAGGACGGCGAGTGGGGCGACGTGGCCGAACTGCGCGCCATGGAGTCGCCGCAACGTTTCATGGACGTCAGCGCCTCGGGTCTGTATGAGTCGGCGCAGGATCGCGCCGAGCAGCGCCAGTTCATCGGCACCGTGGGCGTGGTGCGCGACATCACCCAGCGCAAGCAGATGGAGGAGGCGCTGTTTGAAGAGCGCGCGTTCCTCTCCACCCTGCTCAACGCGGTGCCCATGCCGATCTACTTCAAAGGGCCTGACAACCGCTTTCAACTGGCCAACAGCGCCTTCTTCGAACTGTTCAAAATCCACAAACCCGACGTGGTGGGCGACGACTGGAGCGAACTGTTCGACAACTACGCCGCGCGCCTGCTGGAGGAGCGCGACCGCCGCTTCGGCGAGTTGCCGGATCTGCGCAAACAGAGCTTTGAGCTGGACCTGTGGCGCCACTCGCCCAACCAGCGCACCATTCTGGTGACCCTGGCCAAGGCGTGGGATCGCGATGGCGAGCCGTTGGGCTTTACCGGCGTGATTGTGGATATCACCGACCGCCGCGCCGCCGAACGCGACATTGAGGAGGCCAAGGTGGTGGCCGAGCGGCTGGCGGACAAGGCCGAGAGCGCCAACCAGGCCAAGGGGGCGTTTCTGGCCAATATGAGCCATGAGATCCGCACCCCCATGAACGCCATTCTGGGCATGGCGCATCTGGCGCTAAAGACCGATCTGGACGATCAGCAGTATGACTATCTGAGCAAAATTCAATCCTCCGCCCACGCCCTGCTGGCGCTGATCAACGACATCCTCGACTTCTCCAAAATCGAAGCGGGCAAGATGGATGTGGAGCTGATCCCCATGCGTCCGGCCAGCGTGCTGGGCAACATGGTGGATCTGCTGGGGGTCAAGGCCGAGGAGAAGGGGCTGGCGCTGCGCTATGAGATCGACCCCGAGGTTCCCGAGGCGCTGCTGGGCGATCCGCTGCGTCTGGGACAGATTCTGATCAATCTGGCGGGCAACGCCATCAAGTTCACCGAACGGGGCGAGGTGGTGGTGGCGCTGCGCCTGGAGCGCGTCGAAAAAGAGCAGGTGACGCTGCACTGGTCGGTGACCGACAACGGCATCGGCATGAGCCCCGAGCAGCAGCAACGGCTGTTTCAGGTCTTTACCCAAGCCGATAGCGCCACCACCCGCAAATATGGCGGCACCGGCCTGGGGCTGACCATCTGCCAGCGCCTGACACATCTGATGCATGGGGACATCTGGGTGGAGAGCGCCCTGGGCGAGGGCAGCGCGTTCCACTTCACCACCCGGCATCAACCGGCCAGCGCCGCGCAGGGCGCAGCGCTGGCCGAGGCGGCGCAGCAAACGCGCATGCAGCCGCAGGAGAAGACATTCGAAGCGCTGCGCGACCGGCGCGCCCTGCTGGTGGATGACAACACCATCAATCAGCAGGTGGGCCGCGAGTTGCTGGAGCAGGTGGGCGTCAAGGTGACGCTGGCGGGCAGCGGTCAGGAGTGCCTGGATATCCTCACCCTGATGGGGATGGATTTCGACATCGTGTTGATGGACATCCAGATGCCCGACATGGATGGGTATGAGACCACTCGACGCATTCGACAGAAGCGTAAATTGGCGACGCTGCCGGTGGTGGCCATGACCGCCAACGCCATGTCCGCCGATCGCGAAAAGTGCCTGGCCGAGGGGATGAACGATCACATCGGCAAACCCATCGATCCCCATACCCTCTACAGCGTCATGGCGCGCTGTCTGGCCGAACGGGCTGACAGCGCCGCCAGCGCGACGCCGACCGCCACCACCGACGCGCCAGCGCCGGAATCGCCTGCACAGAGCCCAACCCCCTCTGCGCCGCCAGCGCCCGAACCCGAGGCGATTGCGCCGCCCGTGCAACCCGAGCCCGAAGCAGAGATCGCCCGCCCCGCTCCCGCCGCGCCGTCTGCGGCCACACGCGCGTCCGCTGCTGCGCCGGACGCCGATCAGTTCACCACCCTGCGCGGGGTAGATGTGGACGAGGGGTTGGGCCGGGTGGGCGGCAACCACACCCTGTATCGCAAAATTCTGCTCGATTTTCTCAATAATTACAGTAGCTTCAAGGATCGCCTGGGCCCGGCTCTTGAGAGTGAAGGACTTGAAAACGCGCACATTCTCACCCATACCCTGAAAGGGTTGGCGGGCACCATCGGCGCCCGCGCGCTGGCCAGCGCGACCCAGGAGTTGGACACCTTGATTCAGGAACGCGATCTGGAAAAAGCGCGCTCCTGGGCGCCCCATGTGCAGGCGCTGCTGGACGAAGTGCTGCAAGGCATCACGCCGCTGAAACAGGCCGCCCAGGCGACCGCAGCGCCACCCGCCCCCGCCAGATCGCATATGAGCGACGACGATCTGCGCAACGCCATCCTCGCCTTGAACGATATGGTCACGGAGTTCAATGTGGACGCCCAGGAGGCGTTTGAAACCCTCGCCAGCGGCGCCGATGCGCGTCTGGACGCCGAGCAGATGCGCCGCCTGGGCCACACCATCAGCGAGTTCGATTTTGTTGAAGCGCGCAAAATTCTTGAACAACTGGCGCACCCCTTGGGTTTACGCCTGCCCGATGAGTAACGCCCATGGCCGCTGAGCGCACCCTGCGCACGGTTGTGATTCCGTCACCGCCTCAGGCGCGTTATACTTCGGGCTCCCCTTTGACAACGCCCTGTTTGACTTCTGTGTGAGGACCTCTCGGGTGAGCGAAGAGCAGACCCCCTATAAGATCCTGGTGATCGACGACGAGCCCCTTAATTTGAAGGTGCTTTCGGAGTTGCTGCGCGCCGAGTATCGCGCCGTGGTGGCTAAGAGCGGCGAACAGGGGCTACAGGCGGCGGCGGCGCACCCGACGCCGGATCTGATTCTGCTGGATATCGTCATGCCCGGCATGGACGGGTTTGAGACCCTCTCCCGGCTCAAAGCCGACCCCGTCCTGGCAACGATTCCGGTGATCATCGTCACCAGTCAGAATGATGTGGCCAGCGAGACCCGCGGCTTCTCCCTGGGCGCGGTGGACTTCATCACCAAACCGTTTAATGCGCCGGTGGTGATGGCGCGGGTCAGAACCCACCTGGCCCTGCAGCAGCAGCGCCGCGACCTGGAGAGCCTCAACGCGGTGAAAAACCGCTTCCTGGGCATTGCCGCCCACGACCTGCGCAACCCGCTATCGGTAGTGCGCGGCCTGGCCGAGGCGCTGCTGGAGCCGCGTCTGGAGGAGGATGAGCGCCTGCGCATGGTGGAGGCGGTGCGCCGCGTCTCCGACCAGATGCTGGAGCTGCTCAACGATCTGCTGGACGTCTCGGCCATCGAAAGCGGCAATTTTGATCTGGATTTGGAGCTGGCCGATCTCACCGAGCTGGCGGGCGAACGGGTCGGACTGCTGGCGATGCAGGGGGTCAAAAAACAGGTGGAGCTGGTGATGGGCCCCAGCGATACGGCGCTGTGTCAGATAGATCCAGGGCGCATCGCCCAGGTGCTGGACAATCTGCTCTCCAACGCCATCAAATTCTCTCCCCCCGACACCACCGTGACCGTTCTGGTGGAGGCGGAGGGGCCATGGGCCACCTGCACCGTGCGCGACCAGGGGCCGGGCATCGCCGAGGAGGATCTGCCCAAACTGTTCGGCGAGTTCCAACGTCTGTCGTCGCAACCCACCGGCGGCGAGCGCAGCACCGGGCTGGGGCTCTCTATCGCCAAGCGCATCGTCTCGGCGCACAAAGGCAACATCTGGGTCGATAGCGCGGTGGGCATCGGCAGCGCGTTCCGCTTTCAACTGCCGCTGGCTTCCGCCGCCACCACGCTGTAAGCGGTTAAAGCCCGCAGCCGCAGCGGCGCAATCAGAAACGCGAACTGCTGCCGCGCGCGGTCAGGAACGGTAGGAAGCTCAGACCGAGCCCCACCACCACAATCCACACGGTGTCCTGCACCCAGTAGGAGTAGAGCATCAGCGCCACGCCGCAGATCAGCGCCAGCATCGACGGCGCGTTCTTGCCGTAGCGGAACCAGGCGATGCCGACGATGCTGAAGAACAACGCCGCGCTCAGTCCCACGCCATCCATATCGCCGATCAGCCCACCGCTGCTCATCTCCGGCGCGCCGCCCATCTGCGCCACCGTCGCGCCCGGGTCGCCGCCGCTTTGCAGCTGCTGCATCGCCTGGATCGCCGCATCCTGGCTCTGGGAGTGCTGCGACATCTTGTTCTGCAACGCCTCCAGCCCCTGCAGCTCCTTGCCCAGCTCCGGCGACATCTGCCCCAATGTATTCTCTAAATGTTGATCGCTCATGTTTCCAGACTCCCGCTATCGATCCGCCGTTGAGCCGGACGGATGCATGCTCTAAACTCTTTAACCCTTCGAAATCGATTTTCAAGCGGTGAATAATCTATGGAAGAGCCCCCCTACGCCCCGGCGTTCCAAACCGGTCCCACCCAGGAGTTGGAGGCGGAGATTCAGCTGCGATTGCAACTGCATCCCGACACCACCCGCCGCATCGGCAACTTCGGCTTCATCGAGCTGGAGAGCGCCTGGGGCGACGAGGCCACCATCATCAACACCGCGCGCATCAGCACCACCAATATGCGCATCGACAGCCCGGACGACTTCACCGATCGCGACCGCGCGCTGCTCTACCACCTGCTCAAGAACAACCACGGCACGCCGTTCGAGTCGGTCTACTTCCGCTTCCGCATGGTGGCGCCGATCTTTGTGCTGCGCCAGTGGATGCGCCACCGCATCTGCTCCTTCAACGAGTTCTCCCAGCGCTACCGCATGCCGGTGACCGCCTTCTTCGTGCCCGACCGCGAGGCGCGCACGGTGGATGGCTTCGAGGTGATGACCGACGAACAGATTCAGCGCTATACCGAGCTGATGGAGTCGCTGCATCGGTTTTATCACGATTGCTACGATGAGACCAAAGCGCGCATCGCCCAAGCCGAGGAGGCCGGGGAGATCCCCCGCATCACCGGCGGCCGCAACCCCTATCGCGCCCGCGCCCGCGAACTGCTGCGCAACGCCATGTCGGTCTCTACCTACTCCGACGTCTACTGGACCATCAACTTCCGCAGCTTGATGAACTTCTTCGACCTGCGCCGCAAGCCCAACGCTCAGTATGAGATCCGCCAGTACGCCGACGCCGCCTATGGCATGTTCGAGCAGCGCTTCCCCATCCTCAGCGAGACCATGAATCGGGTGCTCTCCGAGCGCCGCGGCGATGGTGAGGGCGGGGATCCCATCGGCTGATGGGGCGTCATGACGACATCTCCGAGGCCGAACGCGCGCAACTGATCGAAGCGGCGCGCTTCAAGACCCATGGGCGCAAAAAGGGCAAGGTCACCGACGACCGCCTGAGCTTCATTCAGGAGCGTCTGCCGCAACTGCAGCCGCCCCGCTGCGCCAATCGCGAGGAGCTGCTGCACGCGTTGGGGGCCGACCCGCAGCAGGCGCGGCTGGTGCTGGAGGTGGGCTTTGGCAATGGCGACACCCTCTCCGAGCTGGCCGCTCGCCACCCCGAGGATCGCTTCATCGGCATCGATGTGTTCCTGGAGGGGTTCGGCGTTTTGCTGCGCAAGCTGGAGGCCAACGCCGCCACCAATGTGCGCCTGCTGCGCGGCCACGCCCACCCCATGATCGACGACGCCATCCCCGACGCCAGCCTCGATTGGGTCATCGTCAACTTCCCCGATCCGTGGCGCAAAAAACGTCACTTCAAGCGGCGCATCATCCAGACCGACTTCCTCGACCTGCTGGCGCGCAAACTGCGCCCAGGGGCGGCCTTCACCCTAGCCACCGACTGGGAGAACTACGCCGAGTGGATGCTCGAACACATCGACCCCCACCCGGCGTTTGAAAATCTGGCGGGCGTGGGTCAATTCGCGCCGCAACCGGATTGGTGGATCATCACCAATTTCGAACGCAAAGGGTGGTTGGCCGGACGCAAGAGCCACTACCTGAGCTACCGCCGACGGTAGCGCCCCAAGGCCTGCCGGGAAATACGCCGCAGCGTCGTCAATCCGGCGCCAAAACGGGCAAAACCATGCTATAACCATGAACCCGTAAAGCGCGTCTGTCGGCCCGGTTCCGGGCGCGGCCTGGAACGCCGCTGATAAGGAGAGCTGAAGGATGGTTGCCAAGAGCATTCTACTGGCCATCTTGGCCGCAGTGGCGCTGCTGGCGGGGAGCGATGCCGCCTGGGCCAACGCCGCCGCCGCCGAGGCGGGCGCTGTGGTCAATCTGCGCGACACCTGGGTCGGTCCCACCGCGCTGTTGCTGTTCGCCCTCTCCTATGCGCTGGTCATGGCCGAAGAGTACACCCATCTGCGCAAATCCAAGCCGGTGATCCTGGCGGCGGGCCTGATCTGGGCGGGCATCGCCTGGGTCTACGGCGCCCACGGCGACCACTCCTCCTCCGAACAGGCGGTGCGTCACAACATCCTCGAATTCGCCGAACTGTTCCTGTTCCTGCTGGTGGCGATGACCTACATCAACGCCATGGACGAGCGCAACGTGTTCCAGTGGCTGCGCGCCTGGCTGGTGCGTTCGGGGTTGAGCTTCCGGCAACTGTTCTGGATGACCGGCCTGCTGTCGTTCTTCATCTCCCCCATCGCCGACAACCTCACCACCGCCCTGCTGATGTGCGCGGTGGTGTTGGCGGTGGGCCGCAGCAACCCCACCTTCGTGGGCGTGGCCTGCATCAATATCGTCATCGCCGCCAACGCCGGCGGCGCCTTCAGCCCGTTTGGCGACATCACCACCCTGATGGTGTGGCAGAAGGGCATTGTCCACTTCGGCACCTTCTTCCACCTGTTCATCCCGTCGCTGATCAACTGGCTGCTGCCCGCCATCATCATGAGCTTCTCGGCGCCCAACGAAAAGCCGCCCCCGTGCAACGACGAAGTGCTGATCAAGCGCGGCGGCGTGGTCATCATCATGCTGTTCCTGCTCACCATCATCACCGCAGTGAGCTTCCATAACTTCCTGCATCTGCCGCCGATGCTGGGCATGACCACGGGTCTGGCGTTCCTCAAATTCTTCGCTTACTATCTGAAGAAAACCGCCCATCGCAAAATGGGCGATCCCCACGCTGAAGCGGGCGATGTGGCGTTCGACATCTTCAAGAAGGTGGAGAAGGCCGAGTGGGATACGCTGCTGTTCTTCTTCGGCGTGATCCTCTGTGTGGGCGGTTTGGGCACGATTGGTTATCTGGAGACGGTCTCCTCGGTGATGTATCTGGATTGGGGCCCCACCTCGGCCAATGTCACCGTGGGCGTTCTCTCGGCCATCGTGGATAACATTCCGGTGATGTTTGCGGTGCTGACCATGCACCCGGAGATGGATCTGTGGCAGTGGCTGCTGGTGACCCTCACCGCAGGCGTGGGCGGCAGTCTGCTCTCCATCGGTTCGGCGGCGGGCGTGGCCCTGATGGGTCAGGCGCGCGGCATGTACACCTTCTTTGGACACTTGAAATGGACCCCGGTGATCGCTCTGGGGTATGTTGTGAGCATCGTGGCGCACCGCTTGATCAATAGCGACCTCATCGGCCAAGCCACACATTACGTCAACTAATCGACGGACTCCGCGCGACGCCTCCCCTCTTTTCCGGTTGTCGCCCCGCCAGATTTCGGCGGCCTCCCTTCTGGAGGCCGCCGCCGCGTTTGGAGCGGACATATGCAGCGCAAAGCCTCTATAGGCATCATATTCTTTACCGTATTTCTCGATCTGCTGGGTTTTGGCATGGTGCTGCCGCTGATGCCGCTCTATGCCTCGGACCCGCGCTTTCTCGCCTCCCCCGCCGAAATCGGCTGGCTGATGGCGATCTACTCCCTGATGCAGTTCCTCTGCGCGCCGCTGTGGGGCGGTCTATCGGACCGCATCGGTCGGCGGCCAGTGCTGATCATCGGCCTGTTCGGCTCGGCGCTCTCCTATCTCATCTACGGCCTGGCCGAATCCTTCACCATCTTGATGATCTCGCGCGCGGTGGCCGGGGTGATGGGGGCCAATATCGCCGCCGCCCAGGCCGCCATGGCCGACCTCACGCCGCCGGAGAAGCGCGCCCAGGGCATGGGCATCATCGGTGCGGCGTTTGGCTTGGGCTTTGTGGTGGGTCCGGCGCTGGGCGGTCTGTTGTCGCAGCACGGCGCGGGCGCCGCGCCCCTGGCGGCGGCGGCGGTCACCCTCCTCAACGCCATTGCCGCCATCTTCCTACTGGCCGAAACCAAGCAGGCGGGGGGCGAGAATCGCGGCCGTCCGCATCCGCTGTCGCTGGAGCCGTGGCGCACCGCTGGCCGCTATCCGGCGGCGCTGGCGCTGTGCCTGCTGGGCGGACTTTACGTCACCCTGTTCGCCTCGTTTGAGGTGGTGCTGCCGCTGTGGGCGCAGGAGGTGATGGCGTGGCGGGAGCCGCAGGCGATGTATGAGGCGGGCAAACTGTTCGCCTATGTGGGCATCGTCATGGTGCTGGTGCAGGGCGGGTTGGTGCGGCGTCTGGCGCCGAAACTGGGCGAAAAGAAGCTCACCCGCATCGGCATCATTCTGGTGTTTGTGGGTTGGCTGCTGCTGGGTATGGCCAGCGACTACGCCATGCTGCTGGGATCGCTGGCGTTAACCGCTGTGGGCGCCGGTCTGGTCAATCCCGGTTTGTCGAGTCTGGTCAGCCTCAACACCAACGCCGAGCATCAGGGCGTGATGATGGGGCTGTTCCAATCCATGAGCGCCCTGGGCCGCGTGCTGGGCCCGCTGTGGGGGGGCTTCGCCTTTGCGCCGTTTGGCGGGCATGTCAACTTCCTCGCCGCCATCGGCCTGGTGGTGGTGTTTATCCTCTTCTGGAGCTACCGGAACCGGATTGCGGACGCCCGCGAGCGCCAAACAGCGACGCCAGCGCCATAACCAGGCTCTCCATCACCTGCTCCGGCGGACGGCCATCCATCCCTTTGAGCCCTTTGTCGGCCTCCAGACACTGCTCCAGCGCCGCCGCCAACAGCCGGGGCGAGAGCTGTCGGCACTGGGCGAAAAAGGCGTCCTGCTCCTTCCAGAAGATGCGCAATTTTCCCGCAATGGACTTGGGCTGTGCGCCCTCGGCCAGCAGCGTCTGCGCAATGGCGATGCGACGGATGCGCGCGGCGATGAGCCCCAGCAGGGGGATTGGTTCGGCGTCGTGCTCCCACAACCGCGCCATGGTGTTGAGCGCGGCGGGGGCATTGCCAGCCACCAGTTGCGCCACCAGTTCAAACCCGCTGTGCAGTGAGGCGTTGCTCACCACCGCCGCCACATCGCTCACAAGCACCGGACCCGGCTCGCCCACATAGTTCTTGAGCTTCTCCAACTCCGGTTCGGCGGCGCGGGTGTCGCCAGTGAGCAGTTCGGTGAGCAGCTCCAGGGCGTCGCGCTCCGGCGCGAAGCCGCTGGCGCGCAGAGTCTGTTCGATCCACTGGGTAAACGCCGCCCCCTCCAATGGATAGAACGGCGCCGCCCATCCGGCGTCCATCCCCTCCACGGTTTTGCGCACCGCGTTCTTGGCTTCGAGTTCGCCGGCGGTGATCAGCAGCAGGGTGCTGTCGGCGGGATCTTTTAAATAGAGTTTGAGCTCTTCGCGCGCAGCGGCGGGCAGGGTGTGCGCCTCTTTCAGACGCACCAACCGGCGCGGCGCCAGAAACGGCAGCGCGCGCAGGCTGGAGGAGAAGCGGGAGATGGCGTCGTCATCCTTAAGCTCCCCCGCTTGAAAGCTCTCGGCGTCGAAATCAGCGTCGGCGTCGCCGCCCAGCGCCCACAGGGAGAGCGCCTGGGCCTGACGCGCAATGCGCCCCTGCTCCGCCCCAAACAGCAACACCACGCACGGCGTTTCGCCTTTCTTCAGGCGTCCGGCCAGCTCCTGCTCTTTGAGCTTCATGGCGCGCGGTTCCTGCGGCGGCGAATCAGTTCACGCCCAGGTCGGCAAAGAAGGGTTTGTACTCCATATCCTCATGCTGGATATGCTTGACCAGCCAATCCTGTAGAAACTTGAACAGGTGCAGCAACTGGCTCTCATCCACGCCGCCTTTGTCCAGCACGCCCAACTGCTCCTGCACATAGGCGATAAATTTCACATGGGACGCTTTCTGACTATCCAGTTGCGGATAGTTGTGCTCCTCCATCAGGCGCTCTTCGCGCTTGAAGTGGGTGGCGGTGTAGTTGACCAGCTTCTCCAGCAGTTCACGAATCACCGACTGCCCCAGTTTATGCTCCAGGGTGGCGTGCAGTTCGTTGATGATCTCCACCAACTGCTTGTGATCCACGTCCATCTGCGCCACGCCCACCGATAGGCTATCGCGCCAGCGCATGGCCGGCGCCAGGGCGTGTTTGTCCTGGGTGCGGCCGATGTAGAGCTGGTCGAGCTGGTCAAAGAAGGTGGAGCGCAGCTCCTGGAAGAAGCGCATGGCCGATTCGATGGCGGCCTGATCGCCGGAGTGGATCATCTGCACGATCTCGGCGGCGGTCTTGCGGAACTGTCCGGCGGTCTCCAGCATCTTCTGGAACAGCGGCAGGGCGCGCATCTCTTCGGGCGCCTCTTCGGTGAGCCACTTGGCCAGCGAACAGCAGTTGGGATCGGCCACCCGTGAGGCCATGGCGGGATTCATCAGCGTCACCGCCTTGTTCACCTGCGCCATCATCGCCAGCACGGTGCTCTTGATCTTGCGCACATCATAGGGCTCTTTGCCCACGTCGATGCGCGACTGCGCCGCATACAGAGCGTCGCTCACCTCGGTGGCCACCAGACTCAAGGCGTTGAACATCTGCACCGAGCCGCGCATGGCGGTAACCACGCTCTGGGTCTCCTCCACCCGACCGCGCACCCGTTCGGCCACCTGATTGGTCTCCTCCACCACGCGCTGAATGGCGTTGGTGGCGTCCACCGCCTCTTTGGCCTTGCTCTCCATCTGGGTATTGGAGGCGGCGATGCGTTCGGTGGAGGTGGCGATCTCGTGGGCGCCCTTGGCCGCCTCGTCGGCGGCGCGGGCCACCTCTTCGGCGGCGGACTGCAACGACACCATGCTGCCGAGCACCTGTTCGGAGCTGCTGGTCAGCGAGGTGGACGAGGAGACGATCTCATCGGTGGCGTGGCCCTGTTCGTCCACCGCCTGATTGATCTCTTCGTTGGCGCTGGCGATGCGGCCCACCGCGCCGCGAATTTCACGGGTGTTCTCTTCAGCGCTGCCCACCAGGGAGCGGATTTCGTCGATCTGCCGCCAGATGGTGCGGGTGGCTTCGGCGGTCTGCGAGGCCAGCCCTTTGACTTCGTTGGCCACCACGGCGAAGCCTTTGCCCGCCTCACCGGCCCCGGCGGCTTCAATGGAGGCGTTCAGGGCCAGCATGTTGGTCTGCTCGGCGATGTCGTTGATGATCTCCACCACCTTGTCGATCTCCCGCGCCGAGTCCGACAGACGGGTCATCACATCGGCGGCGCTACGCGCCAAACCATTGGCCTGTTGCGACTCGGCGGCGGCGGCCTGACAGCGTTGACGCACCCCCTGCAGGGACTGTTGCACTTCGCGTGCGGAGGAGGAGACCAGTTGCGCGGCGCCGTTCATCTGCCCCATGCGGGTGTTCACATCGCCCACATCGCCCAACATGTTCTGCGCCGATTGCGCCATGGCGCTGACATTGGCGTTGGCCTCTTCGGCGCCGCCAGCAATGGTGGAGACCCCGGCGCTGACGTCCTGGAACGCGGCAAAGAGTTCGTCGAGGTTCTGCACCGCCTGACTGACGTTGCCGCGAATCTCGGTAATCTGCCCGGTCAGGGTCTGGTTCTCGTCGTAGACTTGCGCGGCGATGGCGGTGAGCGAGCGATTGTTCTCGCCCAAGCCGGTGCGCAGAGTGACGATCTCGCCCACGAACGCGCTGATATTGGCCGCCTGCAGGTTGATGGTGCGGATGTTGCCCGCCAGATTCTCCGCCAGACGATTGACGTTGTAGGACATATTGCCGATCTCATCGGCGCGGTCCGCCAGATGCGAACGCGTGGTCAGATCGCCATCGGCCATGGATTTGATGATATCCACGATAATGTTGATGGGCTGACTCAAACGGCGGGAGATGAACAGCGCCAGAATCACCACCAGGATCACCGCGAAGATCGAAATGGAGATCAGCACATGGTTGAAACTGTCCACATCGTCGGCCACTTCCGTCAGCAGCCCATCGGCGCTTTTCATCTGCGCGGCCAAAAACGGCTCCAGCACCGCTTGCAGTCGTTCGGCCTGTTCGTCAAACGAGCCCATCTGCACGTTGCCTTCGGCGGGGCCGCCGTCGATATAGGCTTGCGCCATGGCCTTGCCCGCTTCGTACCACGGCAGGAACGCCAGGCGAATCTTCTCCACCTCGGCAATCTGGGCGTTTTTCCCCATCTGCCCAAAGGTGTGCTTGAATTCGTCCAGATTTTTCAGCGTCAACTTGGCGTAGTTCTCCGCCTCGCCATAGCCGTCATCAAACCCTTCGGCGCCGCGGGTGGCGGAGATATCCGTCAGCCACTGCTGCACCTGCACCACGTTGGTTTTGGTCTCTGCAGCCAGCAGCGCCAGACGGAAGCTCACATCGCGCACGGTGTGGGTCTTTTCCGCCACCCCGGAGCTGACGAAATGGCTCCACACACCCATGATCACCAGAATCAGGGCGGGCGCGAGAAATCCAAGTAGAATTTTGTGCGCCATTTGCAGATTGGGCATACCGGTCACCTGTTGACATCAAACGAGTGGTCAAATCAAGACGAGCCGCTGTGGGAGCGTTTTTCGCCCACAACGCGCTTCTGCGCAAAACAAGAAAAAGAATCGCTTCTATTCTCAACTGTTACGCAACGAACCTCGGCTGTGCTAATAGCCACATAGCTTAGCATGAACAGGGCCAGGATTTGAACCGGAAATACAGGAGGGAGGTGTAGAAGTTTTGCAACTGCAGCAAAGCGCTCCGCCTCAATGCGGACACAGAGAGCTTAATTTTGCGGAAAATCGTGTAAATTCAATATATCCCTGATCATATCCAAGACCATTTCCTGACGAAATAATCTACATAACCAGATGGTGATTTGCAGGATTCCCCCGCGCCTGATTACGGCGTGGCGGGCTCCGAGGCGTTCAAACGGGTGGAGAGCATCGCCACCAGAGCGTCAGCCAACTGGTCCATGGCCTCGTTCTCCGCCTGCTCCCGCGCCACTTGGTTGGCGGTGGCCACATTGAGTTCATAATAGGTGGCCGAGCCTCGCACCGAGGGCCACGTCTTGCTCGGCGCCGCGCCCGGCTGCGCCAGCGCCGCATGGGCGCTGGCGGTGACCCGATAGTGGTCGGCCCGCCCCGCCTGGTTCTCCAAACGCAGATCCCGCTGTAGCGGCTCCATGTGGATGGTGAGAATCAGATTATTGCCGTCCGAACGGCTCCACGGCAGCCCCAGCCGGTTGATGATGCGCTCTTGAAGCTGGCGCGCCAAACGCGGGTGCGCCGTCGCCCCCGGCCCGGCGATGCGCGCCACCGCCCCTTGCAGATCCTCCGGCAGACGCGCCGACGGCGAACCCGGAAAGTGGTAGCCGAAGCAACCCGCCAGCGGCAGGGTCAGAAGCACGAGGAACAGGCGTTTGCTCAAAGCCACAGGAGCTCTCCAGGCTTAATTATCGAAAAGTGAAAACATTGAGGGGAAGATTAAGATATCGAGGGCTGCGCCCTCGAGCTCCCCTAAACCTTGGGGCGCCGCCCCAAACCCCGCTGGGGGCGCGGCCCCCAGACCCCACCGTCGGCCAGCCGACGGCCCATTACTCAGCGCTAGCTCGCCCTGTGTCACGCACACATTCGGCGCTACAGAGCGAACAACCTTGAAAACGATAAGATATCGAGGGCGGAGCCCTCGAGCTCCCCTAAACCTTGGGGCGCCGCCCCAAACCCCGCTGGGGGCGCGGCCCCCAGACCCCGCCGTCGGCCAGCCGACGGCCCATTACTCAGCGCTAGCTCGCAGTGAGTCACGCACACACTTTTACTTTAGCGCGGGCCGATTAATTGGCCACGATGTTCACCAAACGACCCGGCACCACCACCACTTTGCGCACCGTCTTGCCCTCAATGTGCGCCGCCGCCTTGTCATTGGCCAGGGCCAGTTTTTCCAGCTCATCCTTGGCGATGTCCGGGGCCACCTCCAAACGGTCGCGCAACTTGCCGTTGACCTGCAGGATGATGGTGATGACGTCCTTCACCAACGCCTCAGCGTCGGCTTCCGGCCAAGCATGGTTGCACAGATCATCCGCATAGCCCAGCTCCCGCCACAACTCCTCGGCGATGTGCGGCGCATACGGGCTCAGCAGCTTCACCACCGTCTCCACCGCCTCGCGCATCACCCCGGCGGCCTCGCCAGCCAGCGGCGCATCGCCGATCTTGATGGCGTTGACCAGCTCCATGATGGCGGCGATGCCGGTGTTGAACGACTGCCGTTCGAAGTCGTCAGTCACTTTGGCGATGGTCGCATGGACCTGCCCGCGCAACGCCTTCAGATCGGCGTCGGCGGGGGTGGCGCTAGCCGGTTTGGCCCCGGGCGCAACTTGCATCAAAGCATGAACCAGACGCCACACCCGGTTGAGGAAGCGCCAGGCGCCGTCCACCCCGGAGTCGCTCCACTCCAGATCGCGATCCGGCGGCGCGGCGAACAGCATGAACAGACGCGCGGTGTCGGCGCCGTAGCCGTCGAGCAACTCCTTAGGGTCCACCACATTGTGCTTGGACTTGGACATCTTCTCGTTGCGCCCGACGATGATCTCGCTATCGCACTCCACGCAGCGCAGGAATTCATCATCCTGCTTCACCTCGCGCGGATAGCGCCAGCCGTGGGCGGGACACTTGTGGGTGTCCTTGCGCACCATGCCTTGGGTCAGCAGGCGGGTGAAGGGCTCGTCGCACTCCACCAGACCGACATCGCGCAGCGCCTTGTGGAAGAAGCGCGAATAGAGCAGGTGCAGCACCGCGTGTTCGATGCCGCCGACGTACTGATCCACCGGCATCCAGTGGTTGACCCGCTTCAGATCCAGCGGTTCGGCGCCCATGTCGGGGCTACAGTAGCGCAGGAAGTACCAGCTGGACTCCATGAAGGTGTCCATGGTGTCGGTCTCGCGGCGGGCGGGTTGGCCACACTTGGGGCAGTCGATGTGCTTCCAGGTGGGGTGGCGCTCCAGCGGGTTGCCCGGCTGATCGAAACTCACATCCGGCGGCAGCGCGGCGGGCAACTGCTCGGGGGGCAGCGGAACCACGCCGCAGGCGTCGCAATGGACCATGGGGATGGGGTTGCCCCAGTAGCGTTGCCGGGAGACGCCCCAGTCGCGCAGACGGAAGTTCACCGTCGCCTTGCCGATGCAGCGCTGCTCGAAGTACTCGGCCACCTTCTGCTTGGCGGTTTCGTTGTCCAAGCCGTCGAACTGGCCGGAGTTGACCAGGGTTCCCGGTCCGGTGTAGGCCTCGGCGAGGGCGGCGGCGTCCAGCGCCTCCCCTTCGGGTTGAATCACGACCTTGATGGGGATGGCGTACTTTTTGGCGAATTCGAAGTCGCGCTGATCGTGGGCCGGAACCGCCATCACCGCGCCGGTGCCGTAGGCCATCAGCACGAAGTTGGCGATGAACACCGGGACCTTCTCGCCGGTGACCGGGTGGATCGCTTTGATGCCGGTGTCGAAGCCCCTCTTCTCCTGGGTCTCCAACGCCTCTTCGCTGGTGCCGGCGGCCTGGCACTCCTTGATGAAGGCGGCGGCGTCAGGATTGGTTGCCGCCAGCGCCTTGGCCAGCGGATGCTCGGCGGCGATGGAGCAGAAGGTGACTCCCATCAGGGTGTCGGGACGGGTGGTGTAGACCGGCAGGGTATCGTCATACCCCTCCAGCTGGAAGGCGAACTCCACCCCGTGGCTCTTGCCGATCCAGTTGGCCTGCATGGCGCGCACCGTCTCCGGCCAGCCGCCCAGCTTGTCCAGATCCGCCAACAACTCGTCGGCGTAGTCGGTGATGCGGAAGAACCACTGCGACAGCTCCTTGCGCTCCACCGGCGCGCCGCTGCGCCAGCCGCAGCCGTCGATCACCTGTTCGTTGGCCAGCACCGTGTGGTCCACCGGGTCCCAGTTCACCACCGATTTTTTGCGATACACCAGCCCCTTCTCATACAGCTTGAGGAACAGCGCCTGCTCAGCGTGGGCGTAGTCCTGGTCGCAGGTGGCCAGCTCGCGCTCCCAATCATAGGAGAGGCCCATGGTCTTCAGCTCATCGCGCATGTGGGCGATGTTCTGATAGGTCCAATCCTTGGGGTGCACGTTATTGGCGGCGGCGGCGTTCTCGGCGGGCATGCCGAAGGCGTCCCAACCCATGGGGTGCAGCACGTTTTTGCCGCGCATGCGCTGATAGCGCGCAATGACGTCGCCCAGCGCGTAGTTGCGCACGTGGCCCATGTGGATGCGCCCCGACGGATAGGGGAACATCACCAGCAGATAGAAGGGATCCCTGCCGTCGGTCTCGCTGGCGCGGAAGGTCTTCTGTTCATCCCAGATCTTTTGCCACTTGGCCTCAATGGCCTGCGGGTTGTACTTGCTGTCCATGGCGCTCTTCGTGTTGTGGTGCTGAATCCCGTAAGCGCGGCGCGCTTGTGCAAAGCTGCGCCGAATTCAAATTTGGAGCCCATCTTTTTACCACGCCGGGCGCCGGATTGCCATTTCCCCTTTGCTTGGGCCTGTTAAGCTCCGCTCCGATATAAGCTCGGTTTTGCTTCGATATAAAAATAGGGGGCATTGGTCCTAAAAATTCTTTATGCCATAAAGCAAATCTTTTTGACACAAACAGCGTTGTAGTGGTCTATTTGATTTTCACACAAATTTATATCGGCTGCGGGCTTTTGATGGATTGCAAAGGCGCGTGGTTTCTGTAGGCGGCTGGATGCGGAGGCAAGATGAAGAGTCATGATCTGATCATCGTCGGCGCGGGTCTGGCGGGCATGCGCGCGGCCATCGAGGCATTGGACGCGGGCGTGAACGTGGCCATCGTCACCAAGGTGCACCCGTTGCGCAGTCACTCCTGCGCCGCGCAGGGGGGCATCAACGCCTCCATCGACCCGGAGGACAGTTGGGAATCCCACGCCTACGATACCGTCAAGGGCTCCGACTTCATCGGCGATGAGGACGCCATCGAACTGATGTGCCAGGAGGCGCCCAAAGTGGTGCTGGAGATGGACGCCTGGGGCACGCCGTTTTCGCGTCTGGAGAAGGGCAAGATCGCCCAGCGTCCGTTCGGCGCCGCCAGCTTCGACCGCACCTGCTACGCCGCCGACCGCACCGGCCAAGTGCTGCTGCACACCCTGTGGGAGCGTCTGGTCAAAGCGGGGGTGGAGGTCTACGAAGAGTGTAGCGTGCAGAAGATCGCCACCGACGCCAACGGCGAGGTGAGCGGCATTGTGGCGCTGGACATGAAATCCGGCGAGGTGTTCGGCCTGCAGGGCAAGGGCGTGCTGCTGGCCACCGGCGGCTTTGGCCGCGTTTATCAATCCAGCACCAACGCCACCATCTGCACCGGCGACGGCATGGGCCTGGCGCTGCGCGCCGGGGCGCCGTTGGCGGATATGGAGTTCGTGCAGTTCCACCCCACCGGCCTGCGCGGCAGCGGCGTGCTGGTGACCGAAGGAGCGCGCGGCGAAGGCGGCTATCTGATCAACAAGGATGGCGAGCGCTTCATGTCCAAATACGCCCCCAACAAGCTGGAGCTGGCCTCCCGCGACGTGGTGGCGCGCGCCGAACAGATGGAGATTCTGGAGGGGCGCGGCGATGAGGGCGCCATCTTCCTCGACCTGCGCCACCTGGGCCGCGATAAGATCCTCGAGCGTCTGCCGCAGATCCGCCAACTGGCGCTGGATCTGGAGGGGATCGACGCCATCGACGAACCGATCCCCGTGCGCCCCACCGTACACTACTGCATGGGTGGCATCCGCGCCGACAAACTGGGCTTCACCCCCGTCCCCGGCCTCTATGTGGCGGGAGAAGCGGCGTGCCTCTCCGTGCACGGGGCCAACCGCCTCGGCGGCAACTCCCTGCTGGACACCATCGTCTTCGGCAAGGTCACTGGCCGCGCCTGCGGCGAGGCCATCGCCAAAATGACGCAAAAGGAGTTCCCCCAATCGGCCATCACCGAGGTGGAGGAGAACATCAACGAGATTCTGGCGCGCCCCGACACCGGCGAGAACCACGCCAAACTGCGCGAAGAGATGGCCACCGCCATGAACCTCTATGTGGGCGTCTATCGCGAAGAGGAGAACCTCAAGAAGGTGGTGGAGATGCTGCCCGAACTGCGCGCCCGCTACGACAAGATCCACGTGGACGACAAGTCGCGGGTGTTCAATATCGATCTGGTGCGCGCCATTGAGCTGCGTCACCTGATGGATATCGCCGAGTGCATCAGCAAAGGCGCGCTCAACCGCACCGAGTCGCGCGGCGCCCACAGCCGCAACGACTACCCCAAACGCGACGACGCCGAGTGGCGCAAGCACACCCTGGCGTTCTGGGACGCTCCCTCCGGGACTATTCGTCTCGACTACGAGGGGGTGCGCACCGTGGGCAAAGAGGCCTATACGCCCAAAGAGCGCGTCTACTAACGCGCCGGGTCGGGAGGAGACAACAGCATGAGCGAAATCACCTATACCCTGCGCATTCAGCGCAACACCCCGCAAGCGGACGGCTCTCTGGCCACCCGCTGGGACGACTTTGAACTCCCCGCCAAACCGCTGACCCGCATCCTCGACCTGTTGGAAGTGGTCAAGTGCGAACACGACGGTTCGGTGACCTATCGGCAGTCGTGCCGCTCGGCCATCTGCGGCTCCTGCGCCATGAAGATCAGCGGCAAGACCCGCCTGGCCTGCAAGACCCACATCGGCGATGTGGCCGATGAGAACAACGTGGTCACCCTGGCGCCCATGGGCAACCAGCCGGTGCTCAAGGATCTGGCCGTCAACATCGGCAAGTTCTTCAAAAAAGTCCACGCCATCACCCCCTATCTGGAGGAGGGCGCGGAGACCGCCCTGCAGATCGGCGCGGATTCCTTCGATCAGGTCAACCACGTCACCCAGTGCATCATGTGCGGCTGCTGCTACTCCGACTGCACCGTGGCCGAGGTGAGCGACAAATTCCTCGGCCCCGCGGCGTTGGCCAAAGCGTTCCGCTTCGTCTCCGACCCCCGCGAGGGGCAGAAGACCGGACGTCTGGGGACTCTCTCGGAGATGGAGGGCGGCGTGTGGTCCTGCTCGCGCTGCACCATGTGCGTGGAGGTCTGCCCTAAAGACGTGAAGCCCATGGAGGCCATTGTCAAGCTGCGCACCCGCGCCATGGACAAGGGCTATCTGGACAGCGTCGGCGCCCGCCATGCGCAGGCGTTCCACGGCGATATCCAGACCGTGGGCGATCTCAACGAGTTCACCCTCCTGCAACGCTCCGTGGGCATCGCCGGGACCATCGGCGCCATGGGCGATGCGCTGCACTTGATGAAGAAGGGCAAGATCCCCTCGCCCTTCCCCCACAAGGCCCAGGATGTGGAGGAGCTCAAGAAGATCTATGAGCACCTGGAGAAGAACCCGGTCGACGTGGAGACCAAAGCGATTGTGAGCGACGCCGGGTAAGGTGGGCGTCACGAGGGATTAGCGGGTTGTTTGGGGGAAGATGAAAGAGGCTGGGCCTCCGGCCCAGACCCGGCCAGGGCTTTGCCCTGGACCCACGAGGGCGCCGCCCTCGACCCGCCAGGGAAATGATTTCCCTGGACCCTCGTTAGTTTTACTCCGCGCTTGTTTCAAGTTTGGTTGAATACCGTCACATCGTAACGGTATTCAACCTTGAGAGAACGACCTTTCCAATGTTCCGCTTCTTGCCGGACATTGATATTCAAGGAGAGCCCCATGGCCGAGAAGGCTTATAGCTATTTCCCCGGGTGCGCCGCCAAACAGGTGCAAAAGGAGGCCGATTGGGCCGCCCGCGCCGTGTGCGAACGCCTGGACATCACCCTGCACGCCATGCCCAAAGCCACCTGCTGCGGCGCGGTGAGTCTGCGCGAGAGCAAACCGGCGTTTTCGCTGTCAGTGGCCGCGCGCATTCTCAGCGAGGCGGAAGCCGCCGGGCGCGACATTCTGACCATCTGCAACACCTGCACGCAGACCCTCTCCCACGCCAACTACCGCTTCAAGAACGAGCCGGATCTGCTCGACGAGATCAATAACGTGCTCAAACAGGGCGGCGTGCGAGCCTATGAGGCCTCCATTGAGGTGCGTCATCTGGCCTGGGTGCTGACCGAAGAGGTGGGCCTGGAGCAGGTGAAGAATAAGATTTCCAAACCGCTCAACGGCATGAAGGTGGCGCCGTTCTACGGCTGCCACAATCTGCGGCCATCGGAGATTTTCGCCACTGAGAAGGCGGGCGAGAAGGCGGACCATCTGGACCGTTTGATCGAAGCCATGGGCGGCGAGCCGGTGAGCTACGATGGCCGTGACAAGTGCTGCGGCTTCCACATCATGTTGTCGGATGCCGATGAGATGCGCGGCATGGTGATGAAGAATCTGGAGAGCGCCAAGGGCGCGCGCGCGGAGGTGATGATCACCCCATGCACGCTGTGCGACATGGCCATGGGCGCGTATCAGGGCATTGCGGAGAAGACGGTGGGCCGGGAGGTGGGCTTGCCGGAGATGAACTTTGCGCAACTGTTGGGCTGCGCCATGGGCATCAGCGACAAGAAGCTGGGCCTGAACCGGCTGCATGTGAGCCCAAGGGCGGCGCTGGTGGAGCGCGGCGTACTGTAATCAGCAACCGGCACGGGGCGCCCAGTGTCTGCGTGACGCTGGGCGTCCTAGCGCTGTGTAAGGGGCCTGCGGCTGGCCGCAGGCGGGGTCTGGGGTCCGCGACCCCAGCGGGGTGTGGGGCAGCGCCCCACGGTTTGCCGTGGCTTTTGCCGTTGTCTTTGGCCGTTTCCCCACTGAACAATCGCCGAGCCAGCAAAAGCCCAAAGAGAAGCGAGAAACCAGAAGCCTGCAAGGAGGCCGTCGGGGAAACGGCAGTGAGCGATCTGTCGGCGCAGCCGACAGGAGCGAATGCAGTAGAACCCGCCAACCTATACAAAGTAAAAGTGTTTGCGTCGGAAGCGACGAAATTTTTGCGCAAACCAGTTTGAAAAACCGACTGAACGGATGCCAGCGATCCGCGCCGACGTCAGCGCAGGCCGAAACATTTTGATTCTGAAAAACAACTTATTGAATAATTTTGGAGAATCCCGATGCGCACTCTCTATATTGCCGTCTGCATTGCCGGAACGCTCATCCCACTAAGCCAATTTTTCCTTTGGCTATCGGATCATGGACTGGATCTGCCCGCCCTCTACGCCGAGGTGATGGGCAGCCAACTCTCTCTGTTCGCCTGGGCCGACGTGCTGATCACCGCAGTGGCGCTGATTCCCTTCATGATCGTGGAGGCGCGCCGCATCGGCCTGCCCCGGGTGTGGCTACCAATTTTGGGCACATGCTGTGTGGGTCTCTCGCTGGGCCTGCCGCTGTTCCTGCTGCTGCGCCATGATCACATGGCCAAAGGGGTCGCGTAACGCCTACCCTTCGCCATTGGCGAAATAGTCGATCTGCTGCAGGATGAAGGCGTACTGCTTGATCAGGCTGGTTTCGGAGAAGTAGCGATCCTGCAGCTTGAGAAACAGATAGCACTCGCGCACCAACGTCTGCTCCATCAGGGTCAACTCGCCGCTCTTGGCCTTTTTCATGGCCTTGGGGTGGAACTCCTTGTGGAACTGCCGCAGATTCAACGCTTGCGGCTCCTTGCCGGTATAAGCGGCCACGCGGTCGCGCAATGCCGCCGCTTGCTTGACCGCCGCATCGACGATTTTCTCTCCCGCTGCGCCGCTCACCGCGCCATTCATCACCAATCCCTGTAACTTGCAGATGTAGCTGGCGCAGCGTCCCGGGCGCACGGCGTAGAGGCCGCACTTGCCTTCGGTCCAAGCTGGGCAGGGTTGTGAAAAGGCCACATCGCCGCTCTCCTGCTCCCATACGGGGACAATGGCGGCGATGGCCTCCACTTCACGTTTTTCGATGCCCACGCGGCTGAAGATGGAGCCGTTGCAGCACAGGCCACACGCCAGACAGAGGCGATTGGCCTCCACGGCGGAGTCGGGCTTGAGCATCTGGTTGAGTTCGGCGTCGATCTGCGCCGCATGGGCGTCCGCGGGCCGCATGATGCGGCGGGCTTTGGGCTGTTTGGGCGACTGGGGCATGGGGCGTCCTGGGGCAGGTTGGCGGCCTTGCGGCGCTGCTGGGCGTATAGATCTCCTATCGGCGCAGCCGGGCGGGCTCTTCAGCGCTATCCTGTTTGGTGGATGAACGGTTACTGCTTCGCCTCTGCCGCTTGTTTCTGCTTGGCCTTCTTAGCGTCGTCCTCTTTGACGATTTTCTCCAGCTCTTTCACCCGCTCTTGGAATGTCTCCCACAACTCTGGCGTAGCGAAGTCTGTGGCCTGGGGACGGTTTTGACAGTCACGCTCCAAGAATGCACGCGCCAAACGTGGATTTACAGATGAGTTCAATGATATACCAAACACAATATATGGGTTCTTGTCACAGAAGAATCTAACCCTCCAAAACTGGCTAATATTATCAATATGCTTATCATACTGTGATTCGTCTGAAGTTATATTCTTCCCCATTCTACTCTGAGATTTAAATTCTACGAGCATTTTATCTGAAACAAATACCCAGTCATGTTTCCTACCGTGTTTTTTTATCAAGTTACCGTCAAAATCACCCTCTGACAGCACCAACTCTATCCCCATTCTATCCAATATATTAATATAATTCTCTATCATATTTTCGTATTTTTTGCTTCTTATTTTTCCGAGTCTACCAGCCCTTCCGATGTTGTGGAGAAAATAAGTAAACCAGTTTGAAAAACCAACTGTAACTTTAAGATTATTTAATTTATTTATATACTCCCATATACTTTCATGTGTACTTCCAAGTTCACCAAATGATACCTGCTTATCTTTCAAATATGAATATCTAAATGAGCTGCTATTCAGTTTTGCATCTACAAAATTACTTTCGAATAACCATGAGTTTTCGAAGAATGAGCCAGATATATCAGAACTACGAAAGTCAACCATTTGAATACCTGCTATGTTTGCAACTACACCTGATAAATCTGAATTGTAAAATTCAGATCCTTCTAGGTCACTGTTTAGATTCTCCATTTCTTCAAAGTGCTGATTTCGCCACCGGACAAAAATTTCATCATTCTTCTTCAGCCCAAAATTTGATCCACTAAAATTTGACTCAGCAAAAAAAGCAGCAAGAATCTTTGCTCCTTGAAAATATGCCCCGAAAAAATCACTGCTTGAAATATACCCACCGAATATTTCCGACCGAGAAAAATCTGATCCACTAAAATTTGATGAGTTAATACGTGGGCTATGCCATTTAATATTTGATAACTTTGCCCCAATGAATTTTGACCCATATATATTCACCCTGTTTAACTTCGTGAATGATAGGTCTGCTCCTGTAAAATCAGAATTTATAATAGCTGATACTGTCGAGTGACTCATATATGCCTTAACCATTATTGATCGCATAATTTTTGAATGATCTAATGTAACATATGATAAGTTTGCCTGTGTTAAATCTGTATCAACTAATCTTGCAAAAGATAAATTGGCAGAATTTTTGAGGTTAAATATACTTTCTTGCAAGCTATTATTTCCGTTGTTTTTCAAGCGCTCGATAGGCAAATTGAATTGAGCTTTTAAAAGTTTTGAGCCAGTGAAGTCGGCAAAGGTAAGATCCCGCCCCTTAAGGTCCAACCCCTTGGCTTGCTCAACCCAGGCGCTCTGCACCGCTTTTTTATGCCCGGCTTCACTCTGCTCCCCTTGCGCCAAATAGGCAGCAATCTGCTCTTCACTGGGGGCCTGTTTGACCAGGGTTTCATTGCGCACGATGAGATAGCGCGGTAACCGCCCTTCCGCCACCAACCACTTCATCCAAGCAGGGTAGCCTTTGGCGTAAGCGACTGTGTCACGATTGTCGCTTCTCTCCCCGTCTGTGCAAATATTGCAGAATGGGCGCTCCTGGTCTGTATAGAGTTCCGGATTATTGCTGCACACATGAGGGATGGTGAACACCTGTGAAGAAAGCAGCCAACAGGCGGCGCTGAGGGGAGCCATCCAAGCAAACAGGGCGAGACGATAGACAAGAGACTCACGGAAAAACCCGGCAAATATGGCAACCATCAAAGGAACCGCCAGGAATCCGAATCCTTTAATAGCCTCAGCGTCAGCGTCAGCGTGATACGCTTGCGGCCCATGACTCAAAATCAAGTATCCTCCGATGGAGAGTAAAAACGGCGTCAATGTGATCAATAACGTGATTTTCTGACTCCACATCCAAATCCCGAATTCCCTGAATCTCCCATCGGGACTGAGGATTTTAATGGCGAAAGCCCAGCAGAGAAGTAAATCCACAAACAACGCGCCACGCTGCACGTTGGTGATCAGATGGTCGTGATAGGGAATAAACCGCGCCTGCGCCCAGAGAATGATGAGCGGCGGCAGGATGAAGGTGGTGAGCCAGACGTAGAGATTGAGAAAAGCCCGAACCAGCGAGCTTTTTACCGATGAACGCGCTCGCCACAGGGCGAACGCCAGCGGATAGAGACGATGCTCCTGCCCGGCTAGGCCGTTCTCACGGACTTTGATCACCCGCATGGCCAAAGCATGGAACTGCAACAACACATTCAGATGCAGCAGCACAAACAGCCACGGAACCACCGCATAGAACCCCACCACTGGCAGCGGCACGTCGAGAATCGGCAGGGTGATGGGGGACTCCATCAACAACTGCTTGTGGGTGGTGGAGCCCACCAGAATGGCGAAATAGACCCCCACCAGCAGGAACCCCAGGTGAATCCCCCGCGCCAGCCGCCCGGAGGCGTTGGCGGCGTCCATGGGATCGTTCTGCACATCCACCGGCACAGGCATCATACTGCGTCCCCAGCGCCGCCGCACAACCTGCCCCGTATGATTCCTCTGATTGCCGCGCATACCGCCCATCCCGCAGAAGAGTCGATGACTTTCCTCTACTCTCTCAGCGTAACAGCGAAATCTCAAGTGGTTATGACGAGATCGCGTCAAGACCAGAAGAGAAGAAGAGGCTGGCTCGCCCTAGGCGCATCGCCTGGACTCGCCAGGGCCATGCAGAGTGCTCTTCACGTTATTCCGACTGAGCGCTGGCGCCCGCCGTCAACCCGCCCCACTTGCGCAATGCCTCCAACAAGGTCGCCTTGCGAATGGGCTTGATCAGATGCTCCTGACACCCCGCCTCCAACGAACTCATGCGCTGATCGGTCAACGCATGGGCGCTCAAGGCCAGAACCGGCGTGGGCGGACGCTGCTGCTCGGCCTCCCAGACGCGGATGCGCCGCGTCGCCTCCAATCCATCCATCTGCGGCATCTGAATGTCCATCAACACCAAGTCGAAGCGTTCGCGTTGGAACAACTCCACCGCCTCTTCGCCATTGCGCGCCTCACTGATCTCACACGCCGTATTGCGCAAAAATGCTTGAATCAACAATCGGTTGTCCGCTGAGTCGTCAGCCAACAGAATCCGCGCGCCGAGCGCTTGCTCCGCCGCTGTGGCGGCAACCTGCGCCGAGACGTCCTGACCGGGATAGTCCAGCGCATCGTCACACAGCAGAGCGGACAGGGTGAGGGTAAAACAGCTCCCCTGACCAACCGCGCTGACCACGCTCAACGTCCCGCCCAGACTCTCGGCGATGCGGCGACTGATGGTCAGTCCCAGCCCCGCGCCGCCAAAACGACGGTTGCTGCCGCTCTCCGCCTGACTGAACGCCTGGAAGATGCGCTCCTGTTCGCCCTGCGCGATGCCGATGCCGCTATCAGTCACGGCAAACGCCAGTTGGTCATCACCCTCTGCCCGGCTCACCGACAGCGTAATACGCCCGCCCGCTGGAGTGAACTTGATCGCGTTGCCCACAAGATTGAACAGCACCTGGGTGATGCGCTCGGGGTCTTGACACCAGTGTTCCGGCAACTCCGCCGCCAGCTCCAGGCTCAGCGCAATGCCCTGCTCCTGCGCCGCCTGGTGGAAGATGTCCACCACCTCCTCGGCAAACGCGCGCATGGCGATGCGGCGCGGCAACGCCTCCATGCGACCCGCCTCAATGCGCGACAGATCCAGAATATCGTTGATCAGACTCAGCAAGGTGTTGCCCGCGCGTTGCAGCCGTCGCGCCATCACCTGCTGCTGGGCGTTCAACGGGCTTTCCATGAGCAGATCGCCCATGCCGATAACGATATTCATGGGGGTGCGAATCTCATGGCTCATGGCGGCCAAAAAATCGCTCTTGGCGCGGTTGGCCGATTCAGCCCGCTGCAACGCCTGAGTCAACAACGCCTGCTGGCGTTTCAGATCGGTGATGTCACGGGCGATATTGTAGGTGCGCTGGCGCGCCAGGTCCGGCGTGGCGCGCCAGGAGATCCAGCGCACGTCGCCATCAGGATGCTGATAGCGGTTGACGAAATCCACCACCCGTTCGCCCTGGGCCAGCGCGCCCATGGCGTCAATGGTGGGCTGACGATCCTCCGGCAGGATGAACTCCAGAAAGGGTCGCGACATCAGCGTCTGCCGATCATACCCCAGAATCTGCTCGCTGGCGGGGCTGAGGTAGTGGAAAAAACCCTGCATGTCCGCTTCACACACGATGTCATAGCTGGATTCGGCCAGATTGCGGAAGCGCGTCTCACTCTCCTGCAGTTGCTGGTGGCGCTGGGACAGGGAGTGCGCCATGGCGTTCAATCGATGCCCCAAAGTCGCCAATTCGTCGCGCCCTTCCTCCGGCGCGCGCGCCTGCAGATCGCCAGCGGCCATACAACGACTGGTCTCCTCCAGCAGGGTCAATCTCTGCAGCATCCGATTGGTCAATAACAGCAACATGGTCAGCGACAGCGCCAACACGCCCAAACCGATCAGGGGCGCATTCTTCTTAAACGCCGCCCACTGCGCCTGCTGCACCGAGTGGGCGAACAGCAGGTCGATCTGTCCATAGATCTGGCCCGACAGCGTGATGGGGATATGCTGCAATCCGCCGCTGTTGCGCGCCATCTGGCTTTGACCCATGGGGTCGCCGACCTCGGCCAACACATTGCCGTCAACATCGTGCAAACGCAGATAGGGGATGCCCTGTTCGGAGTGCACCTGTTGCAGAATCGCGCGCAACTCTTCCAGGTCCCGGCTCACCACCGGCGGCGCCAAGGCGGCGTTGAGCAGACGCGCGGCTTCGGCGGCGCGCAGAGCATGCAGGGAGCGCACGCCGCGCTGAGCCCAGTCATACTGAAACAGCATCAAAGCGCCAAAACCCAGCAGTTGGATCGCCACAACGATGCTGATCAACTTCCAGCGCAGTGATGTGGGCGTCAGAGGGATCATGGATTTTTGGCGCTGAGCAACTGGCGCGTTGCCGGCAGAAAATGGTCCAGGCTCGCCATCTCTTCCGCACTGGGAACGCCCATGCTGGCGTAGCCGAACCCCTGCATGAAACGTTTGCCTGCGGCGGTCTCGTTGCAGAAGGTCAAAATGGCGCGCTGCAGCGCGCTCTGCTCACCCTCTGAGAGTTGCGGCGCCGCCAGCAACAACACCGGTGACGGGATCTCCTGGGTTTGCCCGATCACGCGCAGATGCGCTTTATCGGCTGGCGGCAGAAACCCAAACGCAAAACGGGAGATGATCGCGGCGTCCGCCTGCCCCACGCGCACGCCCAAAGCCGCCGCGCGATGCCCTGGGAAGTGGATGATTTCGGGATTCAGGCCAGGCTCAAGTCCGGCTTGGCGCAACAACTCTTCGCCCATCAGGCTGACAATGGCCAACGGATCCGGTAGGGCGACGCTGCGGCCAGACAGATCCGCGAGGGTCTGGATCTGCGGATCCTGAGCAATCACCACGCCATACAGGGGTTTGACCGGGCGCGCCAACGGCGTCAGGCCCGCATCCACCTGGGCCAAGCGGCCCAAATGCGAGGTGGAGAGCGCCACATCATACTCATGCGCCGCCACCCGTTGTGAGAAGGTTGTGTAATCTGGCGCGGTGCGGAACTGGACGGGACGCCCCAATCGCTCCTGCAGGGCGGCGCGCAGGGGCTCCCAGCGCTTGAACAGCGTGCGCGGCGACAGATAGGGCAGGATGCCCAGCTTGAGAACCACTTGCACGCCCGCATCGGAGACCGTGGCGGGTTGCGCAGAAGCAGGGTGCAGCGCCACTAACCAGGCGGACAGCACGATCACTCCCAGCCGCGCGCAACGGCCCCAGACCCGCCACAGACGGCGTGGCGAATGTTGCTGAATCATGATCTCTCTCCCCCCGAAGAGAAGCCCTCATCCACGCGGATTGCGTCTGAAGAACATCAGAACAGTCAATAACTTCTTAACGCAAGAGTCAACCTGGGTCACGCTCTTCGAGGCGCGGCGGCAAGCGACCCGCACATCACCGATAGCCGAATTTCTCAATGATGGCGCGCGCTGTCTCCCCCTTGAGGAAGGTCACAAACGCCTGCGCCGCCGCATTGCTCTGCCCGCGTTTGAGCAACACTGCGTCCTGCTTGATAGGCGCATAGAGATCTGCGGGAACCACCCAGTGTGAGCCGCCCGGCCTGGCGATCACCTGGGACAACGCCACAAACCCCAACTGCGCATTGCCGGTGGAGACAAACTGAAAGGTCTGCGCGATGTTATCCCCCCGCACCAATTTGGGCGCGATGGCCCCATAGACGCCCAGTTTGGTCATCGCCTGCACCGCCGCCGCGCCATAGGGAGCGGTCTTGGGATTGGCGATGGCCAACCGCGCAAACGCATCATCCTGCTTTAACACGGCGCCCTGGTCATCCACCAACTCCGCATTGGCGCTGAACAGAGCGATGCGGCCGCTGGCGTAGGTGAAGCGCGAACCGACCACCGCCAGCCCCTCCTTCTCCGCCTTCAGGGGCCGCGCCGTATCCGCCGCCAGAAACACCTCATAGGGCGCGCCGTGAGCGATCTGCACATACAGCTTGCCGGTGGAGCCGAAGCTCACCACCGCCTGATGCCCACTCTCCTGCTCAAACGCCGCCGCAATCTCCTTGGCGGCGGCGGTGAAATTGGCCGCCACCGCGATGTGGGTCTTGTCCGCCTGCGCGGCCTGCGCCCACAGCAGCGCCACACACGCCATGACACCCACGCGCAACCCATGAAATTTCTCGGTAAAAGCCATCAAGCTACTGCTCCAACTCAGTCGAATAAACCATGCGAAACCAAAACGGCACAGGATGGCTAACCGTAGCGATCTGTGCGCGGATTCGCGCAGGGAGGCTTGCGCTGGCTGCGCAAGCGGGGGAAACGCCGCGCACACGCGACGGCGCGGATTATTCCGCAATATCAGGCGGGCACAGCGGGGCCAGAGTCTGGAACTGCGCGCCTTCCTCAGTATTCGAGACGGTGATAAACCCACCCATGTGACGCTCAATAATGGTGCGCGCCATATACAAGCCGATGCCCGTGCCCTTGGTCCCCTTGGTGGTGAAGTAGGGCTCAAACAGACGCTCCATCACCTCATCGGGAACGCCGCCGCCATTGTCGGTTACGGTGATGGCGCACATCTCCACATTGCGCTTGGCCACGACCCGAATCCGCCCGCCGCCATCGCTGCGTGCGGCGATGATGGCGTCTTTGGCGTTGGCCAACAGAATCAGCATCGCCTGGGCGAACTCGTTGGCGTAGCCATTGACCATAAGGGGTTCGTCCGGGGCCTCCATTTCGATTTGAATATGGTCCTGACGACAGCCGGCGGCGACCAGACCGATGGCGCGCTGGATCATGGTCACAGCATTAAACGGCTGTTTTTCCCGATCCGGCCGGAAGAAGTTGCGGAAGTCGTCGATGGTGCCGGACATCTGCCGGATCAACGTCGCCGCATGGGCGCACTGGGTGTCCAGCAGCGGTGAATCCAGCGCGTCGGCCTCAAACGCATCGCGAATATTGAAGATGATCAGATTCAGCGCATTGAGCGGTTGACGCCACTGGTGGGCGATGTTGCCGATCATCTCGCCCATGGCGGCCAGACGCGCCTGATGCGCCAGCATCATATCCTTCTGCCGATTGTTCTCGGTCTCGCGATCCACCCGCTCCTGCAACTGGCGGTTGAAGGAGACCATCTCCTCCATGCGCTGCATCAGCTCGGTGATGTCGGTGGCCATGCCGCCGCTGCCGGTGGGCTCGCCATCAGGCCCCATCAGCGGGAATTTGGTCACCATGAAGGCGCGCTCTTCGCCATCGGGCATGCGCAGATGCTCTTCGATCTCGATCACCCGTTTTTCCCGTAGCACGACTTTGTCATCGGCGCGCACCTTGGCGGCGACGCCGGGAGGGAACAGATCCGCATCGGTGTGCCCGATCATCTGTTCAAGAGTGCAGTTCATCACCTCCAGGCAGCGCCGATTGACCAGGGTAAAGCGCCCCTCCAGATCCTTGAGGAAGACCACCGCAGAGGCGTTATCCATCACCGCCTGGAGCTGGGCTTGGGAGTCCTCCAGGGCGCGTTGCGCCAGCACCATATCGGTCTGCTCAATGGTGATGCCGCCGATGCCCACCGGCGCGCCGGGGTCCAATTTGAGGGGGAATTTGTGCGAACGCCAAAAGGTGGGCGTCTGCTCGCCAGCGGGATAGAAGGTCTCGGTAAACTGCTGCGCCTGACTGCTCTGCCGCACCAACTTTTCGTGGGAGAGCAACATGTAGCGCGTCTCCTCCGACCAGATCTCTTCATCGCGATGGTTGAGGATCTGATGCAGCGGCAAACCAACCAACTGGCAGAACTGCTGATTGACGTAGAGATAGCGCCCGTCGCCATCCTTGAGGAAGGCCAGACCCGGCAATTGGTTCATAAAGGAGGTAAAGCGGCGTTCGCTGGTCACCAGCGCCTCTTCGGTCTGGCGCTGACCGCTCATATCGCGCAGCGCCAACGCCGCGCCAATCCGCACCCCATCCAGGGTAATGGGCGCAACGCCATACTCGGCTACCCACTGTTGTCCATCGGGCTTGGTCAGGTGCGCCTCGCCCACCTGCAGCAGCTGCGTCTGCATCAAAACGCGCAGCAAACCCGAACAGCTCTCCACATCTTCAGAGTCGGTCCCCGTCGCGACCGTTTCATCCTGGCAACGCTCCAGCAGATTCGCCAGCGTCTGGCCAACCATCTGCTCCTGCGCCCGTTGCAGCAGGGCGGCGGCGGCTGGGTTGGCGTACTGTACGCGCCCACCGGCGTCCACACTGATCAGCGCCTCTTCGGCGCACTCCAATAGCGCCTGCCCATGCGCTTCGACCCACTGCAAACGGCGCTGCAGCGCCGCCAAACGCGCCGCGCTGCGCTGTTGGACCGCCACAATCAAACCCACAGCCAACAGCAGAGTTGCGCTCAACCCGGTATGAAAATCCCAGGTCGGCCACGCCCACCACGTCAGCAACAGCGCCAGCGCCACGCCGCCCACGGCGGCAATCCACGCCGAAGTCGGCATGCGTTCCGCTGGCGTCGTGTGGAGAGAATCAGGCATCAGGCCCGCCCATCAACAGGAGTTCGATCACGCGGCCATCCTGCGCATACACCGCGCGCAGCATCCAATCCGGCGCCCCGTCAAAACGTTCACCATCGCCAAAGCGCTCCGCCGGATGCTCTGGCGACAGGCGCGTGCGCGCTTGTTGATAGGCTTTGGCGGCGCCCAGATCCAATAGCGAGTCGATGGATTGACCGATAATCCGCGCCATATCGCGCCCCAATTGAGCGGCAAACGCGGCGTTGGCCGACATCACCACGCCGCCGGAGTCGAGAATCGCCAGCGCGCCGGGCAGCGCCTGCTGCAGCGCTTGACACACCTGTTGCTGATCCGCCAAGCGCTTCTGCACAGCATCGCGACTGGCGAGCAGATCCTCCTCGGCGCGCTTTTGCGCAGTCAGATCCTGATACACCGCCACCAGTTCGCCAGAGGGGAGTTTATAGACGTAGTTCTCGCGCCACGCATGCACGCGCTCATCATGGTACAGCGAGATGGGGTGCTGCTCGGGCATGCCCGATCGCCACACCCGCACAAACACGTCAAACAGCCCAAACGATTTCACCCCGGGAAAGCAGATCAGCACGCTCTTGCCAATCACCTCATCCCGACTCACCCCCTCCAGCCGCGCCGCCGCCGGGTTGAAGTCAACGAACTGGAAGTCCGCGCCATCGCCCACCGCCCGATACACCGCCACCCCCAAAGAGAGGTTGTTGAACAGCTCCTGATAGCGGCTCTGCGCCACCGCGCTGGCGGCCTGGGCCAGTTTACGCTCCTCCATCTCCGAGCCCAGCTTCTGCAACGCGTCAGAGAGTTCTGCGGTGCGCCAAGTCACCTGACGCTCCAATGTCTGTTGCGCCGCATGGCGTTCGCTGACGTCGCGATAGATCAGCAGCGCGCGTTTTTGACACCCCTGCTCAAATGGAATCGCGGTGATGTCCACATAGCGCGCTGCATCGCTGGAGGGCGCGGCCACACTCAGCTCACCGGCCTGTTCGCCGCGCAACAGACGCTCCAGAAACGTCGGCGCATCGGCGGCGCCGATCTCCTCGGCGGGATGCAACTGCGTAATCGGGGCGCCAATCAACGCCTCATGACTGCGTCCGGTGAGTCTCTCCGCTTCGGGATTGCAATCCAGAATCTCTCCACTCTCCAGTTGGGCGATGAACACCGCATCACGCAGCCCCGCATAGAGCAGTTGATAACGGGATTCGCTCTCGCGCAGATCGCGCGCCGCCTGGCGAAACCCCACCAGACTTTTGAGTCGCGCCAGCAGTTCAATGCGTTCCGGGAGTTTGATCAGATAGTCGGTGGCGCCCATTTCAAACGCCTGCGCCTTGGTTTGCGGGCTCTCTTCAGATGAGAGCATCACCACCGGCAAGTCGTTCAATTCCGGAATCGCGCGAATCTGGCTGAGCAGGGTCAGGCCATCCACCACCGGCATGAACAGGTCCACCAGCACTGTCATCGGCTGCAGAGTTTGAATCTGCTGCAGAGCTTCAGCGGGATCCTGGCAATAGGCCAGCCGCGCCCACTGCTCGCCGCGAAACAGGCGTTCGAGCATGCGGAACGTGACCGATTGATCATCCACCAACAGAATCAGCGGCGGGGGAGCGTCCTGGGGGAAGCGCAAGGCGTTTCCACGCGGGACGTTTTGATTGAACATACGCGCATCCCTGAACGCGCACAGCGCGAAACGGCGAACAAAACCACAGACGTTGTCAGCTCCAACGGCGACGACCACAACCGCAACATAACGGTCGACGCCAATCCAACAATAGGAGCAGGATACGGCATTTACAGCGTGAATCGGAGAAAAAAACAGCGGCGCGACCGTCGCCGCGCCGTTCCCAAAACGGGGGAGGGAGAAATCAGCGCATAGGGGGTTGCGCCGGATTGCACACAGCCGGTTGCGATATCAGCGTCGCGCTGCGCAGCGGACGCCCTGTCTGGCGCGGATGGATCGCCATGGAGGTGAGCCAGTCGCGTCGCGCGGCGGCGGGCAACTGCAGCGCCACATCGGTGAGGGCGCGATGGGCCACCAACTGCGCATTGCTGGTGGCTTGACGCACACGCATGAAGGCGCGTTCCACATTATGCGCATCCAATTCGTTGTTCATCATCTCATCGCGCGCCAGACGGCGCGCGGCGCGCATGGCCATGGCCTGCTCGCGCATCGCCTTGGCGTGCCGCGCCATGATCTCCTCAGCCATCTGGCGCTGCTCCGGCTGCAGACTGTCGAGCCAGATGCGCGGCTTGAACGGTTTGTGCAGCATGTGCGTGGCGGCGGCCTCCACCGGCGCGAAATCCGGGTGTTGCGCGTGACGCCACTCATGCACGCCGATCAGGGTCGCCATAAAGAGGTTCAGACCCACCGAGGCAAACAGAGCGCCGCGCCACCAACGGGGCGCGTCAGCACTCATGGACGGCTCTCCCAGGCGCTGTTGTCGAGACCGAAGGCCAGCATGGCGAAGCCCTCTTCGGCCACGCTCTGCTCGGCTTGCGCCATCTCGGCGACCTGCGCTGGCGGCGTCCACAACGCCTCGATCTCCGGACTCCACACCCCCGCCATCACCCCCATCGCCGCCGATGCGGCCAGGGTCATGGCCGGACGCCAGATCGGCCCATAGGGCCACAGGCGCGCCAAACGCTTACGCCACGGCGTGGGCGCGGCGTCGGCCAGAATCGCCGCCATCAACTCCGGCGAAGCCTGCGGCGCAGGCAGCGTATTGAGCAGGATATCCAGTTGCGCCGCCTCCTCGCGCAGAGCGCGCGCCTGGGCATCAATCTCCAGCAGCGCCACCGCGGCGTCACGTTCGCCTGCGGGCCAGCGCGACGCATCGGCGCCATAGGCGTCCAGAATCGTCTGTAGCCGCGCCAGGGTCATACCTGTATCCGCTTCATTTGCAGCAGGGGCGCCCTCAACATTGGGGGCGTCATGGCGATGCTCGCTCATCTCTCACCCCTCCCCCAAAAGTTCATCGCGATGGCGCGCCAAACTCTTGCGCAACGCGCGCCGTCCGCGCGCCAGCAGCGACTCCACCGCCTCTTCGCTCACCCCCAGCGCCGCGGCTGCTTCGCGACCGCTGAAGCCCTGGTGATGCACCAACACCACCGCCGCCTTCTGCCGCGGCGGCAACTGCGCCATGGCCGCTTCAATAGCGGCGCCCAACTCCGCCCGCTGGCGCTCCGCCAGAGGGTTCTGCGCCGGATCCACCGGTTCGGGCAGATCCTCCAGCGCGCTCTCGCGCCGCTTGCGCAGGCGATCCACGCACAGATTGCTCACCACCGTGTGCAGCCAGGTGCCCACGCGGGCCTCCGGACGCCAGCGCGCGGCCTGCTTCCACAGACGCATGAACGCCTCCTGGGCCACATCCTCGGCTTCGTGCAGATCGCCCAGCATACGCCGCGCCTGAGCGTGCACCGGATTGAGCCAACGCTCAGTCAGGGCGCGGCACGCGCGCGCGTCGCCGTCAGCGGCGCGCCGCATCAGCAGCGCGTCCTGTCGCAAGGCGTCATTGTCCGCCAAAGCGGCGCTTGCGAGGTTGTCGTTTGCCACCTGCGCCTTCCGTTCCGGGCGGGCGCTCAGCGCGCCCGCTCCGGTCTGATCACAGGGAAAGCCCATGGCGTCTAAACAGGTTGCTTCGGCCATTTGCGTCTTTGCCTCCCCTCATAAGGTCTGATCCTCGCTTACCACCAACCACCACGGGAGCCGCTCCACGGCGGGGTCGGCATCTGGCCATAGCCCATGGGGTAGCCATAGGGCGGCGTCATCATCGGCGCCGCGCCGCTGTTGCCCATCCCCTGGCCCATCATGCCTCGACCCATGCCGGGATTCATGCCCATGCCCTGGCCCATCATGCCCGGCTTCATGCCCATACCCTGGCCCATCATGCCCGGCTTCATGCCCATGCCCTGGCCCATCATGCCCTTGCCTTTATGCGCCATGCAGCCGCCTTGGCCCTTGTGCGCCATGCAGCCACAGTTCCCGCCATGCTTGCCGCCGTGCATCGGCTTGTGATTAAGGAACTCTTCCTTGCTGATTTTGCCATCGCCGTCGGCGTCGATGCGCGCCAACTTGCGCGCCATTTTGCGCTGGCGTTTGATCTCGCGCAGTTTGATGAACTCGTCGAGAGTCAGCGCGCCGTCCTGATCGGCGTCCGCCGCCTCAAACAGCTCCGTGCGTTTGGCCGCGCGCATCTCCATCATCTGGGCGCGCTTCTCCGTCATCTGCTCGGGGGTCATGCCTTGAGCGCCGCCCATTCCCATCATCATGCCCTTGCCCGGGCCGCCATGGGGGCATGCGCCGGGCGTGGCGCTCTGTATCGGCTCCTGCGCCAACACCGCGCCCGCCGTCAGCAGCGCCCCAGCCGCCACCACCGCCGCCATCACCAACTGCTTGCCATTGCTCTTCATAATCGCCTCTCCTGATGTGGGCTTGCCTGGGGCCCTTCCGGCAACGCCGCATTGGCGCGCCCGGTTTGCCCCATACAACGGCGGCCCGACGCCAAACCCGTCGCAAAAAAATCTCGCGCCGGTCTGCGGGCTCGCACAACAACTGAACAGATTGGGTTTCTGATTGATGACAGAGGACTGCGCGCTTAGCGCAGATGGATGCGGCGGGCGCGATCGCCATCTTTGACATGAATGCGGCCCTTTTCGTCCATCAATTTGACCGCCATGCTCAGCAGCGCCATAGCGCGCTGCAACACCTGCACGTCGCGCTCAAGACCCAGTTCGCTCTTGATGCGGTCCAGTTCCGCCGCCGCGTCGGGGTTCAGCTCCAAGGGGATCTGACGATTCTCGGGGGCATCGCTCATGGGGGATCGCTCCTGTGGGCGTCGTGGGGCGTGCGCCGCATCGTGCGCCAGACCAGCCAAGCCGGGACAACTCCAAAATTGGTATACTGTGCCAAATCCCGCCGCCACAGTCAAATTTACGCATTTGCGCAGACCGCATGCGCGAAAAGGACACAATTGTGAAACGATGATGACTTTTTTCCCGCAACAACCGATACTATCCCCTGACAGGCATCGCGTAGCGGACGCGCGCAGCCGCTGAAATCAACCAATTCCGCAGGCAGGAGGGGCACTCAAATGGCCAAAGGCAAGAAATCCGCAGAGGAAAAAATCGAACCGGTGGAAACGCCGTTCGACACGCCGGATATGAGCGAGAATCTCTATTTCGACGGCGAAAAGGGCGTCGAAGTCGCGCGTCCGTCGAAGCTGAAGAATGAATTCTACGAAAAAGAGTTGTCCCATCTGCAGATCGAACTGGTGAAGCTGCAGGAGTGGATCAAAGCCAAGGGCTTGAAGGTGGTGGTGATCTTCGAAGGCCGCGACGCCGCCGGCAAGGGCGGCACCATCAAGCGCATCACCGAACGCCTGAACCCGCGCATCTGCCGCGTGGTGGCCCTGGGCACCCCCACCGAGCGCGAGAAGAACCAGTGGTACTTCCAGCGCTATGTGCCGCATCTGCCCACGGCGGGAGAGATGGTGCTGTTCGACCGCAGTTGGTACAACCGCGCCGGGGTGGAGCGGGTGATGGGCTTCTGCACCGACGAGGAGCATCGCGAGTTCCTGCGCTCCTGCCCCGAATTCGAACGCATGCTGGTGCGTTCGGGCATCATCGTCATCAAATACTGGTTCTCGGTGGATGATGACGTGCAGGAGGAGCGCTTCCAGGCGCGGCGCAAGGATCCTCTGAAACGCTGGAAGCTCTCGCCCATGGACATCGAGTCCCGCGCCCGCTGGGTGGAGTACTCCATGGCCAAGGACCAGATGATGGCGCACACCGACATCAAGCAGGCGCCGTGGTTCTCAGTCAACTCCAATGAGAAGAAGCGCGCGCGTCTGAACTGCATTCGCCACTTACTCTCAATGATTCCGTATGAGGATCTGACCCCGGCGCCCATCGAGCTGCCGCCGCGCAAATCCAATGTGCGCGGCTATGTGCGTCCGCCGCTGGGCGAACGCACCTACGTGCCGGACTGCTACGCCAATGCAGGCGGCAAAGACAAGAAAAAAGAGAAGAAGAAAAAGAAGGACAAGTAAACGTCACGCCACTGCATGACCAACACACGCAAAGGGCCGCACCCCGAATGGGGTGCGGCCCTTTGTCGATGCGGCGCGCATGACCGTGCAATCGGGCGCATCCGCCCAACGCATCCACCAATCAGATGGCGGGGATCTCCTGACGCCCCAGACGCTCCTGCAGCAGCTCCACCACGATGCTCTTGGCGGTGACGCCGCGCATGGCGGCCATGGTTTTCAGGCGTCGATGCATGTTTTCGGGGATCTCGACGTTCAGGCGCTTCATGGGCGCGTCATCAATTTGACTGTACGGGGCGGCGGAACCAGCGGCAGCGACCATCTCTCTTCCCTTATGGCGTCGGATTAAACTCGATTTTTCGCGGCGCCGGGCGGGACTCCCACAGCGCGCGCGCAGGCTTTGCCAGGGAATTGAGCAAGGAGCGCGCCAATGCCGAAAGGGTCAGCGCAAAGAGTGCAGGCAAGACTACTTTTTATCGATCAACCACACCGATACCGCCACATCCTGCTGCTGGAACAGGAAGCAGACCGGCATCACTGATGGATCGCCGCAGGCCAGCGCCTGGCGATAGACCTCGGCCTTCTCCGGCCCCACCACCATCAGCACGATCCAGCGGCTCATGAGCAGCGCATGGGGGCTCAGGGCGATGCGCGGATGCGGCGGCGTGGGGCTGCGCGCGGCCACCGCCAACGCCTGCTCGGCATAGTCGGCGCTGAGCGCGGGGTTGCCGGGAAACAGCGAGCCCACATACCCTTCCGCCCCCAACCCCAATACGGTGACGTCGGCGGGCCAGGGGAAACGGGCCAGATTGGCCTGGGCCGCGGCCAGCGCCCCTTGCGGGTCGGCGGTGGTCTCAATGAGGGGGATCGGCTCGGCCACGGCGGCGGGCCCCTGCATCAACAACTTGCGCATCTGACGACAGTTGTTGTCGGGGCTGTCAGCGCTGGTGAAACGCTCATCGGAGACCGTCACCCGCACCGCCGACCAAGTCAGCGGCTGTTCGCCCAGAACGCGCAGCATGGTCTGCGGCGAGCGCCCGCCGGGCACGATCAAACTCGCCTGTCCACGCTGCTCCACAGCAGAGCGCAGACGCTTGGCGATGGCTTCGGCCAGGGCGCGGTCGGCGGTTTCAACGTCGGGAAAACGGCGTTCATCAACACAGGCGGGCAGAGTCATGCAGCCATCCTCACGCTGTGCGCGCCGTCAGTCAATGGGTTTGGCCAGGCAGGAGACATATTTCTGCCGCTGCGGGGCGAGCGCGCGCCGGGGGTGGCGGCGTTTGAGGAAGTAGCTCACCGGCGCCCCCACCCGCGCGGCCAGATACTCCAGCGTCTCGTAGGAGGCCACCGAGGTGTAGACCCCATGGCCGGCGTCGGTGGGCAGATTGGGCATGACGTCGTCGCACAGCAGATGGCCGCCCGGCGCCAGCAGTCGCCACGCCATGGCGATATCCCACGCCACCGCCGGATAGCCGTGGTCGCCATCGACCCAGATCAGATCGAACGGCCCTTCGACCTTCTCCAGCATGAACAGCGAGTTGACCGCCACCCGGGTGATATTGGGGGCGCTGGTGTTGGCGCGCTGACGGGCCAGGAAGTCGGCGTAGGCGTCGGCGTCCTCGCGGCCATAGATGGAGCGCATGACGGGGTCGTCTTCGGGCAGATCCAGGGTGATGATCTGCGCCTGGGGCGCCAGCTCCGCCAGAATCGCGGTGAACTCGCCCAGGTGGGTGCCGATCTCCAGAATCCGCTTGGGCGAATGGGCGGCGATGACGGCGGCGAACAGCAGCCAATGGATGGAGTCGTGGTCAGACCGGTGCGGATGACCAAAGCGGCGCTCCAGAATCGGATTGAGCTGAGTGAGCGCGGCGTCGGGATCCAACTCAAGACGGGTGAATTTGGCGTGCTCCTGCAGCGCCACGGCGCGCGCATCGTAGCCCATGGAGCGCAAGCGCGCCTTATACCACGCCGCAGCGGCCAGGTCGGTCAGACGAGACAACGGATTCACAAACGGCTCCCCCACATCGCAGCGGCTGCGCGCATCAGAAGTACATCCACAGAATGCGACGCTCGCCCTGTTCGAGCTTGGTGGCGTAGTGGAAGCAGCGGGTGTCGAACAGGATCAGATCGCCGCGACCCGCCTCGCCATAGGCCAGGCTGAAGCGCGCGGCGGCGGCGGCGAACACGTCATCGGGCATGCCGGTGGCGTTGTAGGTCTCGCCGCCCGCGTTGACGCCGGTCTGTTTGAGCTTTTTCATCACCTCCGGCTCCCGCTTGGCGACCTTGTACATCTCCACATAGTAGTCGGATGCTTCGGGCTGGATGCCGTTGGAGCCCGGCGCAAAGCAGAGCGGGCCGTTTTCGCGAGCGATGGGCTCCATGGGGGTGAGCGCCTTGAACATGTGATACCAGGCGTCGGTGTGGGGGTGGTGGCCAAACGGCTCGGGGCGTTCGGCGCTGGCGCCATCGCGACGCCCATCGTGGGTGACGCCGTACATCAGCGACGGCATTTTGAACTTGCCGTTGAACACCGCCGCCAGCGCCACAATCAGCGGATCGCGGGCGAATCGCTGCGCCAGCGGGTGGCGCTTCTGCATGTGCTGATAGCGGATGCCGCCGGGGATGCGGCGATAGCCCTGGGGCGGTTTGGCTTCGGTATCGGCCCGGCTCAACGCCTCTTCGCACACCGTCTCCAGCGCGCGCATCTCCTCTTCGCTGTAGTAGCCGGGGATCACCGCCGCGCCCACATCGCGAATCTGTTTGATCACCGCCCCCAGGGTGGTGTCGCCCAGCGGACGGTTGCGAAACAGCCAGGCGCCGATGCTCATGCGCAGCCGCCACAACAGTTCATGGCGATACAGGGCGGTTAAAGCGCGCAGTTTCCACATGGATTTACTTTCACAATGATCAAAGGATACGGCGGCGGAAGCGTTAAGACACTGGGGCTTTGCCCTAGCCCCCAGTCGGGCGCCGCCCGACGCCCGCACGGGCGCTGCCCGTGTCCCGCCAGGAGGGACGCCCGCACGGGCGCTGCCCGTGTCCCGCCAGGAGGGACGCCCTCCTGGACCTCGGTTTATTGTCTTTCGCGCTCAAATCAACGATCGGCGCATCGTCACTTTTGACTTCGAGCAAGTATAGGGTTCACGGCTTGACTATACCAGCCTCACACCCAAGAAACAGACAAAACCCAAGGGGATCGTCAGTTCCAGATTACACAGCGGCCATGGCGGCGGCGGCCTTATCGCGGTCGGCGTCGGGCAGGGCCAGGGCAAAAGCGATCACCGCCTGCCCCAGATTCATCGATTTGCCGTTGAGCGTCTTCAGGCCACGCGCAGCGGCGGCGCGCAGCAGGGCGGTCTGCAGCGGCTGATAGATGATGTCGAACACCGCCGCGTGGGCGGGCAGTTGATCCAACAGCGCCAGATCCAACGGCGCGTCGTCATTATCGGACGAATCGGCGGCAAAGCCAACGCTGGTGCAGTTGATCAGGGCGTCGGCCTCGGCGATGACAGAGGCGATGTCGCTCACCGCACGCACCGGTTTGCCCGAGGCGCTGTAAACCCCGGCAAACTCGCGCGCCTTGGCCCCATCGCGATTCCACACCATCAGCTCCGCTCCGGCCAGGGCGAAACAGGCCGCCACCGCTTTGCCGGCGCCGCCCAACCCCAGCAGCAGCAGCTTTTTGCCGCGCACGGGGCCCGCCGTCGCTTCGAAGCTCTCCACCGCCGCCAGACCATCGGTGTTGGCCCCTACCAGGGCGCCGTCGGGGTCGCGGCGGATGGCGTTGACCGCGCCGATGGCGCGCGCCGCTTCGTCGATGCGATCCAGCTCGGTCAGCAACAGCTCTTTGTGCGGCACCGCCACTGCGCCGCCCAGGTAGCGCGCATCGGCTTTGAGGGCTTTGACCAACCCCGGCAGATTCTCCGGGGTGACGTCAAACGGGTGGAAATCCGCCTGCATCCCCAGGGCGTCGAAAGCGGCGCGCCACAGAATCGGCGAACGCGCCCCTTTGGAGGGCGCCAAGCCCATGATCGCCCCATAGGGGCGCCCGGCGGGCAGGTCGACGCTGTTATCGAGAAAATCGCTCACGCCGCTCATATTACAGCACCCGGCGGCCAATGACTTTGGCGGTGGCGTCCATCTGCTTCATCAGATCGCCGAACGGCTCGAAGCCGATGGGCTGCAGCGGGTCCACGGCGGAGTTGGGGGGATCGGGGTGCACCTCCAGCATGATGCCGTCGGCGCCGCAGGCCACCGAAGCCAGCGACATGGGCGCCACCCACGGGGCCCAGAAGGTGGCGTGGCTGGGATCCACCACCACCGGCAGGTGGGTCACCTCCTGCGCGGCGGGCACCGCCTGCAGGTCCAACAGGAAGCGCGAGCTGCCGCGATGGGTGTGGGGCGCGGCCACGCCGCGCTCGCACAGCACCACATTGCTGTTGCCCTCAATCAGGGCGTATTCGGCGGCGCCCAACCAGTCGCGCAGGGAGCAGCCGAAGTGACGCTTGATCATCATCGGCTTGCCGGTTTTGGCGGCGGCGGTGATCAGCGGATAGTTCTGCATGTTGCGCGAGCCGATCTGCAGCATGTCGGCGGTCTCGCAGATGAGGTCGAGGTAGCGCTCCTCCATCACCTCGGTGATGACCAGAATGCCGGTCTCCTCCTTGGCCTTTTTCAACCACGCCACGCCATCTTCGCGGGTTTCAGTGTACTTGGGCGAGCGATAGGGGAAGGTCAGCGGCTTGAACGCGCCGCCGCGCAGGAAACTGGCCCCGCGCGCTTTGACCTCGCGCGCGGTCTGCACGATCATCGCCTCGTCTTCCACCATATTGGGACCGGCGAACACCGGAATGAAGTCGCCGCCAAAGGTGACGTCGCCCACCGTGACCAGGGATTTGTGGTCTGGAGACTTCTTCGCCGCCAGCGGGAATTTCGATTGCAGATCCTCTTCGCTGACGTCTTTGCCGGGGGCTTTGTTCTCAATGGCCATGGCGCGCGGCTCCTCTTCCCTTGTCACGGATGGACAGGCTCACAGATCGATGGGCGTCCGGGGGACGCGGATGGGGGCCAAACTGCCCCATGCATTGGCGCCGGTCAAGGGGGGTTTCCGGGTAGCGCTTGCGTCGTTTGACGCAGACGCGCTAGAATTCCCGCATATTCCTTCCATTTTTTCCCTGTTATCAATGCGCAACACGATTTCTCAACGACGTTTCAGCGCACCCACGGTCCCAGCTTGCCGGAGGCGATGTTGACCAGTCTGTCCGACTACACCCTGCTGAAGCTGGGTTGGCGCTCCTGGACGCCCTTGATGGTTGCCTTCGGCGTTGGCTCCGTGCTGGCCGTGGCGCTGGTGAACGTGGACGCCATGGACCATTTCTACCACTTCTCCCGCAGTCATGAGGAGTGGGAGCTGGACGAGCTGGTGGTGGGCGGGATCAGCATGATCATCTCGGCGCTGGTGGCGCTGACCTGGATCCTTTACGACCACCACAAACGCTTTGTCCAGCTACTGAAGGAGCATCGCGTGTTGGAGGAGCAGCAGTTGCGCGCGCGCAAACTGCAGGCCCTCAGCACCCTGTTTGGCGGCGCTTCACACTCGCTGAATAATCTGATGCAGCCCATCGTCTCCTTAACGGAGCTGGCGCTGGACGATATGACGCCGCAGGACCCCAACCAGCCGCTGCTGGTCGAAGTGAGCGCCGCCGCCAAGGAGGCCAAGGCGCTGGTGCGCGACATGCTCTCCTTGAGCCGCCAGGACCACCTGACCCTGCGACCTGTGGAGATGGCCAAACTCCTGAACGATCAACGCCGCCTGCTGGAGGCCCTGATCCCCTCCTCCATGCAGTTGGCGTGGTTGGTCCCCGCCTCCGGCCTGGGCCGCGTCATGGCCGACGCCGGGCAGGTCCAGAGCGCCCTGCTGAATATGGTCAGCAACGCCGTGGACGCCATCGACAGCGCCACCAGCGGCCGCATTGAGATCGCCGCCGAGCGCGCCAACGTCGACGAGGACCGCCAAGGGCATCTGAAGAGCGCCAACCATAATCACTATGTGCGCATCCTCCTCTCCGATAACGGCGTGGGCATGGATGCGCAGACGCTGGAGCGCATTTTCGAACCCTTCTTCACCACCAAGGAGGTGGGAGAGGGCTCCGGCCTGGGCATGTCCATCGCCCTGGGGGTGGTGGAGAGTCACGACGGCTTGCTGTTTGTGGACTCCCAACCCGGCGTTGGAACCACTTTTTCCCTCTATCTACCCACCCTTGAGCACTGAAACGAGTTGACGCCATGGCGCATATTCTGTTGATCGACGACGACGCGCGGGTGCGGTTCACTCTGGAGACGCTGCTGAAGCGTTCCGGCCACACCGTCACCGCCCGCGCAGACGGCAAAGAGGGGATCGACACGCTCAAGAAAGAGTCATTCGATCTGATCATCACCGACATCATCATGCCCAACATGGACGGGGTGGAGTTCCTCATGCAGTTCCGCTCCGCCAACAAGGGCGACGCGCCAGTGATCGTCATCTCCGGCGGCGGGCGCCTGCACAGCATCGACTACCTGTCGGTGGCCGAGGATATGGGCGCCGCCGCCACCCTGAGCAAACCGTTTGAAAACGCGCAACTGCTGGATTTGGTGGAGAGCCTGATCGGGTCCAAAGGCGCGGCCAAATCATGAGTCGCATCACGCCCATGACCGGCAGCGGTCCGCTGCAGTGGAACGCCGCCGCCTGGTTTGGCGCCACCATCGGCTTTTCGTTCTGGCTGCTGCCGGTGGGGCTGGCGTGGGTGGAGGAGCTGCCTATGCTCGGCGCACTGTTTCTGAGCGCCTGGGCGCTGGCCAATATCAGCGGCGCAACCATGTGGCGGTTTCGCGATCGCCTCCCCCCGCATCCGGCCATGCAGGCGCAGCTCACCACCCTGTTCGCCGCCAGCGTCACCGCCATGGCTGGGGCCAAACGCGACGGTCTGCTCATAGAGTTTGTCCCGCACTGGGACCATCCTCAGCGTCTATTCGGTCTGTTGGTGGTGTTTCCGCTGCTGATGGCGGCGTTGGCGATTCGCGAACACCGCTACGGTCGCTGAACCCAGACCGCCGCTGGCCAAACCGAGCGGACTCAGCTCTGCACATCGGGCGTTTCGGCGCGTCCGAGCCACCTGACGCCAATCCCATCTGAATTGGTTTGCGAGCACATTCGCCCACCGACAATCCCGCCATGCCGCAGCGCAACACCCACTTTTGCTTGTCAAATCCTGGTATCAAAGGTATATATGATGCGCTTGGGTTGATCCTTCCCAGCCATTTTCTCTGCTTTGTTCAGGAACATCCCTTTATCAGCGCCACTCATACAACTGGCCCTGAGTTGACCCATATTTTTTCGATGGATCGCCTCGACGGAGCAACCGCGCCGAATCCCATTGTCATTTGTCGCAACCCGCCCGGCTCGAATCCCATATTTAGAGGTCTCTAATGACGTATCGCGTGCAATTGTGCGAATTCAATGTCTTGATGGGAAACGTCACCTTCCTGCCGCTGGTTTCCGGTTTGCTGCAAGGCGCCGCGCAACGCAATGACCGCATTCGCCAACAGTGTGAATTCCTGCCGTTCCGCTTCCATGTTCAGCCTCTGGAGCAGGTGCTCAAGGATATGGGCCCAGTGGATGTGGCCGCCTTCTCCGTCTCCATGTGGAACGAGCAGTTGAGCCTGAACACCGCGCGCGCTATCAAAGAGGCCAATCCCGAATGCATCATTCTGTTCGGCGGCGTGCAGGTGCCGTATGACGCCCAGCGCTACTTCGATGAACACCCCTATATTGACGTGACCGTACGCGGCGAAGGGGAGGACACCTTCACCCTGCTGCTCGAACGCATCATTGAGGGGCGCGGCTTTGACGGCGTGCCGGGAATCTCCTGGAAAGAGATCAATGGTCAGGTGGTGCGCGAACCGTTGGAAGCCCACCCCAGCCGCGATCTGGACGAATACCCCTCGCCCTACCTCTCTGGTCTGTATGACCAGTTGATGGCCAACAATCCGCACATCGAGTTTCAAGCCATCATTGAAACCAATCGTGGCTGCCCCTACGGCTGCACCTTCTGCAACTGGGGCAAGGGCGGCCTGTCGGAGAAGTACCGCTTCCACAGCTTGGAGCGGGTGCAGGCGGAGATCCGTTGGTTCGCCGAGAACAATATTCGCTACGTCTTCAACGCCGACTCCAACTTCGGCGCCCACCGACGCGACAGCGAAATCGCCCAGTACCTGGTGGACACCAAGCAGGAGTTCGGCTTCCCGGAGAAGTTCCGCACCTGCTATGGCAAGAATACCGACGAGAAGATCTTCGCCATCGCTCAACTGTTCCACGCCTATGAGCTGGAAAAGGGCATCACCATCAGCCCGCAGAGCTACAACCCCGAGACTCTCTCCCATATCAAGCGCAAGAACATCAAGCTCGAGACCATGGGCACGCTGCAGCGCCGCTTCAATGAAGCGGAGATCCCGGTCTACTCCGAGCTGATCCTCGGCCTGCCCGGCGAGACCCTGGAGAGTTGGCGCAAAGGCATTGAGGTGATGCTGTGCTCTGGCCTGAAGAACCAGCTGTTCCTCTACTTCTGCGAACTGTATGAAAACACGGAGATGACCCACCCGGACTACATCCAGCGTCATCAAATCCGCTCCATCCGCCTGCCGGTGAACGAGATCCACGCCTCGGTGCGCAACAGCGCGCTGGTCTCCGAGTACTACGATATGGTGGTCAGCACCGCCACCATGCCGCAGGCGGATTGGGAGCGCGCCGTGATCTTCAACTGGACCACCATGCTGCTGCACAGCATGAAAGCGGGCTTCTTCTGGCTGGCGTGGATGCACGATCGCTTCGGCGTGGACTACATCGCCATCATCGATGCGCTGATCGCCGGTGAGTGGCCCGAGGCCCAACAGAGCTGGATGCAAAGTGTTTACATCAGCGATTGTCGCGCACATCTGGGGCGTATGCTGACTGGGCAGGGGCGCGGGGTGGAGAAGCCGGAGTATGGCGAGATCTACTGGGAGCCCGAAGAGGTGGGGTTTGTGCAGATCTGTCAGCAGACCGATCGCGTGTATGACGAACTGGCCGCCTTTACCAGTTGGTTCCTCACTCAACAGGGGGTGGCGTTCGACCCCGAGGAGATGCGCGAGGCGATCCTCTATCAAAAGCTGCGCCTGCCCACGCTGCATCCGCCCGCAGAGTTGAACATCGCGTTTGATTACAATCTGCCGCAGTACTTCGACCGCATCACCGGCAACGAACCCATCGCCGTGGCGCGTCAGCCGCAGACGTTGATCATAGAAGAGCGACTGTTTGATCCCGATGACCTGAAGACATTCATGCGTAAGAACGTGCTGTGGGGACGCAAAAGCGGGGCGAATATTCTACAAGCCCAATGGCGCAACGACTCGGGGCTGGAACTGGAAAAACGCGCCGCCAACGCCTGATCACGCCGTGCAGATGCCGCGCGCTTTCCGCAACTGACTTTTGCAGGCGCGCAGCGTGACGCAGAAGAGTTGGTCCATTGCCAATAACGGACCCCAACCTGGCTGACGGGAATTACAGCAAGCCGAACAGACCCATCCCGCCCATCACCGCCAACGCGGTAAAGGCGATAAACGCCAGCGCCATCAAAATCCAGCCCCATCGCTCCAGACAGACGATGCAGCGATCAAAAAACGGAGTAGGGTGCAGGTGCGCGTTAAACAGAGTCATCACGCCGCTCCTTTCCAGGCCGAAACCTGTCCTGTGTGATAAACGATCTCAAATTCTTGTTCAAAACCAGTTACTTCAAACATCTTCTTCACTTGCTTGCCAGGGTTGTTCAGCGTAATGCGTGCGCCAACGGCGCAGCTCTCACGCAGCCCCATCAACATGCCCAGCCCAGCTTGATCCACACACACCGTGCGGCTTAGATCCACACACAGACGCTCACAATCTGCCAATGCGCTCTCTGCATGCGCTGGAAAACATCGGCGCAACGCACCGTGAACGCCCCGCGAATCAGCAATTCGGCGCGTCCTGCGCCTCGCTTCTGGATCTGCAACTTGATCATTGCGTCCACCCTGCTGGTTTTGCCTCATTTTTAGTGTAGGTAGCGAGGGCAGGCGGATCTATGCGGATTTTGTTATCCAGGTAAACAAGAGATAAACAGTTGAGCAAAAATTGTCAATATGCCTATCGATCTAACTAATAATACATCTCAGTCCAATTCACGCCTGGCGCGAGAACCCGCCCTCCCCTTGGCTGGCGGAGAGCGCGGCGGCGTAGGCGCGCACACCCTGGCGGGAGAGACCGGATTCGGTGGGCGCAGAGGGATTGCCGCCCACGCGACGGCGCGTGACGTTCGCTGACTCCTGGCCATCGCTCCACTCCACGATGGCGGCGTCTTGGTTCAAAGAAGAGGCGCGATAGGCGGCCACAGAGGCGTCATCGCTGTTGCGACGCGCGCGCTGGGCGGCGCTGTGGGCGCGGGAGTAGGCGTTGTAACCCCCGGACGGGGTCGGCGCCGAAGCTTGAATGGGGATCATGGGAGACTCCTTTCCAACCTGCTCATTGGGGCGCAATCTCTGGGCGGCCCGAGCCGAAATCGTCGCCGCATCCATGCGGCCTGTGGGACTCCTCTACTCAAGCAAGAAGCATAAACGGCGCCACTCTTAACATAATGATTATTTTGAATTTCACACGCAGGCGACGGAAACTCAACGCCGCTGCTGATGATTGAGCGTCACCCATGCGTCGCTGGCGGGGGTGGATTGCGGACAAAAAAAACGGCCCACAAGGGGCCGTGCGCACACTCTGGAGAAGAGTAGAGAGAAAAAAGCGAAAGAGATTTTGGGATCTGCGGCGACGGGGGCTCCCGAGTTCGCCCCGCCGCCGCGATCCCATGGTCCGGGATCGATGGCCTTGACCCTACCCCGTTTTCACCGGTTGCGCCGCGAATCGCAACTGTTGGGGGATCGCGCGGACCCAACGTCCGGTGTGGCGTACCGTTGACCCAAGCGATGGCCAACGACCGGACGTTATAAATAAATCAAAACCAAAACTGCACAGAACGACCAATGTTTGCGTGACGTAGGCCCGGCTCGCGCTGACTATTGGCCGTCGACTGGTCGGCGGCGGGGTCTGGGGGCCGCGCCCCCAGCAGGGTGTGGGGCGGAGCCCCACGGTTTGGTCGTTGGGAGCTCGAGGGCAAAGCCCTCGATATCTTCCATCGCCAAAACCACCAATGTTCAATTCTGAATTTGACTGACTATATCGCTCAATGGCGACTTTACAGACCGGCGGCGGCCAGATTCTCTTGAGCCACGCCATCGGCGCTGGCCTCCTGGCTCACGCGCTCGGCGCTGGTCCCGGCGGAGAGCTCCCGCGCCTCGCGCAGCAGTTGCGCCACATCCTCGGAGATGCGCGACTCATTGGCCGCGCCGTGGGCGGTCAGCAGGCTGGCCGGATCGAGCTGCGCGGCCTGGCGAATCTGATCAAACGCCCCTTCCAGGCTCCCCTCGCTCATGGCCAGACGCAGACGCGACGGGCTCACCGGGGTCCCCTCCACCGGCTGACGCATCACGCGACGAGCGGCGGCGCTCTCTTCGTTAACGCTCTGCGCGCTGTTGGCGGTGAGTTGGCCGACGAAGGGGTTGGCGGCGGCGCTGGCGGAGGTAATGGTGGCGAACATGGCAATACTCCTTGGGGTCATCTCTGTATGGTTTCTAGCCGATCAACTCGGTGCGGCCAGGGAATCATCGGTTGTGTGGGCGGGCGGTGTGCGCCCCGCTTGCCTCTCTCTATTACAGGTTGCGTGCCAGTTATTGCCAACACCACTTAACATAATGATTTGCCATTGGTAAAACGTGTCGCGTCGGGCCATTACAGAGGCCGGATGGGCGCCGCAAATGGAAAAAAGTGGGAACGGGTGGTGGGAAAATTTGACCGGCGGGTGGAAAAAGGCGCCGCCTGCGTTGGTCTGTTGGAAACCGATGGGCGATTTTTGCCGCTGGGGAGGGAGAGTCAGTCGAATTCAAAATTGGATATTGGCGGTTTTGGCGATGGAAGATATCGAGGGATGCGCCCTCGAGCTCCCCAACGACCAAACCGTGGGCTCCGCCCACACCTGCTGGGGGCGCGGCCCCCAGACCCCGCCGCCGACCAGTCGGCGGCCAATAGTCAGCGCAAGCTCAGCCTACGTCACGCAAACATTGGCCGTTCTGTGCAGGCCACACACGATGACGCTACGCCGACGCCTCCACGGTGACGTGGGCCAACTGCGGCAGGCGCGACTCCAACGCCGCACGCAGCCCCTCGCCGCCAGGATGGTCCACCGCAATGATGCAGGCGAAACCCTGGGGGCTGACGCGCCACACGTGCAGATGGGTGGCCGCGCCATAGCCGCTCTCCTGCGCCACGCGGCGGATGCTCTGCTCCAGCTCGCGGGTGTCCTCGGCGTCCAGCAGCACGCGGGCGGTCTGCCGCAGCAGCCCCCACGACCACACCGCGATGAGCAGCGAACCAGCCAGCCCCATCACCGGGTCGAGCCAACCCAAGCCCCACCACATTCCCGCCGCCAGAGCGATGATCGCCGCCACCGAGGTGACCGCATCGGCCATCACATGGAGAAACGCCGCGCGCAGATTGTGGTCCACGCCGTGATCATGATGGTCGTGATGATGATCGTCGTGGTCATGATGCGCATGGCCATGGTCGTGACCGTGCCCGTGCCCGTGCCCGTGCCCGTGCCCGTGCCCGTGCCCGTGACTGTGGCCATGATCGTGACCGTGATGGTCGCCCCCCAGCAGCCACGCGCTGAGGAGATTGATGGCCAACCCCAGCGCCGCCACCGCCATCGCCTCGCGAAAATGGATGGTCTGCGGATTGAGCAGTCGATGCAGCGACTCCCCGGCCATCAGCAGCGCCACCATGGCCAGCGACACCGCGCTGGCGAAGCCGCCCAGACTGGCGGCCTTGCCGGAGCCGAAGGTAAAGCGCGCATCGCCGCTGCGGCTGCGAGCGTACCAATAGGCGAAGGCGGTGATGCCCAATGCGGCGGCGTGGGTGCCCATGTGCCAGCCGTCGGCCAGCAACGCCATGGAGCCGGTGATCATACCTGCAGCGATCTCGGCGATCATCGTCACCAGCGTCAGGCCGATCACCCACCAGGTGCGGCGCTCGCTGGCGCGGGTATCAGCCACATGGGCGTCCAGATCGTAAGGGCAGCAACGGGAGGAGGGTGCGTTCATGCGTCAGATGATCCTTCCAATGGCGCGCAAAAAGGAAATACGAACCATTATCATCATAATCTGATGCCGGAGAGGCGTCAATCAGAACCTGGAGCTGGCGGCGGCGCCAGGCGAGTCAGATCTCTCCATCCACTTCGCGGGGGAAGGTTGCGCCCTGCTGCAGCGCGGCGATGAGGTCCGCCAACGACAGCGGTTTGCTGTAGTAGTAGCCCTGAATCAGATCACACCCCAAATCCTTGAGCCGGGTGACCTGATCCAGGGTTTCAGCGCCTTCGGCCACCACCTCCAGCTTGAGGTTGGCGGCCAGATTGATGATCGCTTCGATGATGGCGGCGTTGCCTGCATCCTGCTCCATATTGCGCACAAAGGCGCGATCGATCTTGAGCACGTCCAGCGACAGATGCGCCAGTTGGCTCAGGGAGGAGTAGCCGACGCCGAAGTCATCCATGGCGATGCGCACCCGGCGCGCGCGCAGATCATTCAGCAGCGCCACGGCGGCCTTCATATTGTGGATCATCAGCGACTCGGTCACCTCCAGCTCCAACTGCTCGGCGGGCAGCTGCGCCGCCGCCAACGCCTCGGCCACCCGGGCGCTGATATCATCGTGACGCATCTGGTTGCTGGAGAGATTGACCGCCACCCGTAGCGGCTCGCCCAGCAGTTGGCTGAGTTGCTGGGCGTCGGCGCAGGCGCGTTGCAGCACCCAGCGCCCCATGGGCACGATCAGGCCACACTCTTCGGCCAGGGGAATGAACTGGGTGGGGTAGACCATGCCGCGTTTGGGACTGGGCCAGCGCATCAGCGCCTCCATGCCCACGATACGGTGGTCGGTGGGGCGCACCTTGGGCTGGTAGTAAACCTCCAGCTCGCCGTTCTCCACCGCGCGGCGCAGATCGCTCTCCAGCGCCAGCCGTTCGGCGCCGCGGCGATCCTGCTCCATGGAGTGGAAGCGATAGGTGTTGCGGCCAGCGGATTTGGCCCGGCTCATGGCCAGATCGGCGCACTGCGCCAGGGTGGGACAGCTATCGCCATCCTCCGGGAACAGCGACACGCCGATGCTGGCGGTCACCACCAGTTCATGACCATCCACCTCGAACGGACGCGACAGCGCCTCGTTGATGCGCTGGGCGACAATGGCCGCCCCCTCCGACTGTTTAACGTCGGTGAGCACCAGGGTGAACTCATCGCCGCACATGCGCGCCACGGTGGCCTCGCGACCAGCGCTCTCATCGCCCAGCTCATCATTGCGCGCCACGGTGTCGGCGCTGCGCACGCACAGCGCCAGCCGTTCGGCCACCTGCTTGAGCAGACGGTCGCCCACTTCGTGACCGAGGGTGTCATTGATGCGTTTAAAGCGGTCCAGATCCAGAAACAGCACCGCCAGCTTGTATTTGTGACGACGCGCCAAAGCGATGTCGTGATTCAGGCGATCCTGGAACAGGGTGCGGTTGGGCAGGCCGGTCAGATCATCGAAATAGACCAGTTTCTGCAGCTGGGATTCGGTGGAGCGCACCTCGGACAGATCGGTGATCAGGGCGATGTGGTGGGTCACCACGCCCGCAGCGTTGCGCACCGCGTTGATAACCATCAGCTCAGGATAGAGATCGCCATTTTGACGACGGCAGGTGACCTCGCCGCTCCAGCGCCCGCGCGCGCGCAGCTCCCCCCATACCTGCGCCGAGAAGGTGGGGTCGGGACTGGCGAAATGGAAGGCGTTGGGGCCTTTGCCCAGCACTTCGGACTTGGCGTAGCCGGTGATGGCGGTGAAAGCGGGATTGACGTCGACGATATGACCGTTGACGTCGGTGATCACCACCCCTTCGCTGGTGAACTGGAAGGCGTGGCGCACCAGACGCAGCTCCTCCAACTCCGCTTCATGCGCGGCGATGCGCAGCGCCAGTTCGTTACGGGTGGCGTGCAGGGCGTCATTCAGGCTGGCCTGACGCCCCAAGGCGGCCAGGGTCAACAGCGCCAGACCAAATACGGTGAGCAGCGGCCAGGGGGTTTGCAACGGATTGGCGGGGACGGGGCTGATATGCGGCAGGGCGGCCAGCAGGGTCAGCGCCAGAATGCCCGCGACCATAAGAATACGACGCAACATCATGCCGGACATAGCGGCTCTCCGGTCATGGGGGGCTCCTGTAACAGGACGGAATGAGGGGGAATCGGCGGCACATGCGACGATGAACGGCATTTATTGTGTGGATGGGCGCGCCCGAAGGCAACCCGAAACTCTGAATATAACAATTCTTAACGACTCAGTTCAATCACCCGGCAAGCGTCGCCGCCGCGTCGCTGCGCCAGTTCCGCCAGATGGGGGTGGTGGGTGAACAACAACACTTGGGTCTGTTCGCCCAACGCCAACAGCGCGTCGAGCCCGGCGCTGGCGCGCGCGTCGTCAAAGTGCACGAACAGATCATCGGCGATAAACGGTAGAGGGCCGTGGGCGGCAATGCGCGCCTCCACCGTGGCCAGGCGCAGCGCCAGATACATCTGATCCTGGGTTCCGTCGCTCATGCCGCTGATGGGGCAAGGGGAGTCATCGGGCCGCCGTCCTTGCAACACCACCCCGCCCGCGGCGTCCTCATCGGTCAAAAAGCCGTGGAAGGAGCCGCCGGTCAACTGGGTGAAGATGGCGTTGGCGCGGTCCAGAATGGGGCTCTTGTGGCGCTCGCGGAAGCGCTCAATGGCGCGACTGAGCAGACGCGCGGCCAACGCCTCGCGCAGCCACTGCTCGCCGTTGTCGATGAGATCGGCCACCAGGCTCTGACGCTGCTGCTCGGCGGCGGCGGCGGAGCCCAGGGCGGTGAGCTCCTGCAGCGCGCTTTGGGCGCGCACCCGCGCCTCGCGGGCGTCGGGAACCAACGTATGGAGTTCCGCCAGACGCTGCTCCAGGGCGACCAACTCGACATCCATGGCCTCGGCGTCGGCGCTGCTGACGGCGCTGCGCGCCTGCTCCAGACTCCACGGCGCCGCCTGCCGCACGATGTGCGACGCCAACTTATCGCGCTCCTGCTCCAGGGCGCGACGCTGCTCGCTGCGGGCGATGGCGGTCGCCATGCTCTGCACATCGGCGCCGGGGCAGAGATCCAGCAGCGCATTGACCTCGGCTTGGGCGCGGGTCAGGGCGATGAGTTCGCCCGCTTCGGCGGCCTCCTGCTCAGCCACGCTCTCTATCAGGCTCTCGCGTTGGGTCTCCAGGCGCAGGGCGTCGGCCAGCGCCTGTTCAGCGGCCACCGCCCACGCCAGCGGCTCCTCCGGCGCGTCGCGCAGTTGCGCCATGGGTTGCAGACGTTTGGCTTCGGCGGCGAACTGCGCCTCTTCGGCGTCCAGACTCCGCAGACGCTGATCGCGTTCGGCGATGGCGTCGATCTCGGCGCGCGCCTTGGGCCACTGCGCCAACGCCGCGCCCGCCTGCTGCGGCGTCAGATCCGGCGCGCCCAATCCTTGCGCCGCCTGGCGCCAGCGCTGCTGGCCCTGGGTCAACGCCGCGCGCGCGGCGTCAGTGGCGTCGCGGCGCTGCCGCGCCTGCTGCGTCAGGGTCTGCTGCGCCGCCTCGAAACGACTGCGCGCCTCGCGCTGCTGGGCGATGCGCCGCAACACGCTCTCCGCCTGGCGCAGCAGCGCGCCCAGTTCGGCTTGCGGCTGTGGCGTTTCATGCACTGCGTTGAGTTGTTCGGCGATCTCCTGCGCCGCCTCGGCGCGCCGTCGCCCCAGCGCCGCCAACGCCGCCTGCTGGGCGCGCAGTTTGTCGGCGAGCTGCAACGCCGCCTCGCGTTTGCGCAACCAGCCGCGCATCTCGGCGGGGGGCCAGGGTTCGATCCGCGCCTCGGCCCACAACGCGCGCCAATCCGCCGCCAGCGCATCCACGCTCTGTTGCGCCTGCCGCTGCACGCTCTCGGCCTGGGTCAACGCCGCGCGCGCCTGGGCGGCGTCGTGGCGCAACCGCTCCTGGGCGTGCAGCCGCTGCGCCTGGGCCAACGCCGCATCGCTCAGTTGATCCGCCGTCTGCGCCGCCAGCCGCGCCCGCGCCAGGGTTTGCGGCCACTGCGCCGCATCCGGTTGGGTCAGCGCCTCCAGCTCGGCGTCGCGCTGCGCGCGGGCTTCAGCGATCTGCTCGCGGCTGGGCGGCGACGCCCCCTGGGCGGCCCACTCCGCCTGTCGGGCGTCCACCTCGGCCACGGCTTGGCGCCGCCGTGTCGCCTCCGCCTCGGCGGCGCGCAGATCCTGCTCCGATTGCGTCCAGGATTGCGCAAAACGGTCCAGCGCGCGCGCGTCGGGCAGCGGCTGCGCCGCCAGGGCGTCAGCGTCGCCGGACCACAGCGGCAGCGCCGCCAGGGCGGTGTGCAACTCCCCCTGCAACCGCTCGGCGACGACGCTGCTCTCCGACGCCCAGTGATCGGACAAATCGCTCTGTTCGCGCACCCGCTGCACGCTGTGCGACAAGGCGGCGTCATCACCAGGTTGCGGCGGGGCCTCGGCCTGGGCAGTCTCCAGCGCGCGCCGCGCCTGTTGCGCCTGTTGCGTCGCCTGCTCGGCCCTGGCCTGCAGCGCGGTCAACTCCGCCAACGCCGCGCGCGCCTCGTTCAGCGCCGCCTCGGTGGGCAACGCCCGCTGGGCGGCGCGCCAATCGGCCACATCCACGCCCAACTCCGCCATCAGCGCGCGCAGCGCCGTGGCGCGCAAGTCGGTCTCCGCCTGCAGTTGCGGCTGCTCGGCGCGGGCGTTGAGCAGGGCGTCACGGCGTTTGCCCAGAGCGCGCACCGCTTGGGCCACATCGACGATGGCGGCGCGCTGCGGCAGGGCGTCGCGTTTGGTCCGCGCCGCCTGCAATCGGGCGCGCTGCTGATCCAATAGCGCCTGCCGCTGTTGACGCGCCGCCAGCGCCGCCTCCCAGCGCGCGCGCAAATCGGCGGCCAGCAGCGGGGCGTCCTGCATTGGCGCCAGTTGTTCCATGATGTGATCCCACTGCGCCAGCAGGGGGATCAGCGTTTTCAGGCGGGTCAATTCGCGCTCGCGCACGGCCAGCCGACTCTGCTCGGCCTGCAGCGCCTGCTCCTGCTGCTGCGCCTGTATCACCGCCTCTTCGGCCTCGCGCCAGCGGCGACCGTTGAGGCTGCGCTGCTTGACCAGCGCGGCCTGCTCCCGGTGCGCGCCCAGCAACGTCTTGATGGCGGAGTTGCGGCGCGGAAATTCGGGATTGAACAGCTCTTCGGCATCGGCGCGCAACTGCTGCTCCAACGCCCGCGCCGCATGCAGATGGCCCCCCGCGCTGAGCAGGATGTGACCCAATTCGCCGCCCGACGTCAGCATCGCCTGGCCGCCGGCGCGCAGAATGGCGTGGTCGAGCCCGAACAGCCGCGCATACTCCTCCAGCCCCATGCGGCGCAGAGCGTCGGGGAACACGGCGTCGTCGGCCAGTTGCTGTTTGGCGCTGTTCTCCAGGGTTTTGCCGCGCCCCTTGCGGCGCTGAACCGCCACCGTTTGCCCGTCGATGAGCAGTTGTGCGCCCACCAGGAGCTTGCCCGGATGCAGAAAATCGTCGTCGCTGCGGTGGCCGAACCCAAACAGCAGATCCAGAATCGCCCGCCGGGTGGTGCTCTTGCCCGCTTCGTTGTGGCCGCAGATCACCGTCAATTGCGGCGCTGGGCCGTCGCCATCCAGCGCCAGAGAGAAGTTGGTGAAATGACCGTGACGGATCAGATCCAGGCGTTGAATCCTCATGCCTCCGGCTCCGTGCGCAGCGCCTCATCCAACCGCGTCAGCGCCCCCTCCAGCAGCGTCTCCAGCGGCTCGCGCGCCAATGCGTTACGCGCATCATCAGGCAGATTGGCCGTGAGCAGGGCGTCACGCAGCGCCGCCAACTCCTGCTGGACTTCGGGCTCATCCAACAGCGCGCGCGCCTCGTCCAGCAAGCTGTCGGCGTTGTCCACCGCATCGCGGCGCGGCTCCGGCGGCGGCGCGTGGGTCTTAATCTTCTCGATCCAGAATTGATCGCTCAGTCGTTCGGCCTCCTGTTGGGCCTCGAACAACAGCTTTTCCACATCGCCGCGCAGCGCCGCCGTCACATTGAAGAGGCTGACGCGCGCCAGCAACGGACGCCCCTGGGCCTCCGCCAGGGCGGCGCCCAAGGCATGGGCGATCAGCTCCTGGGCGGTATCGAAGCTGGTCGCGCCCTTCAAGTCCGCCTGCGCATGGGCCCAGCGCAGCACGTCGCAGGGGATCCGCTCCACATCCTCCACCACACCGCCGCTCACCGTGGCCAGGGCGAACCCCTTGACGCCGGTTTCGCGGATGTTGCGCCCCTGCAGATTGCCCGGGAATACGATCCACGGCGCGCCCGGCTGATGCTGGACCTCCCACTGATGCACATGGCCCAGCGCCCAGTAGTCATAGCCCTTGGCGATAAGATCCGCTTCGTCACACGGCGCATAGTTGGCGTGCTCGCCGCGTCCGCTCAACGCCGTGTGCAGCAGACCGATATTCAGGCGTCCTGCGCTGGGCGGCGGGTAACCGGGCAGCAGACTCTCCCGGGTCTCCACCCGCGCATAGCCGCGCCCGTGAATGGCGACGTCCCACTCATCGAGCAGCAGCGTTTCGGCTTTGGATTCCGACAGAAAGGTCACGTTGGGCGGCAAACTCAGGGTCTTGTTCTCTTTATTGGCGGCGTCATGGTTGCCGCGCACCGCGATCAGGGGAATCCCCGCCGCCTCCAGCCGCTCCAGACTGCGCACAAAGTAGAGGCTGGTTTGATAATCCTTGATGGCGTCGTCGAACAGGTCCCCCGCCGCCAGCACAAACGCCACCCGTCGCTCAATGGCTTGGTCGATGAGTCGATCCCAGGCGCGGCGGGTGATCTGCGGCAACCCCTCCGGCGGCTGGGCGGCGTGCTCAAAGCGCGCGCTCAAAGCGGTCAGCGGGCTGTCCAGATGCACATCGGCGCAGTGGATGAATTGGAAGCGATCACTCATGCCGCGCAGCATACCGCCGACGCCGTCACGCGGCAACGCGCGCTCGGAATTGTTGCGCTGGGACGCAATTGTTTTGCGCGCAACGCCCCGGTTGGCCATAATGACTGCGCGCGCAACCGCGTTGGGCGGTTGCTCCTTCCCTCCAGACCGCGTGATCTGTTTCGCCATGGCTGACACCGCCTCCATGGACCGATTGGCCCGTCGCTATCGACAGTGGCTGCTCCTCAGCGGTCTGGCGCTGACCACCATCTTCGCCCTGCTGATCTGGTGGCGCTACGAGATCGAAGAGCAGAGCATCGCCAGCAGTCTGCGCGAATCCACCGCCAACAAAGCCTCGCAACTGCGCGAGCAGATCGACCGCGCCTACTTTCAGGTTTTGACTCTACGCGAGTGGAGCCAGTGGGCCTTCGTCTCCCACGAAGAGACCCACGAAGATAGCATGTTCAATAACTTGCGCATCGTTGCAGACGGCGACTCCGGCGCACAACGGTTTGAGTTGGCGACGCAGCGCATCGGCAATGGCCCCAGACTGGTGGGCAACATCATTGGCTTGGGCGATCCAGAGCGCCTGCCTGCATCAGTGCGTCGCCAATTGGAGCACCTGCCCGATCTGATCAGTCAACACGGCGCCATCCTGCGCCGCTCGCCGGAGATCACCTGGATCTACTACCTGTCTCAGGATGATCTGCTGGCTATCTCGCCCTATAAGGATGTCAATAAACTACTCAGCGACGGCGATGTGGGCAGCGCCAGCGCACTGTTCCACACCGTGCGCCAAGCCCCCTTCGTCACTCTCGCCGCGCCGGACCGCAACCCCGAACGACTGCCCTACTGGTCCGACGCCTATGTGGGCCACGTGGGCGAAGGATTGATCACCACCATCGGCGCGCCGGTCTATCGCGGCGACCGCTATCTGGGACTGACCGCCATGGATCTGTCCCTGCGTTTTCTCACCCGCCTGCTCGATGAGTTCCCCAAAACCGAAGGCTCGCTGGTGGTGGCCAATCTGGGCTTGAGCCTGCACGACCCCAAATTCGCCCGCGTGAGCGAATCCCATGCCCAGCAGGCGTTGGCCTCCAACCGTCACGCGCTCTATTCCGATAAACAGACGCGCGACCTGCGCGAGGTGTTGCCCGACTCAATCCCCCCTATCCGCGTGCTACAGGCGCTCAACAGCGATGCGCCGCTGCTGGTCAAAGATCACATGCTGTTCGTCGAGCGCTTGAGTCCGGCGCCCTGGGTGTTGATTCTCGCCTATCCGCGCGCCGCCATTCGCGCCCACGCCCTACCGGCCATGTTGCCCTATCTGGTGGTTCTGGGCGGCGTGATGGGGCTGCTGCTGCTCATCGGCGCCTTGATTCAGCGCAATATGATCAACCCGGCGCTGCAGTTGGTGGCCCACATCAACGCCCGCTCCGGCTCGGCGGCGCTCTCGGGCATGGACGACGGAACCTTGGCGCGCTCCAACCCGCCGCGCCCTTGGCGACCCTGGTTTGAGCTCATCGATCAGGCGTTTGACGAAAATCGCCGTCTGCTGCAATCCATGGCCAAATACGCCAACAAGCTCGATGACCAGGTAGTCGAGCAGCAGCGTCAGCTCTCCACTCTCATGGATAACGCCCCCGGCGTGGTCTACCGCCGCCTCAACACCCCCGACCACGCCATGCAGCTGCTCTCCCACGGGGTGGAGGAGTTGACCGGCTATCCGGCGTTGGACCTGGTGCAGAACCATGCGGTGGCGTTTGTGGATCTGGTGCACCCGGAGGATCGCGACTGGGCGCTGCGGCGCATGCAGGCGGCGGCGCTGGCGGGACGTCCTTACGCCCTGGAGTATCGCCTCATCCATCGCAGCGGCGAAACGCGCTGGATCTGGGATCGCGGCGTGGGCGCGCCCAACGGCGCGGGCGGCGTGGCCGCTTACGAAGGCTTCCTGGTGGATATCACCCAGCGCAAGCGCGATGAGCAGGTTCTGCAAGCGGCCAAAGAGCGCGCCGAGGCCGCATCCCAGGCCAAAAGCGCCTTTTTGGCCACCATGAGCCATGAGATCCGCACCCCGCTCAATGGCGTCATCGGCATGCTGGAGAGTCTGCAGGATATGGAGATGACGCCGCTGCTGCGCGAGCGCATCGACATCATGGCGCGCTCCTCCGAGCGTTTGTTGGCGCTATTGAGCAATATTTTGGATTTCTCGCGCATCGAAGCCGACGAGCTGCATCTGGTCCATGAACCCTTTGCCCCCCGCGACGCCTTGAGCGGTCTGGAGGCGATGTTCCACCATCTGGCCGACGCCAAGGGGGTGCAACTGACCCTCTCCTGTGATCAGCGCACGCCCTCCCGGGTGATGGGCGATGGCGCGCGCTTTGGTCAGGTGTTGATGAATCTGGTGGGCAATGCGCTCAAATTCACCAGTGAGGGCGAAGTGAGCGTGCGCATCGACTATGAGGCCGAAACGTTGCTGGCGTCGGTCAGCGACAGCGGCATCGGCTTTGACCCGGCCACCCTCGACACCCTGTTCGACCCCTTCACCCAGGCCGACAACTCCATCGCCCGCACCCATGGCGGCAGTGGGCTGGGGCTGGCCATCGTGCAGCGGCTGGTCACCGCCATGGGCGGCGAAGTGGAGGCGCAGAGCGCGCCCGGACGCGGCAGCCGCTTCCACTGCCGCATCCCGGCGCTGCCCGCCGCCGAGGAGACCAGCCCCCAGGACAACGCGCTGCACGCCGCGCCCCACGCCCAGGCCGAACGTGAGATCCACGTGCTGCTGGTGGAGGATGATCCGGTCAATCAGCAGGTGGCCGCCACCCTGTTGCAGCAGATGAGCTGCCGCGTCACCTTCGCCAACGACGGCGCCGAGGGGATCGACCGCTTCAAATCCGGCATCTTCGATCTGGTGTTCATGGATCTGCGCATGCCCGGCGTGGATGGGTTGGAGGCCACGCGGCGCATCCGCGCCATCGAGCAGGAGCGCGGCGGCTACACCCCCATCATCGGGCTGACCGCCGATGTGGTGAAGCAGAGCATCGAGACCTGTTTCGACGCTGGCATGAACGATGTGATGGCCAAGCCGGTGCGCTTGGAGCGGCTCAAGCAGATTCTGGCGCAGATCGCCCCGGGCGCAGCGACGTCTCATCAGGAGGCGGTGGACGCTGATGGGTGAGTGGCAGGCGCTGCGCGATCCTGCGGCCCGCATCGCCTATTTGAGTGCCGGTCGACGCGCGTGGATGCAACGGCAGTGGCGAGCGACCTTCAATCTGGAGTGGCTATTGGGAGAGATGCTGCTGGCGCCGACCAAAGCCGCGTTTCGCCTCATTCCCAGTTGCTGGGGCGGACTGCTCGCAGTCGGGCTCTATATTTTGCTCATGCTTCTGGCGGGAATGGCGCATGCCGACGCACAATACGCGGGGATCGCGTTTTTGGAGATCACCGCGCTGATCACTCTGGCATTGTGGAATGAACATGCCGCCCTAAAATCCAGATGGCGACGAAAACTGATAGCGCATCAAGGCGTCTATAAGAAAGCTCCAGGCATTATCAGAAGCTTCAGAGAGTCTGGTGAAATCCTCGCGAAATATTGGCCGAATGGACGCACAAGCGCGCTCCTGATCTTCTTTGAACATCAACCAGAGTCCCCAACCCTCACTATTGACCAACGTGTGGTTCTGGGAATTTGGTGCGCTGAAGACGGACATACCGTCCTCTCCGAACTCCCCGCTGAAAGCGCGTATCCACCATTCCCTCCTGTGAAGATCGGCTCCTTCGCCGCATTCGACGCCCGCGCCCGCGCATTGGCTTCTCAGGATTCCAGCCAGCCGCCCAACTCCTGACGGATGATCGCCGCCAGCGCCGCCGCCCATTCATCCCCTGCGTTGAGACAGGGGATATAGTCGAACGCCTCGCCGCCCGCCTGCAGAAAGGTCTCGCGACCCTCCATGGCGATCTCCTCCAGCGTCTCCAGGCAGTCGGCGGCGAATCCCGGGCACACCGTCACCACCCGTTTGATCCCCTCCCCCGGCAACGCCGCCAAGCGCGCATCGGTGGCGGGGCCGATCCACGGCTCTTTGCCGAACTGCGACTGGAACGCCACGCTCCACTGCTCCGCGCTCAGCCCCAGGGCGTCTGCGGTCACCTGGGCGCTGTGGCGACACTGGGTCTCATACGGGTCGCCCTCATCCACATAGCGCTGCGGCTCGCCATGGAAGGAGAACAGCAGATGCGGCGGCGTCCGCCCCGCCTCAGCCTGCAGATGCGGCGCGATGCTGGCCGCCAGCACACGCACGTAGTCGGGATGGGCGTAGTAGGGTTCGGCAAAGCGCAGTGACGGCACCCCCCGGCGCGGGGCCACGGCGGCGTAGACGGCGTCGATCACCGAAGCGGTGGTGGCGCTGGCGTATTGGGGAAACAGCGGAATAGTGAGCAGGTGGGTTACGCCAGCGTCCAACATCTGTTCAATCACCGCATCCACCGCGGGCGATCCGTAGCGCATGGCGTAGCGCACGGTGACGGCGTCCGGTAGCTGTTTAGCGACATTGGCTGCAAGATCGGCGGTGGCCGCCAGTAGCGGCGAGCGGCCATCGGCGCCCCAGATTTTGGCATACAGCGCCGCCGAGCGTTTGGGCCGGGTGCGTAGAATGATCCCATGCAGCAGCGGCAACCAGATCAGTCGGCTCAGATCCACCACCCGGCGGTCGGAGAGGAACTGTCGCAGATAGGGCCGCAGCGCCTCGGCGGTGGGGGCTTCGGGGGTGCCCAACTGAACCAGCAGAACGCCGATGTGACGGGTGCTCATGCGCGCTCCTTGTTAATGGATTGACTATCCTGTTAATCCGCTCAACATAGCAGATTCGTAGAATAAAGAGGAGCGCCGCCCGCCCCCGCTTGCGGCGAAAGTCACATTTTGCTATGCCTGAGTCACAGCAACTTCCTCAAACCACCGCTCGCTGACCGCCTGCCCGCCAGATCTCCGTCAGGAATCGACCATGACCGACGCCCCTTCCTCTCCCGCTTCGGCGCCTCGCCGCACTCTGATTACCGGCGCATCCGGCCTGCTGGGCGGCTATCTGGCTTGGCGCCGCGCGCAGGCGGGCGATTCCGTGTTGGGGCTCTATCACCGCAACCCGGTGCGCATCCCCGGGGCCGCCTGTCGCGGCGTGGATATGACCGACTACGCCGCCCTGCGCGCTGAAATTCAGAACTTCACTCCCGATGTGGTGATTCACTGCGCTTCGCGCACCGACGTCGACGCCATGGAGGTGGACGAAGAGGGCGCCTGGCGCGCCAATGTGCTGACCACGCGCAATCTGCTCGACGCCCTGCGCGATAGCGGGGCCAAACTGATCTTCATCTCCACCGACGCGGTCTATAGCGGCGCCCCCGGCCCCCACGATGAGGAGGAGTTCCCCGCCCCGCTCAACCGCTACGGCAAGACCAAGCGCGCCGCCGAACAGCTCGCTCTCCAGCGCCCCGGCGCGCTGGTGGCGCGCACCAATATCTACGGCTGGAATCTGCGCGATAAACTGAGCATCGCCGAGTGGTTCCTGCGCGCCCAGCAGCAGAAGCATGCGGTGAGCGGTTTTGCCGACGCGCTGTTCTCCTCCATCTATGTGGGCGATCTGCACGATCTGCTGGAAGCGGCCATGGCCAAAGGGCTCGACGGGCTCTACAACGTCGCCTGTCGCGACGGCATGAGCAAACTCGACTTTGGCCGCGCGGTGGCCGATCTATTTGGTTTCGATACCCATCTGGTGCTGCCCGGCTCGGTGCGCGACGCCCACTTCACCGCCTCGCGGGGGCTGGATCTCACTCTGGACGTCACCGCGTTGGAGCAGGCGTTGGGTCAACTGGCGCCCACCATGGCCGAGAGTCTGGCGCGCTTTGCCGCCGACGGTCAGGCCGATGTGCAGGGACAGTTGCGCGCCGGGTTGGCGGCGGAGCCGGAGCCCGAACAAGCGCGCTATCCTGCGCCCGATGGCCGGGTCCCCTATGGGCGGCAGTGGTTGGATGATGACGATCTGGCGGCGGTGGATGCGGTGATGCGCGGCGCGTGGCTCACCCAAGGGCCCCACGTCGCCGCGTTCGAACAAGCCCTGAGCGATTATACCGGCGCCGCCCATGTGGTTGCGGTCAACTCCGGCACCGCCGCGCTGCATCTGGCGTGCATGGCCGCCGAACTCGGCCCGGAGCATGAGGTGATCACCTCGCCGCTCACCTTCGCCGCCTCGGCCAACGCCGCCGTCTATTGCGGCGCCACGCCGCGCTTTGCCGACATCGACCCGATCACCGGCAATATCACCGCCGACGCCATCGCGCCGCTGATCACCCCCCGCACGCGCATCGTCACGCCGGTGCACTTCGCCGGCCAGAGCTGCGATATGGCGGAGATTCGCGCCCTCATCGACGCCAAGCAGGCGGAGTTCGGCACGCGGATCTATCTGTTGGAGGACGCCTGCCACGCCCTGGGCTCCACCTATGGCGGCAAGCCGGTGGGGGCGTGTGAATATTCCGATATGGCGTGTATGAGTTTTCACCCGGTCAAGCATGTGACCACCGGCGAGGGCGGCGCGGTGTTGACTCAGGATGTCGCGTTGGGCGAACGGGTGCGCTTGCTGCGCTCCCACGGCATCAGCCGCGACCACCTCACCCCCGAGCAGATGCCCGGACCGTGGTATTACGAGCAGATCGCGCTGGGTTTCAACTATCGCATCACCGACATTCAGTGTGCGTTGGGAACGTCACAGATGGCCAAACTGCCGCGCTTTGTGGCGCGTCGGCGCGTCCTGGTCGAGCGCTACAACGCCGAGCTGGCTGGACTACCCCACATCACCCTGCCCACCGAGTCGCCGGAGCGACTGAGTAACTATCACCTCTATACAGTGCGCTTCGACTTCGCGGCGCTGGGGATGGATCGCAAGGCGGTGATGCTCAAGCTCAATGAGGACCACATCTATACCCAGGTGCACTACATCCCGGTGACCCATCACCCCTACTACCGTCAGCGTTTCGGGACCGGTCCCGGCGACTGCCCCCATGCCGACGCCTTCTATGCGCAGTGTCTCTCCCTGCCGCTCTATCCGGCCATGAGCGACGCCGATGCAGCGCATGTGATTGCGTGCGTGCGGGGGTTACTCACCGCCTCCCGCTAATTCGCCTCCAACGGGGTGTGTTACGTCCAGTGTCCTACTTTTCTCCACGGAGACAACACAAAATCCCGAGAATTAAGTGAGTGTCCCCGGAATTCCCCCAGCAGCAGGATCCTCATGGAATTCGATCTGCATGGGGACTGAAAGGGAAACGACCCGGCAATACTGAATAGCTTGCCCAGCATCTGTCACAAGGCGCGGATGACCGGGTAATCCGCTGCGGACGGGTCGGCTTCTCTATCCGGCTAAAGAGGGTTAGAGAGTGGAGAGCGAATCAACCAGACGCCGGGCCGCTCCAACTTGCTCTTCTAAATAATCCCGCTGGATGGTTTTGGCGTTCTCCACTCTTTTGCGAAACGCCCAAAGGGCGGTGGCGCCCTCGCCGCCAAAGCAGCGGAGGAGGGGGGCTCAATACCGATTTGGCTGCCCACGCAGTTATCCGTCTGCTTAACCTTGTCATGCCAGAACAAGACGCGGAAGCACTTGCCGCTGCGTCCACACACTGCACACATCGCCCCTCCTCACGCAGTCGCAGCGATCTTTTCCCGTCGAGCAGATGCAGGAACTCGTGCGTCATCTGCTGGAGATCCACCCCCTCATCCGCGTGTAGGGTGACGTTTCCATCCTCACTGGCGCTGGCGGAGATGGCCGGATGCATACAGCACGCGAAAGCGGGCCAGAGCCGCTGGCGGATAGGGGATAAATGGCCCTGGCGCTTGGTAGGGCAAGGATTTGTCCACTCACTCACCCGCATCAAAGAGGTGGCGCAGGGGAAAGAGCGCGAGCACGGAAACACGCTCTCTTGTCGCGGTTGCCTACTTCGATTGAGATAAAACTCCAGTTAGCGGTAGATAATATTTCTTTCTCGTCACAAAATCAGCGAAATATCCACCAGAATTCCCATCGTTTCCAGAAAAGTTCCAAAAAATATATTGCTGAGGCCATTCCATTCCTCTAGGTTGATCAATGACCGAGGTTGGTGTGTGGTTTTGCAGTGCGGTGTGGGATGAGATAGGTCAATAACCTTCCTTGATCGGGCGATGCGTAAGCAGCGCTTCTGAAACCGCCGCGCTCGGTGTTGAGCGCCTGCGCGCCAAGTGGTTGCCCCATCACAACAAGATGGCGCGGATACTCTGGGCGCTGTTGGTGACGGGCGAGTGCTATCGCCCCAACTGACTGGGCAAAGCGCAACAGGCGATGGTAGCGGCGGGTTGATTGGTCAAAGAGGTTGCAACAGGGCCGTATGGGGGCGTTTTCCACAATTCCCCAGGCCCGATGCGGAGTCAATGGGCTCCTGTGGCCTGGGGAATTGTGGAAAACGCCCCCATACCACGATGGATAGGATTCAGTCGGATGTCATAATCCACCACGAATTGCGAAGGGGAATACCCTTGATGGCGAAACGGAGCGATCCGGCGTTCTTTGAACCTTACTGGGACAGCGGCCTACGAGGCCGAGTGAGTGATCAGGAGAGAACGCGCGGTTTCCATCATGACCCAGGGCGCACAGCGTCGTCCCAACAGAAGGCCGGATAGATGTCAGCAATCGCTTCCACCATTCGCCGCTATAAGGAAATTCTTCTTTGCATAAGGGGGCGGGTCCATAGATGTCCCCGGAATTCTGTAACTGTCCCCGAAACTCCGTCCGTCCCCGAAACTCCCCCGAAACTCCGTCAGGGGAGCCAGCTTTTTTCGGGGGACTCATAGATGCCCCCTTCACCGAATTCAAGGATTGCTGCAAGATGGGTATAAAGTATTTTTTCGCGGATATAATTATTAAGGCAATCTTTTATTTGTCTTGTGTTGTGGCTTTTATTATTTGGGAGAAGTGGAAAAATGGGAATAAAAGATTTAAAGCCATTGTTCTATGCGTATTTATGGCGCCAAGCAGTTTATTTTACATTAATATGTATTCGTATCGTAACCAAGGCAGTTTTATTGGCAAGCTATATATAAATACATTTATAAGGTATGTAATGGGGGGGTGGGTTTGCAGAGGAGGAGTAACTTATTCAGAATATAAACTCGATCCTGCTGACTATCTGATTATCTCCTTTAACGTGCGGTATGAATTAAATATTGCAGTGGAAAGTCTTGCATCTGATCATGAGTATGTATTATCAGCGGATACTTATAAAGATTGGAAACAGAACATTGAAAATGATGTGTCCAGATTGCTTGTACAAAATGGTGGTTTCATAAAAGGGATTGAATTAGTTACCCCCCCCCAGGGAAACCGGCAACGGCAAAAAGTATCGTAACCTATTTAGGAGATATTGAAGAGTCCCAATTCGACGATACGCAATATGAAGACACCAGAGGAAAATTGATTTACATCGCTGTGAATGTAAGAAATGAACCAATATTCCCCGGAGTTTATCAGGACACTACTGATATATCTGACTTCCGAGAGTCATCTAGGGGTAAAATTGATCCCTATCGTAGAGTTTTTCTATTAAAAGGTCATGAACGCATGTGCGCACGAGACCAGTCAAGAAGCCAATTTATTCGGCAATCTATCCGTGGAACGTATAGCGAGAGGAAAAAGTGATGGGAATGCCCACAACAGATAAATTACTGGAGATGGCTTACTTTGGACAAGTTCCGGGGACAGTTACCGAATTCACGGACAAGTTCCGGGAACCGAAGTTCCGGGGACAGTTACCGAATTCAGATTCTCACGCAAACACTTTTTTGACTTTACCAAGCGCGCAGTTTTAGTGCAGTTCGCCGTCCTGCGGACGACGGCCCTTCGGGCCTGCTCACCTGCCGTTTCCCCGACAGCCTCCTTGCAGGCTCGTGGCTCGGCTCTCCTTCTCCAACTTCCTACTGGCTCGCACCCTCTTCAATGTCTCAAGTTCCGGGGACAGTTACCGAATTCAGATTCTCACGCAAACACTTTTTTGACTTTACCAAGCGCGCAGTTTTAGTGCAGTTCGCCGTCCTGCGGACGACGGCCCTTCGGGCCTGCTCACCTGCCGTTTCCCCGACAGCCTCCTTGCAGGCTCGTGGCTCGGCTCTCCTTCTCCAACTTCCTACTGGCTCGCACCCTCTTCAATGGGGAAACAGCAAGATCCACTGCCACACCGTGGGGCGCCGCCCCACACCCCGCTGGGGGCAGCGGCCCCCAGACCCCGCCGCCGACCAGTCGGCGGCCACGTTTACTTCCGCGCTTCATTTAATCCTGCGTCGGGCGCTGCGCCTTGCCCGCCGCATTGACCGCCAGCGCCTCCACCACCCGCCATTGTCGCGGGCGCGCCTGCGGCGGCAGCGTCGCATGGGCCGCGCGTTTGAGTTCGGCTAATAGCGCCTCCCCATCCACCCCCGGCGCCGGAACCACGTCCGCAGCGGGAATCTCCCCCGTCACCTGCGATGGACGCCCATACACCAATATCTCCGCCACCCCGGGGACCGCCGCTAACACTCGCTCCACATCCAACGGCGCCACCTTGTGACCGCCCACATTGATCATCTCACCATCGCGACCAAGAAACCGCACCCGACCCTCAGCCACCGCCACGCGGTCTCCGGTAGGACGCCACCCTGCGTCATCCTGTGCGTCTGCCGCGCCGCCCGCATAGCCCGCCATACCGTGGACGGGGCGAATCCACAATTGATCGTCGCGCGTTTGCACCATCACGCCGTCTTGCAGGGGGTGATTCAGCCAATCGGCGGGAAAGCCCGCCTGACCATCATGCACGGCGAAACAGCGCCCATGCTCGCTGGTGGCGAAAATGTGGCTGACGCGCACATGGGGCAAGCGCGCGCACAGTTCATCAAGAAGAGTCTGATCCGCCGCCTCGCCGCCCAGGGTCACGCCGCGCAGAGACGCCCCCCACTGTTCGGCAGGTCCGCCAAAGCGCAGCAGTCGCCGCCAGAAGGTGGGCGAAGCGGCGGCGTACTCAACATGTTGATCCGCCAGCACGGCGGCGATGGCGCGCGGGTCGTTATCGGGCGGCGCCACCAGAGTCGCGCCGTTGGCCACCACCTGCACTAACAGTTGCAATCCTGCGTACAGAGTCGGCGGAAAACTGCCCAACCAACGGGTTCCGGCATAACGCGCATCGCGCCGCGCCGGGGCCAGCAGGGTCTCCCAGCGGTGCGCCACCGCCTTGGGCTCGCCGGTGGTGCCGGAGGTGAAGAAGACCAGTTGCGCCCCATCCCCTGGCTGTTCGCCGCGCATGGGGAAGCGGTGAAACCGTTGCGGCAGGCCGTCACGGGTATTCACCACCGCGCCGACGCCATGGGCTTTGACTAGCCGATTGGCGTCGCTGCGGTTGATGTCCAGCAGGAAGATCTGCGCCCCCGCCGCCTGCAGCGCCAACATGCCCAACAGAGCGTTGCGCGCCGAGCCCACCCGCAACAAAGCGCGACGCCCTTGCACTCCATCGCGCCAGCTCTCGCCCAACGGAACAGCCTGCGCCAACGCCGCGCCATAGGTGAGGGCGCCGTCGGCGTCCATGAGCAGCGCCGCGTCGGGCGGCGCCGCTTGCGCCAGAGTGAGCAGATCGGCGGTCATGGGGATCAGGCGGGATCGAACAGGGCGACGATGTCGGCCACACGGTGGATATCGGCGTTGCGCTCGCGCATGCGGTCAAACGGATCGGCGCCCAATTTCAACTCAATGGCGATGGCGAATTCGGCCCACTCGAAAGAGTCCAGCACCACCGTTTCGCGCACCGAGGTCTCCAGCGTGATCTCCGGCGGCGTTTCGCCCCGGTTGGCGATGATCTCGCTCAAGGTCTCACGAATGGCGGTAAATGCGGCGTCGGTGGCGGACATGGCGACTCATCTCATTGGATCGGTTGCAGACAAGCCCCCATGATGCCGCGCCGCGCCCCAGGGGTCCAGTGGGAGAGAATCTCCGTCGGGGTGCGTAGAATTGTTGCGCCTACCGTCAGTGAGGCATACCATGGATATCAGCATATGATAATGGACGGGTTGCGTGTGCAACCCGAGACGCCATACCCTCACCCCCCCTCGGAGGATGGATCCATGAAAGCCCTGATCTCGCTGTTGGCCGCCGCCGTCGCCTTGATGGCTGCGCCCGTCTTCGCCCATACCGGTGTCGAACCCCATGGCCACGGCCTCGTGGCGGGGCTCTCCCACCCGCTGGGCGGCGTTGACCACCTGTTGGCCATGATCGCCGTCGGCGTGCTGGCCGCACAGCAAGGCGGCCGCGCTCTGTGGCGCGTTCCCGCCGCGTTTGTGGCCATGATGCTGGTGGGCGCCGCGGTGGGCATGACCGGCTTCGCCCTGCCCCATGTTGAACTGGGCATCGTCGGCTCGGTGATTCTGCTGGGTCTGGTCATCGCTGGCGGCGCGCGCATGCCTTGGGGCGCGGCGGCGTTGATGGTCGGCGTGCTGGCGCTGTTCCACGGCTTTGCCCATGGCGCGGAAGCCCCCGCCATGGCGGCTTTCGCCAGCTATGCCGCAGGCTTCGCCATCGCCACCGCCGCCCTGCACGGCTTCGGCATCGCCTTGACTCTGGCGGTGATGAACTGGGTGCGCAGCATGGGCCCGGCGGTCATCCGCATCGGCGGCGGCGCCGTGGCTCTGAGCGGGTTGGCTCTGCTGGCTGGGTAAATTTTGGGGAGATGAAAGATATCGAGGGCTCTGCCCTCGAGCTCCCAAGATCAAAATCCAAACCGTGATTCGGACCATCCCTGGTCCTCACCCTGCGGGCTCGCTGCGCGAGTCCGATTTGGCATTCCTGCCAAATCGTGGGCGCTGCCCACACCCGCTTAAGGGTCACAGACCCTTAAGAATCCCCGAAAAACCGCCTTTGGCGATTTTTCGACTTGGCGGCTGACGTGCTTTCCCGCACTCCGCGTCTTGCCGCGCCCGCCTTGAAAATAACAAAGGCGCAAGCTCTCTCGCTTGCGCCTTTGTTATCACCACGCAAAATCAAAACCGCTCTAAACAGCCAATGTTTGCGTGACGCAGTACAAGCTTGCGCTAACTATGGGCCGCCGACTGGTCGGCGGCGGGGCCTGGGGGCCGCGCCCCCAGCGGGTGTGGGCGGAGCCCACGGTGTAGCTTTTGATTTTGGGAGCTCGAGGGCGGAGCCCTCGATATCTTCCATCTCCCCATAAATGAAATGGATGATTTTAGGTTCCCGTCACTCTATGACTTCACAGCTGAGTTCAACTGCCCAGGCGGCTCGACTGCGGCTTGTCCGCCATCTTCACCCAGCCGTCGCGCTCGATGCTGGCGTAGAGCGCATGCACCAACGCCGTGGTGGCGTCGCCATCGGCGGCGCTGATGGGCGCGTCGGTGCGACCCGCAGCCAAACGTTCGGCGATCTCCACCAACAGCGGCCCGTGGCTCAACCCATAGCCGGTCTCCACCTCCTGCGAACAGCGGGTTTTGGCGTCTGCGTCTCCCGCCTGGGGTTCGATGAAGAACCAGTTGTCCACCAGATTCAGCGCAATGCCGCCCAGGGTGATCATGCCGTTTTCACCCACCACCGAGATGGAAGCTTCAAAATCCTCCGGGCGCGCCGCCGTGGTCACTTCGATGGTGCCCAATGCGCCGTTTTCAAAGCGCACATTGGCGGTCATGGTGTCTTCGGCCTCCAGCTTGTTCATGCGTCGCGCCTCGGCGGCGCACACCGCTTCGATGGGGCCGCACAGCCAGTTCAGCGCGTCGGCGTGGTGGATCGCCTGCTGGTTGATCACCCCGCCATCCATGCCCCAGGTGCCGTGCCAGCCATCTTCGTAGTACTCCTGAAAGCGGCACCAGCGCAGACGAATGGAGGCGGTGACGATTTTGCCCAACCGCCCGGCATCCATCACCTCACGCAGGGCGCGGATGGCGGGGTTGAAGCGATTCTGGAACGCTACGCCGCACATCACCCCTTTGGCGTCGGCCAACTCCTGCAACTCAGCGCCTTGGCCGGGGATGAGAGACACCGGCTTTTCGATCAGCACGTGCTTGCCCGCATCCAACGCCTGCTTGGTATGCTCAAAGTGCAGCCCGCTGAAGGTGAGGATCACCACCATATCCACATTGGGATCGGCCAGCAGGGCGGCATAGGAGTCGTGCACGGTGGCGTTGAAGGTGGCCGCCATGTCCTCGGCTTTGGCGCGATCCAGGTCAAACACGGCGCTGATGGTGACGCCCGGAGCCATGTCGCGGGTGAGAATTTTGCGGTAGTGCTGCGCCACGCGGCCACAGCCGATCAGTCCCAAACGCAAAGTGTGTGCGGTCATGTGCGGTCTCTTTTCCTGAAGTCACAATCGCAATTATCAGTAACCTGAACAAAAGTCAGGGATTGCTCGAAACTCGACAGGTCGAAAATCCCGACATTTATGGCGGGATTTTCGGGGGTCTGGGGGCCCCGCCCCCAGCGGCCACAGGCGAAGCCGTATCAAAAATGGGCGGAGCCCACGGTTTTGCCGTTGATTTTAGCGGAGTTTGAGGGCGCAGCCCTCAATATCTTTCATCTTCCCGAACAATGACATCCCATTGAACCTGATGCACTCTAACGCAACCGTTTGTGCAATGGCGCGCGCGGCACGCTGCGGGCGTCGTGTTGCAGGAACGCCAGCAGGAGCTGCACCCCCAGCAGCACCGGCAGCGCCGCCAACATCACTGTGCCGGCGCTGGAGAAGGCGCCAGTCTGATAGCCGGTGAGCCACTTCCAGGCGCCGAAGATCACGCCGAACAGCAGCAGCGCCACACCCAACGGCAACTCCAGCGACGCCACCGAGAAGTCGCGCAGATAGTAATTGTAGAACAGCCGCTTGAGCAAACAGCGCGCATGCCCGGCCAGAAACCGTGGGGCCTCGCGCCAGCCATTCAAGCCGCTGGCCTCGTCGCCATAACGGGCGGACATGGGAGCATCCATCACCACCGCGCGCAGGGTATTGAGCCGAAACAACATATCGGTCTCGAAGAAATAGCCCCGCGCCAGCTTCTCCCACGGCAACCGCGCCGCCACCCGGGCATGGATGGCGAGGAATCCATTGGTGGGGTCGAAAATATCCCAGTAGCCGGTGGAGAGCTTGGCCAAAAACGACAACACCGCATTGCCGATGATGCGCCCGGTGGGCATCTGCGCCACGCTCTCGGGGTCGAAGAAACGGTTGCCTTTGGCGTAGTCCGCCTCCCCCGCCAGAATCGGCGCAATCAGCGTGGGCACGAACGCCGGGTCCATCTGCCCATCGCCATCGAGCTTGATGATCACTTCGGCGCCATCGGCCAGGGCTTGGCGCATGCCGGTGATGGTGGCTCCGCCAACGCCTTGATTCTGCGTATGACGCAGCACCCGCACACGGGGGTCGTCACACCCACTGGCGACCCAATCGCCGCTGCCCTCGGGGCAGGCGTCATCCACCACATAGATCGCCCCGACTTCTGCGCCAATGGCGGACAATAGCGTGAGTATGTGACGTTTAACCCGATAGCAGGGAATGGCCGCCGCCACTCGTGGGCGACCATCGGCCCAACGCGGCGCAGCGGGGGTGTTAGGCGTCATCGCTCTTGTGCCGCCGCTTGATGCGGAACCCTTCCAGACGCTTTTCGAACTGCTCGAAGGCGCCGCTCTCCAACTGGCCATCGGCAAACCACACCAGATTGTCCGCCAGCGGGGCCAGATCCACCTTGTGGGTGGTCATGATCACCGTGGTTCCAGCCTCGCACAGATCCATCAGGTGGTTGAGCACATCCAGCTCCAGATGGCGATCCAGCGCGCTGGTGGGTTCGTCCAGCAGCAGCACGCGGGGCTTCTGCGCCAAGGTGCGCGCCAGGCCCAGACGTTGCCGCTGCCCGCCCGACAGCAAGCCGCCGCCGTCGCCCACATGGCTCTCCAACCCCTCAGGCAGACGCCCCAGATACTCATCCACCCGCGCCACCGACACCGCCTCATCCAGCGCCGCATCGCTCACGCCGCCGCCATAGGCGATGTTCTCGCGCACGGTGCCATGGAACACCGGCAGATCCTGCGGCATCATCAGCACGGTGGCGCGTTTGCGCGCCGGGTCCATCTGCGCCAGATCCTCCCCATGCGCCAGAACACGCCCCTGTTGTGGCGCATAGAGCCCCTGCAACACTTTGAGCAGGGTCGATTTCCCCGCCCCAGAGGCGCCGAAAATCAGCGTCAATTTGCCCGCCGGGAACTGTGCGGAGAAGTTCTGCAACACCGGTTCGTCAACACCGGGATAGCCAAAGGTGAGACTCTCCACCCGCATGGCGATCTCTGTTTCGGGATTCTTCGGAGCTTCCGAAGCGGGCGGCGACGTTTCGCTGGGCAGGTCGAAAATCTCCTGCATCCGATTGGCCGACGCCACCACTTGCGAGACCGATCCCAAGGCGGTGTTGGCCGCCGTCAGGCTCGGCGCCAGCATCGCCATGCCGCCGATAAACAGCACCAGATGCTCCACTGCGGCCTCGTTGCCGGAGAAGAGCAGATGCCAGCCCAACACCACCACCACCGCCACCGCCATCCCCACTTCAACCATTACCGGGGCCAGCGCGCGAATGCGGAGATATTTGAATTTAAACGGCAGATACGCTTCCGCCGAATCGCTTAAGTGGGCCATCTCCAAACGATGGGTATGGAATACGCGAATCAATTCGGTGCGTTTGATCATCTCCAGACAGGTCTGCATATAGGAGACGATGGCCGAATTCTCCCGGTGCGCGGCCTGAAACAGTTTCCGCGCAAACAGGGTGGCGGGGATGATGAACAGCACCATGAACCCCAGCACCAGCGCCATCACCTCCCAGGTGACCAGGGCCAGAAAGCCCAGGACGATCGCCAGTTGCGCAAAGGCGGAGATCAGCGTGACCACGGAGGACAGACCGGTGGCGAAGTTGCGCACGTCATAGTTGGCCATGTGCAGCAGGCGGGAGACCGCATCGCGACCTTGCATAATGGCGGGGACGCGCAGCCAGTGGGCGGTCAACTCCGCGCGTCGATGCACGTCAATGCGGAACATCAGCCGCTGTTGGATCAACTGAATCTCCGCCCGCGCCACCGCGCGACCCACCAACACCACGAACAGCACCGCCAGCATCACCCCGGCGGCGGCGCGCGGATCATTTGGCAGATAGGGCAGGACGTCGCCCAGCAGAGGGATCTGCGCCAGCTCGTCGACGCCTTTGCCCATCAACACCGCCAGAATCGGCAGGAACGCGGTCAGACCCACCACCTGCGCCATCCCCAGCAGGGCGGAGACCAGCGCAGTAAACGCAAAAGTGCGCCAATGGGGACGCAAACTCTCGCGGATCATGGGCGTGTTGAACGAGCCCTTGGCGTAGAAGTTCAGATCGTTGGCGTTGTGGCGTTTTTTGATCATGCAGCGCTTGGCGAAAATGGCGCGGAATCCCGCACTCTTATGATAGGGAAATGGAATCTCGCCATCCTAGCAGTCTCGCCGCATAATAGCCACAGGACGCAACATCGCGCCCCTGTGCGCCACTGATCTTGCGTATCCCCGTTTTTCTCTCCTGTTGCATCGGCTTGGGAGCGCCAACCGTTATGGAAGCGTATCAACAGATCATCGCCCTGATCGCCCTGAGTATGGGAACCGCCTGGGCCAGTGGGTTGAACCTCTACGCCACTCTGCTGGTGTTGGGGTTGGGCGCGACCACCGGCCAAGTGACGTTGCCGCCGGGATTGGAGATGGTGAGCCACCCGCTGGTGATCGGCGCGGCGGGCTTGATGTACGCGGTGGAGTTCTTCGCCGATAAGGTTCCCGGGGTGGACACCTTTTGGGACACCCTGCACACCTTCGTGCGCATTCCCGCCGGCGCGGTTCTGGCGGCGGGGGCGGTGGGCGAGATGGACCCGGCGTTGGGATTGGCGGCGGCCATTGTCGGCGGCGGGGTGGCGGCCTCCTCGCATCTGGTCAAGGCGGGCTCACGGGTGTTGATCAACACCTCCCCCGAACCCGTCAGCAACTGGGGCGCCTCCATCACCGAAGACGTCGCCGTGATCGGCGGCATGTATGCGGCGCTGTTCCATCCGGCGGTGTTTTTGGGCCTGCTGGTGCTATTCGCTTTGCTCACCGCTTGGCTGCTGCCGAAAATCTGGCGCGGAATCAAGGCGTTGGCCCGCCGCATTGGGCGCATCTTTGGGCGCGGCGGCGATGAAGCTGATGCTGCGCCTGCTGCTGGCGCGGCGGCGACTGCGCCCGCCAATGCCGATGCGACGCCGCAGAGTCCCGCCAAATCCACTGTGGAGCGGGCTTGAAGCGCACTCAATTATAGCGTGAGTGTGTAACGGTATCACGAGCTTATTTTCTGGTTCTGTTAGTGATCATTGGTCGGCGCCCTTTGCGCACACATTTTTATCTGTTCCAGTCGGCGGCCTCTACGGCATTCGCTCCTGTCGGCTGCGCCGACATACGCTTGCCACCGTTTCCCCGTTTGCCTCCCGACTGGCCTTGTCGCTTCGCGCTTCCCTTGCTGTCCCGTCTGAGATCCGCCTTCATCAAGGGGGAAACGGCCTAAAGATTTAAAGATATTGGGGCGCTGCCCCAAACCCCGCCAGGGCGCCGCCCTGGACCCGCTGGGGGCAGCGGCCCCCAGACCCCGCCTGCGGCCAGCCGCAGGCCAATAGTCAGCGCTCGCTCGACCTCCCCCACGCACACACTTTTGCCCCCTGCCAGCCCACTCCCTTTTTTTGCGGCTTTGCTGCCTTTACAATGCTCGGATGAACGCTCCCGCTCCCCTGATTCTCATTAGCGGCGCCAGCCGCGGCCTCGGACTCGCCTTTTCGCGCGACCTGCTCGCCCATGGCTATCGCGTCACCGCCTTCAGCCGTCGCCCCACCCCCGCAACCGACGCCCTGGCCGCCGAACACCCCGACGCCTACCGCTTCGACGCTGTGGATCTGGCCGACGTCAACGCCAGCGCCGCCCTGGTGGAGAGCATCGAACGCGATTTCGGCCCAATCTATGGTTTGATCAACAACGCCGCCATCGCCCCCGACGGTCTGCTCGCCACGCAGGATGTCGGCGCCATCGCCCAGACCATCGATGTGGACCTCACCGCCACCCTGCTCCTCACCCGCGCTGTCGCCCGCCGCATGCTTCTGCGCAAACAGGGGCGGATTATCATGGTCTCCTCGGTGATCGCCCACACCGGCTTTTCGGGATTGGTCCCCTACGCCGCCGCCAAAGCGGGCTTGGAGGGCGCGGTGCGCGCCCTGTGTCGCGAAATGGGGCGCGCCCGTGTAACCGTCAACGCCATCGCCCCCGGCTACCTGGAGACCGACATGACCGCCGACATGGGCGACAAACAGCGGCAACAAGTCATCCGCCGCACCCCGCTGGGTCGTCTCGGTCAGGCCGAGGATGTGACCGCTGCGGCGCGCTTTCTGCTCTCCGAGGAGGCCGCTTTCATCACCGGCCAAAGCCTGGTGGTGGATGGCGGCATGAGCGCATAAGGCGGTTAATCCGCGCGTCCTGACTCTAATTAACCGATTTCACAGCAAAAACCAAAACTCTATGTGTGCGCAAAAGGTTAACTAACGGGGGTGCAGGGGAATCATTCCCCTGGCGGGTCCAGGGCAGAGCCCTGGTCGGGGTCTGGAGCGAAGCCCCGGTCTCTTCCCTTTTTACACCGCTGTGTTCATTTTCAAGATAATCAAGTGGACTTCTGAGGGCTGTGCGTGTCTGACCCGTTGACCATCATCCCCGCCACATCGCCGGACGAGTTCCAAGCCGCCCGCGCACTGTTTCAAGCATACGCCAAGTCGGTTGATTTGGGATATTGTCTGCGCAATTTCAAACGGGAATTGGAGGAGTTGCCCAAGGGCTATGAGCCGCCTCAAGGCGCGATTCTGCTGGCGTGGATGGAGCTGGATGGCGCGCCACAAGCGGTGGGCTGCGTAGGGATTGCCCCATTCCAAGGCGCCTGGGAACAGAACGGTACGGCGGAGATGCGCCGACTCTATGTGATTCCCGCACAGCGCGGCCAAGGCGTGGGACGCGCGTTGGCGGAAGCCGCAATGACCTTCTCCAAACAGGCGGGTTATACCGCGCTGCGCCTGGAGACGGCGGACACCATGGTCGAAGCTATGGCGCTGTACGCCCAGTTGGGATTTGAACGCCAGCAGCCACCGACCAAATTCTTCCCCGCTAATATCAAGATTCTGCAACGCGCAGTGTAATTAAAACCGCGAACCCGGTTGCGTCAGAAACGCCGTCTCCTCGGGAGTGTTCTCACGACCCAACGCGGCGTTGCGGTGGGGGAAGCGTCCAAAGCGGGCGATCACATCACGATGGCGGCGCGCCCACAACAGACCCTGCTCATTGTCCAATTCGGTGAACAACGTGATGGCATGGTCCTGGTCGGCGAGATTTTCGCTATGTTCGAAAGGGAGCAGGAAAAACCCCGCCATGACGGGAAGCACAAGACGATGATCGCCCCGCTCCGTGGCGAACTTGGCCGCCGTCAGCGCCAGGGGATCGCAGGCGAAGGCGCGGCCATCGTCACGGTGGAGATTGCGCGAAAATTGATCCAGCACGATGATCCGCGCCAACGCGCCGTGGGGCGTAGCCATCCAGTCGCTCAGAGCGCCCGCCGCCGCCTCGGCGTGCAGCGCGCCAAAGCGCTCGACAATCTCCGCATCAAACGCCGCATCCTGCTGAAACCAGATGCGGCGCGGTTGGCCATATTCAGGATCGCCCTCGGCGCCGAACCAGAAATCCAGCACCGCCTGGGCGGCGGGGGCGATCATGCCCCTTTGGGATCGAGTCGGAACGGCTTGGGGAACAGCGCGCCAAAGGTGGTCACGCGCAATGCGCCCGCCACCGAGGCCAGGAATACCGTGGTCTCCGGTTGCAGGAACTCGCCCAAGGTTTGCAGGCAAGCCCCACAAGGGGCGATGGGCTGCCCCTCGGCGTCAGCTTCGGCCACCAGCGACAACGCTAGATAGTGGCGTTCGCCATCGCACACCCCTTTGAACAGCGCCACCCGTTCGGCGCACATGCTCAACCCCAGCGAAGCGTTCTCCACATTGCAACCGCTGTGAATGCCGGTGTTCTCATCCAGCAGCGCCGCCCCCACCGCGTAGTCGGAGTAGGGCGCATGGGCGAAACCCCGCGCCCACCACGCTTCTGCCAGCAAGCGTTTGATCTCGCTGGCGGGCAGATAGTCCGGCAGTTTAGCCCCGCCGATATCCTGCATGGTCTTGGTCAGAAACGCCCGGAGCGGATCGTCTTCCACATGTTCCATATTGGCCTCCAATCGGTGCGGCATGCTTGGCGCATTGGATCAATTCTGTTTAAATGAGCCCCCGAGTATGGTCCTCTCACCCTCAGATGGCAACAGGTTTGCGCCCATGAACGACAGCCCCGAAATCAGCCGCATTAGCGCCTCCCTGGAGACGCTGGAGAAACGCCTGGATGAGCAGCATCGCGCCGTGCTGGCGCGGGTGGAGACCATCGGCGATGAGTCCAACCTGAAACTCACCGAGAACAATCAGAAGTTCCTGGAGATGGAGGGGCGCATCAACAAAAGCGTGGTGCGTCTGCTCGGCGAAGTGCAGGGGGAATTGCACAAATTCACCAACAAACAGCGGAAGTTAGTGCTCTCAACGGCGGTTGTTCAGACCGCCATCATCCTAATCGTCATCATCGCGCTGCGTTACTTCGCTTAGCCTGCGGTTACCCCCATCCAGCATTGTCGGCCCGGCGGCGCTGCGGAACGGCATCCTGAGCAGCCCCCACAACGTTGCCGCATCGCGTGGATCGCGCCACGCCTCCAGGCCGATGGTCATGCCCGTGTGCCCCGCCGCCGGTTGCGCCCGATAGGTGCCCATCAGCCGATCCCACCACGGCAGGCAGAAGCCGAAGTTGGAGTTGGTCTCGCGCATGACCACCGAGTGATGCACCCGGTGCATGTCGGGGGTGACGATGACCCAACGCAACCAGCGATCCAAAGCCAATGGCAGGCGGATATTGCCATGGTTGAACATGGCCGAGGCGTTGAGCAGGATCTCAAACAGCATCACCGCCAGCGCCGACGGCCCCAACGCCGCAATGACGCCGAATTTGATCCCCATGGAGAGGAGGATCTCCAGCGGGTGGAAACGGCTGCCGGTGGTGACGTCATAGTCGAGATCGGCGTGGTGCATGCGGTGCAGTCGCCACAGGGTCGGGATGGCGTGGACCATCACATGTTGCAGGTAGATGGCCAGATCCAGCAGCGCCACCCCCAGCAACAATGCGACCGCGGGCGGGATCTGCCACTGGTTGAGCAACCCCCAACTCTGCGCCTGTCCCAGGTGCGCCACACCCACGGCGGCAGTGGGGAAGATCAGCCGTAAGAGCAGCGTATTCAGCGCCACGATGGTGATGTTGGCGGGCCAGCGCCGGACGCGCGGAAGGCTCAAGGCGCGACGCGGCGCGCGCAGCTCCCAACCGACGATGACAGCCAGCACGGCGACAAAACACCCCAGCCGAATAAGGGCTTCGTGATTCAGGAAAAATTGTGCGTTCATGATTCGCTTGTCGCATGAATCGCCTCACGCGACAAGCGAATATGCGAAGGGGATTAGATGGCGGGCAAAGCTAATGGCGTGTCCACTTGGCGCAGCTCCTTATAGAGCTTCTTTGCAGCCTCCATGCGGCCTTGCGCCTTGTCGGGCTTGCGGCTGGCTGTTTCGCTCCAGGGGTCGGGCTCGCCCTGCTTGGCCAGCAGCGCGGCGGTGGCGGCCAACTCCAGGACGATGGCGTTGGCGTCTTTCATGATTTTCAATAGCTTCAGTCGCGCCGGATCGACCTCTTCAGCAGGCGTGGGCTGCTCTGTCGTGTAGATCGAATAATTCCCACCCCACGTTGTTGGATGAACCTCTTCGCTCACAAAACCCAACTCTCTAGCCGTTTCCGCGCCTTCGGCCAACTCCTCGCAATAGGGGCCGTAATGCTTATAGAAAAAGGAGAACTCTTCGCCAACGCCTGCCAGCTCCAGAATATAGCCCATCTTCTGCAAACGGGTGCGCCCCACCACTTCACCACCGGCATCCGCAACAATCTGCTGCGCCTTGCGCGCACTGCTTTTGAATTCACCCGTTGGCGACATTGTTCAACTCCTCCTGGATCACTTGCTGGATGAAGCTTTGCGCTTCAGTGTCCTCTTTTGCGTAGTAGAGCCGGAACACTTTATACGTTTTGATCGCCTTGATCATGGGGGAATAATCGCAAATATCCGCGTACTCTCCCTCCTCACTTCGGACAAGAATCTGATTCTGCAACCCTTTTGACTCTTTATACTCGGAATAGGCCTCGCGCTTGGCGTCTTTGCCGCCATCAATCAAAATACGCGGGCATGGGCCGGGGTTCTCGCGCAACCAATCGGTGATTTTCCGCGTCACAGACTTTTGCGCCGCCTCAAACGCCTCCGCAGGCAGCTTGTCTAACCGCGCCCTCGCATCGATGCACTTGTACAACTCCCGCCGCCACAGACGATTGGCGCAATGGGCCACGGTGGCGTCTTCAGCCTGAGCCAACATCGGCAGCGCGCCCCACACCACCGTATCATCCAGCGCCTGAATCCGCTCCATGCTCTGTGGAGCCCGGGCGAAGCAACTGAGCGGGTGATTTGCGGGCAAACCGGTCCGCGCGTGTGCGCTCTCTCGACTCAGAGTGATCAAGCGGGCAATCAACTCCGTAAAAATCTTCTCCGCCCCCCGTGTGGCTTTGTGGAAATAGACGGTGGGGTAGAGTTGAAACAGGCCCAGAACATAGGCTTCCGCCGCTTGCAGCGCCTTTGTGCTCAGAACAAACAGCTCCTGATAGCCAATCAACGCATCATCAACAACATTTGGCACATTGCCGATCTCCAGATTGGCCAACAGCCAATGAAAATCGATGGCGGCGTTCTGCGTGCCGGTCATCAAGCGGTCGCGGCGCATATAGTCCAGCCGATCCGCATCAAACTGACTGGAGACTACGGCGCCATAGATGGTTTGTGAGCCAGGCCGAATCATCTGCGCCACATCTTCGGCAAAGCCGCTGCAAATTGGTTTGAGAATTTTTGCAATCTGGTCATCTTGGATCAGATGCACGCTGATGCTTTCATGATCGACTTTTGGCAGCCCGACCTTCTCATACACCGCTTCAAACGCATGGCTGAATGGCCCATGCCCCACATCATGCAACAACGCCGCCGCTTGCGCGCGCTTGATCAGATCGTCATCGATTTTCTTATCCAGCTTCTCCTCAATGATCGACGTCAGCCGACGCGCCGTATGGAACACGCCGATGCTGTGGGAGAAGCGGGAGTGCGTGGCGCCGGGATAAACGAAGTCCGAGAAACCCAACTGCTTGATGCGGCGCAAACGCTGAAACGCGGGTGTTTGAATTAGCTCCCACAGCACACTCTCAAACTTTTCCCCTTTAAATTCTATAAGGTTGTGCAGGGGGTCACGAACTCTTTGCGCCTTGTATTCCATCTCTTTTCATTCTTTAAGTTGTATATAGAACGACAAAGCCGCATGGGCCTCATCAAACAGAACCCATGCGGCTTGGATTAATCGCAAGCGTCGATCAGATAATATCCTTGAAGATGCGGATGAAGCGACGACGCACCTCCGGGGCGATGACCGACTGCTTGCCGGTGCGCCCGCCGCCGTAGGCGGAGACATACAGCGTGCTGCGCTTGCGGAATTTGGCGATGTCATCATCGCGACGGCGCTTGATCTTTTTACCGAAATAGATGGTCTCGCCATCATCTTCCCGCGCTTGGCTTTTGGTCAAAACACGCACCACCGCGCGGCTGATGAATACATTCTCTTCGGTGAACGTCCCCACCAGATAGCCCAGAGTCACGCCAGCCGCCGCCCCCGCGACGCCGCCCACGGCGGCTCCCACGCCGCCGTTTCTGTTATAGCCAACCCCTGTGCCAACAGCGCCGCCGCCGATCCCTCCCCAACTGGCGTAGCGGGATTGATCATTGGTGCTGTATTGACCAGAGAAGACGACATTGATATCCAGCATAATGGTATAGTTGCCGCCGCGCTCAATACGGAACCCTTTGGCCTCGTAATCGGCTTCCAATTGGCTGCGGAACTGATGCAGATCAAAGGCGGTGTCGCCGGAGGTGTTGCGAACACGGATTTTGATGCCGGTATCGGGGCCGGGATCCACCACCATGGAGGCGTCGCCATAAATCCGCGAACCATATTGGTAGCCAGTCTCTTCATTGACCACCATGCCCATGCGCTTGGCGCCGGTGTTATAGCCGCAGCCGGCCAGCACGCCCGCCAACCCCAGCGCCAGCACGCCTCTCAATAGCCACTTGTTCATGCTCGCTCTCCCTTAGTTGACGCGGCGCAGTTGCGCGGGCACGCCCTGTTTGCGCAGTTTGCCCAGCGCCGAGCGCGCCGCGCCGTTGCTGGGGAACGGTCCCGCATAGAGTTGCGTGAGGGACGCGCCATCCTGATTGATGGATTTGGTGAAGGTGGCCACCCCGGCGCCGCTGGCCTTAATCAACATGGCGGCCAGTTCGGTGGGGCTGTCATAGGCGCCGATATAGACGGCGTGTTTGCCGCCTACGGCGGGTTCATCGATCAGGCCCTGGGATTGGGCGCTGGCCAGACGGCGCTTGCGCATCTGGTCGGGCGTTTCGCCCGCTTCGCGGATGCGCCCGTCGCTGGAGGCGCCCATGGCGGCCACATGGCCGATCTTACGCCGGATGAACGCTTCGGCTTCGCGGAAGTGCAAGGAGAAGTTCAGTCCAGAGACATGCTTTTCAATGTTTTTCCAGGTGTTGATGCCGATCACCCGGTCGCCCAAAAACATCGGACCGCCGGAATTGCCGCCATTGATGGCGGCGTCGGTCTGGATATACATGGGCGCCTTGCCCATGTGATCAGCCGCTGGCCCCTGTTCGCGGCGCACGGCGCTGATCACCCCGCGGGTCACGGAGAAGTCATACCCCTTGGGGTTGCCCATCACCGCCACATCGGCGCCGATGGGCACCTTGCCGCTGCCATAAAAACGCACCGGGCGACCACGCAGATCCACTTTGATGATCGCCAAGTCGAGAATGGGATCTCGCGCCAGGACCTTGCCGAACGACTCGCGGTCCTCCTGATTGCGGACCTCAACGTATTCGGCGTCCTCCACCACATGATAGTTGGTCATGATCAGGTCGCTATCGATGTAGAACCCGGAGCCAAAGGCGCTCTTGACGCCGTTGATCACCTTCACCACGTGCTCCATGCGGCGATCGTTGCCAAAGTCCGCCTCGATGCGCTGGGACTTCCACGCCGCCACCGCTTGATTGCGCTCCTTCTGTAATTTCTTCTGCAGCGACGCCAGCGACGGCAGCGGCTTGGTTTGCGCGGGGCTCTCCACATAGAATTGCAAAATCTCAGAGAGCTTCACATTCAGCGGCTTTTGCTCAAAATCTTTGACCTCCTTTTCATTGGAGGCGGCGTTCATGATCTGTTCGAATTTGCGGTCGGTGCTCTTAAGGCCGTAGGGCACATTAAACTGGGTCTTCTTGACGATATCGAAAGTGTCGGTGAAGTAGCGATTGCCGGTCAGGTCGATCACATGCAGGTTGGCGGTGACGGTTTTCACCACCTCCACATCCAAGGTCTTGTAGGAGTAAATGTCATAGAGCGGCTCGCGGATGGTGCGCTTCATCCGGCGCATACGTTGACGCACGGCGTTGAGGGCCTGCTTGGAGCTGCTCAGGCGTGAATGGGACGCCACCGAGCCGATCAAATTGCCGATGGCGCAACCCACATTGCCGAAACAGTAGGTGGAGCCATGGGCCGCCGTCTGCATCTGATTGCCGGTCACCTCCATTTGCAGGTTGGAGACTTGATCCTGCATCGCCAGATAGGCGGGATTTTCCACCGTCTGATAACCGCTGACATACTCGGAGTTCTCTGACTCCTCATTGACGATCTCCCGCCGCATGCGCGCATAGGCGATATCCAGCATCACCACCACGTCGGCGCTGCGGTTCTGGATGGCGTTGAAGGCGTCGGCGGCGCCGCCGGCGGAGACCTCAAACGGCAGGTCCGGGGTGATGCCGACGGAGAACTCCAACTGCCCCTTCTGCATCAGAGTGCGCGAAGTAACGTCGGCAAACAGCACTTTGAGTTTGGATTCCCCCGCCGGCAGCCCGGCCTGACTCAGCTTGGCCAGTCGGTCCAGCGTAGCGGCCAAGTCGTTGCGTCCGCGATGCTCGCGCTCCAGGGTCTGCATCAGGGTATCGGCCAGGCGCTGGCGCATGGAGTCGGGCATGTCGTCGGCCTGGGACTTGGCCAGTCGGACGATCATTTTGGAGGGGGCGTTGCGCAGCTTGCCCAACAATTCGGCGCTATGCTGCTCGAAGAACTCGGCGGCGTCCATCTGTATGGGGTAGACCTCAAAGAACCCGTCGTCCGCGCCTTCGGGATAGTCCAAAAACTCGGCTGTCATATCCGCTTTGATGGCCCCCTCCAGCTCTTGCACGCGGGCTTGCAGGGTCTGCGCGGTCTCGATGGCGTATTGGGGCTCCTGCAACAGGCCGATGCGCTCCATGCGCGCCATCACCAGCTTGGCGGCGGCGAGGTTCTCGCGCAGTCCCGACCACGCAGTGCGGGGCTCAGGCCAGTTCACTGTCTCCAGCGAGGTGAGCGCCTTCTGGATGCTGGGTTTGAAGTCCTGATGCAGGGCGTCGGCGAGCTTTTTGAGCACCGGCGCGCTCTTGGCGCGATTCTCCGGGTTTTCAAAGTAGGCGCGCTGATCCACATAAACCTGGGCGGCTTTGCGCTTTTTGCCCTGGTTCATCAGTTTTTCGACGTGGTCCGTGGGGGAGAAGAACAGGGTGTACTCCGACCCCTTGGCCTCCCCGGCGCTGGGTCCGGCGCCCGATGAACCGCCCCCCGATGCGCATCCCCCCAACGCCAGCGTCGCCGCCAGCGCCACAGGCGCGGCCAGACGACGCAGCGACAACCATTTTACCGCCACCATGATAAACCCCCAACATATTGAAACAAATTAAGTATTGCCGGTTATCGCAACACCTGCAATCAACCAAACTCGTCAAATCTCAACCCATACGGAAAAGAGTTGGCGTTTTCGCATTAAATGGGAGGATAAACATGTGCTCAAAGGGCGGCAAGTTGTTATTGCCCCGCCGAGCGAGCCTCCCGAGTCGACGCCGAGGCGCTGGCGACCCCCTCCAGATGGCGATCCTGTCCGGCGCTGGAGCCAAAGTAGTAGGCCAGCACCATGGAGAGCGCGGCGTCCAGCGCGCCCAGGGTGCGCAACAGCAGATCCCGCGCCCCTTCGGGCAGCGCATGGGTGGCGATCCACCACTGGATGGAGAAAAAGCCCAACACAATCAACAGCGCCAACATCTTGGGCGCATGATCCTTGAGGGCCATTTCGCGTTTGCGCGCCGAATCGCGGTCAGCGGCGTGGATGCGCTGTAGATCCACCCCCAAACGCTCCATCTCCAAGGTGAACGCCTGCTCGGCCTGCTTGAGTTGAAACAGCTGCTCCGGGGTGGCGGATTTCACCGCCGCGCTCAACTGCGCCTGGGGGTCCTCACCTGGCTCCAAACCCAAAAACGACAACGCCATGGAGGCGGCGGTTCCCGCCAATGGTCCGCCCAGCGCCGTGGCCAAAGCTGGGGCCACGGCGGCCAATGTCTGTTTCCAATCCATCATCTCTCTCCTTAACTCTAGAATTGCTATAGCAAGTCAAACCGAGAATCGGACATGCTTGGGTTTTGGATAATGAAAGATATCGAGGACTCTGCCCTCGAGCTCCCAAAGACCAAACCGTGGGGCGCCGCCCCACACCCCGCTGGGGTCGCGGACCCCAGACCCCGCCGCCGACCAGTCGGCGGCCAATAGTCAGCGCTTGCCGAACCAGCGTCACGCAAACATTGGCCACTCTGTGCAGTTTTGGTTTTGATTCGCTATAGCATTCAAAAATGAACATATGGGCGCTGGAAGATATCGAGGACTCTGCCCTCGAGCTCCCAAGGTCAAAACCCAAATCGTGGGCTGCGCCCTGGATTTGTCCCCATTGGCGCTGGGGGCGCAGCTCCCAGACCCCGCCGCCGACCAGTCGGCGGCCAATAGTCAGCGCTTGCCGAACCTGCATCACGCAAACATTGCGTGTTTGGACTTGTATCATTCTGAATTCAGGCGACGCGACTTGATCACGCCGTCTGCGCCTCACCAGAACAGGGGCAGCGCCAACAGCGCCAGCGGCGCCAGCAGCATCAAGCTGATGAGCGCCAACACGCCGCACACCAGCAGATAGAGCAGGTCCATCACGCCGAAACCGTCGCCGGACGCCGCGCGCGGAGTACGCCAAACCAGCGGCTCGGCCTCTTGTTCGCCACAGTCGCACGCAGCCATGTCCGGCATGGGCGGCGCGCCCCAGGGCTCTGCCTGGGAGAGTGGTTCGTCACGCGCCATTGCTCGGCTCCTGTTGCGCGATGTGCGCCCCCGCCATGAGTGGAAACGGCGCTTCGCCCACGCGCCAGCGCGCCACGTCAAAACCGGGACAGCTTTTATGCGGGTTCAGCTGCCGATGTCCCACCACGGCGAATTCGTCGGGCAGTTGCGCCTCCAGATCCGACAGCAGTTGGCTCAAAGCGCGCTCCTGCGCCTTGCTGAAGGCGTCTTCGCCCACCATGCACACGCCGATGGAGTGTTGGTTGCAGCCCCGCGCATGGGCGCCGGGGCGCTCCATGGGGCGGCCCGCCTGGATGCGGCCATCCACGGTGATGACGAAGTGATAGCCAATATCCGACCAACCGCGTTCGAACATGTGCCAGCGACGGATTTCATTGACCTCGTGGGAGCGGCCATTGGGGGTGGCTGAGCAGTGGATCACCACCATATCGATGCGTCTCATAATGTCTCCTCTGTTTGGGGAAGATGGGTGCAACAGAGAAGAATCGTATTGATTTGATCTAAAAATATCAAGACGAATGTGATTCTGTTTCGATATTGTTCTGCATGGCCCTTGGTTTCAATCACACGGGCGCACAGGCCGATTATTGTCAGTTGAAATCAGAATCGGACAGTTTGGATATTGGTCATGAAAGATATCGAGGGCTACGCCCTCGAGCTCCCAAGATCAACAACCAAACCGTGATTCGGGCCATCCATGGCCCTCACCCTGCAGGCTCGCTGCGCGAGTCCGATTTGGCAATCCTGCCAAATCGTGGGCTCCGCCCACACCCGCTGGGGGCACAGCCCCCAGACCCCGCCGCCGACCAGTCGGCAGCCAATAGTTAGCGCAAGCTCCACCTACATCACGCAAACATTGGCCGTTTTGTGCCGTTTTGGTTTTGACTCGCTATACACAGACAACCCCACATTCACTATTGCGATATATTTTTATAATATGATATCACTAAGACTCCATTCACCACAGGAGAGCGCCATGTTCACCATTATCCAAATCCCCAAAGAGCACCCGGAACTGTTCCGCGAGGCGTTACGCGCGCTCCAGCCGCAAACCCCCTGGGATCCCTGGCGCTGCGTCGCCTCCAATGCAGCGGACGAAACCACCGCCACGGCGGATCCGCTGGACCTGCGCAGCGCGCTTAAGCGCCTGATCGAGACCCAAGGCCTACCCGCCGCGCGGGGGATCCTGGAGCAGTTCGGCGTCAAGCGACTCAGCGAACTGGAGCCGCATCAGCACGCCCCGGCGCTGCGCGCCATTGCGCATGCGCTGGACGCCGGAAACGGCACGGAACCGCTCGAATAGAGGCGAGAAAAACCATGCGCGACACCCCCATCATCGTGACGCCCATCTTCCAGGCGGCGTTTGTGAACCTGTTCCCCACGCCGTACAGCGCCTACGCCGATACGCCCGCGTACCGCATCACCATGCTGTTTGACCAGCAGGCGGACCTGAGCGCCCTGACCCAAGGGATCGAAGAGGTCGCCGCGCAGCAGGGACTGGACCCCCACGCCGCCACGTTTGACCATCCACTGCGGCGTCAGACCCTGTTCAGACGCCGTGACGCGCACTGGACGGCGCGCGCCGTCAACGCAGAGCCGCCCACAGTGTTGGATGCTTACGCCCTGCCGCTGCAGTTTCCACAAACGTTGTATGGTGGTTGCTACGCCCGCGCCGCCCTACGGCCCATCCCCAATGACGCCACCCAACCTCCAGGGGTGTCGCTCCAACTATTGAGCGTGCAAAAAGTCGCGGAGGGCGAACTGATGCAGGTCACGCCCGAAAGCTGTCATCATCCTTGTGAATCTATGCCATCACTCGAGCATAATTGAGATTTTTTCTGTTGCACATAAGAAGGTCGAGTTTCTTCCCGGCGCCGAACAGGAAACAAAAGCGCCTTTTGCATCGGGCGTTTTGGGCGCAAAACAGCCCCTTTCAGCGCCCCCGCCAGAGCCAATCAAGAGGAAAAAATTCCCCTTGACTGAGTGCACTGGTCCAGCCTTTGCAGTGCACTGAATTAATTTGTGTTTATATTGAATTTCAATATGTTATGGATAATTTTCCAAAACCCGGAAAAGGGCCTTTTCAGGCGCATGCGGTTGCGCTATGCTTCTTTTCGCGAGGGAGAAGAGAGCGGAATCACACAAGGCGAAAACGCCACCAGAAATTGATCCGTTCGACGTGCGCTCTCTCCCGCAAAACGGGAGCGCCACACCGCCTTTCGGATTCGCGGACTGTTCTGTCTGCCCGAATCCCATTTCGCGACGTGACGCATATTTGATCAAAACCACTCTCAGGCTGAGGCCTTGGGATAACGCCCTGTTGCGTTCTCTCTGCTGGCTGACGCATGCGCTGTGCTGTCGTCTGTTGTTTGGATGTCAGGCAGGATAGTGCGCCCTGAATTTGTGGCGCAATCGCTTTTCTGCGCCCTGATGATTCGTTGTCTTTTCAGTATTTTGTATCATTCTCAAGCTGTGCGTATTGGTCTTTAACAGACCACCCATTCATTGACGCCGCCTGGAGCGCCGCGACTTCAGGCGCGTGCAAGACGATGAGATGAGGTAGCAACATGACGCTGAACCCCCGCGCCCGACGTTTTGAATGTGGTCATTGTCACGAAACCTGGATTCTGGAAAACCCCTCGCCCACCCGTGGCCAGTATCACTGCCCGTGGTGCGGCGCCTGGTTGACCGTTCCGGTGGAGACCCCGGCTGTGCGCAAAATCGCGCCGCCGCGCTCCACCCGCAGCATCAATAATTCGGCCTCTCTGTCTGCGGGTCGTTAAGCCGCAGCGTTACGCGCCAATCGGCTGAATCAAAAAAACGCCCCCCTCCCTCGGCGTCACGCCAACGGGAGGGGGCGTTTTTTGTTGTGATGGGCTGGAGGCCAGCGACCGGCTGGCAAAAGATCGCAATACCGTTGTGACGCTAACCATGTTACGATAAGCGCCTGTGATCATTTGTAACAGCTGCGCCACATTGGCGTGTGTGCAGCTGCAATGAACGCAAGCGCCAATGCTGCGCGTTCGCCAGATGATCCGGCGCCGAGAAGGCGCATTCTCCGGGGGGGGAATCAGACGTTCATGGGCGATTTTCAATTCATCACGCCACTTAGCTACATCCTGCTGTTCATCATCTGGTTGGCGATTTTGGTGCTGCTCGGTCGTGAGTGGCGTCTGGCGCGTCAGTCCGGCTTCGCCATGGCCGCATTGGTGGCGGTGATGGGCCTGGACGCCCTGCGCACCCTATTCGAGACCCTCTTCTTTGGCGCTCGTCATCTGGTGATTCACCACTGGGCGCCGGCCTCCTGGCTCGGCTTCCTCAACGATCCGCAACATATTGTCCTGCCCAAACTCCTCAACCTGGTGGTGGGCTGTCTGGTGCTGGCATTGGTGGCGCGACGCTGGATCCCCGGTCTGCGCCACGACCTGGAGCAACAGGCAAGCAATATCGAAGAGCTGAACCGGGAACTGGAAGAGCGCCGCAAAATCGAGCGTCAACTGCGCCTCTACGCCAGTTTGGTGGATGGCGCCTCCGAACCTATGGCGCTGCTGAATTCTGAACGTCGTCACCTTTTGGCCAACGCCACTTATAAGAAGTTGCTCTTCCCCCCGTCACAAATGGGGCAAACCAACCTGCCGCTGGACGCCTTGAACATGGATCCAGCGCAACGCGACGCCCTCAGTTGCGCCCTCGCCAACGCGCTGGAGGGGCGCGCCGCCCAGTGGACCCCTGCGGAACCCGTGGCCAACCAGCGCTATCTCTCCATCAGTGTGGCGCCGCTGCGCGAACAGGAGGAGGATGACGCCATCAGCGGCGTCATCGTCATTCTCAGCGACGTCACCGAAGAGCGCGCCGTGCGCCTGGCGCTGGCGCAGAATCAGCGCCTGCGCGACGCCCTGTTGCACTGCTCGCCCGACCCGCTGTTCATCAAGTCCCTTGATGGCCGCTATCTGTTGGCCAACAACGCCGCCGCCGCCCAGGCGGGCGTGACCCCAGATAAAGTCTCCGGCCTCAACAATCAGGAGCTGTTCCCCCCGGCAACGGCTGTGGCCATGGATGAGAGCGACGCACAAGCCCTGGCCAATCCGCATAAGCCTCAGGTCTATGAACTGGATATCGCCACCCCCAATGGCGCGCGCGTGTTCCAAGTCACCAAAGGGATCTATCACGACGCCGACGGTCAGCCGACCTACCTCTATGGCGCCGCGCGCGACATCACCACCCTGCACCGCGCACTGGAGCGCTCATCGCTGCAAGCGCAGGCGTTTGACGCCTCGCCCAACCCCGTGGCCATGCTGGGCCTGAATCTGCGCTACATCATGGTCAATCTCGCCTATGCGCGTCTGCAGGGACTGCCGCGCGAGAGCATCATCGGCGCCCGCGTGCCGGAGGTGCTGGGAGAGGAGTTGTATGAGACGCGCCTGGAACCGAGATTACGCCGCGCCGCAGCGGGTGAAACGCTGAACTTCGAACAGTGGCACGAGGCGCCCAATGGCGCGCGGCGCTTTCTCTCCGTGCTGTATGCGCCATTGCGCGAAAGCGAGAAGGGGCCGCCCATCGGCGTGGTGGTGATCGCCCACGACGCCACCGAGCGACGCTTGGCGCAACAGCAACATGAGATCAATGAGATTCGCATGAGTCTGACGCTGGCGCTCACGCGTCAGTCTGTGACCATGGACGCCACACAGATCTGTGTGGAGGGGCTGCGCATAGCAATGACCCTATGCGACGGCTCGGTGGGGCAGCTCTATCTGGCAGAGCGCGCGCCGCTGCGTTGGCGTCGTTTGGCCTGCGCCAACGGCGCGCTCACCGGCGCCCAGCTGAACAGCGCGGTGGAGATCCCCTGGGAAAACGCGCCCAACTGGGCCAATCCCAATACGCTGGCGCTCACCCCCATGATTCTCTCAGCAACGGACGCGCAGCTGCCGGAGCCATCGCCGCACCACGCGCTGGTCAGCGTTTGCGCACTCGATGGCGAGCATCCTGCGCTGCTGCTGGTGGTGGGCGATGCCGTGGCGATGCCCGATCAACATGTGGCCGCGCAGTTGCGCGCGGTGGCCGACGATCTGCTCAAACTGTTGCAGCGTCAAAGCGAGCGCGAAACCCTGCGCGAAGCGATTCGCCAGGCGGAGGCGGCCAACCAGGCCAAGAGCGTGTTCCTGGCCACCATGAGCCATGAGATCCGCACCCCCATGAACGCCATTCTGGGCGCCGCCGACATGCTGGCGGAAACCCCGCTACAACCCGAGCAGGCGCTGTATGTGGAGATCTTCCGCCACTCCAGCCACAATCTGCTGGCGATCATCGACGATATTCTGGACATCTCCAAGATCGAAGCGGGCAAGATGCAGATTGAGACCATTCCCTTCAATCTGCGGGAATTGATCGGCGCGTTGCACGACATGATGGGCATCCGCGCCACCCAAAAGGGATTGCGCCTGATCATCTGGACCGACCCGGATCTGCCCATGGTGGCGCTGGGCGATCCGGCGCGTCTGCGTCAGGTGTTGTTGAACCTCATGGGCAACGCCATCAAATTCACCCAATCCGGCTGTGTGGCGCTGCTGACCAGCGTGGCGCAGAGCGATGCGCGCAGCGCCCAAGTGACCTTTCGCATCGTCGACACCGGTATTGGCGTGCCGCCGCATAAACAAAAAGAGATCTTCGACGCTTTCACCCAAGCCGACGCCTCGGCGCAGCGACGCTTTGGCGGCAGCGGCTTGGGCCTGGCCATCTGCCAGCGTCTGACCCAACTGATGGGCAGCGCGGGCATCTGGCTGCGCAGCGCCGACGGCGCAGGCTCCAGCTTTGGCTTTGAACTGCCTCTGGGTCTGCCGGTGAACCGCGACGCCGTATATGACGCCCCCCTCTTCAACGATGCGCCACAACCCGCCCCGACGGGTGAGGCAACAGGGTTACGGATTCTGTTGGCCGAGGATAATCCCGATAACGTGCAGTTGGTGCGCGCATTCCTCAAACAGAGCGCGCACCGCCTCTCCGAGGTCAATAATGGCCAACAAGCCGTGGACGCCGTCACGGCGGACCATGGCGCTTACGATCTGGTGCTCATGGATGTGGAGATGCCGCATATGGATGGCTACACCGCCACCCGCATGATTCGGGATTGGGAGCGGCGGCACGACGCGGCGCAACTGCCCATCATCGCCTTCACCGCCCACGCCATGGCCGAACACGCCGCCCTCTCGCGCGCGGCGGGTTGCCAAGGCCATCTGACCAAACCCATCCGCAAAAAGCGTCTGCTCACCGAACTGGACGCCTTCAGCCGCCGCTTAAACAGATCCCATTAAGCGATTCTCCGCGCCCCTTGCCATCCCCCCTGACAACTGCGGCGCGTCCTTGTTACGCCGACTATACACGGTCGAATTCAGAATTGGACATTGGCGATTTTGAAGATGGAAGATTTCGAGGGCTGCGCCCTCGAGCTCCCCTAACAACCAAACCTTGGGGCGCCGCCCCAAACCCCGCTGGGGGCGCCGCCCCCAGACCCCGCCGCCGACCAGTCGGCGGCCAATAGTCAGCGCAAGCTTCACCTACGTCACGCAAACATTGGCCAATATGTGCAGTTTTGGTTTTGACTCACTATAATGCAGTAAAAATCAGCAATTTGTTTATTAATTATGCTCATCATGAGTAAAAATTAGTCATTCCGCCAGCGCTATGCTATCCTCCGCGCCACTCAATATCGCCTTATGCTCACATTTTCGTGAATTCATTGCCGACGATCCCAGACCGTACAACACCGTGCGTCTGGGGCGGAGAACCCCCTATGGACAGTGGCCTCGTCACACAGCAGAACAATGACCTCACCATCACCACAGGCGCTGTCCTCGATGTGGCCTCCTTCCCGGAGTTCCGCCAAATCATCCTCGACCACAGCAACACGCCGTTGAACCTCTGCATGGTGGATATGCGCCAAACCCACAGGATCACCAGCTCCGGCATCGGCATGCTGATGCTGCTCAAAGAGGAGACCTCCGCCCAGCGCTATAGCGTATGCATCGCCCACCCCGATGTGGCGTACGCCCTGGAGATCGCCAATCTGCACAAACACTTCGACATCACGCAGGGCTGATCCCTCTGCTCAGCCCGGTTAACAACCCCCGGATATTCCTAGAGTTCTAAAAGATGTCACGTAAGGTTTTCCGCGAATTAAACATGTCGATTTCAGCTTCATGATATTTTATCGCCGTAGTCAATCTTCATCCCCCCTGATTCAAGAGGCAAAACCATGAATACGCTGCACACCGCCATGACTGGGGATAGCCTGACAATCTCCGCGGGCAAATCGTTGGACCTGGACAACTACGCCGCCATCAAATCGCTGTTGCACACCCATGCCCATGACCACTTTGCCCACTGTGTGGTGGACCTGACGGCCACCGAACAACTGGCCAGTTCCGGTTTGGGAATATTGCTGATTCTTAAGGATGAATTAAACGCCAACAGGTTCTCTCTGCGAGTGAAGAATCCCAACGTGGCCTACACCCTGGACGCCGCCAACATGCACAAGCAGTTCGACATCGCGCAGATCGCTTGACATGCGCTGCGCCTTGCCCTGAAGACCTCCTCAAGGCGAACCATTCCCGCCTTGAGGCGAATCAAACCGTTTCACGCCCTGCCCTCGCCTCCAGGTCACCCTTTCCACCCGCTTGAATCCACTTGCCATCCACGCAATAGACAAATCAAAATCATTTCTTTTCATAATTTTATATTTGTTTCCCATCATAATCTATTTGCCGGTTCGCCATCTTCTCTTCCCGCTTGAGAACGACAATCCGAGCGCCCTGTCTTCAGGGGGCGCAATCCGTCCACGTTATGCAGGAGACCATCATGGCCGACTTCGATTACACCCACTCAGATCGTAAGCTCACCATTTTCATGGGGGCCGACCTGGACTATAAAGGGTTTCAGGATATGCGTCGTGTTGTGCAAAAATATGAGAATCATTGTGATGCCTGCCACGTGGATCTGAGCCAAACACGCGGCATCACCAGTTCTGGTCTGGGCGTGCTCTTACTGATCCGGCAGGGTTTGAAGGCGAAGAACTACAATATCCGCGTCAAGTGCCCCAATCTGGCGCAGCTCCTCAAGAGCGCGCACCTGCATGAGCACTTCATCATCGAACACGTGGAGTGATCCCAGGAGACCCCGAAGCCATCAACTTGCAGCATCGCTTGGCGGGGACAGAATCAGGGGAGTCAGCCGCTTTCCATAGCGGCGCGTTCGTGCAGCCGGGCCGCCTCCAGCGGCTCGGCCAGCAGATCGGCCAGCTCTTTGGCCGCGTTCAAATGGCTGCTGTTAAACGCATTGCGCTCTTCATGTTGCAGCGTCAACAGGCCCAGAATGCGCTCGCCATAGGGCACGAACACAGCGATCACCGCACCGGTCTCCCAGTCGTCATCGGGCAGCTCCACCCAACGGGCGTCGCGCGTGGTGTCCGTGATCAACGCATTCTGTTGATTGCGGCACACCCATCCGCCCAACCCTTCGGTCATCACCAAATGCACATTGATCTGCGCCACCTCCGGCAGCTGTCCCGGACGCGCCAGCACTTTGTGGGTCACCGATCCACGCTCGTTCATCACCAACAGGCTGCCGCGGTCGGCGCTGGTCTCGCTCATGGCCACGCGAATAGCCAATTGCAGAACCTCGTCCAGTCGCGTCATTTGATTGAGTTGAGCGAGCATGATGTGGGCTTTTCTGGAGAGCATAATCCATCCAATCGTAATATCTGCGTCTGGATATCGTCGCGCGCAGTCGCTTGCACAGCAGATCCTGCAAAAAAGCGCGTTTTCATCTGCGTTCCTCAAAATAGCAAGCGCCGGGCGCCCATCGCAATATCTCTCTCCCCCGCGCCCCATTCCGCCCGCCGATTCGCCCCCGCTTCTCATTGCTCCCCTAGGCGGGTTTGTCTTATGATAAAGCGTTCTTTGCCAGGATCGTCACACACCGCGCATGGGCGCGTTCCCAGGCGATCCGCCCGCCGTTCACTGTTGCCGCAGGGAGTTGATTGATGAGTTTCCCCCCCGCATTTTATCGCTGGCGCCCCCACCCCTGGCACGGTCTGGAAGTGGGACCGGACGCCCCGGAGATTGTCCACGCCTACATCGAGATCACGCCGTTCGACCTGGTCAAATATGAAGTGGACAAGGCCACCGGTTATCTGTTGGTGGACCGCCCGCACCGCAGCTCCTCGCAACCGCCCGCGCTGTATGGCTTTGTGCCCCGCACCTACTGCGGCGACCGCGTGCGCTCCCTCTCCCCCGACTCCACCAAGGGCGACGGCGACCCGCTGGATATCTGCGTCATCTCCGAGCGCCCCATCAGCAAGTCCGAGGTGATCCTCAACTCCCGCGTGGTGGGCGGCATTCAGATGATCGACCACGGCGAAGCCGACGACAAAATCATCGCCGTGCTGGCCAATGACAACGTATGGGGCTCCTGCCGCGATCTCAAAGACGTGCCTGAAGTGATGGTGGAGCGCCTGCGCCACTACTTCCATACCTATAAGATGATCCCCGGTGAAGATGAAAACCGCGTCTCCGTGGATGTGGTCTACGACGCCGACCACGCCAAAAAGGTGGTGCGCGCCTCCATGGAGGACTACATCGACATGTACGGCGGCTGATCCCAACCGCCCATGGTCAGATGCATCGGCGGGGCCTTTGGGCTCCGCCGATTGCTTTTGTGCGTTGTGAAAATTGGAAAATGAGAAATGGGATGCTGAAAGATATTGAGGGCTGCGCCCTCAAACTCCCCTGAAGATCAACAGCCACACCGTGGGCGCTGCCCACACCCGCTGGGGGCGCAGCCCCCAGACCCCGCCGCCGACCAGTCGGCGGCCAATAGTCAGCGCAAGCGCCACCTGCGTCACGCAAACATTGGCCGCTCTGTGCGGTTATGGTTGCGCATGAGTCGTAAACCTTCCCTTTGATTCTTTGGTTGACTATAGTGCGCTGATGTCCGTCGCCGCCATCCACGCCACCTACTCCGACTATTGCCAGCAACGGGAACAACGCGGTCAATTGCGCCGTCTGACGCCCTATACGCCGCTGCCCAACGGGCGCGTGCGCGACGCCGACGGCCGCGAGCTGATCAACTTCTCCAGCAACAACTATCTGGGGCTGGCGCACCACCCGCTGCTGATCCAACGCGCCGCCGAATGGACGCAACAGTATGGCGCAGGCGCCACTGCGGCGCGGCTGGTGTGCGGCGATCTGCCGCCCATGGCCGCCATCGAAGCGAAGCTGGCGCGGGGCAAACGCAGCGAAGCGGCGCTGCTGCTGGGAGCGGGCTATCTGGCCAACGCCGCGCTGCTGCCCGCGCTGCTGGACAAACGGGTGCTGGGCGCCGAGCCGCTGGTGTTCTGCGACCGGCTCAACCACGCCAGCATGCACCAGGGCTGCGTCACCGCCGGAGTGCGGCAGATTCGCTATCGCCACAACGATCTGGATCATCTGCGCGCGCTGCTGGAGAAGCATGCGGATTCCGACGCGGCCAAGTTCATCCTCAGCGAGAGCGTGTTCAGCATGGATGGCGACCGCGCCGACATGGCGGGGTTGATCGCCATCAAGGAGCAGTACGGCGCCTTCCTCTATATTGATGAAGCCCACGCCACCGGCGTGCTGGGTCCGGACGGCTTCGGCCTGTCGGCGCAGTGGCCGGGACGGGTGGATCTGGCCATGGGCACCTTCAGCAAGGGGCTGGGCGGATTTGGCGCCTATGCGGCCTGCTCGGCGGCGCTGCGAGCATATCTGATCAATGCGGCTGGGGGCTTTATCTACGCCACCGCGCCACCGCCTGCGGTGCTGGGGGCGATGGATGCGGCGCTGGATCTGCTGCCGCAACTGGCGGATCAGCGCCAGCGATTGCAGGCGGGTTCCGATGGGTTGCGGGCGCAATTCACCGCGGCGGGGCTGGATGTGGGGGCCTCGACCACGCCGATCATTCCGGTGATTGTGGGCGGTGAGGCGCAGGCGTTGGCGTTGGCCGAGGCGTTGAAGCAGGCGGGAATGCTGGGGGTGGCGATTCGCCCGCCCACAGTGCCCAAAGGGGCGAGCCGGGTGCGCTTAACGCTCAGCGCGGCGCATGATGATGCGGATTGGGCAAAACTGGGCGAGATTCTACCAAGATTGGCAAGCGCCATATAGAGAATCAAAGCTATAGTGAGTCAACACGAAAACTGCGCAGAATGGCCAATGTTTGCGTGACGCTGGTTCGGCTTGCGTTGACTATTGGCCGCCGACTGGTCGGCGGCGGGGTCTGGGGTCCGCGACCCCAGCGGGGTGTGGGGCGGCGCCCCACGATTTGGCTTTTGACTTTTGGAACTCGAGGGCGGAGCCCTCGATATCTTCCATTTTCAAAATCGCGAATGTCCATTTTTGGATTTGACTGACTCTTATATATGTTCAGCAACACTGTGCGTAAATGCACAGGAGTAAAACGAACGAGGGTGCAGGGCAAAGCCCTGCCGGGGTTTGGGGCGGAGCCCCAATATCTTTCATCTTCAACAGTGTAAAAACAGACTCCATGCTCATCCACATCACCCGACAGGAAAACCCAGCATGGCGTTAACGCTGGTCATGGCGCATGGCTGGGGCCTGGGGCCGGGGCTGTGGCGCCCCATGCGCCGCCATCTGGAGCCTCATTGGCCGGTGCAGGCCATCGATCTGGGCTTTGTCGGCGCAGGCGACTGGCAAACTCCGCCTGCGGGCGAGTGGGTCGGCGTGGGCCACTCCCTGGGCGGGCAGTGGCTGATGCAAGGGCTGGTGACGCAACAGAACCCCGAGTGCGCCGATCCCCACCCCTGGGGCGCAGAAGCCTGGACGCGCTGTCGCGGTTTGTGCTTCATCGCAGCCGCGCCGCGTTTTGCCCACGCCGAGGGGTTTGCCGAGGGGGTTTCGCCACGGATTTTACAGCGCATGCGGAAACGGCTGGGCGAAGACCCCGCACAAGTGTTAAAAGAGTTCGGCCAACGCGGCGGCGTGCCCGATTTCATGAATCGCGGCGCGCCTGCGACGCTGGACGCCGCCCGCCTGGACGCCGGGCTGGCGTGGCTGGCCGACTGGGACGCGCGCGACGCCCTCGCCGCCACCCCCCTGCCCTGGCGCCTCATCGCCGCCCAGGACGACCCGGTGATGACCCCGAGCATGCTGCGCGCCGCCTATGGCGCGTGCGCCGATGATCCGCAGATCAGCCACTGGATGGCCGATGGCGGCCACATGTTGCCTTTGACGCGCGCCGCCCAGTGCGCGCAGACGCTGATGCGTTTTTTGGAGACCCTGGCATGACCCAGTTGTTCGACCCGTCCACCCACCGGCGCGCCCGGCGCAACAAGCGCGTAGCCCACGCCTTCTCCAAAGCCCACGGCTACCACCAGCGCGCGCTGACCCAGCGCCACATCGCCGAAGAGCTGGACGCGCAGTTGGAGGAGCTGGAGCTGCCCAACGCGCCGCGGGTGCTGGAGATCGGCTGCGGCACCGGCTTTTTGAGCGCGCCGGTGTTGCGCCGCTGGCCGCAGGGCGACTTCCTGTTCACCGACATCTCCCCCAACATGCTCAACCGCGCCCGCGCGCACCTGGGCGGACTGCCGGGTCGGCGTCAGTTCGTGGCCATGGATGGGGAGCAGTGCGCGCTCAAACCCGGCTTTGACCTCATCGTCTCCAGCATGGCGTTCCAGTGGTTCGCCGATCTGGCCAGCACGCTGACGCAACTGGTCAGTCTGCTCAATCCAGGCGGACATCTGGCCTTCGCCACCCTGGGCGCGGAGACGTTTCAGGAGTGGCGCCGCGCCTGCGCGCGGCAGAGCGCGGCGTGCGGCAGTCCCCACTTCCCCACCCTGGACGATATGGAGAAGCTGTGGCCCGCTGGCGGCGAAGGGTGGCTGGACGAAGAGCGCGTTGACGTACAGCACCCCTCGGCGCACGCCTTCCTGCGCTGTCTGCGCGACGTGGGCGCCCACCGCTCCACTCTGGACCACCGCCCGCTGTCGGCGGCGACCATGCGTCGCCTGCTGCGCGCCGCCGCCGCGCGCGACGGCGGCGGCGGCTTCTCGGTCACCTATCATGTGCTCTATGGAATCTATACCCGTGACAACGACCTCGGCCCCATCCACTGAGTCCGGCGCCACACGGCCCCGCGCGACCAGCGGCGACCCCTTCTGCGACGCTCTGGCGAGCCAGGCGCTGGCGGGCGAGCCCATCGCCGAGGCCGACGCCCTGCGCCTGCTCACCGATGCGTCCATTCCCCTGCTGGCGCTGCTGCAGGCGGCGTTCGCCGTGCGTCACGCCCACTTTGGCCGTGGGGTGCGGGTGCACATTCTCAACAATGTGCAAAACGGCTATTGCCCGGAGGAGTGCAACTACTGCGCCCAGGCCAAAAACAGCGACGCGCCCATTGAGAAGTACAGTCTCAAATCCGACGACGAGATTCTCGACGGCGCGCGCCGTGCGTATGAGTCGGGAGCGTATCGCTACTGCATCGTGCAGTCGGGGCGCGGACCCGGGGCCAAACGCGTGGAGCAGATGGCGGATCTGATCAGCCGCATCAAGGCGACCTATCCGGTGCAGGTGTGTCTGTCGGCGGGATTGCTGGAGGAGGGCATGGCCGCGCAACTCAAAGCGGCGGGGCTGGATCGCTATAACCACAATCTCAACACCGCCGAGAGCCACTACGGCAAGATCTGCTCCACCCACGGCTACGCCGACCGTTTATCCACCCTGACTCAGGCCAAAGCGGTGGGGCTGGAGGTGTGCAGCGGCATGATCATGGGCATGGGCGAGCCGCCGCAGGATCTCATCGAAGTGGCGCGCACCCTCAAGCGACTAAACGCCCGCTCCATTCCGCTCAACTTCTACGTCTACGTGCCCGGCGCGCAGTTGGGCGAGGTGGATCAGCTCACACCGGACTACTGCCTGCGCGCGCTGTGTCTGTTCCGCTTTATCAACCCCGATGCCGAGATCCGCGCGGCGGGCGGACGCGAAGCCAATCTGCGCGGCCTGGCCTCCCTGGCGCTCTATCCGGCCAATTCGATCTTCGCCGAGGGCTATCTCAACGTGGGCGGCGATGCGGCCCAGGCGGCGCGGCGCATGATTGAGGATGCGGGCTTCTTCGTGGAGAGCGTGGAGGAGGAGTAATCCACCCCTCCCCGCCACAAAAAGCAAAGGGCGCAGAGATCGTGTGATCTCTGCGCCCCACTCCGCCACGACCGACTCCCCCCAGAGCGTCGTAGCGGCATTCCAGTCTGCAGGCGATTTTGCCGTGCGCCAAAGCGCCATCCCACCTCCCGCAAAAATCGCTGCTGCAAAACCGATCTAGAATAGCGGCATCGCCTCAGCAACACGACTGGCAATTGAAAATATCAATTTCTATTGGGAACGGATCGTCCCGCGTGCAGACTTGTTAGGCCTCCCACGCCGCTTTGAGCGCCGCGTGCAGGGCGCGCCAGCGGGCCGGGTCGCTCTGAGTCTCGGGATTGACGTAGAGGAACTGTCCCACCTCATCCAGACAGCCGCCCAAGCCATCGCCGGCATCGTAAACCAGCAGCTCCTCGGCGCCGCCCGCGCCGGTGCGGCTCAACACATAACCCTGCGCCCGCGCCCAGGCGATCTGCGCGGCGTCCGGGGGACTGATGGGGGCGTCACTCATGCTGCTCTCCTGCTGCTGTGGCCACAGACCCGCTCTGGGCCAACATCGATCTGTCTTTACGTGAGTTGAACAAAGCAGAAGATTCGCCTGCTTTTGCCCTCCATATTCCCCTCGTTTGGGGTATCCTGACAACAGGATTCGCCCCGATGGGCTCCCCGCCATTCCCGACTCAGTCGATTCCACTCCCTCCTCGGCGCGCGCGCCGGGGCGCCCGGCGCTGTGGCATGAGGGCCGCGCATGAATGTTGCCCAACTTTCGCTCAATCGCATCACCGTCATCGCTCTGCTGGTCACTGTCAGCATTGTCGGCGCGTTGGCCACCGGCCTCACGCTGATCGCGCTCAACGTCAGCTTCTCCCACCATGCCCAGCAGATGCAGCGTGGACTGGTGAGCGATTTTACCAAGTCGCTGCGCGACGCCGTGGCTGTACGCCGCGCCATCCTGCAGGATCTGGCCGCCAATCCCCAATGGGCGGCGGATCTGCAATCCAAAGAGACGGCGCAACCGCAAATTGAGGCGCGCTTGGCGCAAACGCGTCTGGTGGGCAAACAGGCGCCGATGATTCTGTTCGACGCCGCCGGCGCCCCGCGCGCCACGGTGGACACCGAACCGTGGTGGATCACCCCGGCGCAGCTGGCCGCCGCCCTGCGCGACCCCCTGCCTCTGGTGTGGCGCGAAACCAACGCGCTCAATGAGCACGGCCCCTCGTTGTGGGCGCTGGCGCCAATCCGCCAGCAGGGCGTCACTCTCGGCGCGTTGGCCACCCAACTCCCCCTGGCGAAACTTCCAGCAATTCGTCGTTTGCAGGCCGATCCCCAGGTTAGTGGCGTGATTCTGATGCATGGCGAGCGCACATTGCTGCGCGTCGGCATCATGCAGGGAGAGCCCTCTATCAAACATCACATGCGGAAATTGGGCCTCACTGCACAGTTCTATCTGGATTGGAGTTCTCTGCGCGAAGAGCGCGCCAAACTGCTGGGACGGTTTCTGCTGCTGGGCGCGCTGGCCATGGCCGCCCTGGGCTGGCTGTTGCACCGGCTGGGACGCCACTACCTGGTGGAGCCGCTGCAACTGCTGGAACAACGCGCCGCGCGCCTGGGCGCCGCCGATATCAACACCGCGCCTCTGCCGGAGCTGCCGGGACGCGAATTGAACGCCCTGGCGCAAACCCTGGAGCGGATGGGACACAAAATCGCCCAGTCACACGCCGAGTTGGAGCGTCAAGTCAGCGAACGCACCGCCGCGCTGCGCGCGCGCGAAACCGAAGCGCGCAAACTGGCCATGGTGGCGCGCCATACCGATAACATCGTCATCATCACCGGCCCTGACCGTCGCATTGAGTGGGTCAACGAAAGCTTTACCCGCATCACCGGCTATACCCTGGATCAAGCGCGGGGCGTCACCCCGGGGGCGCTGTTGCAGGGGCCGGAGACCGACCCGAAAACCATCCGCATGCTCTCGGCCAAGCTCAATGCGCGCGAAAGCTGCGAGGCGGAGATCCTCAACTATCGCAGCAGCGGCGAGGCCTACTGGGTGCACATGTTCATCCAGCCGATTTTCGACGACTTCGGACATCTGGAGAACTACATCGCCTTGGGCTTGGAGATCACCCAACGCATCGCCCACGAGCGCGCGTTGCAGGAAGCGGCGCTGGCTATTGAGCACAATGAGCAGCGTCTGCGCATGGCCCTGGAGAATGGCGAACTGGGACTGTGGGACGTCAATTTCGCCACCGGCGAATCCTACGGCAACGACATTGAGCGGCGCATCTATGGCCATGATATCACTGAAGCGTGGGGCAAACGGCGCAATTGGGTGGAACAGTTGCACCCGGCGGACCGTAATCGCGTGCTTGAGGCGGGCGAGGCGTATCGCTCTGGAGCCATAGAGAAGTATGACCTGGAGTATCGCATCCTCACTCATGATGGCGAACCGCGTTGGGTGCACAGTCGCGGCGCAGCGGTGGCGCGGGCTGAATCCGGACGCGTAACGCGCATGGTGGGCACGGTGCGCGATATCACCGAACGCAAAGCGCTGGAGGCGGAGATGACCGCCGCGCGCGAAGCCGCCGAGTCCGCCAGCGAAGCCAAGAGCCGCTTCCTGGCTAACATGAGCCATGAGATCCGCACCCCCATGAACGCCGTCATCGGCATGGCCGAACTGGCCCTGAGCACCGATCTGAACCCGCGCCAGCGCGACTATGTGGAGAAGATTCACGCCTCGGGCAAGGCGCTGCTCGGGATTCTCAACGACATTCTGGACTACTCCAAAATCGAAGCCCAACGCATTGAACTGGAACAGATTCCATTCAGTCTGTGGGAGCTTCTCGAACGCTGCGGCGACCTGCTCGCCCCGCTGCTGCGGCAAAAACCGGTGGAGCTGCTGTTCAATGTGCCGCCCAACGCCCCCGACGCCTGGATCGGCGATCCGCTGCGGTTGGGGCAGATTCTCAACAATCTGTTGGGCAACGCGCTCAAGTTCACCGATCGCGGCGAAATCGAGCTGTCGGTGCGCGTGCGCCCCGACCCCCAACAGATATCACAACGTCTGCTGCAGATCAGCGTGCGCGATACCGGCATCGGCATGAGTCAAGAGCAGATGGCGACGCTGTTCCAGCCCTTTGTCCAGGCCGACAGCAGCGCCACCCGCCGCTTTGGCGGCTCCGGTCTGGGACTCACCATCAGTCAGCGTCTGGCGGCGTTGATGGGCGGGCGCATTAGCGTCTCCAGCCAGCCGGAGATCGGCAGTCGATTCACGTTGGAGATCTCCTTGCCGCTCAATGAAGAGTACGCGCCTAGCGCCGATCCTTGGAGCAGGCTGGCGGGCGTCACGGTGATGGTGGTCGACGACCACCCGTTGATGCGGCAACTGCTCAGCGAGCAGTTACGCGCCCATCAGGTGACAGTGGTTGAGGCCGACTCCGGCGCGCGCGCGTTGGCGATTCTGCACGAACGCATGGCGGCAAACGCGCCCCGCATTCCCTGCCTGTTGCTGGATTGGCGCATGCCCGCCATGGATGGTTTGGAGACTGCCCGCCGCATCGCCCAGGAGATCCCCCTCGCGCAGCGCCCCAGAGTGGTGATGGTCACCAGCAACATCGACCCACATCTGCGCCAACAAGCCGAAACCGTGGGCGTGACGGCGATGCTGGGCAAGCCCGCCTCACCGGAGAAGTTGGCGCAGCGCATTCAACAAGCCATTGATGGCGATGCCCCGGACAAGGCTCTTCGCGCCGTCGCGCCGAAACAATCGCGCTCTGGGGCAGGCGACGTCCTGCGCGGCGCGCGCGCGCTGTTGGCCGAGGACAACCCCATCAATCAGCAGCTCGCCTATGAGCTGCTCACCGGCATGGGACTGGATGTGCGTCTGGCCGACAATGGCGAGCAGGCGGTGGCGCTGCTGCGCGACAATCCCAATGCTTTTGACATCGTGTTGCTGGATCTGCAGATGCCGGTGATGGATGGTCTGGACGCCGCGCGGGCCATGCGCAAACTGCCCGGCGGCGTTGATCTGCCCATCCTCGCCATGACCGCCAACGCCATGCAGCGGGATCGCGAAGCGTGTCTGGAAGCGGGTATGGACGACCATCTGGCCAAGCCCATCGATACCCAGAAGTTAGCGCAGAGCCTCAGCCACTGGCTGCGCGCCAAGCGGCCTGCGGCGGCGCCGACGGCGCCCGCCGCGGCCGCGTTCAGGGTGGTCGATGGCGACGCCGCAACCCGACCCACGCCAACCCAACTCCCCGGCTTGGCCATCGCCGAGGCCGCGCGGCGCATGGATGATAATCTCGCGCTCTATCTGCGCATGCTGCCTGCTTTTGTCAGTGAAATCGGCGAAGCGCCAGACGCCATTGCGCGCGCCTGGGAGCAGCAACAGCAGGATGAAGCCACGCGCATCGCCCACACCCTCAAAGGGCTGGCGGCCAACATCGGCGCGCAAAAGGTGGCGGAAGCGGCGGTGGCGCTGGAAAACGCGCTGATCAATGGCCCGCAAGAGGTGATTGAGGCCGCGTTGCAGCAAGCGCGCGCGGATATCGCCGTGATGAGCGCCAGCGCCGCCACACTGTTTGACAATTGACCCAAGCCCTATGCGCGCCTAATCTTATGTAGAGCTAACTATTGTTGGATCGCCCCACCCCACTGTGCCAAGGATCTGCGCGACGCCTGCATGACCCAAGCAATCGCCAACAGCGGCGAACACCCCCATCACGCACTATGAGGCGCCCACGATGCGCAAGAGCCGCATCCTGATTGTCGATGACGAACTGAGCAATGTGCATATTCTGCAACATCTGCTGCACGATGCGCATACGCTATTGGTGGCGCGCAACGGCGAGCAAGCGTTGGAGCTGGCCGCGCGCAACCCGCCGGATCTGATTCTGTTGGATATCGTCATGCCGGGCATGGATGGCTTTGAGGTGTGCGAACGCCTCAAGGCGGATACGCGCACCCAGGAGATCCCGGTCATCTTTCTGACCGCCAACTCCAGCGTGGCCGACGAAGAGCGCGGGCTGTCGCTGGGCGCCATCGACTACATCAGCAAGCCCTTTTCACCGGGCATTGTGCGGCTGCGGGTGAGCAATCATCTGCAACTGAAACATCAACGCGACCTGCTCAACGAGCTCTCCAATCGCGATGGCCTCACTGGTTTGGCCAATCGCCGCCGCTTCGATGAGTTCTTCTATGACGAGTGGCGGCGGGCGCGCCGTAGCGGCGCGCCGCTGAGCCTGGTGCTGATGGATGTGGACCACTTCAAGAACTACAACGACAACTACGGGCACGGCCAGGGCGACAACTGTTTGCGCAAAGTGGCGCAGGCGTTGGCGGACAAGACCCCCCGCGCCACCGACCTGGCGGCGCGCTATGGCGGCGAGGAGTTCGTGCTGGCGCTGGCGCAGACCGACGCCAACGGCGCGTTAAAAATGGCCGAGCAGTGCCGCGCCGCCATTGAAAGCTTGGGCGAAGCCCACGACTACTCCAGCGCCGGACCGGTGGTGACAGTGAGCGTCGGCGCCCTCACCTGCGCGCCCCAGGAGCATCCCAACATCACCGTGGAGGGCATGCTCAAGCAGGTGGATGACAACCTCTATGCGGCCAAGCACGCCGGTCGCAACCGCGTGGTCGCCAGCCTGCTGGCCCCCGCCTGATCTCCACGCCGTCCGAGTCCGGGCGTCCCGCATTGGCGCCCAATGCGGGACGCTTACCCGCGCTTATTTCCGCAACAGGAAATTGATCAATTCGACATATTGCGCCCGACTGATGTCGCGCGGCGGCGTCACCAGATAGCGATTGTTCACCACCACCGACGGCACGCTTGTCAGACCGCTTCTGGCAAATGACACGTCATATTTGCGCACCATCTGGTCAACAGAAAACCCTTTGAACGCACGATCGAAATTATTGCCATCAACGCCGTGGTTGATAAAAACCTGTCTGAGCGCAGCGTGGTTTTGGGGGGGGCGTCTTTGCTGATGTATCTGCGCAAACATCTCGGGAACCATCTGCTGTTCAATCCCCAGCGCCACCATGGTGGCGTAGGCCTTGGACATGTCATGCGCCATATTGCCGCCCAGGTATGACACGTGTACCCGCTGCACGGAAACACCGGCGGGAAGCTGGCTGCGAATCGAGCCGAAAATGGGTTCAAACGCATAGCAGTGTGGATGGTAGAAAGAGAAGTATTCGGTGACGGTCGGGCTCTTGGCGGGGGCGGCGTTGAGCGTTTTGTAATGCGTCCCCTCTTGAAAGGTCATCGCCTGCGCAGTGGAGGCCACCAGCCACAACACCATTATCATCACTATGCGCTTCATCACTCTGCTTCCTTCACTTTTATCGGTTGTTTTCTGCCTGGCGCGGGCGCCGTTGAGCATGCCGTTTGGTATAACATGCTGATTATACGTAACGCATCAGCGAAAAGAGTTTCCCGCAATGAGCCTATAGTCAGTCAAATTCAAAATTGAACATTGGCGATTTTGAAAATGGAAGATATCGAGGGCTCCGCCCTCGAGCTTCCCAACTGCCAAACCGTGGGGCTCCGCCCCACGCCCCGCTGGGGGCGCAGCCCCCAGACCCCGCCGCCGACCAGTCGGCGGCCAAGAGTCAGCGCAAGCCGGACCTGCGTCACGCAAACATTGGCCGTTTTGCGCCATTTTGGGTTCGATTGACTGGCAGCGCGGTCGGCTTCAGGCGCTGAAACGGGAGGCGGGCAGGTTCTGCAACTGGCGCGCGCCGTGGGCGTTGGCGTGCAGTAGGAACTGGGTGAAGTCATCGGTATTGAGCGGCTTGGCGTAGAGATAGCCCTGCAACTCATCGCAGCCGTGATCGCGCAGCAGCGCCAACTGGCGCGACTCCTCCACCCCTTCGGCCACCACCTTCAGATCCATCGCCCGCGCCACCGACAGCACGGCGGCGACGATGGCCACGTCGTTGGGATCGTCGGGAGCCTCTTTGACGAAAGCGCGGTCGATCTTCAGGGTGTGGATGGGGAACTGCTTCAGATAGCTCAGTGAGGAGTAGCCGGTGCCGAAGTCGTCCATGGCGATGGTGATGTTGCGCGCGCGCAACTCCTGCAGCACATGCACCGCCTGTTCGACGTCCTGCATCATCATGCTCTCGGTGATCTCGATCTCAAAATGCTCGCCCGGCAGCTGCGCCTCGGCCAGAATCGCATCCACCCGCTCGGGCAGCAGCGGATCGAGGAACTCCCGCGCCGACAGATTGACCGCCACCCGCAACGGATGGCCCATATCCAGCCAGCGTTTGCAGTCACGCGCGGCGCGGCGCATGACGAAATCCCCCAGCGGCCCCACCAGACCGGTCTCCTCGGCGATGGGGATGAAGCGTGTGGGCGGGATCTCCTCGCCATCGCGGGTGACCCAGCGCGCCAGCGCCTCCATGCCCACCAGACGCCCGCCATACATCTCCATCTTGGGCTGATAGAACACCGACAGCTCTTCGTTCTCGATGGCCTTTTTGAGCTTGGACTCCAGCATCAGGCGCTCGCGGGCGCGGGTGTTCATATCTTCGGAGAAGAACACGAAGTTGCCGCGACCGCGCGCCTTGGCCTGATACATGGCCACGTCGGCGTTCTTGGTCAGGGTGTCGAAATCCTCGCCATTCTCCGGGAACAGGGAGATGCCAATGCTGGCGCCGACGAAGATCTCCTGCCCCTTGATGTGCATCGGTTTCTGCAACTCGATGAGCACCTTTTCCGCCACATGAGCCACCGAGTCGGAGCTGACGCCCACTTCGGTGAGAATCATGGTGAACTCGTCGCCGCCCAGACGCGCCACGGTGTCGGTGGCGCGCACGCACCCCTCCAGCCGCTGCGCCACGTGTTGCAGCAGTTCGTCGCCGGCGCTGTGGCCGAGAGTGTCGTTGACCTGTTTGAAGCGGTCCAGGTCGATAAAGCAGACCGCAAAGCGCGATTTGTGCCGCCGCGCCGAATAGAATTCATGCTCCAGACGGTCGCGGAATAGCATACGGTTGGGCAGTTGCGTGAGCGGGTCATAGTAGGCCAACTGTTCGAGCTTCATCTCGGTGGCCTTGTCTTCGCTGATGTCGCTGAAGATGCCCACGAAGTGCTCAATGCGATTGGAGGCGTCCCGCACCACGTTGATGGTCAGACGCTTGGGATAGATCTCGCCGTTTTTGCGCCGGTCCCACACCTCGCCCTGCCAGTGCCCCTTACTGAGCACGCTGTTCCACATTTTGGCGTAGAAGTTGTCATCATGACGGCCCGATTTGAAGTCGCGCGGATTGGCTCCGATGGCCTCTTCGCGGGTGTAGCCGCTAATGGCGGAGAAGGCGGGGTTGACGTCGATGATGGCGCCGGTGGGATCGGTAAGGATGATCGCCTCGGCAGTGTTCTGAAACACCATGTGGGCCAGGCGCAGATTGGTCTCGGCGTGGGCGCGCTTTTCGATCTCTTCGGTAAGTTGGCGGTTGCTCTGGGTCAGCTCGGCGGTGCGCTCGGCCACGCGCTCCTCCAGCTCCACCCGGGCGCGCTCCTCCACCGCGCGGGCGCGCTCCAGCGCCTCCATTTCACGCTTGCGCGCTGCGGCTTCGCGGCGCTGCTGTTCGGCCTGGGTCTGGATGAAGTGGGTGACCGCCGCCACCCGCATGAGGAACACCTCGTGGGGGTCGTCCTTATAGATCAGGTCGATGGCCCCGGCCTCCAGCGACTGCTTGACCACGTCGCGGGCCTGGGAGTGCATCAGCACCAGAGTGTTGGCCGTCTCCGGCTGCGCCAACAGGGCGCGGGTGAGTTCGGCGCCGTTGCCTTCGGGCATGTGGAAGTCGACAATGGCCAGCGGCGGACGATGCTCGCGCGCAAGCGTCAGCGCCTCGGTCAGGGAGCTGGCCAGAATCACCTGGTGCCCCTGATCGTAGAGCAGTTGCCCATAGAGCATCTGCACAGTGGTCATGTCATCGACGAAAAGAATCTTCACAATGGCGCTGTCCGCTGCTTGTTACGGAACGTGAACGTCCTCGGAACGGCATCTGGCCGATACGATGGCGGCAAAGAGATTCACTCTAGCACAATCCGTTGCAAACGCCTATGCCCATGGCGCGCATAAGCCCTGCAAAATGACGCGCATAAGCCCTGCAAAACCCACTGCAATGGGCGCTGGAGAATTCTTTGGGCGGATGTTAAAATATGCGCCGATTCCAAACGCTTTCGTCAAGCCGCGCGCGAATTATCGCACCCGGCGCAACCGATAACCCAGGCCAAACAGCGACATGAGCGAATCCATCGTGGCGCCGGGCGCTCCTGTCAAACGCGCCGACGGCGCCAACGCCCCTGCGTCCGACCTGGAGACCGCGCTCTGCTTTGAAGCGGGCGGCGCGCAGTGTTGCGTGCGCCTGCCGGAGATCACCCGGGTGGCGTTCCTGCCCGCGCTCACCCCGCTGCCCGGCGCCCCTGTCTGGCTCGCCGGACTGCTGCAGGTAGGCCCCGACCATCTGCCGGTGATCGATCTGGCCGCGCGGCTGGGGCGGGTGCGCCGCACGCCGTTTTCCGTGGATGCGCCGCTGCTCATCTGCCAAGGGCGCCAGCGCCGCGGCGCGCTGATTCTGGACGCCGTCTCCGGCCTGCGCGAAGTCAGCTTCGACCCCGCCGCCACGCTGCCCGGCGCCGATGGCCGCAACCCGCTGTTTCGCGGCTTGGCCCACGATGGCGCGCTGACCCTGCTGATGTTGGATCTGGATCAGGTGTTGAGCCTGGACCCCGCGCCGGGACGGCGTGCGGTGGAGGCGTTCGTCATTGCCGAGGAGCGCCATGCTGGCCATGAGTGACGCGCGCTCCCCCACCCCGCCTGCAGCGGACCTCGACGCGCTGATGGCCCTGGTCAATGCGCGCTTGGGACTGCGCATTCAGGCGCACCAGAGACAGCCGTTCGCCCAACGCATTGAGCAGTTGCAGAGCCGCTTCGCCATCTGGGGCCAGCACGAGCTGGAGCAGTTGATCCAGGGCGGCCGCGTGGATGATCCAGCGTTTGAGTTCCTGGTGGCCGGCATCACCGTGGGCGAGAGCTACTTCTTTCGCGACCGCAACCAGTTGGATTTCCTGCAGCAGCGCTTTCTGCCGCAACTGATCGCCCGTCTGCGCCGTAGCGGCCGCAATGACCCGCGCATCTGGAGCGCCGGTTGTTCCGATGGTCAGGAGCTCTACTCTATCCTGCTGATGCTGCAGCAGTTGTTGCCGGAAAACGAGCATTGGCGCCCGTTTCTGCTCGGCACCGACATCAACGCCGACGCTCTTAAACGCGCCCGTTCGGCCGAATACAGCGAGTGGTCGCTGCGCCAGGTGGACGCGCCTACGCGCAACAAGCTGTTCGAGCGCCAGGAGAATCTGTGGCGGCTGCGGCTGGAGCGCTTTGCCGGCTCGGTGCGCTTCGACTACCTGAATCTGGTGGAGTCCAGCTACCCCTCCATGCTGCAGGGCGTGCACTCGCTGGACCTGATCCTCTGCCGCAACGTCTTCATCTATTTTGATCGCCCCACCATCGAGTCGATTCTGGCGCGCTTCGCCAAGTGTCTCAACCCCGGCGGCATGGCCATGATCGGCGCCTGCGACTACGCCCCCGAGCATGTGGCCGGGCTGACCCTGCACGCCATCGGCGATGTGTTCTACTATCTGCGCGAAGAGTTCGCCGCGCCCGCCGCCGAGCCGCCGCCACCCCCCAGCGTCGCCAGCGGCTCCTGGACCGCCACCATCGCCACCGCCGCCCAGTTCGCCCAGGCCATCGAACCGGTTGCGGCGACGCAACCGGTCATACCAACCCAACCGGTCGCGCCCAAAGCGCCCGCCGCGTCGCCTGACGTCGCTGCGCCCAGCCGCGCGCAGATCGATGAGATGATCGCCCACGGTCGCGCCGCCCAGGCGTTGGAGTTGGTGCAGAGCGCGCAACGCGCGGTGTATCACCCGCCGCCGGAGATGGATCTGCTGCATGGCCACTGTCTGGCCTCGCTGGGGCGCATGGATGAGGCGCGCAGCGCCCTGGAGCGTTTCACCCGCAACAATGAGTTGGAGCCGCAAGCCTATTTTCTGCTGGCTCTGGTGGCCATGGAGCAGGCGCGCCTGCGCGACGCCGAGGCGCTGCTGCGCCGCACCCTGCTGCTGGACCCGGCGTTGATCATGGCCCACTACCACATGGGCGTGTTGAAACTGCGCCAGGGGCGCGCCGACGCCGGACGCAAAGCGCTGCGCCGCGCTTTGAGTCTGCTGGAAGCGGCGACTCCCGACGCCCCCATCGCCCTGGGCGACGGCATGACCCATGCGCAACTGGCTGACGCGCTGAACCAGGAGTTGGAGGCTGCGCCGTGACCGCTGACACCCCCGATCGCCCCACCCCGGATGCTGGCGAGACCGCGTTTGGCGCGCATCGCTTCCTGCCCACCGACGAACACGCCCGCCACACCCTGGCCCAGCGCGCCAAACTGCTGGCCGGGAGCGAGGATGACAAATCCCGGGAACTGGCGCAAAATGAGTGGTTCCTGCGTTTTCACACCGGCGGCGAAGAGCGTTACGGCCTGCCGTTTCACTGTCTGGAGGAGATCCTCTACGTCACCGGTCTGCGCGCCATCCCCGGCGCGCCGCGCCACATCGTCGGCGTGGTCAATCGCCGCGGCGCGCTGCTCACGGTGATGGATCTGAACCCGCTGTTTGGCAACCCCAGTCAGGAGATCCACCCGGAGGGGCGCATCATCGTCACCCACGCCGGCGATCTCACCGTGGGGCTGCTGGCGCGGGAGGTGGAGGACGAAGAGCACGGCTCCAGCGAAGAGATTCTGCCCACCTTTCCCTCCAGCGCGGTGGAGAATCTGGGCGCCATACGCGGCATCTATCAAGGCCGCGTGACGTTGCTGAACCCCGACGCGCTGTTGCGCGATCCGCAAATTCTGGTCAATGACGCTGAGTAATTTTTTAAAGGAGTTCCCGGCATGAGCGGTTTTTCCCATCCCGATGCGGCGCACCCGCAGCCCCACTCCAGCGAATCCGTGACGCCGCGCATCAGCGCCGAGGATCTGGAGCGCCGCAAACGCTTCGTCGGCTTCACCAGCGCCGACGCCGAGGCGTTGCGGGCGATGCGCAAACTGGTCGAAAAGCACGCCGAACAGATCGTCGATCTGTTCTATGAGCGCATCGGCGCGTTTGGCGAGGTCAACCAACTCATCGCCGCCTCCGGCTCCAACGTGGATCGCCTCAAGACCGTGCAGCGCCAATACCTGCTGGAGCTGTTTGGCGGCGACTACGGCATGGACTACTTCCTGCGCCGTTGGCGCATCGGCCTGATCCACAACAAGGTCGGCCTCGACCCCCAGTGGTATCTGGGCGGCTACAGCCTCTATCGCCAGCTTCTCACCCCCATCGTGCTGAAAAAATGGGGCGACAAACCCAAAAAGGCGGCGGCCATGCTGGCGGCGCTGGACAAGATTCTGGCGCTGGACTCGGAACTGGCCATGGGCAGCTACATCGACTGCATGGTGGCCGATCTGCAATCCCTCAACGTCTCCAAAACCGAGATCGAGGATCAGGTCACCAATCTGAGCGCCTTCATCAACAGCGTGGCCCAGGGCGATTTGAGCCAACGTCTGGAGCTGATGACCAAGGGCCATGACGATCTGGGCCGCCTGGGCGGCAACATGAACGCCATGGTGGATCAACTGGCGGGCATCACCCGCGGCATTACCGACACCAGCGAAGCCATTGTCGGCAGCCTGGAGAAGGTGCGCCGCGCGGTGGCCGATCAATCCTCCGGCGCCGCGCAGCAGGCGGCGGCGGTCAATGAGACCACCTCCACCCTGGAGGAGATCCGCGCCACCAGCAACCAGACCCTGGAAAAAGCCACCAGTATGGGCGCATCCGCCGAGCAGACCCGCAACGCCGCCGACCGCGGCTTGAAGCTGGTGGAGGAGAACATCAACGGCATGCAGTCCATCCGCAGCAAGGTGGAAGCCATCGCCGAAACCATTCTGGCGCTGTCCAAAAAGACCCAGCAGATCGGCGAAATCACCAATGTGGTGGCGGGTCTGGCGCAGCACTCCAAAATGCTGGCTCTGAACGCCTCCATCGAGGCGGCCAAGGCGGGCGACTCCGGCAAGGGCTTCGCCGTGGTGGCCTCCGAGGTGAAGGATCTGGCCGAGCAGTCGGAGGAGTCCACCACCCAGGTGCAGCGCATTCTGATGGAGATTCAGCACGCCACCGACCGCGCCGTGATGGTCACCGAAGAGGGCGCCAAGGGGATGGATCAGGGCATGTCGCTGATGGAGCGCATGGGCGAGGTGGTGCGTGAGCTGCAAGAGGTGGTGCACCAGTCGGCCCGCTCCAGCCAGCAGATCGTCGCCGCCGTGCGTCAGGAGGCGGTGGGCATCGATCAGGTCTCCACCGCCATGGGCGAGATCAACCAGGTCACCGGCCAGTTCGTCACCGCCACCGACCGCACCTCCGAAGCCAGCAACGAGTTGAACCTGCTGGCCGAGCAGTTGCGCAACATGGCGCGTCGCTTCAAGAGCTGAACGCCCTGCGTATCAAGGCATCGGACAAAGAATACTGAACTGGGTGGTAATGGAAGAGACTGGGGCTTCGCCCCAGACCCCACAAGGGCTCCGCCCTTGACCCGCCAGGGCTTTGCCCTGGACCCACCAGGGGAATGATTCCCCTGGACCCCCGTTAGTTTACCCCCTTCATCTTCATGGGGCTTTGTCCGTTTCCGATGGATTTTTTTGTTTGAATGATAAACGGGGGTCCGGCCCATGGGGCTGAACGCTGACTTTCTGGAAAAGCTGCTGGAGGTCTTCCGCGCCGAGCTGGAAGAGCAGAGCGACAGCATCTCCGACGCCCTGCTGGCGCTGGAGACCGGCCTGGACGACGCCCAGCGCAAAGAGACCCTGTATGGCGCCTTCCGCGCCGCACACAACATCAAGGGCTCGGCGCGCGGCGTCGACGCCCTGGCCATCGGCGATATCGCCCACCGCCTGGAGACCCTCTTCAGCGCGTTGGAGAAACGCAACCGCGCCCCCGAACCCGAAGCCATCACCCTGGCGCTCAAAGCGGTGGACGCCATGCGCGAACAGGGCGAGGAGATGGAGATCGGCGCCTCGGCGCCGGAGTCCCTCGACCCCCTGTTGGACGCCCTGGAGGCGTGCGCCAAGCGGGTCACCGAACAGGGCGACCCCGCCGCCGCGCCGACAGCCTCCGAACCAGCGCCGCAGGCCAAGCCCGCACCCACTCCGCAACCGGCGCCGCAATCAGAACCCATCGCCGCGCCCCCCGTCGCATCCGCGCAACCGACGCCTGACGAGACACCTGCGCCAACGCCGGAGACTCCGCGCGCATCTGAACCACAGTCGGCCAAGGCGGCGTTCAAATCCACCGCGCAGCCGTTCCTGAATCCGCCTGGGGCGCAGCCGACCCCTGACGAGACGCCAGCACCGACCCCTGACGAGACGCCAGCACCGACGCCGACGCCCCAGCCATTCGCCGAGCCGCCTGCGGCCGACGCCGCGCCGGAGCCAACCCCGGCTCCTGCAACGCCGCCAGAACCCGCTCCCGTCGCCGAGACTCAGCCGACGCCTGCGCCCGAACCGACGCCGGAGCCAGAGCCAGAGCCAAAAGCCGCGCCAGAACGCGAACCTGAGCCAGAGCCGGAGCCCGCCGCCGAGGCCACGCCGCCCGCCGAGCCCGAGCCCACCAGCGAGGCCAAAACCGCCGCACCCGCCCGCGCCGCCGCCGGGCGTGGCGAAGTGGTGCGGGTGGCCACCGAAAAGCTCAACGACGCCATCTCCGTGGCCGAAGAGCTGCAGATCACCAAGGTGCAGTTGGAGGGTATGCAGGCGCAGATGCGCCGCCTGGAGTCCGATATCCAGGGTTTGCAGCATCTGTTCAAGGCATTGCCCACCGCCTCTCCCACCGAGCATGTGCCTGACTGGGCCAGCGCCTCCGACGACGAGTGGCGGCAGTTCATCGAACAGGCCCCCGACCTGATGACCGAGGCCGGGCAGAGCGCCAACGCCATGCGCCGCCACATCAAGGATCGCGCCAAGCGGCTGTCGTTCCTCATCGACTCGCTGCAGGACAACCTGCACATGATGCGTCTGGCCCCGGTGGCGGCGTTGACCCGTCCCCTCACCCGCATCGTGCGCGACGCCGCCCTGGAGGTGAAAAAAGAGGTCGACCTGAAGATTGTCGGCGATGAGATCGAGCTGGATCGGGTGGTGCAGGAGCGTTTGAAGGATCCCCTGGTGCACCTGCTGCGCAACGCCGTGGACCACGGCGTGGAGTCGCCCAATGCGCGGCGCAAGGCGGGCAAATCGCCGCGCGCAGTGATCAGTCTGGAGATCACCAGCCAAGGCGGTTGGGTCACCTTCAAACTCAGCGACGACGGTAAGGGCATCGATCTGGAGAAGGTGCGCCGCAAACTGGTGGAGCGCAAACTGGTCAAGTCCCACGAAGCCCCTTCCTTAAGCGAAAGCGAGCTGTTGGACTACCTGTTCCGTCCCGGCTTCTCCAGCCGCGACGAGGTCACCGCGCTCTCCGGACGCGGCGTGGGGCTGGACGTGGTGCGCGCCAATCTGGCCGACATCAAAGGGCGCGTGTGGGTGGAGTCCAACTGGGGCAGCGGCTCCACCTTCACCCTCACCGCGCCGCTCACCCTCTCCACCGAACGCGGCCTACTGGTGAAATTGGGCGCGGAAGTGTTCGCCCTGCCCATCTCCCATGTGGAGCGGGTGGCCCATGCGCGGCGCGATCAGATGCGCATCGTTGAATCGCGCCCCTGTCTGGAGCTGGATGGCGAGTTGGCCCCGCTGCACGATCTGGGCACGTTGCTGCATCTGCCCGCGCAGGCGGCCTCCGGCGATGACGCCCTGTCCGCCGTGTTCCTCACCTGGGGTTGGCGGCGCGTGGCGGTGCGGGTGGACAGCATCGTCGGCGAGCAGGAGATCGTCATCAAACCGTTCCAGGCTCCGCTGCTGTCGGTGCGCCACATCAAGGGCGGCTCGCTGGATCGCAATGGCGACATCGTGCTGGTGCTGGACCCGGCCCACATCGTCGAGACCGCGTTGGCGCGCAGCGAAACCAGCATGCGCCAGATCGACGAAAACCGCCCCGCCGAAGACGCCCACGACGATGCCCCGCAACAGATTCTGGTGGTGGACGACTCCATCACCACCCGCACCCTGGAGAAGAACATTCTCGAGGAGAAGGGGTTTGATGTGACCATTGCCGTGGATGGCCGCGAGGCGTGGCGACTGCTGCAGGGCGGCGCGACCTTTGACATGGTGATCAGCGACATCGAGATGCCGCACATGACCGGCTACGACCTCACCGCCGCCATCCGCGGCGAGGAGCGCTTCGACGACATGCCCATCATCATCGTCAGCTCTCTGGCCAGCGAAGAGAACAAACGCCGCGGCATGGAGGCGGGCGCCGACGCTTACATCGTGAAAGGCGATTTCGCTTCGGCAAAGTTTTTGGAAACCATCCAGAGTTTGCTATAATTGATATTTTCCTGTTGAACTTTTTCAGCGCCGCGCATGGCGGCGCTGAGTCTGTGCGCATCTGCGCCGATTCGCCCATACTGCGAGGGCCGTCCACTCCATGAGCTCGCCTTTAAAAGTCGTCATTGTCGAAGACTCCCGGGTTGTGTCGATGTTTCTGCAAGCGATCTTCGAGCAGGAGCCGGACATTGAAGTGGTGGGCGTGGCCCAGGATGGCCACGCAGGCGTGGAGATGACCCGTGAGCTGCGCCCGGACGTGGTGACCATGGATATCCGCATGCCGGGTATGGATGGCTTCGAAGCCACCCGTCTGATCATGTCCGAGTGCCCTACCCCCATTGTGGTGATCAGCTCCAGCGTGGACGACGAAGAGATGCGCATCACCTTCCGCGCCATTGAGGAGGGCGCGCTGGCGGTGCTGGAGAAGCCCCATGGCGTCTCCCACCCCAACTTTGAAAGCGACCGCGTGCGCATGTTGGAAACCATTCGCGCCATGGCCGAAGTGCGGGTGATCCGTCGCGCCCGCCCGCGCAGCGCGCTCACCCCGCCTGCGCCCTCCGCCACGACGACCACGGCGGAGATCAGCGCCGCCCCCGCCCTGGCCCCCGCGCCAAGTTTGACCCCGACCCACACCTATTGTGAGCTGCTGGCCATCGGCTCCTCCACCGGCGGCCCTCAGGCGCTGCAAGAGTTGCTGGCCACACTGGAGCCCAATCCGCCGTTTCCCATCGTGGTGGCGCAGCACATCGCGCCGGGGTTCATCAGCGGTATGATCAGCTGGCTCAACGACCAACTACCCATGCGCGTCTCGCTGATGCAGGAGGGCGCGCCGCTGATGCCCGGCGAGATCGTCTTCGCCCCGGATAACCGGCACATGCGCATCATTCGCGGGGCCGGCGGGCAACTGGCCGCCGAGAGCTTCGAGCATGGGGTCAACAACGGCTACCACTGCCCCTCCATCAACGAATTCTTCCACTCGGTGGCGCGCCACTGCGGGCGCAACGCCATCGGCGTGATTCTCTCGGGCATGGGCGACGACGGCGCCCAGGGGCTGCGCGCTATGCGCGATCGCGGCGCCCTGACCTTCGCCCAGCAGTTCGACACCTGCGTCATCGACAGCATGCCGCAGAACGCCAAGCGTCTGGACGCGGTGGAGAAGGTGTTGCCGCCGCATCACATCGCCTACTATCTGAACAAAATTCGCTCGGCCTAATCAAAGACCACAGCATGGGATCCAATCTGCACACTTTGACCGAGCAGTTGAACGCCTCCTTTCGCGTTGAGTGTCGCGAACGTCTGGAGCAGATTGCTGACGCCCTGCAGTCGTGTCAGGAACATCCGGAGCGCAATGGTTGCTGGAACGCCCTGCACCAGGAGTTGGATAGTCTGGCCAACGCCGCGCGCATGATCGACGACTCCGACACCGAGGGCCTCAGCCGCGCCGTGGCCACCCTGATCCGCCAGGCGCGCAACAATCCCCAGCAGCAACACCACACCCTGGAGTTGCTGATACAGACCATGACCAATATCCGCGCCCACTGTCTGGAGCAGAGCGACGCCGATAAGACGTTCCCCGTGCGTTATGTGACGCTGTTTCATGATGTGCTGCGCGATTTGACGAAAACTGCAGACTCCTCTTCGTCGCGCCGTTGAGCGGATTTCCTCCCCGCCCCAAAGATGTGCGGGATGCGGCCCCCAACATGTCGCCCCCTCCCGGATTCCACAACGCCGTCGCGCAATCAACGCGGGATTTCCGTGTAAGTCTCTGCTATGATTGGCGACGTTGGAATTTTTCTGGCCCTCGTGTCCCGACTCTGTCATCGCCGCTTTCGCCCGCCCGGGGGCGGCGTAAAGCGCGCCCATGTACAGAACGCTCACCGCTCTGCTGCTTCTGCTCGCCTTCGCCCTGTCGCTGGCCCCGGCGCCCGCTGCGGCCAATGATGACATCGTCATTCAGTTCAAATGGTTTCACCAGTTCCAATTCGCCGGCTACTACGCCGCTCAGGAGCAGGGCTACTTTGCCGATGAGGGGCTCTCCGTCACCCTGCGCGAGCGCCAACCCCAAAGCAATCCCACCGACGAAGTGCTCGCAGGACGCGCCCACTATGGCGTCTCCGACGGCGGCTTGCTGGCCCTGCGCCTGAACGGCAAGCCGGTCACCCTGGTGTCGCAAATCTTCCAGCACTCGCCCCTGGTGCTGATCGCCCTCAAGGCCGCCAACATCCGCACCCCCTATGATCTGGCCGGCAAGCGCATCATGGCGGACCTCGACGGCGCCAGCCTGGCGCCGATCCGCGCCATGCTGCACAAAACCCTGGGCAATCTCAACAAAACCCGCATCCAGCCCAACACCTATCGCAACGCCGATCTGCTGGCGGGCGAAGTGGACGCCATGGATGGCTATCTGACCGATCAGCCCTACTGGTTCGAACTCAGCGGCGCCGCCATCAGCGTGATGGACCCGCGCGACTACGGCATCGACTTCTACGGCGACAACCTGTTCACCACCCGCGATGAGGCGCAAAACCACACCGGACGCGCGCGCCGGGTCAAGCGCGCCGTGGAGCGCGGTTGGAAATACGCCCTGAGCCACCCGGAAGAGATTGTTGATCTCATCTTGCGCAAATACGACAGCCGTGGGTTGGAGCGGGAGCATCTGCTGTTCGAAGCGCAGCGCACCCAGGAGATTATCGGTCCCAACTTCACCCCAGTGGGGGAGTACGAACTCTCCCGGCTGCAAAAAATGGCCGAGACCTTCGCCATCCTGGGGCAGACCGAATCCACCCGCATTCCCGCAGACTTCTTTCTCCCCTCCGCCGCCCCGCAAAACGCCAACTCGTCTGAGTCCGTCAGCGATTCCGAGCTCTCATCCAATGAAGGCGGCTGGATTCTGGCGGGACTGGCGAGCCTGTTCATCACCCTGGGGCTGATCCTGCTGGGAATCTGGTTCTGGCAGGGACGCCCGCGCCAACTCACCATCCGTCAGGCGCTGTTCCTGTTCGCCTTCGTTTTCGCCGGGCTCATCGTCTCCATCAGCGCCCTGGCGGGGCTGCTGCTGCTGGAGCAGAAACAACAACAGCAGATAACGCGCGAGCGCGCCGAAGCTGATACGGTGGCGCGCGCCATGGGACAGACCTCGGAGGATCTGACCCGGTTCGCCCGCGCCTTTGTAGTCACCAACGACGCCATGTATCTGCGTCACTTCCGCGAAACCCTCGCCGTGCGCAATGGCTTGGCGCCGCCATCCGAAGGCACGAAGCGACGCCGCTCCGCCCGCGTGGAAGCCGCCTATGACCTGGCCGCCCACATCGGCAAACTGCGTTTGACCGAGTCGGAGAAGGCGGCGCTCAACGCCGCCATGAACGAGACCGATGAGCTCATTGTGCTGGAGCAGACCGCGCTCAACGCCGCGCAGGGGCTGTTTGCCGACGATGTGGGCGCGTTCACCATTCGTCGCGAGCCTGCGCCGCAACTGGCCCGCGCCCAACTCTATGACCCCGCGCACCACGCCGCCCGAGAGCGCGTCACCCAGCTCACCCAGGTGTTTTTCTCCCTGCTCGACGCGCGCATGGCCGAAGCGTTGAATACTACCCAACGCCGCAGCCACGCCATCACCCTGGCCATCGCCGTGTGCACCCTGGCGACGATTCTGTTTGCGGTGTACGCCTTTTCGCTGTTCAAACGCCGCATTGTCGATCCGCTCCAGGAGCTGCACCAGAGCGCCCACGCCATCGAACACGGCGACTACAACCAGCGCATCGCCATCACCACCGACGATGAGATGGCCGAAGCGGCGCGCGCCTTCAACGCCATGAGCGCCAGCGTGCGCGATCGCACCCAACGCCTGCGCAGCGTCATCGACACCGCCGTGGACGGCATCATCGTGATCAATGCGCGCGGGGTGATGCAGGAGGTGAGTCCGGCGGCGCAGAAAATTTTTGGCTACAGCGCCGAGCAGATGGTGGGCGCCAATGTCAGCATGCTCATGCCCTACCCCTACCGCAGCGAGCATGACGGCTACCTGAGCAATTACCTGAAATCCGGCAATACCCAGATTCTGGGCAGACAGCGGGAAACCGTCGGTCGTCGACACGATGGCGCGCTGTTCCCCATGGATCTGGCGGTGGCCGAAGCGCAGATCAATGGCGAGCGCTTTTTCACCGGCATTGTGCGCGACATCACCCAACGCAAGCTGGCCGAGCGGGAGTTGGAGTTGGCCAAAGAGCAGGCTGAAGCCGCCACTCAGGCCAAAAGCGAATTCCTGGCCAATATGAGCCACGAAATTCGCACCCCCATGAACGCCATCATCGGTTTGAGTCATCTGGCGCTGAAAACCGACCTGAGCCCCAAACAGCGCGACTATGTGAGCAAAATCTCCAACTCGGCGCAGGCGCTGCTGGGCATCATTAACGATATTCTGGACTTCTCCAAAATCGAGGCGGGCAAGCTGGAGATGGAGTCCGCCCCCTTCCGACTGCAGGACAGCCTGACGCATCTGGCCGACGTGATGACGGTCAAAACCCGCGAGAAGGGGCTGGAGCTGCTGATCTGGACCGACCCCAAGATTCCGGCGGAGTTGGAGGGCGACGCCCTGCGCCTGGGGCAGGTGCTGCTCAATCTGGTCAGCAATGCGGTGAAGTTTACCGACTCCGGCGAGATTCTGGTCACTACGCAATGGGTGGAGGAGAGCGAGGGTAAGATCACCCTGCGTTTTGCCGTCAAGGACAACGGCATCGGCATGAATGCCGAACAACAGGCGCGTCTGTTCCAAGCCTTCTCCCAGGCCGACGCCTCCACCACCCGGCGCTTTGGCGGCACTGGGCTGGGGTTGACCATCAGCGAACGGCTGGTGCGCATGATGGGCGGCGCCTTCACGGTGCAGAGCGCGCCCGGCGAAGGCAGCGAATTCTCCTTCACCGCCCGCTTTGGCCGCGTGGCGATGGAAGCGGAGCCGCCGCCAATCTCCTCCCTGGACTCTTTGGGACGGCCGGTGCGGGCGCTGATTGTGGATGACAGCGTTGAGTCGCTGCGCATTCTCACGGATATCTGCCGCGCCGCGCAGATGTCCACCACAGTCGCCCGCAGCGGCGACGAAGCGCTGGCCGCATTACGCCAAGCGGAGGTGGGCGAAATCGACGTAGCGCTTCTGGATTACGACATGCCCGGACTCACCGGCGCGCAGACCGCGCAGCGCATTGCTGAACTGCTGGCGCCAGCGCCCAAGTTCATTATGGTCAGCGGGTTAAACGTGAGCGAGATGGGCTTGGAGGCGAACGTTAAACCGCTGTTCCAGGATTTTCTGCTCAAACCGGTAACCCAGGAGAGCGTGCTGCAAGCCATTGAGCACGCCCTGCGCATCCAACCCGTCGCAACGCCAGCGGCCGCGGCCGCCAGCCAGACGGACGCAAACGACGGGGGTGCAAGCGCTGAAATCCACCGGATTCTACAAGGCGCGCGCATTCTGCTGGTGGAGGACAACGAGATCAACATTCAGGTCGCCACCGAGTTGCTGCTGGAGGCCCCGCTGGATGTGTTCATCGCCGAAAATGGCGCCGAAGCAGTGGATATGGTGAACAGCGAACCGTTTGACGCGGTGTTGATGGATATCCAGATGCCGGTGCTCGACGGTTACGCCGCGGCGCGTAAAATTCGCGAAAACCCCGAGCTGGCGGATCTGCCCATTATCGCCATGACCGCCAACGCCATGAGCGGCGACCGCGAACGCTGTCTGGGCGCTGGGATGAACGACCACGTGGCCAAACCCATCGTTCCCGCCGAGATGTTCGCCGCTTTGGCGCAGTGGGTTCCGCTGGGACGCCAGGCGCGTGGTTTGGCGCCCCTGACCTCGGCAACGCTGGATGCCGAGCCGCCTGCAGCAAAACCGCCCGCCGTCGCTTCTGCACAGACCACCACCCAACACAGCGAGATGCCTGTCATCCCTGGCATCGACACCGAAGAGGCCCTGGCGCGGCTGGACGGCAATGCCGGTCTCTATTGGCGCGTATTGCGCCAGTTTGCCGACAATCAACGCCACGCCGTCAGCCAGATGGACGCCGCTCTGGCGCAGGGCGCGCTGGATGACGCCGAGCGCATCGCGCATACGCTCAAAGGGGTGGCGGCCAGCATCGGCGCCAGCGCCCTGGCGCATATCGCCGGCGAGTTGGAGTCGCTCATTGAACAGGGACAGACCGAGCTGGCCATCGCCGAATCGCCCGCCCTGGGGCTGGCCTTGAACGCCGCCATCAAAGCGTTGGATCACGCCCTGACCAATCAGGGCGCCGACGCCAAGCAGGAGCCCGTCACAGCGCAGGATTACGACCCCGCCATGCGCGAACTGGCGGCCATGCTGCTGGAGCAATCGATCAATTTCGACGTCGAAGCGCAGGCGTCGCTGGAGCAGTTGCTGGCGCTCTGCCCGCAGGGGCCCCTCAGCGCGCTACTGCACAGCGCCGAACGCGCCCTGCGCCATTACGATTTTGATCAGGCCCACGCCTTGATTGCCCGCTTCACCCATGAGCTGGAGCAGCATCTCGCCCCCGCTACAGAATCCGTTTGACCTCCTGACCACGCGCCTTGAAACCTCTCACAAAATGAATGCATCGCGACGGCCCAGTGGGGATTTGGCCGCGCGAGCAGCGCAGCGTACGTCCGGTACGTGAGCAGCGGAGCGCGGACAAAGCGCCGCTGGGGCGAGCAGGGCGTCATTTTGTGAGAGGTTCTTAACCCAGATCAATGCGCCGTGCGCGCCAGCGCGTTACAGTCCGAACTTTGGCAACAAGCGTCTCTGGTCAGTCGAATCTATAGTCGCCGCAGAAGAGAATTAGACATTTGAAGCGAGAAGATATCGAGGGCTGCGCCCTCGAGCTCCCAAGATCAACAGCTACACCGTGATTCGGACCATCCATGGCCCGAATCACCCCGCCGCCGACCAGTCGGCGGCCAATAGTCAGCGCAAGCTCAAGCTACGTCACGCAAACATTGGCCGTTTTGTGCAGTTTTGGTTTTGATTTTTCATATTGAGGACTCTCATATGGCTCACACATCCAATGCCGCTCCCAGCCGTCTGCAGATCGTTCTGCGCGCTGGCGTCGGCGCCTTCGCCGGCATCGGTCTGGTGGGGGCGCTGCATCAATATTGGCTGCAGCCGATGACATTGAGTCTGCTGATCGGCTCCTTCGGGGCGTCGGCGGTGCTGCTCTACGGCGTGCCCGACAGTCCCCTCGCGCAACCGCGCAATGTGCTGGGCGGCCATCTGATCTCCGGCGTGGTGGGAGTGATCGTGCAGCAAGCCATCGGCGGGCCGCTGTGGCTAGTCGCGGCGCTGGCGGTGAGTGTGGCCATCATGGCCATGATTCTCACCCGCACCACCCACCCGCCCGGCGGCGCCACCGCGCTGATTGCGGTGATGGGGTCGCCGGATATCGAAGCGTTGGGCTTTCTCTATCCCATCGTGCCCGCCTTTACCGGCGCGCTCTGCCTGCTGGCGGTGGCGCTGATCAGCAACAACTTCCGCAGCGCCAAACGCTACCCCACCGCCTGGTGGTGATATATCATCATGGGGAGCCAAAATCGGACATTTTTTGAACGGGGAAATGGAAGATATCGAGGGCTCCGCCCTCGAGCTCCCAAAGATCAAACCGTGATTCGGGCCATAGATGGCCCGAATCACCCCGCCGCCGACTGGTCAGCGGCCAATAGTCAGCGCAAGCTCAAGCTACGTCACGCAAACATTGGTCGTTCTGTGCAGCTTTGGTTTTGACTCACTATATCGCGTTATTGCGCTCCCCGACGCGGCTCAAACCCCACGAATGGTCTCGCAGGCGTCCACCCCCACATAGAGCTTGTCGAACAGCTCAAACAGCACCGAACGCGCCTCCAGCATCTGTTGGAACAGCGTCTCGGCCTGCTGCTTCTGCCCGGCGTTGACCAGGGTGATGATCTCCTTGGCCATGGCGTGAATCTTTTGGTGCTGCTCGCCCACCGCGCGATAGGTTCCATCCTCGCCAAACGCCTGCTGTGTGGCGCTCTGAGCGTACCACAGACCAAAATCACAGCTATTGGCGTCTTTGAGGTCCTCCGGCTTCATCTTCTTATGCCCGCGCAGCGCCATGATCAACACCTCCACCCACGCCAAGTGCGACTGCTTGGCCATGCGGATGTCAAACACCGGCGCGCCCACCTCAAAGCGTGATTGCGCCTCATCCAGCGCCTCGCTGCTCTCCTTGGCCACGCTCACCATGACATTGGAGCTGGTCACCAGACCATCCAGAAGATCGGCCAGATCCATATTGCGCAGCATCACCTTCTGCACATTGGCCGAGGATTCGAACACCTGATTGGCGAACTGCTTGGTCTCCTCCAGATTTTGCCGCACGCTCTTGGCCGAACTCTCCACTTCGCGCGCGCCTTCGGCGATGCCCGAGGTGGAGTGCGCAATCTCCTGCGCCCCGGTGGCCGCCTCCATGGCCGCCCGCGCCACCTCCTCGGAGGCGGAGTTGAGTTCGGCGGCGTTGCGCGTCACCTCGCCATTGGCCTGCTTGACCTGCTCCATGGAGTCGACGATTTGCGACACCGCATCGTTCTGGTTGCCCATGGCGGTGGAGATATCGTCATTGATCGTATTGAGCTGCGTGATCATATCGACGATATCCTGGGTGGCGTTGCGCGCCTCAGTGCTCTTGGCGCGGATCTCCGAGGTGCTCTTGTCGATCTGCGCGGTGGCGTCGCCAGTCTGCTGGGCCAACTCCTTGACCTCATTGGCCACCACCGCAAAGCCCTTGCCCGCCTCGCCAGCCCCGGCGGCCTCGATGGAGGCGTTGAGCGCCAGCATGTTGGTCTGGTCGGCGATGGTTTTAATCAGCCCCACCACTTTGACGATCTCGTTGGTGGCGTGGGAGAGCTCACCCATGGTGCGCTGGGCGCCTTCGGCGTTGCGGGTGGCCTGTTGCGAAGTGGACTCCGCCCGCTCCACCCCTTCGCGCACATGGTCGGTCAGGGAAGACATCTGCCCCACCGCATCCATCACCGTCTGAATGGAGTTGTTGACCGAACCCAGGCTATGGTTGACCTGTTCGATATTGGCGCTCATCTCCTCGGCGGCGGAGGCCATGGTGTTGACGTTCTGGCTCGCCTGTTCGGAGGCGGCGGCGATGGTGTTGACGTTGGATGACAGATGCGCGGAGATGTCGATCAGCCCCTTCAGGCTCTCATCCGACGTCTTCAAAGTGACGCCCAACTGGCTGATCTCGCGGTCGATGGCGTCGTTCTCCTTAACCACCCCCTGGGCCATCTGATAGCTCTCGCGGGAGGACTCCAGCAGATGCTGATTGGTGCGCGTCTGCTCAGCCACCACCGCGGCCAGGGATTTGGATTGCAGCGCCAGGGTGTGCACGCTGCCCAGCAGACATTCGCGCATCACCGCCAAGTGCGCGGCCACCGAGTTTCTGGGCGCGTTTTTGTTGAGTTGCATGGTCAAGTCGCCCACGCTGATCTTCTTGAACACACCGATCAGATCATTCAGTTCAATGCCCAGACGGCTGGCGATGGAGCGCGACACCATCAGCGCCACCAGCGCCACCACCACCACGGCGACAGCCATCATGATGTACATGAAGGTCGTCAGCGACTTGACCGGGATTAAGACCTCCGCCTCATCTTTTTCGGCCAGCAACGCCCACTTGGCCCCGAACACAGTCACCGGGGTGAAGGCCGATAGCACCGGATTGCCGTTGTAGTCGATCACCACGCGCTGCTCCACATTGCCCGCCAACGCGGCGCGGGAGGCTTCGGTGTCGACGCCGTTGCGCGCCACATCGCCCGCGAAGGAGGCGACCACGCTGTGGCCCTGCTTATCCAGGAAGCTATCCGAGCGCATGCGCTTATCCGGACCCACCAGATAGGTCTCGCCGGTCTCGCCCATGCCGGTGCGCTCCTGCATGATGCTGTTGAGGCCATCCAACGCCAGTTGCACGGCGATGATGGTCACCACCTCGCCATCTTCTCCCAACACCGGCTGCGCCAGGAAGGCGGCGGGTTCGTTCTTGCTCGGCTCATAGGGAGCAAAGTCGGCGAAGCCCATCTTCTTGGTGTTGAGGGTCTCGCGCACCAGCACGCCCAAGTTGGAGTTCTTGAACTTGCCGTTGACCATATTGGTCCGGTAGTCCGGCTCCTTGCCCGCCGAGTAGTAGACGTAGCCGTCGGGGTTGATCAGGAACAGATCGAAATAGCCATTTTGTTTCACATACTGGGCGAAGAACTCCTTGCCGTGGCTATCCTTGGGGCTGAAGGCCTCATCCACGTCGATTTCCGCCAACAAACCCCAGTTCAGTCCCCCCACGCTGATGGGGGCGTAGGAGGAGAGCACCGGGTTGTTGTTGTAGTCGCGAATGACGCGGGTTTCGCTCTTCCCCGCCAGCGCGGCGCGCGCCGCAGCGGTGTCCACTGCGCCCTTCTCCGGGTTTCGGAACGAGGCCTCCACCGTGTGGTTGGTCGGGTCCAGGAAGGAGTCCGAACGCATCAACTTGTCAGGGCCCACCAGGTAGGTCTCGCCGGATTCGCCCATGCCGGCGCGCTCGGACATGATGGCGTTCAAGCGGTCGATGGGGAACTGGAACAGCGCCACGCCGATTTTGCGCTCGCCATCGAAAATGGGCGCGGCGACAAAACCGGCCGGGGCCTCATAGGAGGGCCAATACTGTTTGAAGTCGGTGAAGAAGACGCTGCCCGGGGTGTCGGAGGCGGCGGCGGCCTTGAACACTTCGGCGAAGTTGGTATTGGCGATGGCGCTGTCCTTGAGCGACAGACCGTAATCCAGCTCCTTGAACACCGAGTAGACGATGCGGCCGCTGTCGATATCGGCCAGGAAGATGTCATAGAAGCCGAAGCGCTCCAGCAGATCGCGAATGTAGGGGTGCGCGGTGGCGTGCTTGTGGCTGTACAGGGAGCCGTCGTCAGCGGCGTCCAGTTTGTGCTTCTCTCCCAACGGGTTGGCGTTGGCGGCGATGTAGTGATACTGCATGGTCAGGGCGGTATCGTCCAGACGGCTCAAGTACTCCGCAGTGGGCGCCTGTTTGCCGCTGTTCTTCTCAGCATAGGTTTTGCCGAACTGGTCGTCGTAGTAGGCCTTGAGCGCCGCGCGCATGGTCGCCGCGTCCGGATGCTTCTCCGCTGCGCCCTGCCCCAACTGGGCGATGGCGTATTGAAACTCCAGCATATTGGCCACGGTGGAGGGGTTCTGCGCAAACAGCGCCGCCACATGCTCCACCCCTTGCAGGTAACGGGTCACCGCCGCGCGTTTGGTCTCGCGCACCGCCGTGAGCTTTTTGAGCGCCTCCTGCTGGAAGGTGTCCACCGTCTCCACCAACACCTGCATATCCCCAGCGCGGGCCTGAAAGAAGCGATCCACCTGCCCCTTCTTGATCTGCCGCGCCGCTTCCAGCTGGTTATACGCGGCCTCCATCAAGGCGCTGGAGGCCTTATGCGTGGCCAGAAACTCGCTGGCCAGCAAGGGAATCAAGCCCACTGACAGAAACAGAATCAGCAGTTGAGTCTGGAGTTTCAGATTGGAAAGACGGTTGAACATGCGACTCCCTCCCGCTCAATGGGGCCGTAAAAGCAGCTTTGACGCAAGACGCAACGATTTGCTCGTGTTCCTTGCGCAGAGTACGGCGCCGCCATGACGCTTTGTCGGAGTTGCTGCGAAAGATCGCTCTTATCGGCAGCAACGCTATTCGTACTCAAAACGATACACTTCGGGTAAAACGCCTTTTATTGATGGCGCTTCGAGGTTTCGTCCAATTATTATCTAAATGATTTGCAAGGGGGAATCAGTGAGGGACAGGAAAACCTGCAAATTAGAAAACAATAATATAGCGCCAGCACTCCTGTTCCGCAATGGAAAACCCCGGCAACATCACTATGTTACAGAACGTTAAGTCAAGTTGTAACCAGTCGGTCCGCAGCAATGGCGGCGCGGCTCACCTGCACAATCTGGTCAAATGGAATCGGCGCAGCCTCGCCGTTGCGTAAACTCGCCACGCTGGCGGCCACACAGGCGGCGTTGCCCTTATCCTGCCGCCACAGGTTCATCTTGCCGAATCCTGGCCAGCCGTAACCGCGCAGCCGACGGAAATTATCCAACTGCAACACGCGGCCGGCGCAAAACACCTCCAAACGCTCCTTGGGGAATGCCTTGGAGCCATTGGCCAGATAGTGGATGCTCCCCAGCGAGCCATCCTCAAAGCGCAGCATCAGGCTGGCGCGGTCGGAGACGATGGCGCCCGCATGGGCCGCGCCCAGCGCCTGCGCCTGGATATCGACAATGGGCGCATCGCTTAGATGACGCAACAGGTCGATGAAGTGGCACGCCTCGCCAATGATGCGCCCGCCGCCAGCGGCGCGATCCTGTAACCAGTTCTCAGCAGGCACATGGCCAGCGTTGACGGTCATGATCATCGCCTTGGGCTCGGCCACCGTCTGCATCAACTCACGCATGCGCACGATCTGCGGCGCAAAACGGCGATTGAAACCCACCATCACCTGCGGCGCACCACCCGCTTGCCGCGCCGCCGCATAGGCGCCTTCAATGGCGTCCACTTCGGCGTCGGTGAGCGCCAGCGGCTTCTCCACAAACACATGTTTTCCCGCCGCCAACGCACGCGTGACCAAGTCGGCGTGGGTGTCGTGGCGGGTGGCGATGGCCACCAGATTCACCTGCGGGTCGCGCAGCACCTCGTCGGCGTCGCTGGCGGCGTGGGCAAAACCCAACTGGCGACCATACTGTACGCTGCTCAAGCCCCGGCTGGAGGCCACGGTGAGCAGTTGCGCCCCCGCCGCCTTGAAGGCGGGCGCCAGGGTGCGGGCGGCGTAGTTGCCGATGCCGATAAAGCCCACCCGCACCGCGTCCTGTGCGGCGGCGCCCGCCGCGACAGGCAGCGCCACACGCCGTGCGGTCACCGCCTCGGCGGGCGCGTCGGCGCGGGGATAGCGCAACAATGCGCCCAACTCGCCGCCACCCTGAGCCAACTGCCGATAGGTCTGCTCCGCCTCCTCCAGATCCAGACGGCGGGTGATCAGCGCCTCGGGCTGCAAGCGCCCCTCGGCCATCATGTCCAACACTGCTTCGAAGTTGCGCTGTTCGGTCCAGCGCACGAACCCCACCGGGTAGTCCTGCCCCTTCTCCTCATACAGCGGATCGTAGCGGCCCGGCCCATAGGAGGCGGAGACCTGGAAAGTGATCTCCTTTTTAAAGAAGTCGTCGCGGCTCAGGTTGAGCCCGGTAACCCCCACCAGCACGATGCGCCCGCGTTTGCGGCACATGCGCGCGGCGTTGCGCATGGGTTCGTCGCTATCGGTGGCGGCGGCCACCAGCACCCCATCCACCCCGCGTCCGCGCGAGAAGCGCAGCGCCGCAGCCAGGGGGTCGGCGCCGCTGGCGGGATTGACGGTTTGCGCGCCAAAACTCTCGGCCAGAGCGCAGCGCTCGGCGTCCAGATCCACCCCCAGCACGCGGCAGCCGTTGGCGCGCAGCAATTGCACGCTCATCAGCCCCACCAGCCCCAGGCCGATCACCACAAACGCCTCGCCCAGGGTCGGCATGGCCAGCCGCACCCCTTGCAGCGCGATGGCGCCCATGACGGTGAACGCCGCCTGTTCATCGGTGACCCCATCCGGAACCCGCGCGCACAGATGTTTCGGCACGCGCGCCACCTCGGCGTGGGGACCGTTGGAGGCGACCCGATCGCCCACCGCAAACCCCTCCACGCCGTCGCCCACGGCGATCACCCGGCCCACGTTGCAGTAGCCCAACGGCATGCGCTGATCGAGTTTGTGGCGCACCGCATCGTAGGTGGCGATCCAGCCATCGGTGGCCGCCTTCTCCAGCACCTGCTTGACTTTATCCTGCTGCTGCAACGCCTTGCCCGCCAAGTTGGCCGACCCGAACGACACCAGCATGCGTTCGGTGCCCGCCGACACCAGGGTGCGGGCGGTCTGAATCAGCAGCGTTCCCGGCTCCACTTGCGGGCACGGCGCTTCGGTCAGTTCGATTTGGCCATTTTTCAGATTGAGCAGGATCTGTTTCACGCGATTTTCCCGATTTGGACTGTGCGGCGCGCGATCACTGTGCGCGGTTGTCGCGCGCTAAGATGCAGGAAACCGGCCAGATAGCGGGATTTCGTCGCCTCCGGTCACGGAAATCCCGCCGCGACACTATGGATACTGCCTTGAAAATCCGCCTTTTGCAGCAAAGCCTGCGCTCGGTTTCGTCCACAATTTATGCTACAGTGTGCAAAATGATTGTAGAAAGGACGACGCTCAGATATACGCGGATCGCAAACCCGGATCGCTTCGCTGCGGCCTCCACACAGAGATTACGCGCCAGCGCCGATTGAGAGTTACGTGGTGATGAAACCCCTGTTTTGGCTCATTGCGTTCATCCTCTTTGCCCCCGCCTCAGCCTGGTCTGCGGCGCAACCGCAGCCGTTGGCGTTGCAGATCCATCCGTTTCTGCCCTCGTTGGAGATCCACCGACGCTTTCACCCGCTGTCCAATTTTCTCAGCCAAACCCTCAACCGACCCGTACGCATTCGCATCGCCACCAACTACGCCGAGCATATCCAATCGTTTGGCGAAGGGTCGGCGCAGCTGGCCTATATGGGCCCGGCGCCCTATGTGAAATTGACCGAACAGTTTGGCGCGTTCCCCATTCTTGGACAGATTCTGGTCAACGACTCCCCCACCTTTACCGGCGTCATCGCCGTGCGCGCAAACAGCGCGCTGGGCGCGCTGCGGGATCTGCGCGGCGCGCGGGTGGCGTTTGGCGACGTCAACTCCACCATGAGCCACTGGCTGCCGCGTTATCTGATGACGCAAGAGGGGCTCAAACGCAGCGATCTGGCCGATTTGGCCCATGTGGGCAACCACATGAACGTCGCCTTTGGCCTGCTCGCTGGCGAATTTGACGCTGGCGCCCTGAAACAGAGCATCTTCAAACAGTTCCAATCCCGTGGACTGCGCGCGCTGGCGACCACGCCCGCCATTCCCAACCACGTGTTTGTGGCGGCGCAAAACCTCCCCGAAGAGGACGTCAGCGCCATTCGCGCCGCCCTGCAGGCGCTGGACGCGCCGGATAAACGCTTTATCCTGCAAGCCCTCAAACCCTCTATCAGCGGCACCCACCCTGCGGTTGACGCCGATTTCGACGAACTGCGCCACGTGCTGCGCACAACCGCCGCCGCGCCCTGGTGACCTGATGGCGGCGACCTCAGACTCCCAACGACGCAATCGCCTCATTGCCGCCTTCATTCTGGTGGTGACGCTATTTCTCGTCGCGCAGACCGCAGTGGTGGTGGAGCAACAGCGCCGCACCCTGATGAAAACCTCCCACCACCACATGCAGAGCGAACTGGAGTTGGTGGCGCAAACCATCAAGGAGGCGGCGCTGCGCCACGACCTGGCGCAAGTCTATCTGCTGTTGGAGCTGTGGGGCCAGAAGCAGCCGCAAGTGGCGTCGGTGACGGCGCGCGCCGTCAATGGCGCAATGTTGGGCCAGTTCAAGCGCCCCACGGATCCCGATGCGCCCATCCAGCGTCACTTCGCCTCGGTGAAAGTGGATGATGAACCCATCGTCTTCCTCACCCTGGAGCACAATGGACAACAGCTTGCCCACGAGGCGCTGAAACTGGCCCTGACCACCGCGCTAAGCGAAGGCGTCTTCATGGCGCTGCTGGGCGCAGCGCTGTGGCTGTTGATTCACGCGGTGGGCATCCGCCCCATGGAGCGGGAGATCCTGGCGCGCAAACGCATCGAACAAGCGCTCAAAGTGAGCCAGGAGAATCTCACTCTGGCGCAAAAGATCGCCCACATGGGCAGTTGGGAGTGGGACCCGGAAAGACACACGTTGCACTGGTCTGACGAGATGCGACGCATGCTCGGCGTCGAACGCCAACCCAGCATCAATAGCGTCATCTGCCTGTTGGAGTATTGTCGCGAGCCGGATCGCGCGCGTCTGGATCAACGACTGTCAGGTCTCATTGCGGGCGTACGCGACAGCTTTCATCTGGAACACGCCATCTGGACAACCCGCGGCGAGCGCCTGTTTGTGGAGCATCGCGCCGAACGCTGGCGCTCCAACGTCGACGGCGGCGTGGTGATTCGCGGCGTGCTGCTCAATGTGACCAATAGCGCCCTGTTGCGCGAATCCCTACGCGCCAGCGAGCAGAAGTATCGTAACCTGTTCGCCTCCATGAGCAGCGGCGTGGCGGTGTATGAGGTGGTGGATGACGGCGACGATTTCATATTCCGCGATCTGAACGCCGCCGGCGAGCGCTTCAGTCAGGTCACATTGGATGAGGTCGTCGGCAAACGCTTGACCGAACTCTTCCCCGGCGTGCGCGAAATGGGTCTGCTTGACACCCTCAAAGAGGTGTGGATCACTGGCCAGCCCAAACACCACCCCCTGACGCACTACCAGGACAATCGCGTGCATCAGTGGGTGGAGAACTACGTCTTCAAGCTCGACGATGGCCAAGTGGTGGCGGTCTACGACGACGTCACCGAAATGAAACAGGCGCAGCACTCGCTGAAAAAGAGCGAGGAGCGTTTCGCCCTGGCCATTCGCGGCTCAGCCGATGGTCTGTGGGATTGGGATATCATTCACAATGACGTCTATCTGTCGCCACGCTGGAAGGAGATGCTCGGCTACGCCGACGATGAGCTGGAAAACCATATCGACACTTGGCGCAATCTGGTTCACCCGGACGATATGCCCCAGGTGGAACAGGTGCTCGAGCAGCTCTTCACGGGCCAGGAGTGCGCCTATCAGTGTGAATTCCGTATGCGCCACAAGTCGGAACGCTATATCGATATCCTCGCGCGCGGACTACTTAAACGCGACGCCGACGGCCAGCCGGAACGCATGGTGGGCACCCATACCGATTTGACCGAACGCAAGCGCAATGTGCGCGCCCTGGCCGATAGCAACCAACGTTTGAAGCTGGCGACTCAGGCGGGCGGCATCGGCGTGTGGGAGTGGGATGTGCGCTCCGGCGTCATCAGTTGGGATCAGCGCATGCGCGAGATCTATCAGCTTACCGAAACCGGCAAGCAGCTCAACCACGCCTGGCGCAACGCGGTGCACCCGGATGATCGTCACGACCTGGCCCAGCGACTCAAGCAATGCCTGCACGGCGGGCTGGAGTTTGCCGGCGAGTTCCGCATCCTCTGGCCCAATGGCGGCGAACGTACCGTAAGCGCCGCAGCAGTGGTGGAGCGCGACGCCGAGGGTCAACCGCTGCGCATGATCGGGGTCAACTGGGACATCACCCGGCAGAAGACCCAGGAGCGCATCATCATGGATGCGGTGCGCCAGGCGGAGAAGGCCAACCGCGCCAAAACCGAATTCCTCGCCCACATGAGCCACGAGATCCGCACCCCGCTCAACTCGGTGATCGGCATGGCCGAGCTGCTGGCCGACGGGACCAATCTCACCGCCGAGCAGAACCAACAACTGCGGGTGATCAACCGCGCCGGCAACAATCTGCTGGCGATCATCAACGACGTGTTGGATCTGTCCAAAATCGAAGCGGGCGAACTGGTGCTGGAACAGAGCGACTTCTCGGTGCGCGCGCTGGTCCACGGGGTGGTGGAGATCCTGGCGCGACAGGCGCAAAACAAGGGCGTGACGCTGACCTGTGAGATCGCCAAACAGACCCCGGATCACGCCCACGGCGACGCCCAGCGTCTGCGCCAGGTGCTGCTCAACCTGCTGGGCAATGCGGTCAAATTTACCGAAAAGGGAGGCGTGAGCGTGCGCGCCGAACCGGCGCCGGAGTCGCCGGGCTGGCTCACGCTGCACGTCATCGACAATGGCATCGGCATCGCCGCAGAGCATCTGGAGTCGATCTTCACCCCCTTCACCCAGGCGGACATCTCCACCACGCGCCGGTTTGGCGGCACCGGCCTGGGTCTGTCCATCTGTCGTCAGTTGGTCTCTCTGATGGGTGGTCGCATCGAAGTGCAGAGCGTCATGGGCGAAGGCAGCCAGTTCTCCGTCACGCTGCCGGTCTTGTTGAGCAAAACCCCTGCAACCCACGCCGAGCCGAGCGAACCTGGGCAAGCGCATCCGATGGCGGCGCAAACCCATACGGGGTTGAATATTCTGGTGGCCGACGACTCCGAGGATAACCTGCTGCTGGCGCAGACCCTGCTGCGCCGGGCGGGACATCAGTGCATCTGCGTCGCCAGCGGCGATGAAGCGGTCAACTGGAGCGCCCAGCAGCCGTTCGATCTGATCCTCATGGATATCCAGATGCCCGGCATGGATGGCTATGAAGCCACCCAACAGATCCGCCTGCGCGAACAGCGCAACGCGCTGCCGCACACCCCCATCATTGCGCTGACCGCCTTCGCCATGAAGGAGGATCGGGTGCGCGCGCTGGCGGCGGGGTGCGATCTGCATCTGACCAAGCCAATCCGTCGCAACCAATTGCTGGAGGCGATCAATCAGGCGCTCGACGCCGAGCATTCGCCAGAGGGCGACTCTGACTGATCATTATCCCCTGTCGAATGCAAAATTAGGCGTTGGCGATTTTAACGCGTGAAGATATCGAGGGCTTTGCCCTCGAGCTCTCTAAGACCAAACCGTGGGCTCCGCCCACACCCGCTGGGGGCGAAGCCCCCAGACCCCGCCGCCGACTAGTCGGCGGCCAATAGTCAGCGCAAGCACAACCTGCGTCACGCAAACATTGGACGCCCTGTGCGGGTTTGGTTTCGTCGCTTTTATGCCGCGGGGCGCGATGGCGCGCCAAATAGCGCGCCGCGCTCGCTCCAGGCCGCGCTCAAGCCCAGCGCCACACAAAACCACAAGGTGGCGCTACGGGCGATGAGGGTGGCGGCCACCGCCGTCCCCTCCGGCGCCCCGCTCAGGGTCAACAGCCCCACCATCACCGCCTCAGTGGCGCCCAGGCCGCCGGGGATGAAGCTCACCGCCCCCGCCAGAGTGGCGAAGGCGTAGATAAACACCCCTTCGGCCCAACCGATCTGCGCGCCCAACAGATTGGCGATCAACCAGAAACCGACCCCTTCGCAACTCCACGCCAGCACACTGATGAGCAGCGCGCGGCTGAACGCCCCCGGCGCAAAACAGCGCTGAAAGTGGATCACCGTCTGCGTCACGCTGTGGGCGATGCGGCGCACCGCCTCGGAGCTCCACCGTTGGACCAGCGCAGCAAGTTTGCGCATCAATCGAGGGTTAAGCAGCACAATCAACGCCGCCGAAAACAGCGCCAGCCCCAGGGTCAACAGCCGCGCCTGGGGATGACTCCACGCGCCCAGGGCGCACAGCAGCAGCATGGCGATCACATCCAACAGACGCTCGGCCAGAAACAGACCGATGCTCTCGGGATAGCTGACGCCAAAGGGTTTTAGGAAGATGCTGCGCGCCGCCTCGCCCGCCTTGCCCGGAGTGGTGGTGAGGGCGAACCCGGCCATATAGATGCGCAAGCTGCGCCCGGGCGGAACGCGGTGTCCCAGCAGATGCAGATAGCCCTGCCAGCGGACAAAACGCAGCGTAAACCCCGTCAGCGAGAGCGCCAGCAGCGCCGGGATCGCCCACCCCGGCGTGTGGCTGACGGCTTCGCTCACCGCCGCCCAACTGGCCCACAGGCTCATGCCCAGATAGAGCGCCACCGCCAGCAGAATCGACAGCGCCAAAGCGCGCCAGCGCTTGCGCGCGCGCTGCGACTGCGGCGCCTCGGCGGGCGCGCTCATGGAGGGCTCCCATTGGCGGAGACGGCGCAACAGGGCGTCTGCGGCGCGCAGACAAGGCGCGATCCCACCGCAATGCCCGCACGTTTCACCGCGCCTGCGGGCAGCTCCAGAACCGTCTGCGCCGGGCCTCGTGAGTGATACAGCGTACAGGTTGCGCCGGTGGGGTCTTTGCACGGCGTGGCCACAGCCCAGTTGCGCAAGCGGCAGTCGTGACCAAAGAAGAGAATATCCAGCGGAATGCGGGTGTGGAACATCCAGAAACGGCGGGGTTTGGCGTCGGCGAACAGGAATAGCATGCCGTCGATCCCCTCCAGGGCGTCGCGATCCATCAAACCGTGCTCGATTTGCGCGCGTGTGCGCGCCAGCGTCACCTGCGCCTGCAGGCGCGTCACGCCCTGGGGATCGACCACGCGCACCGGCATGGTCTCTTGCGCCCTCGCCGCGCCCGCGCAGGCCAATACGCCGCCCAGCATCACCATCCACATCAGCCGCTGCAGGCGGCCCATGTTAGTACACCGGTTTGGAGAAGAGCTTTTTGAGCGAGAGTAGGGCCATTTTACTGCCGGTCTTCATCACCCCACGCAGCCCTTGGGAGTGTTTGGAGTCGCCGCCGATGCGCGGATAGTAGCTCACCGGAATCTCGATCACGCGCTTGTTGTGGCGGGTGAATTCGATCATCATCTCAGGTGAAAACTCCGGCCCCAAGCCAATGAAATTGTGCTTGATCTCATCGTAGGCGCTCTTCCAGAACACGCGGAAGGTGCAACCCACGTCGGTGAAGCGCGGCTCGCCCATGCCCCACCACGCCAGCTCGATGAGCTTGGCCGCCAGCACATTGCCAAAGCGCAGCCAGTTGGCCATGTTGGCGCCCTGGTGGATCAACTGCCGCGTGGTGCGGGTGCCGATCACCATGTCGCTATCCTTGATGTATTCATACATCTTGTGGATATCGCGGGCGCGGAAGGTGGCGTCGGCCTCCACCATCACCACAATCTGCCCGGTGGCGGCGTCGATGCCGTGACGCAGGGCGTCGCCATAGCCTACATATTTGCCGCGCAGCAGGATGATATCGGCCTGGCTGTGGGGGATGAACCGCTCGACTACGGCGCAGGTGTCGTCGCTGCTGCCGCCGTCGGCCACCACGATCTCATCCACCTGATCGTGGAAATCCCGCAGCACGAACAGAATCGATTCGGCCTCATTGTAGGTGGGGATCACCACGCTCTTGCGCGCCTGTTCAAAAGTGGCGCTTTTGGCCAGGAAGTCGGCGAATTTCCAATCATCCACGGTGTTGATGTTCACATATTTGCCGCCGATGTCGTAGGCCAGCACGCGCCCCTTCTCGGCCAAGGCGCTGGCGGCGTCCACCAGCTCGCGGCGGCCGGTGCGCGGATTGTTGGGCAGGCTGTCGATGACATCGAACACCGAGGATTTGAACACGAACGCGCCCACCCCCAGGCAATCGTTGGTCAGATGCACCGGGTTCTCCTCCAGCGTCGCCACCAGAGGACCCTGCGGCGCGCTCTCCTCGCGCAGCATCACCGCGTAGTTCTTGCTGATCTCGTGGGGATTGTTGGAGTGGGTAAACGCCACCACCGCATCCAGATCCGCCGTATCGATGGCGGCCAGGGCGGCGTAGTCGGGACGCAGATAGAACTCGTCCCCCAGCAGCAGCAGGAAGCGTTCATCGGCGCTGGGCTGGGCCAGTTTCAACGCGCCGGTGAGGTCGTCGTCGGGGTTCGCCTCCAGGTACTCGATGGCCACGCCAAAGCGGGCGCCGTCGCCAAAGTGGGCGCGTACGATTTCCTTGCCAAACCCCACCACCAGGGTGATGCGCTCCAGCTCCAGCGCGCTGGCGAGATTGCGCACAATCCACTCCAGCAACGGGCGGTCGTTGACCGGCAGCATCACCTTGATGGCGTTTTTATCGGGGTGGTCTTTGCGAATGCGCGTGCCTTTGCCCCCGGCGAGAATGACGGCTTGACGAATGGGAGCGGCGGATGACACGGAGCGGAATCCTTACAGACGCGAGGTGGCGGCGTGAATGGGTCAGGCCGGGAATTCTACCCCACCGCGCGCCGTCGCTCAATCGTTGCCTTCAGTTGCGCGACAGGCTCTGGGCTGCGTGGCTTGGTTAGTCTGTTGATCTTGTTTCTCAACAGACCTGCGCAAGAGTGAGACGCACTCCTCTTCAAGATGCATCGCCAACCACGTTTCCGCTTTATATAGTCGGCGCAAACAGAAATGAGACATTTTGAAAAAAAGAAGATAGTGAGGGCTGCGCCAGCAGACTCCCCAATAAGCGGCGCCAGAATGCGGGCCGTCCCGGCGCCCCCAAAATTGCGCGCCTTTGGCCACAGGAGAACTTCAGCGGCTAACGGCATTCGACGCCGCAGGGCTTCGCGCGCCCGGGGGTCAATCCCCGTCCAGTCCAGCAATCGCCTGAATGACGACAAAAATGGCCGCAAAGGGCGCCAAAATTAACAATATCAGGAGTAGAAGCCGCGCCAGGGCATAGGGAATGACCCCTGTTGCGCGCAGCATTGCAAAGAGTTGCGATTTGGCGAGCGCCATCTTCAGTTCGCACACATCTCGCCAACGCGTTGAAACTTCTCTCGCGCAATCCCGGCGTTTGTGTTTGTCGCCATTATATTTAGAGCGAACAGAAACGTTGTTGCAGGGCGTCGCCACTGTTGGGGTCATGCAGGGGAACAACGGAGCGGATAGTAAAGACTTTGTCGAACTGAATCAGTTTCAGCGCCTGCGCGGTCTGACCGCTGGCGCCCTGAATGATGTGGGACTGGGCGCGCACCCTGTCTTTGATGCTCAACAGCGCGCCGATGCCGCAGCTATCCACCCACTGGGTGATGGACAGATCAATGATGCAGTCTTGATACGGCCCCGTATAGAGCCGGGTAATCCGCTCAATGGTCTCCAGGGAGTCCAGGCTCAACTGCATGCCCATGCGAATGGTCAGGCTCTCCTGATACTGGGTGACCAATATATTTTTGTAAGAGCATACGGTGATCATCGCGCCATCCTTGTGGGGAATTTACAATTCACGCACTCTTGATACTCGCCGCCAACCTGTTCGCCCCAGCTTTCATACAGTCGCAACACCGCACGATAGGCCCGGTCGCAGGAGCCGAATTTGACCAGAAACGGCGTTCTGGCCGCATCCGACAGCGTTGCCCGCCAGCCGGAGTCCGCCACAGGCTGAATATGGCCGACCACTTGACCATTCAGCTTCACCTCCTGGCAAGCGGGCGTGGGCTTGGCGTTCATCTGTTCTTTATGCCGCAAACGGGGGCGGATTCAATTGCGCATGAGCGACCGTGACGACAGGAACCGCATGCGCATTCTGAAACTCCGCCTGCATCAATGTGCTGAACACCTGATCGTGCAGATCGTCCAACACATCCACCTCGATATTCGCATCCTTTAAAAGAAATATCTGGGCGATCAACCAAGTGTTTATCCGCTCCAACTTCGACAAATCAAGCATCACTTTCGCCTGTTTATCTTGCCGCTTTTCCTGCAATAGAGCGTTGATTCGATGAATTAACTGGGGTGTTCTTAAATTCAGAAAATTATTGGTCACTTGCAGATGGATGCAGTCAGCGCGGCGTTCTGCAAAAGTCATCTGAACCCCTCCCTGTGATTCACACGTTTCGAGGCTATTTTTGTCTGCCTGGGAACTTTTGGCAAACGAGGGAGTGTAAACCGATTATTAACACTCTGCCAAAAAGCGTCAATTACACACGAAACTATCTTATATAATTGTAATAAAATGGGTATTTTCTCCCACGCGAAAACCCCTGTTTACAATTATTTCGCAATATCACGCCCGTCCGGGGCTCTGCACGGGAGGTCATCGTCTCCATGCCGCGCAAACGCCATGAATCCGTCAGACAGGCTACCGATTTTTATATAGAATATACGCGATCAGACCCGGCGCCGTAGCCAGCATGCTGAGGATGCGGAAGGCCAGGAAGATGGTGGCGAAGGCGGTCAGGACGTCGGGGCCCGCCACCCAGCGCAGAATGTGATCAAACGCCGCCTCGCCCACGCCAAGCCCGCCGGGAGTGACCGGCAGCAGACCGGCGATCCACGCCCATGGCAGACCGAAAGCGTAGTGCTGCGCGGCGATGGGCTCGCTCTGCAAAGAGACGCCGACCCAGGCGATGGCGCCCATGCCCATGAACTGTGACAGGATCGACGCCCCCAAGGCGCGCATCACCGCACCGGGGTTGCGGCGAAACAGACGCATGGCGTCCACGCCGCGGTGAATCAGAATCTGCACGGCGTTGGGGTGCTCCGCCTGCAACGCGCGGGCGATCCACGCGCTGCGTTTGCTCAACACATAGAGCAGCGCCAAGCCCAGCGGCAGGCCGATAATGACGCCGACGATGGCCAGCGTCAGCAGGCGAATGGCGGGGATGGCCAGATAGGCGGCCGGGTCGCTCAATGTCACCAACAGACCCGCCACGCAGAGGCTGTAGAGGCCCAACAGGCGATCAAAAAAGACCGACAGCACCGCCTTGACCCGCTGCTGCGACTCGGCCCGCGCCACATAGGCCACGCGCATGGCGTCGCCGCCCACGGCGCTGGGCAGAAAGGCGTTGAAGAAGTAGCCGATATAGGTGACCCGGTGGGCCCAGGAGAAGGAGAGCGGGATATCCTGGATGGAGAGCAGCAAGCGCCAGCGCACCGCCGCCAGGGTGATCAGCGCCATGTTCAGCAACAGCGCCGCAACCACCAACAGCGGGTCCGACGCCACCTGCTTAAGCAACGCCACATCCAATTTGCCCTGGCGCATCAGCCAGATAATCAGGGCGCAGGCGATGATCAGTTTGATCAACGGCCAACCCCAGCGGCGCCAGAACTCTTTCATGCCGACTCTTATTGAAACGTGTGAACAACGACGGGAGACCATGGTATACCACGTCTGGCTGCGCAAGTCAGGGAACCTCGCCCGCCCCTCCCGGCGGGAAAGCCATGGATTTTTTGCGCGCAAACGGCGATGATGCCCCCTCTTATAAGCTTTTGGCAATAAACGGATGGACTGATGATTTGTGGCGCGAGCCTCCCACTGTGGCAGGGGGGCGTTTGGATCCCCTTCACCATGGGACTGGCCAGCTCCCTGCACTGCCTGGGCATGTGCGGCGGCGTGATGGGCGCCCTCAGCATGGGCGTGACCGCGCCCGGCGCAGGCGCGCGTCCGGCGCTGGGTCGACTGCTGCTGCTCAATCTGGGCCGCCTGTTCAGCTACGCCCTCCTCGGCGCCCTGGCGGGCCTGCTGGGCGCGGGCGCGCTCTCCATGATCGACCTGAGCGCCGCGCGCCATGCGATGGTCGTTCTGGCCGCCGGGGTGGTGGTGGCGGTGGGGCTCAATCTGCTCGGTCTGCTCTCGCGCATCGCCGGTATTGAGCGCATCGGCGCGGTGTTGTGGCGCCATCTGCAAAGACCGTGGCGACGATTGGTTCCTATCAAAAGCGCCTGGGGCGCCCTGCTGGCGGGGATGATCTGGGGCCTGCTGCCCTGTTTTCTGGTCTACTCCGCCCTGTTGTGGAGCATGGCCGCCAACGCTGTTTCCGCCGGATGTTTCGCCATGTTGGCGTTTGGCGCAGGCACCCTGCCCATCACCCTGACCGTGGGTCTGTTCTCCCATCGCGTGCTCGATGGCGTGGCCGTGGGCTCTCTGCAAAAGGGGCTGGGCGTGGTGATGATCGTCCTGGGCCTGGTCACCATCGTTAATTTGGGCATGCCGCCGGAGCAGCACATTCATTGACTTGGCGCTTGCCGCCCCCCCTTTTTACACACCTCCTGCGTGTTATCCTTCTGTAATTTTGACCTTCCGGCGTCACCCTCCCTGCAATAGTCTTCCTATCTGATTGATTGTAAAATTGATTTGTATTATTGAGAAATATTGCTAAGGTGAATTTTCACTCCGCATGACCCACACTCTGGCGCTGTGTTTTTTCCAGCGCCCAGTTGCCTGTGCAACTGGGCGCGGCGCTGTTGGGAGCGCAAGGCCATGAAGCAATCCCTCGTTTTTAAAATCTTCTTCGGCTTCGCCACAATCCTGGCGCTACTCGCCCTGCAAGGCGGCGTCACGGTGCTGAAGTTGTCCGAAATCGATACGGTCAGCGCCCACCTCTCGGCGACCCGGGTGCCCATGAACACCCAGGCCGAACGCCTGCAATCGGCCCTGCTCTCCTCCCAGAGCGCCCTGCGCGGATTGGTGAGCGTGGCCGATGAGCGCCTCATCGAGCAACGCAACACCGCCTGGCGCGTCATCGAGCACGCCATGACGCATCTGCGCAAGCTGTCGGCGGGCGAGTCGGAGATGGAAACAGAGGTCCGCCAGAATCTGCAGGTCATCGCTCAGCAACTCAGCCAGTTGCAACAGATTCAGGATCAGGTGGCCAAGCTGGCGCACACGCCGCAAAACCGCCCGGTGCTGCTCTTCTTCCATGAACAGGTCGCCGCGCTGCACGCCGACGCCGGGCGCAAACTGGGGGTGTTGATCTTCCGCGAAAGCCGTCGCCATGTGGGCTCGCAGGACCCAGCCAAACTCAAAGCCAGCAAGCACCTGCTGCGCTCCATGGCGGATCTGCGCGGATTCTGGGACGCCGCCCTCAATGATCTGTCCGCCTATCTACAGAGCGGCGACGCCGAGTTTGTGGCGCGCTATCAGGCGGCGGTCAAGAAGATGGCTCTGCCCATCGCGGTATTGCAGCGCGCCGCCCTCAACGACCACCAGAGCCAGCAGCTGCAAGCCTTCTTTGCCCAGCGCGAACAGTTTCTTCAGCGCGCCGAACAGCTGCTGGAGAACAGACCGGACACGCGCAACTGGGACCAGAGCCGCTGGCTGCTGCGGCATGAGGCGATGCCCGCCGCCTTTGCTCTCAATGACGCCATCGATGGGCTGCTCACCACCATCAACAAGCAGATGTATCTGCAGTTGGACCGGGTCCACGAGGTGGTCGCCGCCAGCAGCCGCATGACGCTGTTCATGCTCATCTTCCTGGTGGCCGCCGGGGGGATTATCGCGCTGCTGATCACGCGGCGGCTGACGCGCCCGGTGCTGGAGATCGAAAACGCCATCAGCCGCCTCTCCCAAGGCGATCTGACCCGCCGCATCAAACTGTCGGGCAGCGGCGATGAGATCGACCGCATCGCCCAGGACATCAACGCCATGGCCATGCAGTGGGAGCTGCTGATGCACAGCATGGCGCTGCATGCGGGCAACATCAATTCGGTCAGCGGCGAGTTGGTGAAGATCCGCGAACTGGTGGTGCATGACACCCAAAAGACCGACAAAACCGTGCAGGTGGTCTCCAGCGAAAACAGCAAGCTCGATCAGGAGATCAGCCAGGTGGAGAAGTCGGTGGCGCTGATGCAGAGCGACATGCAGAGCATCTCCCACACCAGCCATGAACTCTCCGCCACCGTGCGCCAGATCGCCGAACACGCCACCCAGGCCAGCGCCAATATGGATGATATGGTCAACGCCTATGAGGGCATCGCCGCCCACATCGACGACGTGCGCGAAAATCTGGACCAAGTGGACAACTCGGTGCAGCACGTGGCCGAGTCCATGCGCGACATGACCGCCTCGCTACAGGAGGTGCGCAACCGCTGCGGCCAGGCCAGTCAGGAGTCCGAGCGCATGGAGACTCAGGCCGGTGACGCGCGCAAACTGATGCAGGAGTTGGAGCGTTCGGCGCAGGAGATCGGCAAAATCGTCGACATCATCAACAATATCGCGCGCCAGACCGACATGCTGGCGCTCAACGCCTCCATCGAAGCCGCCGGGGCCGGCGAGGCGGGCAAAGGCTTTGGCGTAGTGGCTAACGAAGTCAAGGAGTTGGCCAAACAGACCGCCGACGCCACCCAGATGATCACCGGCAAGATTCGCGAAATTCAGCAGCACAGCCATGAATCGGTGGAGGCGGTGGGCAGTATCGCCAATGGCGTGGGGCGCATCAGCGACTCCAACCAGGACATCCTGGAGGCGGTGGAGGAGCAGAACGCCAACGTCCGCTCCATCAACGACGCCATGCAGGCGGTGGAGACCGCCTCCCATGACGTGGGCAAGAGCATGACCCAACTCACCGCCAGCGCGCAGTCGGTGTCGCAATCGGCGCGGGACTCGGCGCAGAGCGCCCACCAGATTGCGCAACTGGCCGACAACGGCGCAGGCGCCGCCGAGCAGATGGCGCTCTCCAGCAGTCAGACTCTGGAGCAGACCAATCTGGTCACCGCGGCGGTGGGCAACACCCTCGCCTCATCAAGCATCGTGCAGGAGCGCATGCACGACACCGCCAACACCATCACCATGATGAGCGGCTCGGCCCAGCACTTTGAGCGCCTCAGCCACTCCCTGCAGAGCATGAGCAACGCCATGTTCATCACCCAGTTGGAGCAGGACACCGGCAACCCGCCGTTCAATGTGCGCGCCATGAAGGACTACTTCATCACCACCCAGGGCAAGCTGGAGCAGGTCGCCCATGGGCGCATCGCGGCCAGCGAGATCGACCTGGCCGCCCTGGAAGGCGCAACGCTGGCGACCACATGGTTCAACAATGAAGGCTTGGAGCGGTTTGGCAAGTTGGCGGAGTTCGCCCCCGCCAAGGAGCAGTTCCTGGCCCTCGAAGCCCTGGCCGCCGCCGCCCTGGAGCAGGGCCAGGCGAGTGATTTCGCCAGCGTGCGCGAGCGGGTTGAGCAGTACCACATCCAGCGTGGCCAGTTCTTTAAAACCCTCGACGCCCTGTATATGGCGTGTCGCGGCAGCCGCAACGAAGTGCATGAGTTCTTCCCCTGGAACGACAAGATGAGCGTGGGGGTCAAACAGCTGGACGACGAACACAAAAGATTGGTGGATATCGTCAACAATCTGCACCGGCTGCTCAAAAGCGACGGCGAACGCAGCGCGCTGGGGGCGATTCTGCGTGAGCTGACCGACTTCACCGTCACCCACTTCGAGCATGAAGAGGCGCTCATGGCCAAGCACCAGTTCCCCGGCCTGGAGGACCAGAAGAGCCAACATCGACGCATGGTGGCCACCTTCCAGCACTTGGTGGAGCGCTTTGAAAATGGCGAATTCACCGTGGCCATGGATGTGATGAGCTTTGCGCGCGGCTGGCTAACCAAGCATATTCTGGGGACGGATATGCAGTACAAATCCTTCTTCAACGCCAAAGGGGTCTATTGAGGCGCCGCCGCCCGTCGGTTTCGCCCGCCCCACGCACAGACCGGAGAGCCTGATGAAAGCCAATACGTTATTGCGCGCCGTTGCAGGAGTGGTGACGCTGTGTCTGGTGCTGGCGGACGTTGCGCCCGCCATGGCGCAGGAGCCGAGCGCCGCGACCGAACCCGCCGAACTGACGGTGAAGATCACCCCATCGCTGGCGGAGGTGCAGGTCAAACACGGCTCGAAAATGGTGACTGTGCGCCGCGATCAGAACACCGAGGCGGTGATTGAGGGGCAGTTCGCCCTCACCTCGCGCAAGTGTCCGCCCTTCTGCGCCCAGCCCATGCAGGTTGCGCCCGGGGTGCAGACCATCGGCGAGGTGGAGCTGCTGCGCTTCATGCAGACCGAACTGGCGGCGGGCGCCGGGCTGGTGGTGGACGCACGCACCCCCGACTGGCACGCCGTGGGCACCATTCCCGGCTCCATCAACGTGCCCTATACCGACGTCTCCACCCAGATGGGCGCCGATGAGATCGCCGTGGAGGAGGCGCTGCGCATCTTTGGCGTGGAGCGAAAAGGGGAACAATTCGACTTTTCCCAAGCCAAAGATCTTGTGCTGTGGTGCAACGGCCCCTGGTGCGGCCAGTCGCCCACCGCCATTCGCGGTCTGTTGGCCCTGGGCTATCCGGCGCAGAAGATCCGCTACTATCGCGGCGGCATGCAGATGTGGAAGATGTTTGGCCTCACTGTATTGCCCCCGGCGGCGGAGGAGTAAGCGCCCAGAAAGCCGCCATGCGACCCTCGGCAACAAACCGATTTCCTTTTGCAGTAAGAGGTTGTAGGATAGGCCGCAGAGTTCAGGGATGATAATCAATAGCAATAAAAGACAATATCATGGCGCATTCAGAGGATTTCTCAAAGTTGCGCGTGCTGTGGGTGGATGACGAACCCACCACGCTGCGCATTATGACGCAGTTTCTCAAGCAGGCCGGGGTGGGCTCTGTGCTGCCGGTAACCCATGCGCGGGAGGCGTTGAGCATCCTCTCCAACCCCAAACAGCGCGTGGACCTGGCCTTCTGCGACATTCTCATGCCGGAGATCGATGGCCTGGAGCTGGTGCAACGCCTGGGCACGACGCTGCAGTTCAACGGCGCGTTGGCGTTTGTGAGCGCGGCGCAGCCGGAGTTGGTGGAGACCGCCCGCACCTTCTCCGAAGCCTATGGCCTGCGCGTGCTGGATATGCTGCCCAAGCCGGTCACCCCAGCGCAACTGGTGGCGGTGCTGCGCGCGCTGCAGGAGGATCTCAATCCTGTCCCCGTTACCGCGCCGTCGACGCCGCCCGTCGGGTCATCCACGCTACAGTAATCCGCCCGCCGCTTCTGGAGCCCGCCACGCCTGCGCAGCTTGATCAATAGGGCGTCTTCTCCGCCCACTCCCGCCAGTGCGCGAATGCCGCTTCGGCCTCTTTGAGGGGCGCATGGCGCATGGGTAGGCTGCGCTGCGCAATGGGCTTGGCCACCTCCTGATAGATCCACTCATCATCAAAACCGATCTGCGCCGCCTGCTGGCGGGTGTTGGCGTAGATGATGGCGTCCACCCGCGCCCAGTAGGCGGCGGCCAGACACATGGGGCAGGGCTCGCAGGAGGTGTAGAGGGTCAGCCCCGACAGGTCAAAGCGCTGCAACGCCTGGGCGGCGGCGCGAATGGCGCTGATCTCGGCGTGGGCGGTGGGGTCGTTGCCTGAAGTCACCTGGTTCCACCCTTCGGCAATGATGACGTGGGTCTGGGTGTCCGCCAGCAGGGCGCCGAAGGGACCGCCGCAACCGGCGCGCATCTTCTCCTCAGAGAGCTGCGCGGCGCGGCTCAGCAGGGCGTGTTGTTCAGGCGTCAGCGTCATGTGTCCTCTTCCGCCGTCGCCATGGGGCCCGTTTCGGCGTTACGCGCCGCCAATTGTTCAATGGTTTGCAACAGCGTCACTTTGCGGATCGGCTTGGTCAAATGGGCGTCGCAACCGGCTTCCTGGCTCTTGCGCGCATCCTCCGCCATGGCGTGGGCGGTTAACGCCAGAATCGGCAAACGCGCCCGCCCCGTCTGCGCCTCCCAAGCGCGAATCCGCCGGGTCGCCTCCAGACCATCCATCTGCGGCATCTGCACATCCATAATCACCAGATCAAACGCCTGCGTCTGCGCCTGCTCCAAGGCTGCGCGGCCATTCTCCGCCACCGTGACGACATAGGGCCCGCTCTTCAAATAGGACTTCATCAGCAAGACGTTATCGGGCGAGTCCTCAGCCAACAGAATGCGCAGTGCAGGCCCCTTGGACGCTGTCTCCCCGGCGTCAGACGAGATCTCGCTACGCACATTGTCGGCGCGCGCCTCGATTGCTGGCGTCGTCTCATGGATCACCGGAGAGTCGTGGATCACCGCGCGCAGCGCCGCCAGCAGATCGCGACGCCGCACCGGCTTGATCAGCACCAGGCTCTGCAGCGCCCGCAACCGCTGGCTGAGAATCTGATTCTGCTCCGCGGTGAACACGACAATGGGCAACTCAATGGCGCTGAATTGGGCGCGCGTGGCCTGCAGACAGGCCAGACCCTCATCATGCCCGCCGTCGTCCAGATCCACAATCAGCACATCGGGCGGATGCGCAATCAGATCCTCCGGGCTCACACACCCCTTGTGCCGCATCACCCGCGCGCCCGCCTCCTGCAACAGACTCTGCGCCACCGCGGCATAGCGTCCCGCCCCGGAGAGCATCACGCGCATACTCTGCAACTGATGCGGTTCATCCCACTGCTGCGTGGGTCGTTCAACCACCTCCATGGGCACGGTAAAGAAGAAGCGGCTGCCGCGCCCCGGTTCGCTCTCCACCAACAGACTGCCGCCCATCAACTCCACCAGACGGCGGCAGATGGCCAGCCCCAAACCGGTGCCGCCATAGTGGCGGGTGACGCTGGCGTCGCCCTGTTTGAACACCTCGAAAACCCGCGCCTGGTTCTCCGGGTCGATGCCGATGCCGCTATCCTCCACCATCAACCGCGCCCAACCGGGAGTGGGCTCGGAGACAATCAGACGCACGCCCCCCTCGCGGGTGAACTTGATGGCGTTGCCGGTCAGATTGATGAGCAACTGGCGCAAGCGCGCCGGATCGCCCCAGCGGGTGAGCGCCATGCCCGGCTGCGTCTCCACCGTCAGCGACAGCCCCTTGGCCCGCGCCCGCGCCGACATGATGCCGACGATCTCGTCGCACAGCTCCTCCAGGTCCACCTCGCTCTTCTCCAGCTCCATGCGATCGGCTTCGATGCGGCTGAGGTCGAGGATGTCATTGATCAGCGCCAGCAGGGTGTCGCCGGCGCTGCGGAAGATGCGTACATACCCCGCTTGTTCATCGCTCAACTCGGTCTCGGCCAGCAGTTCGGCCATGCCGAGAATGGCGTTCATGGGGGTGCGGATCTCATGGCTCATCACCGCCAGGAATTCGCTTTTGGCGCGGTTGGCGGCGTCGGCGGCGTCGCGCGCCAGAATCAACTCCTGCTGCACCCGTTTGAGGTGAGTGATGTCGGCGCCCACGCTGAGCAGCTCGGTCACCTCCCCCTCGGCGTTGCGCAGCGCCTGATTGGACCACGCCACCCATACACGGCGCTCGTCGCGGCAGACGTTCTCATTTTCGTGATATTGGAAGCGTTCGGGATGCTCGGCGATCTCGCGCATGCGCTGATGCAGATGGCGTCCGCCGGTCTCCCACTGCGGCACGATGGTCTGATAGAGGGTCTGCCCCAGCGCCTCGGTTTCGCCGTAGCCGAAGAACTCCTGGGCGTATTCGTTGAAGAAGGTGATGGTTCCATCCGGCTTCCAGCGCAGGATGATGCTGCGCGCGTGCTGCACCAGATAGCGGTAGCGGCTTTCGCGCTCGGCCAGCGTCTCCATCGACTCCTGCAGCTCTGCGGTGCGCTCCGCCACACGCTGCTCCAGCTCCTCCTTGGCGGTCTGCAGCTCCCCTTCGCGGGCGCGCACCTGCCGGGCCAGATAGTTGATGGCGGTGGCGATGCGGCCCAATTCGTCATCGGTTTCATCCGGCAGCTCGGCGTCCAGATCGCCCTTGGCCATGCGACGGATGCCGCTATCCAGCGCCGCCACCCGCGACAACAGCCAGCGGAAGATCACCCGGTCCACCAGCAGGAACGCCAACAGCGCCACGCCCAGCGTCAACACGATGGTGCGGTTGGTCATCTCCTGCATGAATGCGCTGGGCCCGGCGCTGTCGAACACGGTTTTGCTGTAGAAGCGGAATCCGCTGATCACATCCCGGCGCGGCAAGCGGTTATACAGAGTCAAGCGGTTGGGTTCGACGATCTCCACACGATCCTGCTTGGCTAACTGCGCCGCGATGGCGGGATCCATGGGAACCCCCTCATGCAGCAGCGACCACTGCGCCAGATCATCGGCGATGAACAGATCCATCTCCAACAGGATGTCGCTGCTGTCCACCAGACTCTGGAAAAACTCCTCCAGAAAGAAGCGTTTCTGCGCCACGCTGCCGAAGGTCTCGGCGCCCTCCCACATATTCAGCGAGACTTCGACGATGAGGGGCTCCCCCTTGACGCCGAAATAGGCGTATTTCTTGATGATGCCGGTCTTGTTGGACATGGACATGCGGTCCACGCTGACCCGTCCGCTGCCCATCACCGATTGCAACTGCCGTTTGAGTTGCGGCGAGAGATTGCCCAGGTTCAGCCCGATATCGGGGGCGAAGGTTGTGTTGAAGACGGTCAGATCGGCGTTGATCAGGTAGATGTCGCGCACCGCGAATTCGGCGGCCAGCGCCGACAGCGCCGAGGCGCTCCACTGGGCGGGCGCCGGACCGTCGGCGATGCGCTCGGCGAGCTTCGGCAGAACCTTCTTCAGACGCTGATCCATCTCCTCTTCGATATCCTGCATAAACAGGTCGAAGGAGCGGAATTTGTTCTGCAACTCGCGCTGGGTTTCGCGAATGCGCAGATCGCGCTGCTGATTGGAGAGGTCCTGCGCCAATTGACGCGCGCCAAACCCCACCGTGGCGGCGGTCAGCACAATCATGGCCAGCAAAAACAGACTGAGTCGCAGTTTCATAGAGAAAACCGTTGAACGCCACTTCGTTGTCAATTCATTGCGTCATTGTGCCACCGTTCGCACCGACACGATATAGTCGCTAGCATCCAAAAGTGAACATATGGGCGCTGGAAGATATCGAGGGCTATGCCCTCGAGCTCCCAAGATCAACAGCCACACCGTGGGCTCCGCCCATGTATGGTCCGCTCCGCCACGGCAAGAGAAAATGTCCACTGATGTGTGAGGCTTAGTCGCGCCCATGTATCCGGCCTGTTGATGAGGGGCTTGTCGCCCTCTGGCCCTGATGGAATTTGCGCGTGGCCCTCCTCAACACACCCTCGGCCTCTATGGGCCCTTGGGCGAAACAGGTTCTTGACCACGCAGGGCTATGCCGTTTCACGCCATCAATCTCGACTCTCTCTCGCAACCTGGCTGGTGGGATCTCTTTCTCTTTCCTTATCGGCCTGTTTTCTTTTAGAGTTGTATTGCGCTCTCTCTACACAGCGGCGCTGGCCCCATAGGCCTCCTGCTTCACCAGCATCGCCCACGCGCTGCGCGCCATGCGGTTGGCCAGCGCCACCACCGCTTTATTCGCGCCGCGGCGTTCCGACACCGACACCACCCATTGGCTGCGGCGATCCGGCTTGTTTTCACACACGCGCAAAGCCGCCCGCGCCCCATGAATCAACAGGGTGCGAAGATAACCGTTTCCCCGCTTGCTGATCCCCGTCAGCCACGCCTTGCCCCCTGTGGAGTGCTGATTTGGAACCAACCCTATCCATGCCGACAGCTCCCGGCCATTCTTAAACGCCCGCACATCCCCCACCGACGCCAACAGCGCCGTCGCCGTGATCGGTCCCACTCCCGGGATCGTCATCAGCAATCGACACTGCGGCTCCGCCTTGGCCAGCGCCTCAATCTCACGCTCATATTTGCCGATGCGCTCATCCAAATGCGCCAGCTCATCGCGCTCATCCTCCAGAATTACGCGAAAATTGGCGCTCATTTCCGAGCTCTCATCACTCAAAATCAGCACAATCGCCCGCCGCGCCTGCTTGATGCTCTTGGGAAAGACAATCCCATACTCGGCAAGCAGTCCGCGAATCTGGTTCACCAACGCCGTGCGGTTCTTCACCGCCAGACTGCGCACCCGATGCAACGCTAGAATTTCTTGCTGGGCAACGCTTTTGATCCCCACAAAACGCATATTCGGACGCTGTACCGCTTCACATATCGCCTCAGCGTCCACGCTGTCGTTCTTGTGCCGCTTCACGTAGGGCTTCACATATTGCGGCGCCATCAAACGCACTTCATGCCCATATCCCTGAAATTTCCGCGCCCAGTGATGCGCGCCGCTACTGGCTTCCATCCCCACCAGGCACGGCGGCAGTTGCGCCATGAACTCCAGTAACTTATCTCGTTTCAAGCGCTGTTTCAGAACGCTCTTGCCGCGCGCATCGACGCCATGCAACTGAAACACGCTCTTGCCCAGATCAATCCCCAGTACCCGTACCTGTCCGTTTTCGATATGATTGCCCATGGTCCGCTCCGACTCCGTTTAGATGGAAAAACACATCACCATCTTGGCCCATTGCGAGGCCGTTTGGGTAGCGGAGCGGACCATTCCATTACACCCGCTGGGGGCGCAGCCCCCAGACCCCGCCGCCGACCAGTCGACGGCCAATAGTCAGCGCAAGCCGGGCCTACGTCACGCAAACATTGCGTGTTTGGATTTGTGTCATTCTGAATTCAAGCGACTATAGTCCGTTCGCCATCCCGCGCCGATTTACCACCGCGCGATTTTTCCTCTTCTCACTGCATTGATTACAATGGGAAAGGCAAGCGATGTCCGCACCCACCGAATTGATCAACTGGAGCCATCTGATGGAGATGCGCAGCAGCCTGGGCGACTCCGCGCTGCAACGCTTGGTGCGGCTGTTCGAACAGAACGCCGCGCATCTGCTGCAACAGATCGACCGCGCCCTGGCGTCGCGCGCCTGGGAGCGCGCCGCCGAGCAGTTGCGCGCCCTCTCCGGCTCCCTGCACAGCGTCGGCCTGCCCGGCCCCGGACAACAGGCGCAAGCGCTGCAGGAGCGCCTGTTGGCCAGCGCCCCCACGCCGGAGTGGCGGCGGGAGTTGAACCGCGTCAAACAGGATCTGCAACACGGCTCGGCCTGTATTTCGGTGTTTCTACAGCCGCAAAGCGCGGTGGCCTGGTAACCTCCCGGCGCCCGTGGGAGTATGCTCGATTTCGCGTAGATCGGGATTGCGCGGGGCCAGACTGGGCGGCGTCATGCGGCGCGCCAGCACGGTGAGAAAGTAGCCGTTGGTCCCATTGGCGGTTTTGCCGCTGAACTCCACCTCCCGCGCTGACGGCCGCTCCTCGCTATAGACCACCGCATAGTCGCTGTAGCGGTCGGAGATGCGCTGGCCGGGCGGCAGCGCTTTGTTCATGCAGCGCGCGTATTTGCCGAAGCGTCCCGCCGTGAGCGGCAGTCGGTGGCTCACCAGGGCCACGCTGCGCACCGGACCGGGACGACGCAGCATCCAGCGATTGACGCACGGACTGCGATCCTTGTAGTGGTCGGGCTGATACTTGAGCGGGTAGAAGCGGTTGAGATCGGCAAACAGCAGCGGATTGTAGGTGTGGCCGTAGCCGATCAGCGCATCCACCCCCAGATCCTGCAACTGCGCCGTGAGGCGCGCTGGATCGAACGGATCGATGCGCAGCTGCATCTGCGCGGGCCACTGCGCCATGAACAGCGCCGTCACCGCGCCGCCGCCCAGCAGCGCTGCGCGGGCGCTCCACAGCCTCCCGTCGCGCCCCAACAGACGGCCAATCCCCGCGGCGGCGACCACCGCGCCATGGGCCGCCGACACCGCCAGCATGGGCAATAGAATCAGTGAGTGGCGCGTCGGCCCCAGGGTGATCTTGCCCACCAGCGCCAACAGAATCCACATCCCCCACACCGCCAGGAAGAACAGCCCCAGCATGCGCCGCTGCGGCTGGGCGCTGCGCAACAGCGCCAGCAGCCCCAATGCGACCAGCAGCGGCAAGAGTACGCGCAATATGGCGTAAACCACGCCCTCTTCCGGCGCAAAGGAGAGCATATCGGTGATCAGCACCGGCAGGGTCTCGGCCAGAAAGCGCAGCACGTTGGCCAGATGATCCCCTACGCCGGGATCGGCCACGCTGGGGCCGACATATTTGAACTCGCCATGGGGTCCGGCGTTCCAGTGCACCCCGGAGGCGCCGGTAAAGCGCCACAGAAAGGTGTTGAACAGCGCCGCAAAGGCGACGACCACCAACGCGCCGCTGATCACAAATCCACGCGCCAGCTTGAGCAGAGGAACCCGCGCCGCCCAACCCCAGCGCCACGCCAGGGCGAAGAACAGCGGCGGCAGCAGAAACAGAGTCTGGTACTGGCAGAACATCAGCACGCCAGCCACGCCGCCCAAGGCGAGCATGGCGCCGACGCCGGGCGCCGGGCGCGCGCCCAACCCCATCAGCAGCGCCATCAGCGCGCTCATGCACAACACGCCGATGGCGTAGCTCTCCATCTGCATGGCGTAGATGACGTTCTCCATGGAGAACGCCGCCAGCGCCACCCCCAGCAGCAGCTCCGGCGCGCCCGCGCCGCGCCACGGCCCAATGCTATAGAACAGCACCAGCAGCGCCAGCCCCAGCATGGCGAACAGAAACGGCGGCAAGCGTCCGTTGAGGAGAACATCGCGGTAGGATTGCCCCGGCTTGAGCAGGGCGCTGGTCAGAAGAAATTGCGCCGGCGCGTAGGTCCAGTAGCTGGAGATGCGAAAGGCGTCCCACAGCGGCGGCGCGTACTCCGCCACTTCGTTGGCCAGAAAGCGCCGCACGCCGATTTTGAAGCGATCCAGCGGCCCACGGGCGCTGGCTTCAAACGCCGCTTCGTGTTCGGCCAGATAGCTCTGTTTGAAGGACTCCTCCTCAAACAGCAGGGTATGCGCCACGCCGATATCGTCCACATGGGCGAAGTGGCGCTCCAGCCCGGCGAATCGCACCGCCCCCGCCAGCAGCAGAATCAACGCCAGCATGATCACCCGATGGGTCATGGCGGCGCCGCCCGCATCAGGCGTCGACGGTGGCGTCGGCGGCCACGCTCAGGGCGGCCAGTTGTCGCCAGTCGCCATCCAACTCCTCAGTCACGCGACGCAGCAACGGGAGGAACTCCAGCGGCGGCATGGGTCGGCAGAGGTGGAACCCTTGCGCGCTCTGCGCCCCGGCTTTGCGCAGGAACTCGGCCTGCTCGGCCTGCTCCACCCCCTCGGCCACCAGGGTCAGGTCCAGATTGCGCGCCAACCCCGCCACCAGTTCGACGATGGCGGCGTCGGCCTTGTCGCCGGGCAGACCATCGATGAAGCGTTGGTGCAGCTTGAGCATGCTCACCGGCAGACGTTTGATGAAGTCCAGCGAGGTGTAACCGGCGCCGAAATCATCCAACGCCAGCCCCACGCCCAGGCCGCGCAAGCGTTCGAAGGTCTCGTTGGCGCCCTTCTGGTTGCGCATCACCACATTCTCGGCCACCTCCAGCAGCAGCGCCTCGGCGGGCAGGTCGAGTTCGTAGAGGGTCTCCTCCACCAGCCCGGCAAAGCCGCGCTCCTGGAACTGCCGCGCCGACAGATTGACCGCCACCCGCAACGCTGGCGCGCCCTGGCGACGCCACTGCAACGCCTGCTCGCACGCCTCGCGCAGCGCCCAGGCCCCCAGCGGAGCGATCAGGCCGGTCTCCTCGCACAGCGGTAGAAACTCTTCGGGCAGCACCAGTTCGTCGTGATCCGGCGACTGCCAGCGCAACAGCGCCTCCACCGCCATCAGATCGCCGCTCTGCAGGTCGATGATGGGTTGATAGCGCAGGGTGAATTCGCCATTGGCGAAGCCCTGGCGCAGATGGTCCTCCAGGCTCAACGCCTCGCGCGCCTGCTCCTGCATCTCTTCGGTGAAGAAGGCGTAGGCGCCGCGCCCGCGCTCCTTGGCGCGATACATGGCCGCGTCGGCGTTTTTGGTCAACGTATCGAAGTCGATGCCGTTGTCGGGATAGATGCTGATGCCGACGCTGGCGCCCACATAGACGTTCTGTTCGTTGATGACGAACGGCTCGCGCAGGCGCGCAATGATGTCCCGCGCCACCGTGGCGGCGTCCTCATTGCGGCGGATGTCGGTGAGAATGGCGGTGAATTCGTCGCCGCCCATGCGCGCCACGGTGTCCACCTCGCGCACGCAACTGTTGATGCGCTGCGCCGCCTCCACCAGCAGGGTGTCGCCCGCCGTATGGCCCAGACTGTCGTTGACCTTTTTAAAGCGATCCAGATCCAGGAACAGCAGCGCCACCCGCGCGCCGTGACGCTTGGCGGCGGTGAACTCATGGGTCAGGCGATTCTTGAACAGAATGCGGTTGGGCAGCGTGGTCAGCGGATCGAAGTAGGCCAGATGCTCCAACTCCTGCTCGGTGGCCTTGATGTCGCTGATGTCCGAGAAGATGCCCACATAGTGGCTGATCACCCCCTCGTCGTCGCGCACCGCGCTGATGCTGAGCCATTTGGGGTAGAGCTCGCCATTCTTGCGCCGGTCCCAGATCTCGCCGCTCCAGCGCCCCTCGTCGATGAGACGACGCCACATCTCGGCGTAGAAGGCTTCATCATGACGCCCGGATTTGCTGATGCGGGGGTTCTTGCCCAGCACCTCCTGGCGCGCATAGCCGGTGATGTTGCTGTAGGCGGGGTTGACGTCCTGGATGCAGCCGGTGCGGTCGGTGATGAGGATGCCCTCGGCGGCGGTCTCAAACACGCTGGCGGCCAGTTGCAACTGCTGCAGGGTGTGGCGGCGGTCGCTGATGTCGGCGGCGATGCTGCCCAGAGCCACCACCCGCCCCTCGGCGTCGTGCAGCGGAAAGCGGCTGACCAGAAAATCGTGATCGCCAAACGGTCCCGGCAGCGACTCTTCGCTCAAACTGGCGCCGTCATCCCCGGCCAGGGCGGCGCGGTCGGCGCTCTGAATGCGCTCGGCCACATCGGGGGCGAACAGAGCGTGGTCGTCGCGTCCGGCCAGATGGCGGTCGCGGGTCTGCAGTAGACGCTCGAAGGCGTGGTTGACCAGTTGATAGCGCCCCTCGGGGTCTTTCAACGTAATGAGGGTGGGGGCGTGGTCCAGAATCGCCTGCAGACGCTGGCGGCTCTCGGTCAACTCGCGAGCGATGCGCCGCCGCTCGGTGGCGTCGCGCAGCACCCCCACCACCCCGGCGATGCGCTGTCCTTCGGGCCGGAACGGGGTCAGCGCCACCTCCAGCCAGCAGCGGCCCAGACCCAGGCGGCCCCCATCCACGGCCAGATCCACCGTCTTGCCCTTGAGGCAGGCGGAGAGTTTGCGATGGGCCAGTTTGACGCTGGGCTCGGGCAGCAGGGTCAACACCGAGGCGCCTTCGACCTGCTGGCGCGGCAGATTCAAATAGTCCAGCAATGCGTCGTTGACCGCCTGCAGGATAAAGCCATCGTCCATCAGGAACATCAAGTCGCGGCTGGCGGCGACGATGCTGGCCTGGCGCGTCAGCGCCTGTTGATTGCTGCGCAGACCGGCGTTGGCGCGCTCCAGTTCGTTGGTGCGTTCACGCACCAGGATATCGAGTTTGTCGCGATGGTCGCGCAGCTCCTGCTCGGCGCGTTTGCGGCGGGTGATGTCGGTGAGAATGGCGCCGATGGCGACCATCTGACCATCGGCGTCGCGCAGGGGGAAGCCCACCGCCACCCAGGTGTGCGGGCCATCGGTCAGGTGCAGGGAGATCTCCTTCTCCACATGGCCGTCCAGCCGCCCCACCTCCTGTTGCAGATGACTGAAGTGGCGCGCGGCTTCAGGGCTCATCACCTCGTCACAGGCGCGCCCCCGCGCCCATTCGCGGGTAATCTGGAACAGCGTTTCGAACTGCCGGTTGATGAGCAGAAAACGCCCATCCAGATCGCTCAAAAAGATCACCGTGCCGGCGTTGTCCAGCACCCCTTGCAGTTGCGATTCGCTCTCCGAGAGCCGCGTGAGCGCGCGGTGCAGATTGCGCTGCGCCTGCTTGCGCTCGGTCACATCGCGGAACATCCCCTGCACCATGGGGCGTCCGCCCACCACGAAGTCGGCGCTGGAGACCTCCACCGGCGTGGTCCCGCCCTCGGGCAGCACAATATTGAATTCGCGATTGAACAGGCCGCTCTGGTGGGCGCGGTTGACAAACAGCGCTGCGTACTCCTCGGCGTGTTCGGGGGGGAACAGATCGGTGATGCGCATCTGCTCCAACTGTTCGGTGGAGCGGCCCATCATGCGCGCGGCGGCGGAGTTGGCGTTGGCGATGGCGCCGCTGGCGGCGTCGGTGATGAGAATGGCGTCCTGGGCGTGGTTGAAGAGCTTGCGATACTTCTCTTCACTGGCGCGCAGCGCCGCCTCCAGCATGCGGTGACGCTGGCGCGATTCGTAGATCAGACCATGATGGCGCAGACGCGCGCGCATCTCGGTGGCTTCGGGCAGTTTGATCAGGTAGTCGTTGGCGCCCATCTCGAAGCAGGCCGCTTTCAGATGCGGCATATCCTGCACGGTGAGCATGATGATGGGCACGCGGCGCTGACCGGTGGGGCTGCGGAACTGACGCAGCAGCTCCATGCCGTCGATCTCCGGCATCACCATATCCATCAGCACCACCGACGGATCCAACTGCTTGGTGACCGCCAACGCTTCCAATGGATTCTGGCAATAGTGCAGCTCGAGGTCCGGCGTATCCTCCAGCATACGCGCAATCAATTTGAAGGTGACCGGCTGGTCATCAATCAATAGAATGCGGGTCTTGTCTCGCGGCTCTTGCCCCAAACCCTTAAACTCCTGAAGATTTGCAGGCGGAACCACGCACGGACTCTTCCCGCAAAATACCTGCAAAAGCTTGACTCTCTGTACAGAGGGTAGCCAATTTTATCCAGGTTTGTCATTGTCAATCCACCCATGTACAGAAAATTCAGGCGGAATTTGTTACGCTTTGTCATCTTCAGCTTGTAGAGATCCACACTCCCGGCGGCTCTGACGCAGAGCACTGCGCGGGCCGTAGCGTTTGCAGGAGCGATTTTCCATGTCTCACCCCAAGCCTGCCGGATACCACACCGTCACTGCTTACATGGTTCTGCCCAACTGCGCCCAGGCGCTGGCGTTTTACGCCAAGGCGTTCGACGCCGAAACCACCCAGCGCATCAAAGGGCCCAACAACCAGGGGGTGATTCATGCGGAGATGCGCATCGGCGACAGCATCATCATGATGACGGATGAGAATCCGCGCTGGGGGGCGGTTTCGGCGCGTGCGCTCAAGGCTTCGCCGATCTCCTTCTATCTCTATGTGGCGGACGCCGACGCCTTCTATGCCCAAGCGGTGGACGCCGGCTGTGAGGCGATCTTCCCGCTGGAGGACACCTATTGGGGCGACCGCATGGGCAAGGTGCAGGATCCGTTTGGCTATCAGTGGTCCATCGCCACGCGCCAGGAGGAGTTGAGCGACCTGGAGCTGCGCTTGCGCTCCGACGCCTTTGTGGTGGAGCTCTCCAAAAAGATGGGCTGAATCCGGCTAACCAATGCGAGCGCGCCATGACTCTGTTTGCTGACAAACCCCGATGAGCACCCCTGCTGACGCCCGCATCGAGCGCCTGTTGCAGGAGTGCGCCGCCCATGCCGCCGCCGGACGCGCGGCGCAGGCGTGGACGGCGTGCGAACGCATATTGCACAGCGCGCCCAACCATCCGCTGGCTCTGGCCAAGCAGAGCGAACTGGCGTTGGCGGCGGGGGATCTGAACCGCGCCGAACAGCTGGCGCGGCGCAACGCCCAGGCCAATCCGCAGAGCGCCCAGGCGCAGATGAGCCTGGGAACGGTGCTGGGGCGACGCAATCAGGCCGATGCGGCGCAGGCGGCGTTTGAGCAAGCCGCTGCGCTGGAGCCCGCCAACCCCCTGCCCTACACGCGGTTGGCGGCAATGCAGTTGCAGCGCGGCCAGCCCGCCGCCGCCGAAACCGAAGCCGACCGCGCCTTGGAACGCGACCCGCGCTTTGCCGAGGCGCTGCTGATTCGCGCCCGCTGCGATGTGGCCCGCGGCATGCCGGAGCAGGCGGTGATGCGCTTGGTGCGGGTGGCCCCGCATACGTTGGATCCCGATCTGCGCATGGCTTACTATTTTGATCTCGCCACCGCCCAGGAAGCCGGACGCAAACCGGATCAAGCCATGGCCAGCTTTCATGAGGCCAACCGTCTGTTTGGTCTGCACAAGTTGCCGCGCAATCTGGATCGCGAGGCGCTGCCCAAGCAGTTGATTCACGCCATTGGCCGCTTCAGCCCGGAGTGGGCCGCCACTTGGCCCCCAGCGCCGCCGGAGGAGTTCGCCGCGCCGACGTTCGTGGTGGGCTTTCCCCAGGCGGGCGGCGAGCTGCTCATGCGCGTGCTATGCGCCCATCCGCGCATCGCCGTGGCGTGGGAGGAGGATCTGCTGGCGGATGTGAAAAAGGCCCTCGGCCCGGGGGCGTGGCCCGATGTTCTTGCGCAGTTGGACGGCGATCGCATTCGCGCCCTGCGCATGCTGCTGCGCCACGCCATCAAGCGCCGCCTGGGAGAACTCACTCCGGGAACCCAACTCATCGTCAAACGCATGCTCAATATCCATGAAGCGGGTTTGATCCACCGCCTGCTGCCCAGCGCGCGCTTCCTGCTGATGCTGCGCCACCCGGCGGATCACTGCCTGTCGGCCTTCACCCGCCGCTGTCCGCAGACCATGCACGCCCCGCAGTTGCTCACCTTGGAGGGCAGCGTCAAGCTTTACGCCCAGACCATGAGTTTGTGGCTGCGCACCGCCCAGGCGTTGCCGCAGTTGCACGCCCTGCCAGTGCGCTATGAGCAGTTGACCGGCGACTCTCTGCAGTGCGCCCAGGGGGTGCTGAATTTTCTCGGCGTTCCCTGGAGCGATACGGTGCGCGCCTGGCGCGCCGCGCCGGTCAATCGCGCCCGTTTCGGCGCCCAGGGCGCGCCCGCCATCAAACCGCCGCCCACCGACCCTCGTTGGCGCGCGCAACTGCACACCCTGCGCCCCTATATGCCGATTCTTAAACCCTATCTGGACGCCTTCGGCTACGCCTCTTCCCAACAAAAGTGATTTCTCCTGTCCATGACGCCTCCGGCGTCCACTCTTTTTCCCACTTTTTGGCGCAACTATCGCTGTTCTGTCCGAATAGCGTTTCTCACGCTTCCGACGACAATAGATGAGAATACGTTTAGTGATCAGATGATCAGATTTTCACAGCATCTCCTTGCATCACTTTCTGCAATATGTCAGTTTATTTGTTGATCCGGGTGAATTTCCGTCACAATAATCTTTAACGGCTAAGATGTCTGTTGAATTATCACTATAATTTTCGTCGCGCAGGAGGGACGCCATGAGCGATTTGAGCCAACGCCTGAAACTGGCCCTGAAAGAAGCCAATATGTCGCAATCGGAGTTGGCCCGTCGCGTGGGTTTGCGTCCGCAGGCGGTGCAGCACGTCTGCTCTGGCAAATCCCGCACCTCCGGCCGCGTGGTGGAGTTCGCTCAACACCTGGGCGTGCGACCCGAATGGCTCGGCGCCGGCTCCGGCCCCATGCGCGCCGAACCGGTCAAAAGCGATGTGCGCGAAGGCCCCGGTTTCGTCGGTCGTCTGCCGCTCATCTCCTGGGTGCAGGCGGGCAACTGGTCCGATGTGGTGGACACTTACCAACCCAATGACGCCGAAACCTGGATCGACGTGACCAAACGTTTCGGCGAAAACGCCTTCGCCCTGCGCGTGGTGGGCGACTCCATGGAGCCCCAGGCCCCCGAAGGCTCCATTATCCTGGTGGACCCGGCGCGACAGGCGGTCAATAACTCTCTGGTCGTCGCCCGCCTGGATGACGAAATGCAGGCCACCTTCAAACAGCTCATCATCGAAGGCGGTCAGTACCTGCTCAAACCGCTCAATCCCCGTTACCCCATCATGGATCTGACCGGTCGCCCAGTCACCATTTGCGGCGTGGTGCGTCAAATCGTTATCGACCTGGATTGATTGTTTGCTTGTTGGCTCCCTGCGCATAAAAATTCCTTAAATTCTATCATATCCTGCAAATCTGCAATTCTTGCTTGACTCGCTTACCATCAAACTTGTAGTCTACCCCTCAGAACGGGCGGGAATCCGCCTTGCTTATTAAACTAAGTTTTTTTAGGGGTTGCACATGAAAGCACAATGGTACGTGGAAGATCTGGTTGATCAGGATATCACCAACTGGTCGCAACTGGACCGCGGCGCACGCCATCAACTCGCTCATCTGATTCTTGCTGACTATTCCACCGACGAGCGCGACGATCTGATCCGCGACTGTCTGGTGGAGGGCAATATGGAGCTGGTGTTCATGAGCCTGGGCGAACCCTACCGCCAAACCGCCGCCGCCGCCTTCATGGAGGGACGCATCAGTTGTCTGGTCAACGCCGTGCGTCCGGCCGCCGAAGCGCTGTTCGAAGCGGTGCTGGCCCAACAGGCCAAACAGTTCGCCCTGCCCACACCGCCCCATGAACCAACCCATGGCGCGGACAAAAAGTCCGATTCCGACACCGAAGCTGCTTAAACAGCAGCGGCGCGAAAAAAATATCGCCCCCTTGATCCAGGTCAAAGCGGATCGCCGTATAACCGCTTAGGGTGAGGACGCTGGATGGCGGACCGTATGCCAACGGCATGGCGTCATGCTGACTCATTGCGTTATGACGTAACGCAATGAATGCGCGATGACAGGCCTGCTGATTGGTTGGTTTGCGCCCTCCCCGTTCTGCAACCGCAGGACGTGACTCACCCCTCGTCACGGAGATTCAGTTTCATGGGCGGTACGGATACGACTTTGAATATGTTCTGCAATCAATGCTCCATGAGCGCGCCGGATGGCTGCGGCTCCAGTGGGCAGACGCTGGGAACCTGCGGCAAGGATGACACCCTCACCCGCCTGCAGGACCTCATGGTGTATGGTCTGAAAGGGCTGGCGGCCTATCGCGAGCACGCCCGCGAGTTGGGCGCCGACACCGTCGAAGTGGATGACGTGGTGGCCGAAACCCTCTACTTCACCATGACCAACGTCAATTTCAATTTTGACCAGCACATCGCCCAACTGATGAAGATCGGATCAGCGGGCGTGAAAGTGATGGATCTACTCAGCGACGCCCACGTCAACCGTCTGGGCGCGCCGCTGCCCACGCCGGTGAGCCAGAACAAGGCCGAAGGCCGCGCCATTCTGGTCTCCGGCCACAACCTCGCCATGTTGGCCGACCTGCTGGAAGCCACCGCAGGCAAGGGCATCAACATCTATACCCACTCGGAGATGCTGCCCGCTCACGGTTACCCGGAGCTTAAGCGCCACCCCCACCTCAAAGGCAACATCGGCGGCGCCTGGCACGACCAGAGCAAACTGTTCGAACAGTGGCCCGGCGCCATTGTGGTCAACACCAACTGCATCGTGCCGCTGAAAAAGGGCTCCACCTACGGCGATCGTCTGTTCGGCTACAAAGTCACCGGCATTGAAGGCATTCAGCGCATCGACAACGATGACTTCAGCCCGTTGATCGAAAAAGCCCTGAGCCTGCCCGAGGTCACCGGCTTCGACGCCAACAGCCAAGTGGTCACCGGCCACCACTACAAAACCGTACTCACCTTGGCCCCGCAGATTGTCGACGCGGTGCAGGCTGGCAAGATTCGCCAATTCTTCGTCATCGCCGGCTGCGACGCCCCCGGCAGCGGCGGCGACTACTATCGGCAGATGGCCCAATCCCTGCCGCAGGACTGCGTGATCCTCACCTCCAGCTGCGGCAAATTCCGCTTCAATGACATCGACTTCGGAACCGTGCCCGGAACCGAACTACCGCGCTATATCGATCTGGGTCAGTGCAACGACTCCAACGGCGCGGTGCACTTGGCCCTGGCGCTGTCTCAAGCGTTGGACACCCCGCTGGATCAACTGCCGGTCTCCATCGTGTTGAGCTGGCTGGAGCAGAAGGCGGTGATCATCCTGCTGGCGCTGTTCAGCCTGGGGATTCAGAACATTACCATCGGCCCCAAAGCGCCGCAGTTCGTCAATGGCGCGATCCTCGACTTCCTGGTCAAGAACTTCAATTTGAAGCTGACCGGCGACGCCGACACCGATCTGGCCGCACTGTTGATTCCGGCGCAAAAAGCCGCCTGATCACGGGCCGACCACCCTCCCCCGGATGGTCGGCGCATGGGCCGTCGCGATCACCCCCGGTCGTGTCGGTCGCCCCGCCCCCGCAGCGGCGCTCCCGCGCCGCTGCGGGGATGGAGATCTTTGGGACGCCCTGTGCGCTCCCTCTCGCATAGCCGAGACCCTCGGCTGACCGCGCGCGCACTGCGCGCTGGCGTGGCGCGCTCCCCGACGCAGAGAGGGGGCTGACGGGAGCCGCCACGTCATATTTCTTGCTGACGATACGCCGCTTTTACGTGATTTCCTCGCGATTCCTGCGCATTGTGACATCCTACCTGATCATGCAACACGCGGAACAACTTTTGGGATTTTATGATGAGGCAAGAAACCGCGACCCTGACAGAATTATGATTTGTATGGAATCGTGTTAGTGCGTATGTTATTATTTCTAGTTCGTCATCTGGACAACTTTCAGTGCAGCTGTGTGTTAGGTGTGAGTGAGCAAACAATGGACGATAAAGCCAAGGATTCGCATGAAGACATGCTGGATCATCCCGGCGTGTTGGCGGTTGTAGGCGCGATGCAGCCCAATAGAGATGATCCTACCGATGAAGAGGCCGTACGCGCAGTGGCGCAGGCGAATCTTCAAGTCTACGCCTCCTGGCCGGATGAGGCGGATATGCTTGATGAGTTGATGGTTGGCAATGGATAAGGGTTCGCCATCCCCTCAGCAATACAAAATTCCAGGCACGATCAAACAGCGCGTTGAGCAACTCAATCAGGATCCTGAAGCGCGCAAGCGTTTGAAGGATCGTCTGGAGAGCATCCGCGAGATTTATGCAGGCCTGAAAATAGCCAAGCGATGGCAGGGCGTGCGCTTGGATGAAGGATTATTGGCGATCTTTGGCTACCAGTACTTTCTGAGCATGAACGCCCACAAAGCGGACCACGCCATTATCCTGGGCGACCCGCACAAGAAAGCCGGTTTTACGCTGCACTGGTTATGCCGGGTGCGTCCCATCCAACTCTTGGATGTAGAGCGCAAAGAGGCGCACTATCCCATCTTCGTTAATGAAGTGTTGGCCATCCACAGCGCCATGGCGCTGCTGGGCCTGCAACTGGACCCGAATAAACCCGGCGCCGAAACACCGAGACAAGGCCCCTTTGTTTCACAAAAGCTTTACGCTGCCTTATTATATAAGCTGTGGCATTATCCTCAATCGCCCGAATCCCTGTTCACTGAGATGTACCTGCTCGAATCCGCCTGCAAAGGCAATACACCCTGAGCTGTTTTTTCGCCATCCAGGCCCCTTGGCCATTGAAACCCGCAGCGCCCCCCCTAACCCGCCACCACTTCCCCACGGCGGCGCCTTGCGCTAGGCTGGGCGGATTGTCCGAGCCCGCCCGCATGGGCTCCTCACCGCCTGAAGAATCGATCCCCAGCACCATGACCCAGACCGATACCCCCGTTTCCCAAAGCCTGCAACAGGCTCGTGAACTCATTGAATCCGGTGAGTTGGCGCAAGCGCAGACGCGACTCAAGGAGTTGCTGGCGCAGGATCCCCAGAACGTCGAGGCGATCCATCTGTTTGGCGTGCTGGGATTCCAGGCCGGTCAGGCGCAGATGGCGCTGCCGTTTTTTGACCGCGCCATTGCGCTCAACCCCCGCTTTGCCGAGGCCTACGCTGATCGCGGCGCAGCATTGCTCAGCATGAATCAGACGGAACACGCCCGCCATGCGCTGGAGGAGGCGGTGCAGTTAAATCCTAACCTGCCCCTGGCGTGGTTCAATCTGGGGCTGGCGCGGCGCATTGATCACGACGGCCACGGCGCGGTGGAGGCGCTGGAGCGAGCGGTGCATCTGGATCCTGGTTTTGTGCAGGCGCATCTGCAACTGGGTGATCTGCGCCGCGCCCAGGCGGAGCTCTCCCGCGCCATTGAACACTACGCGCAGGTGGTCGAGACCCATCCGGACTTTGTCGAAGGGTTGATGAAGCTGGGCGGCGCGCGCATTCAGGCGGGAGTGTTCGCCGCAGCCATGGCGCCGCTGGAGCGGGCGGCGCAACTGGAGCGCCACGGCGTCACCGGCGCACGCATTCAGATGCTGCTGGGCGGCGCGCATCAGGGCTTGATGCAGTGGGCGCAAGCGGCGGAGCGTTATGAAAAGGCGCTGGAACTGGAACCGGAACTGCTCGAAGCGGCGATCAATCTGGCCACCGTTACCGGTCGTTTGGGGGATGCGGCGGGGGCGCGAGCGCGCTTCGATGATCTGCTGCAGGCCCACCCTGACGCCGCCCCCTGCCATGTGCTGCTGGGCGAGCATCTGCTGTTTGAAGGCGACCCCGAGGCGGCGCTGGCGGCGTTTCAAAACGGGGTGGAGCGGGATGCGGGCGATCCGCGCGCCCACAGCGGCTTGGCCCACGCCCATCTGACTCTGGGCAATTGGGAAGCGGGTTGGCGGGAATACGACTGGCGCTGGAAGCGCGGCGATTTCATTGAGGAGCCACGGGATTTCGGCGCGCCGCTGTGGACCGGCGAGGAGATAGGTGACAAAAGCCTGCTGCTGCACGCCGAACAGAGCGACGCCGACGCCATCCAGTGCGCGCGTTTTCTCAATGAAGTGGAAGAGCTGTGCGACACGCTCTTTGTGGAGTGCTCCGCCGCCGTTGCGCCGCTGTTGGAAGCTTTGCTCAACAATGCCCAGGTGATTGTGCGCGGCGAGGCCCTGCCCGATGTGGATCTGCACGCGCCGTTTTGGGATCTGCCCCGCTGCCTGGGGGTAGAAAAGGATGATCTCCCGGGTGAATTCCCCTATCTGCAAGCCGATGACGAGCGGCAGGCGCAGTGGGCGCAGGATCTGGGAGAGCCCGCCCAAGGACGTGTGGGCTTGGCGTGGTCGGGCGGCGTCACTGAGCGTATGCGGCGAGAGCGCTCCCTGCCTTGGGCGCTGATTCAACCGTTATGTGATAACGGTGTAATCGACTGGCATAGTGTGCAACTGAGCCCGCCGCTATCGGGCCCTGGCGCGGCGGAAGTGGAGACGCCAGCACCCGCCAATTGGATCGATCATACCGCCCAATTCAGCGATCTGGCGCAAGCCGCCGCCTACATCATGCAGCTGGATCTGGTCATCGCGGTGGATGACGCCGTGGCGCATCTGGCCGCCGCGCTGGGCAAGCCGGTGTGGCTGCTGCTGGCTGACAACGCCGATTGGCGTTGGGCGGGCGATGGTGAAAGCAGCGTGTGGTATCCCACCATGCGCCTGTTCCGCCAGCCTCACGGCAAGAGTTGGGAGCCCGTGGTCGACGCCGTGCAAGCGGCCTTGAAGGACTGGATCGCGCAACGATGAAGATGTCCCTTTAAAATGCGCATGCGACACCAAAACTGCACAGAATAGCCAGTGTTTGCGTGACGCAGTTTGAGCTTGCGCTGACGATTGGCCGCCGCCTGGTCGGCGGCGGGGTGATTCGGGCCATCCATGGCCCTCACCCTTCGGGCTCGCTGCGCGAGTCCGATTCGGCAATCCTGCCGAATCGTCAGGGGGCCGCGCCCCCAGCGCCACAGGCGAAGCCGTATCAACAATCAATGGGCGGAGCCCACGGTTTGGCTTTTGATTTTGGGAGTTCGAGGGCGGAGCCCTCGATATCTTATAGCTTTCCAACGCCCATTTCCGAATGCTGACGACTATAGCGACCATCTTCACATTTTTCCTCGGGCTGGCCGGAGTGGCGGGGTTTATTCTCCTCTCCCTGCCGCTGCCGTGGCTGCTGGGGGCGCTGACCGGCTGCCTTGTCGCCGCCCTGCTGGGCGCGCCCATGGCCCACCCGCCGCGTCCGCTGGCGGAGTTTCTGCGCAGCGGCATGGGGTTGATCATCGGCTCAGGCTTCTCGCCGCACATTCTGGATCTGCTCACCCCCTACGCTATCAGTCTGAGCGTACTCACCCCCTATGTGGCGCTGCTGGCCGCCATCGGCGCCTGGCACTACCGCCGCTTCGGCGGCATGAACGCGCTCACCGCCTGGATCGCCGCCATCCCCGGCGGCATGACCGAAATGACCCTGATGGGCCGCGATCTGGGCGCTAATCTGACCCAAGTGGCGCTGGCCCACCTGATGCGCATTCTCATGCTGGCGTTTGGGCTGTCGTTTGTCTATCAGTGGCTTTTGGGCATCGACCTATCACGCCCGGACGCCCTGGGCGGCGTGGATATCGGCAAACTGAGCGCTCGCAACTGGGGCGAGATGCTGGCGTTGGCGGTGTTGGGTTGGCAGGGCGCGGCGCGCTTGCGTCTGCCCGGCGCGTCGGTGTTGGGACCGATGCTGCTCACCGCCACAGCGCAGATCAGCGGGTTGACGCAGATTCATCTGCCCTGGCAGGTGACCGGGGTGGCGCAGTGGGGCGTGGGGGTGACCATCGGTTGCGCCTTTATCGGCGTCACTTGGCGACAGGTGGCCCATGCGGCGCGGGTCACCGGCGTGTTGATGGCGGGATATGGGGTGTTGACTGCGGGATTCGCCTGGAGCGTGGCGCGGCTGATCGGCTTTTCGCCGTGGGAAGCGTTGTTGGCCCTGGCCCCAGGCGGACAGGCGGAGATGTGCATCATCGCCGCCACCGCTGGGCTCTCCGTGGCCTATGTGGGCGCGCATCATTTGACGCGCATCTTCCTGATCTTCACCATCGCGCCAATCTGGTTGGCTCGACAGCAACGAACAGCGCTGCGGTAACACGCGCCCGATCGATAAAGGGAAATATCGAAAAGCCCCAGAGGCGCGCCAGAGGGGGGAATTCCAGCGCGCGATCCAGGGGTGAGTTAGCGCCGACTTACGCCAGCGTGATACTTTTGGTGCGGTCGCCTTTGGGGCGGGTTTCGCGCACCACTTCGCCGGTGACCCGATAGTAGATATTCTCGGCCACGTCGGTCAAATGGTCGCCGATGCGCTCCATATCCCGTGCAATGCAGACCAGATGCGCCGAAGAGTCGGCCTGTTCCGGGTGCGCGGCCATATGCGCCAGCAGGCTGGAGAAGATGCCGTTGTGCAGCTCATCCACCTCTTCATCACCGCTCCACACACTGATGGCGGCGTTGACGTCTTCGCTCTCATGGGCTTCGCGCAACTTGGCGATGGCTTTGATCAGCATGGCGCCCATCTGCAGCAACTGCTCCAGATTGAACGAGTGCTCCAGCCGCGCCAGGGTTTCCACCCGTTCGGCGATGTTGGCGGCGTAGTCGCCAATGCGCTCCAGTTGCGGCGCGTTGCGCAGCGTGGAGATCACCGCGCGCAGGTCGCGACCCATGGGCTGGCGCAGCGCAATCATGCGCACGCCCTGACCGTCCAGGCTCATCTGGTGGCTATCGGTCAGACTGTCCAGATCGATGGCCTCTTTGGCCTGGGACAAATCCCCCTTCTCCAGCGCCTTGAGACTCAGCTCAAGTTGATGCTCGGTGCGTTGAATCATTTGGCGGATGCTCTCGTCGAGCCCAGCCAGCTCCTCCTCATAGGAGGTAACGATGTGTTGTGCAATCGGCGCGTTCATCTCGCGTCTCCTTTGCTAAACCTGTGTGCTATCCCCAATCATTGGGGAGCGGTTTGGCTCCATATGAACCACTCATCTGCGAGCCCCCTTTTTGCGGTGTGTCACATGCAGATGACGCAAAATGGCGCGGCATGCTTATGTGACATTTCCATGGCTTTTATGTTACTCATTTATCGCAGCCATTGCAACAGTTTTGTGAACATCTAATTAACCATAAAAAAACAGCTTGTTATACTCTATATTTTGCAGAATCTCGGGTTTTTAGCAAAAAATTTTGTCACATAAATGTCATAATTCAAATCGTCCCCTGTACAACGTAACCGGGGCAACCATTGCCATATTTGGTGATAAACGCTACAAGGGCCTGTTATTGCCGCAATCCGCGCCCCGCGCCCGCGTCACCTATCAAGCTCGAGTCTGCACATGTTTTCAACGCCCACGCCGCTTCAGATGCGCCTGATTGTGCTGCTGTGGCTGCTGCTCACGCTGCCCATGGCCCTGTTCCTGGGATACGGCAGCGATCCCGACGCCTGGATCATGGCCCACACCGGCGAGCGCATGCTCGAGGCCGGACGCTATATCAGTTCGCGCACCACCGGCTTCCCCCTCATGGAGGGGTGGATGGCCCTGGCGGCGTGGCTGGGCGGCGGCGCGGCGTTGAGCAATCTGCTCAGTGTGTTTAGCGGCGTGATGCTGCTGTTGGGTTTGGGGCAGTTGGCGCGCGGCGGCGCATTCCGCCATCCGTTGGCGGTGATTCTCACCATTGCCTTGATGCCGATGATGCTGAAGAACGGCGCATCAAGCATGGACTACCTGCCGGCCATGGCGCTGATGACCTGGGCCTACGCCAAATTGCGCGACGACCAGCCCTATGTGGCGGCGCTGCTGATCGGCGCAGCCTGCGGCTTCCGCCCCACCAGCGGGCTCTATGCGCTGCCCGCCATGGCGTGGATCCTGGTGCAGGGCGGCGGTTTCAAACTGGCCATGCGGGTGTTCCTCATCGCCTTCTTCACCGGCATGGCGGCCTTCTCGCCCTCGCTCTACACCTACGGCATCCCCCTTTCGGTCACTTCGGACATTCCGCTTGCCGCCAAAAAACTGATTCTGATTGGCGGCTATCACTTCCTCAACTTCCTCGGCCATGCGCAATCGCTCATCGTGTGGCCGCTGCTGGCGTGGCTGCTGTGGCGACGCCGCGCCGCTGGGGAAAAGCTCTCCGCCAATCCCGATGTGGCGTTGCATCTGACCGTCATCGCATCTTGGCTCCTGCTCTATATGCTCTCGCCTCTGGAGCCGGAATATCTCATCCCCATGCTGCCATCGTTGATCATGCTGTTGGATCAACTGGCCACGGGACGCGCTTTTGTGGCGCTGTGCGCGCTGTTGCTGTTCAACCATGTGGGCAACATCGACACCCTGGGCGGCGTCAGCGGTCACCGTTATGTGGAGCTGTCGCTTAAGCCGGGCTATCTCTATCGCGATATCCAGGATCGCCGCTTCAAGCTGTCGTTCCGCGCAGCGGCCAACGCCTATCACCCGCAGCAGCCCACGCTGTTGATGTATGGCGATCTGTGGATGGCGCCGCACAATCCGGCCTGGCGCAAGCACCCGGATGGCGATTTGAAGATGCTCTGCCAAGTGGATGGCAAGCTCTGTCTGCGGCGTCCGGTGCAGGAGCGCGAACATTTTGAGAAGCTCAAACAGATGGGCTATCGCATGGTGCTCTGGAGCGGGCGCAACTGGGAGTACGCCGCCACCGGCAACACCATCTGGCGCGAATATGTGGAAGTGGTCGATTCCCTGGACGACTTCTTTGGGCGCCCCATTGTGGGACGTCCGATTCAGTAGTGTGATTGAGTACGGCTGGGGATGATGTAAGAGACTGGGGCTTCGCCCTGGACCTCATTGAGTTGGCGGCTTGGTGCGTGTTTAACGCTCTGAGCAGAGTTGGGGATGATGAAAGAGGCTGGGGCTTTGCCCCAGACCCCATGAGGGCGCCGCCCTCAACCCGCCAGGGCGTTGCCCTGGACCCACGAGGGCTCTGCCCTCGACCCGGCAGGGAAATGATTTCCCTGCACCCTCGTTAAGTTGGCGGCTTTGTGCGCGTTTTGAAGTTTCGTGCGTAATTTAAAGTATCTTGCGCAATCAAGAGATCCAGTCCGTTCGACTCCCGAGAGCCTATTCTTATATATAAAGGAATCCTTACCATGGCGTTGGCGGAATTGCAGACGCAGATCACCGGGTGGGGGCGCTATCCGCTCCACCCGGGACGGCTCAATCGACCGGAGAAGATACGCGATTTGCGCCTGCCGGAGTCCGGCGGCGCCATCGCCCGCGGCCAGGGACGCGCCTATGGCGACGCCGCCACGCCCCATGACAACGAACTGGCGGTGCAGACCGAGCGCCTCAACCGCTTTTTGGCGTGGGATCCCATGGCGGGGCTGCTCACCCTGGAGGCGGGCGCCACCCTCTCGGAGGTGATCGAATTCGCCGCCCCGCGCGGCTTCTTCCCCCGCGTGGCGCCGGGCACGCGGCTGCTCTCCATCGGCGGCGCCATCGCCGCCGACGTGCATGGCAAGAATCATCACCACATGGGCAGCTTCGGCTCCCATGTCTCCGAAATCGAACTGACCCTGGCCAGCGGCGAAACGGTGGTCTGCAGCCCCCGCGAAGACGCCGAACTGTTCTGGGCCACGGTGGGGGGCATGGGGCTGACCGGCTTCATTCGTCAGGCCAGCATTCAGTTGCAGCCCATCGACAGCGTGTGGGTGAGCGCGCGCCACTACCCTTGCGCCAATCTGGACGAAGCGTTCCGCATCTTTGAAGACCCCCTGCGCGATGATCAACACACCGTGGCGTGGGTGGATGCGCTGGCCAGCGGTCCCAACCTGGGCCGCTCGGTGGTGATGGCTGGGCATCATGCGGTGCGCGACGAACTGCCGCCCCACGTCGCCGATAACGCCCTGGCGCTGAAGCCCAAGAAAGAGCGCAACTTCCCCCTGGATCTGCCCGCCTGGGCGCTCAATCCGCTCAGCGTGAAGATGTTCAACGCCCTCTATTACAAGACCCAGGCGGCCAAGACCGCACCGTTTGTGTGCGACATCGAATCGTTCTTCTTCCCCCTGGACGCCATCGGTCAGTGGCATCGGCTGTATGGCAAGCGCGGGTTTGCCCAGTTCCAGTGCCTGATTCCCCGCGCCCGCGCCCATGAGGGAGTGCGGGAGATTCTGGAGCGCGCCGCCAAAGCGCGTAAGGCGTCGTTCCTGTCGGTGCTGAAGCGGTTGGGACCGGGCAACCCGGCGCCGCTCTCCTTCCCCGACGATGGTTATACGCTGACTCTGGATCTGCCGTATAACGACAAGCTGCCTGCATTCCTGGGCGAGTTGACCGACCGTCTGACCAGCTATGGCGGGCGGCTCTATCTGGCCAAGGACGCCTTCGCCACGCCGGAACAGTTCCGCATCGGCTATCCGCAGTTTGACCAGTGGCTGGCGGTGAAGCAGAGAGTCGACCCGGAGTGGCGCATCCGTTCGGCGCTATCGCAACGCCTGGGCATGGAGGTCGGACAATGACGCAACCCTCCGCAAGCGCCGGGCAACCGGTTTGGATTCTGGGCGCCACCTCCGGCATGGCGCGGGGGTGCGCCATTGAGTTGGCCAAGCGCGGTCATCCGCTGTACCTCTCCGGGCGCGACGACGAGGAGTTGCGACGCCTTGCGCTGGACCTCTCTGTGCGTTACGGCGTAACGGTTCACCATGGCGAATTCGACATTGAGGAGATCGACTCCCACGCCGACGCGCTGAAGCAGGTGATTGAAACCTGCGGCGGGCTGTATGGGGTGGTGTTCGCCATTGGTTATTTGGGCGATCATCTGAAGGCGCGGGAGGAGTGGCGCGAGGCCAATGCGATCATTGTGCGCAACTTCACCGGCGCGGTGTCGGTGCTGGGTCTGGCGGCCAACCATCTGGAGAAGCAGGCGGATGGCTTCATCATCGGCGTGACGTCGGTGGCGGCGGACCGGGGGCGGCAGAGTAACTATCCCTATGGCGCGCCCAAGGCGGGGTTGTCGGCGTGGTTGGCGGGGTTGCGCAATCGGCTGGCGCCGACTGGGGTGCGGGTGATTGAGATCAAGCCGGGGTATGTGGATACCGCCATGACCTACGGCTTGCCGGGATTGTTTTTGGTGGCGGACCCGAATGATGTGGGGCGTGATATTGTGCGGGCGTTGGATAAATCTCGGGACGTGTTGTATTTGCCGGGGTTTTGGCGATTGATCATGTTGATTATCCGCAGCGTGCCGGAGCCGATCTTCAAGAAGATGAAGCTGTAAGAGTGTGTGCGGGAAAGAGTGCGAGCCAGCATATGTAAGGTGGCCGCCGACTGGTCGGCGGCGGGGTCTGGGGCCTGCGGCCCCAGCGGGTGTGGGCGGCGCCCACGGTTTGGCGGTTGTCTTTGGCCGTTTCCCCATTGAACAGAGGTCGAGCCAGTAAGGAGTTAAGCGGAGCTGGGAGGGATGAGCCCGCAAGGAGGCCGTCGGGGAAACGGCAGTGAGCGATATGTCGGCGCAGCCGACAGGAGCGAATGCAGTAGAACTCGAAGCCAGGGAAAGCCAAAAAGTGTTTGGGGTAGGTTGCCCAACGCCGCCGCAAATTCAAGCACGCATGCGACTCTTCTTTCTGCAATCGGATATTCCGGGATTCTCAAAATTTCAGAGCGAAGATCCCCATGCAGATACCGAGTTACGCAGTTGGCTGGTGGGCTATAGACAGCATTTCAGCCAACTGGACGGCCATCTGCGTTCTGATATCGAAGGGGACTCAATTAAAGGCTTTTTCAACAACTATGGCGATCTGTTGGAAGCCGCGCGCTACCTGCACAGCAAAGGGCCGGAGATCAAATTGGAATTCCCCCAACTGGAGGGGTTCCGCATCTTGCTCAATACGCGCTATGCCCACACTGTGCCCGATGGCGATAATCACGAATTCACCACGCCCGGCATCACCGAAACCGTGCGCACCGACCAGCCCATGAAGGATTTCCTCAAAGCGCGCAATCTCTCGCAAAACGCTGTGTGGTGCCTGGAACCTTTCCAAGCCTATGTGGAGCCACGCCATGTGACGAGCATTCAGTTTGAGGCAATTCCTGAAACGCTGCAAAAAGGCAAGAACGACGGGGATTGCCCGCCGTTGTACTGGGTACGGTTTGATTAAGGCGGCAACTCAGAAGGGATCGTCATCCCGCAGCAGAATGATGGCGTCGCCCTGTTCGCGGATCACCCCTTCGGACTTAAGCGTGCGCAGCAACCGAGACAACGTCTCCGGCTGAAACGACAGACGCGCCGCCAGCACCCGTTTGGAGACCGTCAAACGCACGGTGTCGCCCCCCTCCACGGTCTTATTGGCCTCTTCGCGCAACCAAGTAAGAAGGCGCTCGCGGGAGCGTTGCAGCGTCACCCGATCCAGCTCCATCAACAGCCCGTGCAGACGGCGGCTCAAATCCCCCAGTAGGGTAAAACAGCTCTCCGGGCATTCGCGCATCAGCTTCAGATAGAGATCGCCGGGAATCTCCGCCACCTGCGCATCGGCCATGGCCTGGGCGCTCACCGGATACCGCTTTTCGCCCACAAACATCAACGCCTCGGCAAAGCTCTGACCCGGGTTGATCAACTCCACCACCTTCTCGCCGCCATCCGGGGAGAGCCGGAACAGTTTGATCACCCCAGTGATCACAATATAGAAGGCGTCCGCCGGATCGTCCTGATGAAACAGAATCTCCCCTTCCGCCAAACGCCGGGTGGCGATGCGCGCAGCGAGTCTCTCCCGTTGCGGCTGCGGCAGATTGGCGATGAGTGGATTTTCCAAAGGCAACATGAGTTTCCCTAAAGGCTGGGTGAATAGGTCTGGCGAAAATCAAATGAAAACGGGGCGCCCGATGTGATCGGGCGCCCCGTTAATATACTGCGCAAGCAATCCGAAGGTTAATGGATTACTTGTTGCCCTTCAGGAATTCGATCACGTCGGCGCGATCGGCCTCTTTTTTGAGCTTGAAGGTCATTTTGGATTTCACCTTCTCGCCAGCCACGCCGGAAAGGTAGGCGGAAGCGTCGGCCAGGTATTCCATCAGCATCGCTTCATCAATTTTGAAACCTTTTTCACACGCTTTGTGGTAGCCGTCGGAGTACTTGAACTCGGCGTTGTGGCCGCAGTTCTGCTCATAGACGCCAAACAGGTTGGGGCCGACCTTCTTCTTGCCGCCCTGATCCCAGGTGTGGCAGGCGCCACATTTTTTCATCAGCTTTTCGCCTTTGGCGGCGTCGCCCGCTTGCGCGGGAGCAGCAGCGAAAGCCAGAGAAGCGGCGGACAGCAGAGCGGCGATAGCCAGACGGGAAACACGCATGTGTTGATCTCCTAAGAACATGATTATATCCGCCCAGTGGGCGGGATCTTCGACGCTTCCAGACCGACCCTCTCGACCGGGAAACATCCAAAGGCCATTGGCTTGAACGTCCTTTGGCCAGCCAAACGACTCAGCCGCCTCGATTTGAGAAGACAACTGCAAGCCGCAAAACCGAGCAAAATCCCAACAATAGGCGCATAATCAGGCCGCCTTGACCATTCCGTGGCAAAACTGGGCAGATTGTTGCCGCGAAACGATGTGCGGTCAAGAAGAATCGACGTAAAAATGTTCTTGCCAATACGCTTTTTCTCCGAGCAGAGGAGAAGCTTAACTCTCATTACTTGCGCAAGTCTCTAGATTTCCGTGTATTTTTTCTCCGTTGTTGGGAATTGCCCTGGTGAGTGTCGTTACATCTTCAACTATAACGCCTGTTCGTCATCCTCATGTGATGCTGGCTCATCATGGCGCTTTTCCGCAGGTGCGCGGCGGTGTGGACGCCATGCTCAATACGCTGGCGGCGTCATTACCAGAGCAAGGCGCGCGGGTGAGCGTGTTCAACATCGCGCCTTGGACGCAGCCCCAATGGACCCGACATCAGGAGGGGGAGATTACGGTACACTCCGGGCGATTGCGTCCGTTGTGGGATCCCAAGAGCCCCATCAAAGGGTTCCTGGGCGGCCTGTGGGAGGGCGTGCGCACGCTGTGGCGGCTGCGCCGACTGTGCCGTGAAGAGAGCGTCGACGTCATCCATCTGTTCACCTGCCAGACCCAGCACGCCTATTTCACCCTGCTGCGACTGGTGAGCGGTCCGCGCTATGTGATCACCTATGTCGGCTCGGATATCCTCAAATTCCCCGAAAGGCCTCGATCCCGTGTGTGGCTATTGCGTTGGATTGCATCGCACGCCCACGCCATCACCGCCGTGGCGGAGCATCTGGCCGACGCTGCGCGAGAACGTTTCCCGCATCTGCGCAGCCGGATTCGGGCGCTGCTCAACGGGGTGGATCTGGCCGGTGTGGTCGCCACGCCGGAGGATGACGCCGAGGCGCTGGAGATCATCGCGCAACTGCCCGCCCGTTTCGCCTTGCAAGTGGCGTGTTTGGATCCCATCAAGGCGCAGGACGCAGTGATCCAAGCCTGGGAGCAGGTGCAGGCGCGGCATCCGGATCTGCACCTGGTGTTCATGGGCACAGCCGCCAATGAGCCGCCGCAAATCGCCTTGATGAACGAATTGATGGCGCGCAATCCGGGGCGCGATCGCATTCATGTATTCGATAGTCCGCCCCGCGCAGCGGCGCTGGCGGCCATGCGCCGGGCGGAGATGATGATCCACCCGTCGCGCAGTGAAGGGTTGCCGTTTGTGCTGCTGGAGTGCGGTGCGTTCAATCTGCCTGGGGTGTTTTCGCGCATCCGCCCCTATGTGGATCTGTTGGACGATGGCAAAGAGGGGCTATTGGCGACTCTGGATGATCCCGACGCCATCGCAGCGGCCATGAATCAGCTAGCCGATGATCCCCTGGCCGCGCGTGCGATGGGGCGCGCCTTGGGAGAGCGGGTGCGCGCGCGGCATGATGCGCGGGTGATGGCCAAGAGTTACTTTGAACTGTATTGCCAAATTGTAGAATAACGGCGCGATATACCGTCCCCATGCTTTATCAGCCAAAATTGCACAGAACGACCAATGTTTGCGTGACGAAGGGTGAGCTTGCGCTAACTATTGGCCGCCGACTGGTCGGCGGCGGGGTGATTCGGGCCATCCATGGCCCTCACCCTTCGGGCTCGCTGCGCGAGTCCGATTCGGCAATCCTGCCGAATCGTCTGGGGTCCGCGCCCCCAGCGGCCACAGGCGAAGCCGTATCTAACAGATTGGGCGGCGCCCACGGTTTGTCTTTGGTAGTGGCTTTGCCGTTTCCCCATTGAACAGAGGCGGCGCCAGTGGGAAGTTGAATCAGGAGCGCCGAGCCACGAGCCAGCACGGAGGCCATCGGGGAAACGGCAGGTGAGCAGGCCCGTAGGGCCGTCGTCCGCAGGACGGAGAATGCTTTAGGACTCGACGCCAGGGAAAATTAGAATGCGTTTATATATAACATTTATCCTTGCTAACCTCTGATATATTCGATACTGTGTAGAAGGCCAATACACACAAAACAATAAGGGTCTAAAATGGAAAAGACAGAATCTTCAAAAGCTCTAAGAAAGACTTTTTCATACATACTATGGGCTGGCTTTACATTAGTTCTTATTTCACAAGTAATAATTTTAAAGTTTCCAAATATGTTCTGGAGCGAGTTACTTACAGGAACGGTATCAACAATTGGCATTTCAATGATAGTCGCTTATTTTTTTACGTATACAGCAGGGAATACTGAGTTTATCCGGCATATTGCATCTGTTCTAGAAGACATAGTTATCAACAGAGCATTTTTATCTAATCTTGACCCAGTAAAAAAAGAATCAATAATCCAGCAGGTGCTTGCCGCATCAGAAAAAGAACTAAAAAATAACTCATCATTGAAAAAATATTATCAATACTTATCACAAAGAGCTATAAAAATTAGTAAAGAAACCACAAGAAGCAATTATAATATTCAGTGCACTGCGAGAAAAGAAGAAGGAAAAATCGTTATTGATTCAATCTACTCGTACAGGGAGCATCCTTCACAAGATGGTTACGACGACATCTCTTTACGATTTGACATGGGAAAGTGTGTATCTGTTACAATTAAAAGAGATGATGGGAAGACAAAAAAGGTAATCCCCTTGCCTCACATAACGAATGATGAAAAGACTGATGATATTGAATACGTAGAGTATATTCTCGACAAAGATGGACTTTACCATACCACAATCAAAGTGAACGAGTTTGCCAACACATCAAAAGAGCTTTACATAACAATGCGTATAACTGAAATCGGGCAAGACCATTGGAACCTTTATACGTTTACATCATTAAAACCAACAGATGGATTTACTTTTCATATCAATATGAAAGATGAAGAACTAGCAATAAAAAAACATGATGTGTTTGTTACAACAAAAAAAGAAATGCTCGATATTTGTGTTGAAAAAGATGAGATGCGAGTTGAGTGCTCACAATGGGTTGATGGTGGAGCAGGACTTGCAGTATTAATTGCAGATAAAGAGACCGGAGGAATGGAAATTAATGGCGATTCAATTATGCCATGTAATTTTCCAAAACCCCCTGGTAATTCAGGGGACACTCACTCCCACTCAAATTAGGTAATTCAAGAATTCCGCAAGAATTCCGGGGACGGTCACTTAATTAAAATGATATGATGGCCACTGACAGAACATCTGTACCCTTTTCCCGCAAACATTTTTTGGCTTTCCCAAGCTTCGAGTTTTACTGCATTCGCCGTCCTGCGGACGACGGCCCCTGCGGGGCCTGCTCACCGCCGTTTCCCCGTTTGCCTGCGTACCCGCTCCACGCTCGCAGATTCTCCATCCACTCCTGAATGGCTCAACCTCTGTTCACGGGGAAACGGCCTGAAGATCTCAGATATTGGGGCGCTGCCCCAAACCCCGGTCGGGCGCTGCCCGACACCCGCCAGGGCGCCGCCCTGGACCCGCTGGGGCCACAGGCCCCAGACCCCGCCTCCGGCCAGCCGGAGGCCCATAGTCACCCTGGGCCCGACCTCTTTCCCACACACACTTTTACTCCGTGCGCTCTCTTGGCGCCTGCCCGATTCCCCTCCACTCCTCTATACTGCGGACTCCCTTTTCGTTCCTGCTCAGAAAGATGACTCCATGCCGCATCCCCGCTCCCGTCCCTCCCCCGACGCCGGCCTCGCCTCACGTCAATTGGCGCTGGAGGTGCTATTGGAGTTCTTCCGCCAGCCCAACGCCCTGGAGGATCGTCTGGACGCCCTCTGGCGCGCTCATCCCGATCTCGACCCCCGCGATCGCGGCCTGATTCACGAAATCGTGCTGGGCGTGCTGCGCCAATGGCCCCTCCTGGACGCCATGTTGCGCATTCCCATGAACAAGACGTTGCCGGACCAGCAGCTCACCGCATGGACCGCGTTGCGCATCGGACTGTATCAGCTTCATTGGATGCGCGTGCCGCCCCATGCGGCGATTCACGCATCGGTGGAGTTGGTGAAGCGGTCGCCGGATCAACCCCTAACGGGGTTCGTCAACGCGGTATTGCGTCGTGCGGCGGAGTTGACGCCGGAACAGGCGTGGGAGTCCGTGCGCGATCCAGCCAGACGCTTGAGCGTGCAGCATGCGCATCCGCTGTGGTTGACCCGGCGCTGGCTTAAGCAGTTGGGCGAAGAGCGTACGGCGGCGCGCATGGCCGCCAACAACGCCCAGGCGCCGTTGACCCTGCGTTTCCATGGCGCAGACGATGACGCCCGTGCGCAGTGGTTGGCGGAGTTGGCGGAGTCCGGCGTTGAGGCACGGCCTTTGGAATACCCGCCGGAGGCGGTGTTGTTGCCGCAAGGGGGGCGCATTCCGGCGCTGCCGGGCTATGCCGAGGGGCGGTTTGCGGTGCAGGATCGCGCGGCCATGGCGGCGGCGCGGTTGGTGGATCCGCAGCCCGGTGAGCGGATTGTGGACGCCTGCGCGGCTCCGGGCGGCAAGACGGCGCACATGGCGGCGTTGAGTGGCGGCGCCGCGACCATTGTGGCGCTGGACAATCGCGCCGAGCGATTGCAGCGGGTGGCGGAGAATCTGGACCGCTTGCAGGTGCAGGGGGTGGAGGTACGGGTTGCCGATGCGCGCAATGCCGATGAGCTGGGCGCGGAACTGTATGACCGGGCGTTGATTGATGCGCCGTGCAGCGGCACGGGGGTGATTCGGCGGCATCCGGAGATCAAGTGGCGACGCACGGCCAAGGAGATTGCCCAGGCGGCGGAGCGACAGGGGGAGATTCTGCGTGGGGTGGCGAGCCGGGTGAAGCCGGGCGGGGTGTTGGTGTATGCGGTTTGCTCGATGGAGCCTGAGGAGGGGCCGGATCAGATTGCGGCGTTTTTGGCGGAGAATCCGCAGTGGCGGCGGGATGAGGTGGAGGCAAAGGGGTTGGGTTTGGACAGCGCATGGTTCAACGAGCTGGGGGAGTTACTGACGGAGCCCAGCGAGCATGGCGTGGATGGGTTTTACGCAGCCAGACTGATCCGGGTGACAGACACGGAGTAAAAGTGTTTGCGGGAAAGAGGCCGACCCCACGCTATGTAAGGTGACAAATTGCCGCAGGCAATTTGTCGGGATTCTTAAGGGTCTGTGACCCTTAAGCGGGTTGAGGGCGGCGCCCTCATGGGGTGTGGGGCAAAGCCCCACTATCTTTAATCTTTCAGCCGTTTCCCCATTGAACGGAGGTTGATCCTGCACGGGGCTGTATAGTCAGTAGGAGCGTCGAGCCCGCACGAATGCCGTCGGGGAAACGGCGGTGAGCGATATGTCGGCGCAGCCAACAGGAGCGAATGCCGTAAAACTCGCCAGCAGGGAAAGCCAAAAAGTGTTTGGAGGAGAATCCCCGCTATTCTTGCTGAGCAATAAACCGCACCCAATAGAGTTGCGGGCAATTGCCGTCGTTTTTGCCTTTTTGCAGCGTTTCAGAAATGGCCTCAAACTGAACGCTCGTCACATGTCGTTGCTCCACATAGGCTTGGAACGGCTCCAGGCACCAGACGGCGTTTTGTGAGAGATTACGCGCTTTGAGGAAATCCTTCATGGGCTGGTCGGTGCGCACGGTTTCGGTGATGCCGGGCGTGGTGAATTCGTGATTTTCGCCATCGGGCACAGTGTGGGCATAGCGCGTATTGAGCAGGATGCGGAACCCCTCCAACTGGGGGAATTCAAATTTGATCTCCGGCCCTTTGCTGTGCAGGTAGCGCGCGGCCTCCAACAGGTTGTCATAGTTGTTGAAAAAGCCTTTAATTGAGTCCCCTTCGATATCAGAACGCAGATGGCCATCCAGTTGGCTGAAGTACTGTCTATAGCCCACCAGCCAACTGCGTAACTCGGTATCTGCATGGGGATCTTCGCTCTGAAATTTTGAGAATCCCGGAATATCCGATTGCAGAAAGAAGAGTCGCATGCGTGCTTGAATTTGCGGCGGCGCTGGGAGTAATGGCGCAGGTGGCTCTTCAGCCTGCAACGCAATGGTCGGATCGTGATCAAAGCGGTCCAGTTCATCCATTTGGCGTTGCAAGTCGCGTTTTTCCGTTTCCAATTGATGGATTTGTTGCTTCTGTTCGAGCAAAATACGACCGGTTTGCACGTCGTTGCGTAAGGCGCTGATTTTGCGATCCAGGCGCACAACCAGCATCTTGGCTTCTACGCTGGTTGCGGTGATAAATTCATTTTCCACTGATTCGGCGCCCTGCTTGGCTCGATTGTAGAAGCGGGGAAACGCCTCATTGACCTCTTTGCGCTCGGCCTCGGTGCTGACGCAGAACTCCACCCGCACCATACCACCCTCCTGCCGTTGGCGGATCTCCACGCCGATCCCTTTTTCCAGGCGCATGAACTCGGGGAATTCGGCGATAAAGTCCAAAAATGCGCTACGCACCATGGCGGGCGCATCCACGGCGAAGCTCCAGCGCACCGGGTCTTTCAGATAATCATCAAAGAAAAAGTTGGCGTGCTCCCCTTCGCCAAAATTCCCCCGCGCGGGTACGCGGCTGCCGGGTTTGGGGATCAGCTTGGGGCGTAATTCGCCACTCTCTTCGTCTGGCTCTTGCACGATTTCATAGGCGGTATAGATGAACAGGGTATTGCAGCGGGTGGCGTCATTCACCTCCCAGCCCCGGGTGTGCACCGCATCGAACACCGCGCCGGTGAAGTTGCAATCGATGATCGCCTTATTGGCCAGGGAGAGGGAGAGCAAAAAGGCGCCGGAGAAGTCGTGCTGTTTGATTTCCTCAATGCCCCAGAAGTTGGCTGATTCCAGCACTGCGCCACACAGATTTATTTCGTTGGCTTGCAGCCCTCTGACGTTGGCGAACTGGGCGCCGGAGAAATTCACTGTGTCGTGAAATTCAGCACCATCCATCCAAACACGCTGTTCAAATTTTGTGTCCCTGAGATCCGCGGATCCGCTGAATTGCGCGTTACTGAGATCCGCGTATCCGCTGAATTGCGCGTTACTGAGATACGCGGATCCGCTGAATTGCGCGTTACTGAGATCCGCGTCTCCGCTGAATTGCGCGTTACTGAGATACGCGGATCCGCTGAATTGCGCGTTACTGAGATCCGCGTCTCCGCTGAATTGCGCGTTCATGAGATACGCGGATCCGCTGAATTGCGCGTTACTGAGATCCGCGGATCCGCTGAATTGCGCGTTCATGAGATACGCGTCTCCGCTGAATTGCGCGTTCATGAGATACGCGGATCCGCTGAATTGCGCGTTACTGAGATCCGCGTCTCCGCTGAATTGCGCGTTACTGAGATCCGCGTCTCCGCTGAATTGCGCGTTCCTGAGGTTTATGGATTTGGCAAATTTTCGTTCCTGCCAATTCAATTTTGGAAAAACAATGCCCCGCAGGTCCAGCGCCTTTATGGATTTATCCGCCTCTCCGGCGGCAATCCAAGCGTCCAATGCCAGGAAAAACTCCGCCTGCTTCTCCTCCACTTGCGCAGAGTGGAACAAACAAAACCCCTCCTCATCATAAACAGGATGCTCGCATTGCTCCTCTTTATGCCCAGGAAAGAAAGGATGCTCAGGGCGGATATATCGACATCTTTTCTTATCTTCAGCCATAGGAAAACTCAATATATTGAGGGGTGCGAAGCAACACTATGAATAGTGTCGTTTTATGGGCGCCTCGTCAAGCACTGGATACCCTGCCCTACACACTTTTTGGCTTTCCCTGGCTTCGAGTTTTAGAGCATTCGCTCCTGTCGGCTGCGCCGACATATCGCTCACTGCCGTTTCCCCGACGGCCTCCTGGATGGCTCGCAGCTTTGCGCCTCTTCCCCACTTCTTACTGGCCCCGCCTCTGTTCTGTGGGGAAACGGCTTAAAGATCAAAGATATTGGGGCGCTGCCCCAAACCCCGGTCGGGCTCTGCCCGACACCCGCCAGGGCGCCGCCCTGGACCCGCTGGGGGCAGCGGCCCCCAGACCCCGCCGCCGACCAGTCGGCGGCCACCTTAGACACTCCCAGCCCGCACTCTTTCCCGCAAACACTCTTGCTTCGGCGCATAAAAAAACCGCCGGGCTTGTCTACCCGGCGGCTTCTATTCCTCTATGTCGCCTCGCTTACTCCAGCGCAAATTTCCGCATGCGATACAACAACGTATCCCGACTCATCGACAGCAACCGCGCCGCCCGCGAACGGTTGCCCCGCGCCTTGTCCAACGCCTGACGCAACACGCTGCGCTCCAACTCGGTAAAGTCCACGCCCTCATCCGGCATCACATACTGCGCCAACGAATGCGCCGCGCCCATCAAGCCAGGAGCCGCCGCCTCATGGAACTCCACCGGCAACATCTCGGCGGTGACGTCCGAACCCGCATACAAAATCGCCATGCGCTCGCAGAAATTGCGCAACTCCCGCACATTGCCCGGCCAACGATAACGACCCAGCAAACGCGCCGCCTCGCCATCAAAGCGCGGTGACTCAATGCCATGCTTGGCCGCAATCTCATTCAGGAATTGCTGCATCAACGCCTGCACGTCGCCGTTGCGCTCAATCAACGCAGGCAGCGCCAACGGCGCCACACTCAAACGGAAGAACAGATCCTCCCGGAAGCGGCCCGCCAACGCCTCAGCGCGCAGGTCCACCCGCGTGGTGGCCAACACCCGCGCATCAACGCGCTGCGCCGCACACCCCGAAGGCGTAATTACGCCGCTCTCCAGGAACTGCAACAACGCCCCCTGCAACCCCGCAGGCAATTCACCCACTTCATCCAGCAGCACGCTGCCGCCATCAGCCTGGGCCAACATCCCCGGCGCATTGGCGTCGCCCAACAGCAGCGCCTCGGCCCGCTCCGGGCTCAACGCCGCACAGTTGATCACAACAAACGGACCCCCCGCCCGCGCGCTGGCCTGGTGCATCGCCTCCGCCAGCAGGCTCTTGCCGCTGCCGGTGCCGCCCTGAATCAGGATCGGCGCCTCAGTGGCCGCCATTAGCGACGCAGCGCGCAAAACCATTTGAAAACTCGGAGCTTGGCCAAACAGAGAGGAGAAAGAGTCCATATTATACTCGATCGATAGCGGGAAATAATCTCAACCCACGTCAACACGCAGGCGACGGTTTGTTTCTATTCCAGCATGGCAGACTACTGCATTTTGCGCCATTTGACCATGTCAAACCACGCAATCATCAGTCATGACGACCCATTGATCTGACGAATGCGCAACATGGCAAAAGCAGAGCTAATGGAGGCCATATTAGAACTTATCCATAAACGGGTCACTCTAAGTGACAGAAGGTCCGGCGTTTCGCGACCGGATCCAAACAGCGAGGAGAGTGGTCATGAACGGGTCGTCGTTCTCAACGACGCAGCGTTTTTTGGTCCATTGGTTGACGGACGAGTACCGTCATCGGCCCTCCCCTTTGTGCAATTTTGATCGCCTGCGCAGTGAGGTTCGTCCTGGCGACGTGCTGCTGGCCGAAGGCGCCAGCCGCGTTGGCCAGGTGATCAAAACCATCACCCAAAGCACCTGGTCCCACTCCGCCCTCTATATTGGTCGGCTGCGCGATATCCACAACCCCCAGTTGCGCGCCCGCGTCATGGATTTCTTCGATGGCGACGAGGAGGAGCCGCTGCTGGTGGAGGCGCTGCTGGGCCGTGGCGTGGTGATCACCCCGCTGGAGACCTATCGCGGCCAACATCTGCGCATCAGCCGCCCCAAAGGGCTGCTGGAGCGGGACGTCCATCGGGTCATCGCCTTCGCCATCCGCCGTCTGGGCGCCGACTACGATATCCGCCAAATCCTCGACTTGATGCGCTTTCTGTTCCCCTACAGCATCATTCCCGGACGCTGGCGCTCCAGCCTGTTCTCCCACCGCGCCGGCAAGGCCGCGCGCACGGTGTGCTCCACCATGCTGGCCGAAGCGTTCACATCGGTGCGCTTTCCCATCACCCCCATCATCCGCCCCGACGCCAACGGCAAGATGCGTCTGTTCCGCCGCAACGAGCGCTTGGTGACCCCGCGCGACTTCGACCACTCGCCCTACTTTGAAGTGGTGAAGTATCCGCTGGTGGAGGCCGCCGAGAACTATCGCGACCTGCCGTGGGACACCGAGGGGTGGGTGTGCAACGAACACAACGAATGCTATCTGCCCACCCCCGACGTGGAGGCGGAGACCGGCAAGAGCTGGAACCCCCTGGGCTGGGCCAGCAACAACATGAAAAGATTGGCCAGACGCCGCTGGATCCGCGCAATCAGACGGCTGCGTCATGGTTACCGCGCTTGGCTGTGGCGACGCAGCCACGCTTTGGAGGACGACCCGCACGCCGGATTGGTGCGCCGCATCATGGCGCACCATGGCGGCGCGACGCTGCCGCCGCCCTCCTTTCATAGGAGAGAGAAATCATGAACGCTTGGCTGATGTCGCTGATGATTATCGTCGGCGTCGGGCTGGGCCTGCTGTTGACCCCGCCGTTGCGACGCCGACTGGTGAGCGCGCCGATTATGGCGCTGTTCGGTCGCGCCATGCCCAAACTCTCGTCTACCGAACAGGAGGCGTTGGAGGGGGGCGATGTGTGGTGGGAGCGCGAACTGTTTCGCGGCAAACCGCGTTGGGACGCGCTGCTGAATACCGATCCGCCACGCCTGACGCACGAGGAACAGGCGTTTCTGGATGGTCCGGTGGAGAAGCTGTGCAGTCTGATCGACGACTGGCGCATTACCCAGATCGATCACGATCTGAGCCCCGCCGCCTGGCGTTACATCCGCTCCGAAGGCTTTTTCGGCCTGATCATCCCGCGTGAATTCGGCGGCAAGGGGTTTTCGGCGCAGGCCCACTCGGCGGTGGTGATGAAGGTCGCCAGCCGCAGCGTGACGGCGGCGGTCACCGTGATGGTGCCCAACTCCCTGGGCCCGGCGGAGCTGCTGCTGCACTACGGAACCGAGGAGCAGAAGGAGTACTACCTGCCGCGTCTGGCGCGGGGCGAAGAGGTTCCCTGCTTCGCGCTGACCAGTCCGCGCGCGGGCAGCGATGCGGGCGCCATTCCCGACTCCGGCGTGGTGTGTCATGGCCGCTGGCGCGGCCAGGACAACGTGCTGGGGGTGCGTTTGAACTGGGATAAACGCTATATCACCCTGGCGCCCATCGCCACGGTGTTGGGTCTGGCGTTTAAACTGTATGACCCGGACCATCTCCTTAGCGGGCAGAGCAAACGCGGCATCACCCTGGCGCTGATCCCCACCGATCTGCCAGGGGTCTCCATCGGCTCGCGGCATGATCCGCTGGGGGTGCCGTTCCTCAACGGCCCGACCCGTGGCCACGACGTGTTCATTCCGCTCACCGCCATCATCGGCGGCGAGGCGGGCATCGGTCAAGGCTGGCGCATGTTGATGGCGTGCCTGTCGGAAGGGCGCGGCATCAGCCTGCCGGCTCTCTCCACCGGCGCGGCCAAATACGCCGCGCGCATCAGCGGCGCCTATGGCCGCGTGCGCCAGCAGTTCGGCCTGCCCATCGGACGCTTCGAGGGCGTAGGCGAACGCCTGGGCCGTCTGGCGCTGGAGGCGTATCGCATGGAGTCGGCGCGGCGGGTCACCCTGCAGGCGTTGGATTCGGGCCTGCGTCCGGCGGTGATCAGCGGCATCGTCAAGCAGCAACTGACTGAAGGGATGCGCCGCAGCGTCAACGACGCCATGGACGTGTGGGGCGGAACCGCCATCTGCCAAGGCCCGAGCAATCTGCTGGCCAACGCCTATCGGGCGATCCCCATCGGCATTACGGTGGAGGGCGCCAACATCCTCACCCGCAGCCTGATGATCTTCGGGCAGGGCGCGGTGCGGGCGCACCCGTGGCTGCTGCAGGAGATCCAGGCGGCCACCGGCGACGGCCCCTATGCGGAACGTTTGATCGCCTTCGACCGCGCCCTGTTCGGCCACATTGTCCACGTCAAACTCAACGCCCTGCGCAGTCTGTTCCACGGCTTGACCGGTGGATGGCTGGCCTCGGCGCCGCGCGGAACTGATGGCGCATTACGTCGCCTCTATCAACGACTGGCCCACGCCTCCAGCAATTTCGCCATCGCCTCGGATCTGGCGCTGGCGCGGCTGGCGGGCGGGCTCAAGCGGCGCGAGGCGCTCTCCGGGCGTCTGGCCGATGTGTTGAGCCACCTCTATCTGGCCTCGGCGCTGCTCAAGCGGTTTGAGGACGATGGCCGTCCCGACGCCGATCTGCTGCTGCTGCAAACCAGCGTGGACGACAGCCTGCATCAAGTGGAGAGGGCGCTGATCGGCGTCATCGAGAACTTCCCCGACCGCATCGTCGGCGGCCTGATGGGTCTGCTGATCTTCCCGTGGGGCAGTCGCAACCGCGCGGTGGACGACGCCCGTCTGCTGGCGCTGGCCGAACGGCTGGATGGCCACATGGACGATATGCAGCGTCTGTTGGGCGGCCTCTACATCCCCTGGGATGAACGCGAACCGCTGGCGCAGTTGGAGAATGCGCGCATGCTGGCGCGCCGCGCCGCCGAGCCGGAAAAACGCTTCATGCGCTGGCTCAAAACAGCGCAACCGCCGGTGCAGGAACACGCCATTCAGGCCCCGGAAGGGCATCTGCAAGAGGCGGTGGACGCAGGCGTGATCACGCCGCTGGAGGCGCAGCGTCTGCAACAACTGGCGCAGGCGCGGTTGACGGTGACCGCGGTGGACGAGTTCCCCTCGGTGTGTTGGATCAACTCCAGTAAGGAGCGCGCAGCATGAACGCCACCCGCAAAGTGTATGTCGTGGACGGCTTGCGCACCCCGTTTCTGAAGGCGCGCGGGGTCCCCGGACCCTTCAGCGCGTCGGATCTGGCCACACAGGCCGGGCGCACGCTGCTGCTGCGGCAACCGTTTGAACCCGAAGAGCTGGACGAAGTGATTCTGGGCTGCGTGGTGCAGGAGTCGCAGGAGGCCAACATCGCCCGCGTGGTGGCGCAACGCCTGGGCTGCGGCGACCATGTGCCGGCGTGGACGGTGCAGCGCAACTGCGGTTCGGGCATGCAGGCGTTGGATTCCGCCGCGCGGCTCATCGCCGACGGCGACGCCGATCTGATTCTGGCGGGTGGTGTGGACGCCATGTCCCACGCGCCGCTGAAGTTCACCGAGCGCTTCGCCGCCTGGATGGGCGGTTTGGCCCGCGCCCGCTCGCTGCCGCAAAAGCTGGCGGCGTTGAGCCGCTTCCGCCTCAGCCTGCTGACGCCGGTGATCAGCCTGTTGCAGGGGCTTACCGATCCCAAGAGCGGCCTGTCCATGGGGCAGACGGCGGAGAATCTGGCCCACCGTTTTGGCGTGAGCCGCGCGGCCATGGACCAGTTCGCCGCCGACAGCCATCTGCGCGCCGCCGAAACGCGCCCGGCGCTGGCTGTGGAGAATGTGCTGCTGTTCGATGACAAAGGGCGCTTCTATGACGCCGACGACGGCGTGCGGCCCGACTCCACGCCGGAGAAGCTGGCCAAACTGCGTCCGGTGTTCGACAAGCCGTTGGGCAACATCACCGCAGGCAACAGCGCCCAGGTGACCGACGGCGCGGCGCTGCTGCTGCTGGCCTCGGAGGAGGCGCTGGAGCGCTACAACCTCAAACCGCTGGGGGTGATCTCGGCGGCCACATGGCGCGGTCTGGACCCGGAACAGATGGGCTTGGGACCGGCCTACGCCATCCCGGCATTGTTGGCGCGCGAACAGATCGACATGCAGCGGGTGGATCTGTGGGAGATCAATGAAGCGTTCGCGGCGCAGGCGCTGGCCTGTGTGGCGGCGTTGGATGATGACGACTTCTGCCGCAGCGAACTGGGCCTGGAGCGTCGTTTTGGCCATATCGACTCCGAACGGCTGAATATTGATGGCGGGGCCATCAGTTTGGGCCATCCGGTGGGGGCCAGCGGCGCGCGCATTGTGCTGCATCTGCTCAACGCATTGAAGCGACGTCAGGAGAGACGCGGCGTGGCGGCGTTGTGCATCGGCGGCGGCCAGGGCGGCGCCATGATGGTGGAGCGTGTCGTCTGACTGAGTAGAGGCAAGAACTGAAGATTCAGAAACAATGTGCGAGTCGAGCAAGGAGCAAAACTAACGAGGGTGCAGGGAAATCGGGATTTATCCCAATTTGGCCTGCCGGGTCCAGGGCAGAGCCCTGGCTGGTTGAGGGCGGAGCCCTCATGGGTCCAGGGCAAAGCCCTGGTGGGGTTTGGGGCGAAGCCCCAACATCTTTCATCCCCCAATCAACCCAGCCCAAACCCAGCCCTATTGCACGACTTATGAGCAGTGGGAGACAGACCATGTCGGACCATCTGTGTATCGGAACCTACTGGCGCTGGGAGCGCGATGAGACGGATCACATCGTCACCATCACCGCCGATGCGCCGGACGCGGGCGCCAACACGCTCTCCAAGGCGTCCATTGAGGAGCTCAACGCGATTCTAGCGGAGCTGGAGGACGCCTCCATCGCCGGGGTGATCTTCCGTTCGGCGAAACCGGCGGGCTTCATCGCCGGAGCGGACGTGAGCGCCTTCGGCCAACTGCGCACAGAGCGCGAGGCGTTGCCATTGATCCAGGAGGGGCAGGCGTTGATGGATCGCATCGACCGCTTCCCCCACCCCACCCTGGCGCTGATTCACGGCCACTGCTTAGGCGGCGGCCTGGAGCTGGCGCTGGCGTGCCGCTATCGGGTGCTGCGCGATGACGCCGCCACCCGGGTGGGACTGCCAGAGATCAAACTGGGAATCTTCCCCGGCTTTGGCGGCAGTTGGCGTCTGCCGCGTCTGATCGGCCACGTCCCGGCGATGTCGCTGATGCTGGCCGGGGCCACAGTGGATGCGCGCAAGGCCAAACGGCTGGGGCTGGCGGATGTAATCACCCCCGAGCGGCTGGAACAGCGCGCCGCCCACGATCTGCTGCAGCGGGCGCCGCAGCCGCGTCGCGCCGGATGGCTGGCGCGTCTGCCGGGGGTGTGGCCGCTGCGCACATGGGTGGCGGCGGCGCTGCGCGGACAGGTGCGCGACAAGGCCAACCCGTCCCACTACCCCGCCCCCTACGCCCTGATCGAACACTGGGCCCATGGGGTGAGCGATTCCACCACAGCGCAACCGCGCGAAGCCGAGCAGGTGGCGCATCTGCTGGTCTCCCCCGCTGCGCGCAGCTTGACCCGTCTGTTCTTCCTGCGCGAACGCATGAAGAAGTTGGGCAAGAACGACGCCCCGGCGCCGCGCCATGTGCATGTGGTGGGCGACGGCGTGATGGGTCGCGGCATCGCCTCCTGGTGCGCTTTGAACGGTCTGCGGGTGAGCCTCCAGGGGCTCGACCCCAAACTGCTGGGCCGCGCGGTGGCGGAGACCGCCAAACTGGCCAAACGCAAACTGAAAGATCCGCGCCGGGTGCAACAGGTGCTTGACCGCCTGATCCCCGATCCGCGCGGCGACGGCGCGGCCCGCGCCGACATCGTCATCGAAGCGATCTTCGAGAACCAGGCGGCCAAACGCGAACTGTTCGCCCAGTTGGAGCCGAAGATGCGCCCCGACGCCGTGCTGGCCAGCAACACCTCGGCGATCCCGCTACAGGAGTTGGCCAAGGGGTTGATCGACCCCACGCGGCTGGTGGGGCTGCACTTCTTCAACCCGGTGGCGCGCATGCCGTTGATCGAGGTGGTGCGCGGCCCGCAGAGCAGCGACGAAGCCATCGCCCGCGCGCTGCGTTTCGCCGTCACAGTGGACAAACTGCCGCTGCCGGTGACCAGCAGCCCGGGATTCCTGGTCAATCGCGCCCTCATGCCCTACATGCTCGAAGCGGTGCGCATGATGGACGAGGGCATCGACACCCGCTGCATCGACCAGGCGGCGCTGGCCTTCGGCATGCCCATGGGGCCGCTGCGTCTGGCCGACACGGTGGGGCTGGATGTGTGCCTGTCGGTGGCCGAAGAGCTGGCCCCGACGCTGAAACTGGAGATCCCCGCACGCTTGCGGGTGATGGTGGCCGACGGCCTGTTGGGCGAGAAGAGCGGCCAGGGCTTCTATCAGTACGCCGCCGCCAGTGAACCCCGCGCCAGCGAGCGCGGCCAGTGGGTGGACGGTCCGCTGCACCAACGCCTGATGGCGCCGCTGCTCAATGAAGTGGCCGCGTGTCTGGCTGAAGGGGTGGTGGAAGACCCCGACATGGCCGACGCCGGTATGGTGTTCGGAACCGGTTTCGCGCCGCACCTGGGCGGCCCCATGCGCTATGCGGCGCAGTTGGGCGAGTCGGAGTTGGCGGCGCGCTTCGACGCATTGGAGCGCGCCCACGGTCCGCGTCTGGCCATGCACGGCGGCTGGAGCGATGCGACTCTCATCGATTGGCTACAACAGCAGGAGACGACTCATGCTGTGGCGACATCACAACGACATTCTCCCCAAGGGGGAGGCGACCACCCTGTCGGCGCTGTTCCGCGCGCGTGTTGAACACAGCCCCGACGCCCCCGCCTATCGTCAGTATGACGCCGAGCGGGGCGAGTGGCTGCGCTTCACCTGGCGGCAAACCGCCGATGACGTGGCGCGCTGGCGCGCCGGACTGCGCAAACTGGGGCTCAAACAGGGCCAACGGGTGGCGATTCAACTGCACAATCGCCGCGAGTGGGCGCTGTTCGACCAGGCGGCGTTGAGTCTGGGATTGATCACCGTGCCGCTGTATGCGCAGGATCGCCCGGAGTCGGCGCGCCATGTGCTCAGCGACTCCGGCGCCCGCGCCCTACTCACTGAGAACGTGCTGCTGTGGCGCGAGATCAAACAAAGCGGCGACCTGCCGCGCGCGCTGCAGCATGTGCTGATTCTGCAAGGCGGCATGGGGGAGGCCCGCAAAGACGCCCGCGTGCAGGCGGTGGAAACGTGGCTGCCGGAGCAGGGCGACCCGTGGCCGTTCGATGAACCGGACATGCACGCCGACTCCCTGGCCACCATCACCTACACCTCCGGCTCCACCGGTCCGGCCAAAGGGGTGATGTTGACCCATGGCAACATTCTGGCCGACGTCTACGCGGCGGTTTCGCGCATCGAGGCCTACCCGGAGGACTGCTTCCTGTCGTTCCTGCCGCTCTCCCATGCGCTGGAGCGCACCGCTGGTTACTACCTGCCGATGCTGGCGGGCAGCGAAGTGGCGTATGCGCGCAGCATCGCCGACCTGCCCGAGGATCTGCGCACGGTGCGCCCCACGGTGCTGATCTCGGCGCCGCGCATCTTCGAGCGCATTCACCGGCGTGTGATGGAGAAGCTGTCCCACGCCGCCCCGTGGCGCGCCAAACTGCTGAATCTGGCGGTGGCGAGCGGCTGGGACCACTTTCAACACCAACAACATCGCGCCCGCTGGAGCTGGCGCGAAACCCTGTGGCCGCTGCTGCGCGCCCTGGCGGCGCGGCCGCTGCTGGCGCGGTTGGGCGGACGGCTGCGGGTGGCGGTCTCCGGCGGCGCCCCGCTCTCTCCAGAGATCTCCCACTTCTTCCTGGGGCTGGGGCTGCCGCTGGTGCAGGGCTATGGTCTCACCGAAACCGCGCCGGTGGTGAGCGTCAACACCCTGGAGGATAACGCGCCGGAGACCGTGGGCGCGCCGCTGCCGGGCATCGACGCCCGCACCGACGAAAAAGGCGAACTGTGCGTGCGCGGCCCCAACGTGATGCGCGGCTACTGGCGCAATCCCCTGGCCACCAAACAGGCCATCGACGCCGAAGGGTGGTACCACACCGGCGATCTGGCGGAGTTGGACGCACACGGCCACATCCGTCTGGTGGGGCGCCTGAAAGAGATTCTGGTGATGGCCAATGGGCGCAAAGTGGCCCCCGGCGACGTGGAGAGCGCCATTGAGCGCGACCCGCTGTTTGCCCAGACCCTTCTCATCGGCGAGGGTCGCCCCTATCTGGCGCTGCTGGCGACGCTGGATGAGAGCGCCTGGCGCAAACTGGCGCAGGAGCAGGGGTTGGATCCCAATCAACCGGCGGCGCTGGCCGATGGCCGCATCGAGGGGCTGTGCATCAAGCGCATGAACGCGCAACTGGCCGCCTTCCCCGCTTATGTGACCATCCGCCGCGCCCATCTAACCTTCGAGCCGTGGAGCGTGGAGAATGGACTGATCACCCCCACGTTGAAGATCAAACGCCACGCCATTGTGGAACGCTATGGGCGGCAGATCGACGCCCTCTACCGCGGCCACGAGGCGTAACCTACTAGAACAGTATGCATCTTTTGCCAGACCGCGACGCCCAATGGCGTTGCGGTCTGTGCATTTGCAACCATCACCCCATAACGCCAAACGCCGCATCGCGCCGCGCCAGCCAGCTATTGTGCGACAAAATAGCGGTCATGGGTCGGCCCGCTGGGTTCGATAAGAACCCATCAAGGGACCCATTGGATTGTCGCCCTCGACCAGCCTATTGCAATTGGCCGGTTGGCGCGACCTGACGTTTGGTTGATTGAATTTGGTGATGCAACCCTCTCTTCGCATACGGCGCGGCGTGCGCCTGTTTACCGGACTGCGCGCGCAGATGCTGGCGCTGGGCCTGTTGGCCCTCATCGCCCTGCCCTGGCTGGGCGCATCGCTGGGCCGCGCGCTGCTGGGCGAAGCGGCGCAGGCGCAGACCCACAACGCCCTGAGCGTGGCCAATGGGGTGGCCCAGTTCCTGACCGGTCGCCCGGAGCTGCTGGATCCCTCCCTGGATCCGGCGTTGCAGGCCCTCGAAGAGATCGTGGTGAGCCGCGCGCGCCTGATCGAACACGCCGTGCGCCTGGATGGCAAATCCCAGGAGTGGGCCGACCTCATGGGCTTCGCCGACCGCCATCAACTGAGCAAAATCGACCCCGCCCTGAAAGATCCGCCGGACTTTCAATCGCTGTTTGCCGCCAATGAGGAGTTCCTCTACGCCCTGCTCATCGCCCGCGACAAGCACATCGTCTACCGCGACCGCAACGGTCTGCGCCTATACCGCTCCGACCATCTGCGCATTGAACTGATCGACGCCGAAGGCAGTGCGCATCACTACGCCATCTCCCCCACCAAAGCGGGCTGGATCAACGCCCACCTGCTCAAGGGCGACCCCCTGGATGGCTTGCCGGATCGCCCAGAGATTCGCATCAAAGGGATGTGGAAGGAGCAGGGCGACGGCTTTTTGGTGGAGCTGCGCATCCCCCGCGACATGCTCGGCCCCAAACTGGAGGCGACCCTCTCCCTGGGCGATGTGGATGAGGCGGATGCGGAGAACCCGCGCGTGACCCTGCTCAACGCGCGCCACAGCGCGCAACCGGGCAAACCCGCATCGCCCCCCTCTGCCAAGGAGAAGCCTCTCGATGACTCCCGCGGCAAAGCGCTCAGCGCGCTGCTGGGCGGCTTTCGATCGTTTGCCGGGCAGATGGTGATCGTGGATAAGACCGGACGGGAGTTGGCGCGCCTGGGCGCTCCTGGCAAGGATGATGGCATGCAGCAAACGCGCTTCTGGACCCCCTGGGCGCATCGTCTGCTGCCAACAGCGCCGCAGGACGCCAATGCACAGGCGTTGGCGCGTCCGGTGATGGCGGCGCAATTGACCCAGCCGCAAGCGGTCTGGAGCAGAGACGATCCTCTGCGCGCGCCGGTGGCGCGGGCGGCGGCGCCGGTGCGCCATGGGGATTCGACGCTGGGGGCGGTGTGGGTGGAGACGCCCCTGGATGGGCTGCAACGCGCGCTGGAGCGCAGCGCAGCAGGGCTGCTGGGCGCTCTATTGAGCCTGATGGCGGCGTTGGCCATATGGATGGGGTGGTTGGGGCTCGCCTTCGCCCGACGCGTGATTCTGCTGCGCGATCAACTGCATGAGGCGCTGGACCCCGACGCCCGCGTGCTGGCGGCGCCGACTCCGGCGCGGGCGCCGGATGAACTGGGGGATCTGTCGCGCGCATTCACCCTGATTCTGGTGCGCCTGGATGAGCACAATCGTTATCTGGCGGGATTGGCGGATCGACTGCTCAACCACATGTACGCGCCCCTGGCCAGCGCCCGCGCGGCGCTGCAACCGCTCCAGGACGAACAGGCCGCCGCCGACCAAAACGCCGCGCAAGCCGCCGCGCAAGCGCTGCAGGCGTTGGGGCCGCTGGAGACGTTGTATACCGCGCTACATCAGTCGCGGGAGTTGGACCGCGCCCTGGCCGAAAACGATGACGCGCCATTCGATCTCACCTTTGCCTTGAGCGGCGGCGTCAACTCCCTCAAGCAGCGCTATCCCGAGGCCGACTTCTCCCTCGAGCGGCCGACCGATCCGGTGATGGTGATGGGGGTGCAGAGCGCGGTGGCGCTGATGTGTGAAAAGGTGCTGGAGAACGCCGCCCAGTACGCCGAACCGGGCAGCACCATCCGCGTGGAGCTGGCGCGCCAGGGCGGCATGGCGGTGATGACGACGCGCAATCTCGGCCCCGCTCTGCCCACGCAGATGGGCGATAGACTGTTCGACGCCATGGTCAGCGTGCCGCCCGAGGGAACCCAGCCACCCGCCGATGGCCTATGGCGCCCTGGTCTGGGCCTCTCTCTGGCGCGGCGCATCGCATCGCGACATCATGGCGAAATTATCGCGCAGAGCCTCGACGCTCCCAGCGGCGTGCTGGTGACCATTCGTCTGCCGTTGGCGCCAATCTGACGGGCGCGTGCTGGCGAACCCGCACGCCAGACGCGGGGAATTACAGCGGCGCCTTGTCCACCGCATCGGCGGCGGAGTCGATGGAGTCATGCATCTTCTCCCCCACCACCGGCACAATGGAGGCCACCCCGCCCACCACCCGCATGGGCGCGCTCACCACCTTGGTGAAAAAACAGCCCGACAGCAGAACGCTGATCAACACAATCCCCGCAAGACCCGAAACTCGCCGCATTGGCTTCTCTTTCCGATGTTTTTCCTGCTGAAAACAATGAATCCGGCCCACGAATTGTAGACCGTGTGGTAAACACGCGCCACACGTGTTGCGAAATTGTTGCATTTACGCACTACCGAACGTGACAAAGTGTTATATAATGTGGCGTCCGCAGGCTTATTATGACTGCGATTCAATCAATTATGCGCTTTGGATATCCCAATGAATACAGAACTCTATGATGAGCTGGCCGCGACATCCCTGTTCGAAGGCCTGGAAGACGTCACCCTTGAGCGCGTCGCCTCCTTTAGCGCCGTGCGCCGCTTTACTGATGGCCAAAAGGTGCTCTCGGAGCACGCCGACGACGGCTATCGCACCCTCTATCTGCTACGCGAAGGCCGCTTGAACCTGGCCAAAGCGCCCTCGGCAGAGCAGTTCGACTCGCCGGTCAATCTGGCCACCATCGATGAAGAGGTGTATGGCGAGGTGAGCTGGCTGTTGGGCCGCAGACCCTCGGCGGAGCTGACCAGCATCGGCGATTCACGCTTGTTGGTGGTGGATGGCGAAGAGCTGTTTGCGCTGTGCGAAGAGGATCCCAGCGTGGGCTTTCTGATCATGTTTCGTCTGGCCTCCATGCTCTCCATGCGCCTGGTCAACGCCACCCAACAGGCTGCGCAACAAAGCGCTTGACGCACTGCGCCCGGATATGATGCCCTGCATTAGTCAGGGAGGCGCCAGTTGCGTCACTCGACCGTAGAAGCGGATGGAAAAAACACCATGACCAGCCTAGATGTATTGCGCTGCGTGCGCCTGTTTCGTGATCTGGATAACGCGATTCTCGATGAGATCGCCACATTCAGTGAAATCCGCAGCTACGCCCACGGCGACGCCATTCTCAGCGAAAGCAATCCACCGCCGACCCGGGATATCTATCTGCACCTGGAGGGCTCCATCGGCGTGAGCAAACGCGCCGTGGTGGGACAGACCCTCAAGGACGTGGACATCCAGGCCATCGATAACGAGGTGTATGGCGAAGTGGGCTGGTTCCTGGGCGTGGCGCCCTCCGCCGACGTCATCAGCCACGGCGCCAGCAACTTTCTGGTGGTCGATGGGCAGAAGCTGTTCGCCCTGTGCGAAGCCCACCCCCAGGTGGGCCAGCAGATCTACTTCCGCCTCGCCTCGGTGTTGGCCCAACGCCTGGCCTTCAACACCAAAAATCTGGCCAGCAAAAGCGTCATCGTACGCGACTGCCAAGAGCCCATCAGCTAATCCAGACCCCTGCCACAACCCGCCAAAGCCCCCTCCGTCACGACTTTGTCGCCTGCTTTTCACGCCATGCGCGCTTCGGCGCGCGCGCGCAAAATCCCTCCTATCGTTGCTAAGGCGCCTACCTTGTTAGCTTTCCTGACAAATTCGCGCTTTGGAAATCACGCCGAATAAATTAAACTGTTGCTTATATAAGTCATCAGTGAACGCTATCCTGGTTAACGGGAGCAGCCAAACGACGCGCAATCCTCTGCTCGGCGGGAGGCGAACCCTATCTCGTCGGTCGCTTTGAGGCGATCCGAAACCCCTGCGCCGCTCTGCTTGCAGGTCGGCGATTGACAAGGAGAAGCTTTATGAACAGACGTCTGTTAGCCCTGTTTGTCGGCGGCGCGGCCCTGGCGGTGGGCATGACCGCACAACCTCAAGAGGCGCTGGCCAAGCGCATCACCTTCAGCGGCGGCCCAGCGGGCGGCACCTTCCAGGTGGTGGCCAACGCGGTGCAAGTCTACAAACCCATCAAAGAGTTGGATGGCTATAAGGTCAAAGCGCAATCCTCCGCCGGTTCGGTGGAGAACCTGCGCAAAGTGGACGCCGGACGCGCCGACTTCGGCGTGGTCTACTCCGGCCACGTCTATCTGGGCCGCAACGGCAAGCTCAAGAACGATGCCAAGAAGTATGAAAACGTGATGGCGGTGGCCTATCTGTATGGCGCCCCCGCGCAGTTGGTGGTGCGTAAAGGCTCTGGCATCTCCAGCGCCTCCGATCTGGTGGGCAAAAAAGTGGGCGTGGGCAACGCTGGCTCCGGCGCCTTCGCCAACGCCGAGCTGTTCTTCAGCCACATGGGCGTGTGGGACAAGATGGAGCGCAACGCCATGGGCTACAATGACGCCGCCCAGGCCTTCGGCAACAATCAATTGGACGCCTTCTGGCTGTTCACCGCCTTCCCCAGCGGCGCGGTGATCATGGCCGCGCAGACCAATGACATCGACCTGGTGGACCTCGGCGCCGACGCCGAAAAGAGCGGCTTCTTCAAAGAGTACCCCTACTTCAGCAAACTCGCGGTGCCGGCCGGGACCTATCGCGGCGTCGATAAAACTACGCCGTCGTTCCAAGACTCCGCGCTGTGGGTGGCCAACGCCAACACCCCGGCGGATCTGGTCTACAAAATGCTGTCGGTGATCTACACCGATAAGGGCTTGGCGCACATGCGCAGCCAGAAGAAGACCTTCAAAGAGATGAGCATCCAGACCGGCGTCAACGGCATCGTCACCCCGATGCACCCCGGCGCCGAGAAGTTCTGGCGTGAAAAGGGCATGCTCAAATAATCCGCACACACTTCGCACCTGACCACTGAGGCGACAGCCAGAGCGGCGCGCGCAACGCGCCCGCTCTGGCCGTGCGCCCTGCCCCTGTTTAAAGAGGCGGACCATGGCTGCATTCCAAGATCTTCACCGGTTTGAAAAAATCCTGTTCGATACATTGGCGCTCAGCCTGGTCCTGTTCTACTCCTATGCGGCAGTATGGGAGCCCGCCTCGACCCAGTACCACCGGGGCGTCTACGTCATTCTCACCTATCTGCTGGTGTTTCTGCTCTACCGCTCGCGCAACCCATTCATGCGCGTGGTGGACTACCTGCTCATGGGGCTGTCGGTGGGCTCGCTGGGCTACTGGATCCTCAATTTCGAGGCCATCAACTACCGCTCCGGCGCGGAAACCGAGCTGGATACCTGGATCGCCATGGTGGGCGTGCTGCTGGGCATTGAAGTGGCGCGCCGGGTGGTGGGACTCATTTTTGTCATCATCGGCGCCATTATGCTGCTCTACGGCGTCTACGGCGCCTACATGCCGGATCTGATCTCCCACGCCGGGGACACCTTCCCCTATCTGTGCGTCTCCATTTTTTACAAAAGCGACGGCGTCTTCGGCATCATGGCCAACGTGCTGGCCACCTACATCGTGCTGTTCGTCATCTTTGGCGCGTTCCTGGAGAAGAGCGGCGCGCAACGATTCTTTATCGACTTTCCCCTCGCCGCAGTGGGGCACAAGGTGGGCGGCCCGGCCAAGGTGTCGGTGATCGCCAGCGGCCTGTTCGGCTCCATCTCCGGCTCCGCCATCGCCAACACCGTCTCCACCGGCGCCTTCACCATCCCGATGATGAAAAAGGCGGGCTTCAAACCCCACATCGCCGGCGGCATCGAACCGGCGGCGTCCCTGGGCGGCATGTTCATGCCCCCCATCATGGGCGCGGGCGGCTTCATCATGGCGGAACTGACCGGGGTGCCCTATTCGGAGATCATGCTGGTGGCGGTGTTCCCGGCGCTGATGTACTTCTTCAGCGTCTTCGTGATGGTCCATTACGAGGCCAAAAAGCACAATATCGTCGGCGAGCGCTCGGAATTCAGCGCCATGGAGATCCTGAAAAACGAGTGGTACTACATCCTGCCGCTGGTGGCCATCACGGTGTTCATGTTGTACGGCTACTCGCCGGGCTTCTCGGCGATTCTCGGCATTATCACCGCCATCGCCATTAGTTGGATCAACCCGGAAACGCGCATCGGCCCCCGCGCATTCCTTGAAGGCGCACGCGCCGGGGCCGAGAGCAGTCTGAAGATCGGCGCCACGGTGGGGGTGATCGGCATCATCATCGGCGTGCTCACCTACAGCGGTCTGGTGCTCACCTTCGCCGACATCGTGATTGAACTGGCTGATGGCAGCCTGTTCCTGACCATTGCGCTTATCGCCCTGGCGTCGTTGGTGCTGGGCATGGGGGTGCCGGTGACGGCGGCCTATCTGATCACCGCCGTGGTGGCGGTGCCTGCGCTCACCGAGCTGGGGGTCAATCCCATCGCCGCGCATATGATCGTCTATTGGCTGTCGCAGGACTCCAACATCACGCCGCCGGTGTGCATCGCCGCCTTTGCCGGGGCCACCATCGCGCAATCCAACATGTGGCGCACCGCGTTTGCGGCGTTCAAGTTCGCCAAATTCCTCTATCTGGCGCCGTTCCTGTTTGGCTACGTGCCCGCCTTCTCGCTGGATGGAAGCTCACAGGATATCGTGGTGGCGTTTGTGTTGATCGCTTTGGGCACCTACTTCTATGCATGGTTCCTCAGCGGCATCTGGTACAAGCCGCTCAAGGCTATGCTGACGGGAGCCAAGGCGTAAGAATCGCACGAATGAAATAGTGTGTGCGGGAAAGCGTGCGAGCATGCGCTATTGAGTTGGCCGCCGACTGGTCGGCGGCGGGGCCTGGGGGCCGCGCCCCCAGCGGGGTGTGGGGCGGCGCCCCACGACTTTCCGGGGAGCTCAAGGGCAAAGCCCTCGATATCTTCCCTCTCCCGAAACTTTTTATTAGCGCTAATGATTGAAGCGTAAAGAGACTGGGGCTTCGCCCCAGACCCCGACCAGGGCGCCGCCCTGGACCCGCCAGGAGGGACGCCCTCCTGGACCTCGGTTCGTTTTCGTTTCGAGCATGCATGTCGCTTTTTGCTTCTCATGCCGCCCTGTTGGGACGCCCCGTTTATGTCAGAACACAATCGCTATATGGATATGGCCCTGCGCCTGGCCGCGCGCGCCCAAGGGCGCACCCGCCCCAACCCCACCGTGGGCTGCGTGCTGGTCAAACAGGGGCGCATCGTCGGCAAGGGCTACCACCACCGCGCCGGACTGCCCCACGCCGAACGCGAAGCCCTGGCCGAAGCGGGCGCAGCGGCGCGCGGCGCCACCGCCTATGTGACCCTGGAGCCGTGCAGCCACCATGGGCGCACGCCGCCCTGTTGCGATGGTTTGATCGAAGCCGGCGTGGCGCAGGTGGTGGCGGCCATGAGCGACCCCAATCCACAAGTGGCCGGACGCGGCCTAGAGCGGCTGCGCGCGGCGGGCATCGCCGTCACCGTGGGGGTGCGCGAAGCCGAGGCCCAGGCGCTGATCCGCCCCTTCACCACCTGGATGCTGCACAAACGCCCCATGGTGACCCTCAAAGCGGCGGCCTCGCTGGATGGCAAGACCGCCACCCGCAGCGGCCAGTCGCAGTGGATCACCGGCCCGGCGGCGCGCAAACGCGGCCATCAACTGCGCAATAGTCACGACGCCATTCTGATCGGCTCCGGCACCCTGCTGGCGGACGATCCGCAACTCACCTGCCGCCTGCGCGGCGGGCGTGACCCGGTGCGGGTGGTGGTGGACGCCAATCTGCGCATCGCCGATGAGGCGGCGGTGTTGAATCTCCCCTCCCAGGCGCCGACCTGGATCATCGCCACCGAGCAGGCGGACCCCATTCGTCGCGCCGAGTTATCTGCACGCAATAACGTGGAGGTGATCACCTGTGGCGCCCTACCCGACGGCCGGGTGGATCTGCACGACCTCATGGGTCAACTGGCCAGTCGCGACATCACCAGCGTGCTCAGCGAAGCGGGGGGGATTCTCACCAGCGCGCTGTTGGAGGCGCGGCTGGCGGATCGGGTGGCGCTGTTTTTGGCGCCGATGCTCATCGGCGGCGGCGAAGCGCGGGGGATATTGGGCGGCTTGGGGGTGTCGGAGTTGGCGCAGGCGCCGCGCATTGAGCGCATGGCGCTGCAATCGTTGGATGGCGGCGATCTGTATGTCAGCGGCGATTTGATCTATGAAGCGCCGGAATCTTAAGAGTGTTGCTTGGCGTTTCTACGCCAGTATTGCGCTTTTATAGCCATACCAAACAAAATTGCACAGAACGGCCAATGTTTGCGTGACGTAGGTCCAGCTTGCGCTAACTATTGGCCGTCGGCTGGCCGACGGCGGGGTCTGGGGCCCGCGGCCCCAGCGGGTGTGGGCGGCGCCCACGGTGTGGCTGTTGATCTTGGGAGCTCGAGGGCATAGCCCTCGATATCTTTCAGCGCCCATATGTGCACTTTTGAATGCTAGTGACTATATTACTCCACAAACGTCTGCGCCAACTGCTCGACCAGCGGCAACGCCTCGTCGAAATCGTATTGCGCCAGTTTGGCGCGGGCCCGTTTGAGCAGATCTCCTTGCGCCGCCGTCAATTGCCGCTGCAGCAGGGTTCCGGCCAGATCCTCCGCTTCGGCGTCATCGTCACGCACTTTAGCCAATAACGCATCCACCTCATCGCGGCTCAAGGTCGATGCATCAGACGCCTCCGCACCGGGAGTCGACATCTGCGCCAACTGCGTGCGCAAACGCTCCAGATGCTGCAGTGCGGCGTTAAAATCATACCCTTCGGCGGCGCGGCGCAGAGCACGAGCGGTGTTGGCCAATGGCGTATCCCCTGCCAGTTGCGCGATGTCGGTGGCGGTTTCAGCGGCGTCCACATCGTCATCGGCCACCTGTTCGGCCAGTTGCGCCATGAGCGCCTGCATGCGCTCGGGATCCCAAGCCGGCGCCGTCGGCGCAGCCTGCGCGGACTCCAGATCGGCGGCGTCGATGGTTTGCAGCATCGCCGTCAACGCCGCTTGCGCCGCTTCTTGCGCTTGCGCCAGCGCCGTCGGATCCAGCGCCCCCTCCCGCATCAACAGCGCCTCCAATTCGCCTGCCGCCTGCTGGCAATCCAGCGCGCCCAAGGCGCCCGCCACCCCTTTGAGGGTATGCGCCTCGCGCACCGCCGTTTCGCGATCATCCGCCGCCAACGCCTCCTGCACGCGGGCGATGGCCTGCTCTTGTGAGGCGCGGCTCTTGAGCAGCAGTTTGCGATAGGTGGCCGGGTTGCCGCCCACCCGTAATACAGCGTTCTGCACATCAAAACCGGGCAATTCGGGCAACGCGTCATCGCCGTTGCCGATCTGTGCGCCAGCAGGCTCCGTCTCCTCATCCGCCGCGCCGGTGGGCGCCACCCAGCGCGCCAGCGCCTCAAACAGATCCTGGGGATTGATGGGCTTGGCAACATGGTCGTTCATGCCCGCTTCCAGGCAGCGTTCGCGATCCCCGGCCATGGCGTTGGCGGTCATGGCGATGATGGGCAGCTCCGCCAAACGCGCCTCCTGGCGAATGGCGCGGGCGGCGGCGTAGCCATCCATCACCGGCATCTGCACATCCATCAACACGGCGGCGTAGTCCCCCGCCAGCGCCGCCTCCACCCCCTTTTGACCATTATTGGCCACCGCCACGCGCAAGCCCGCCTGTTGTAACAGCTCGGTGGCCACCTGCTGGTTGATCTCATTGTCCTCCACCAGCAGCAGGCGCGCGCCGCGGATGGGGCGCGCCAAATCCTGGCTTGGCATTGGCGTCTCGGTCGTCGTTGCATGGATGCGCGTCTCCATGCCAAAGGCTTCGCGCACCACTGCGTCAAACAGAGTGGAGGCGGTCACCGGTTTGAGCAGGAACGCCGCCAGATCCACGCTCTGGGACTGACTGCGCACCTCTTCGCGGCCATGGGCGGTGATCAGAATCACCGACGGCTTGGGATTGATCTGCGCGCGCTGCTGAATCGCCCGCGTGGCCTCAATGCCATCCATGCCGGGCATCTGCCAATCCATCAACACCAGGTCGAACGGTTCGCCCCCCTTCTGGGCTTGGAGAATCGCCTCAATGGCCTGCTCGCCATCGACGGCGGTGCGCGTCTCCAGATGCATGGCGCGCACCAGCGCGTTGAGAATCTGGCGCGAGTCGTCGGAGTCATCCACCACCAGCACCCGCTTGCCCTCCAGCTCCTCGGGCACGATCTCAAAGCGTCGTTTCACCTGGTCATGCAAGGTAAAGCGGGCGGTGAACCAGAACGTGCTGCCTTGGCCTGGCGCGCTCTCCACGCCGATCTCGCCGCCCATCATCTCCACCAACCGTTTGCTGATGGTCAGTCCCAAGCCGGTGCCGCCATATTTGCGCGTGGTGGAGGCGTCGGCCTGGGAGAAAGCCTGGAACAGCCGCGCCATCTGCTCGTCGCTCATGCCGATGCCGGTGTCGCGCACCTCAAAGCGCAACAGCGCAGCATTCTCATCCTTCTCCTGCAGCGCCACACGCACCACGATTTCACCCTGTTGGGTGAACTTGACCGCATTGTTGGAGAGGTTGATCAGCACCTGTCCCAACCGCAGCGAATCGCCCACCAAGCCGATGGGGGTGTCCGGCTCCATGGAGATGAGGAACTCCAGCCCCTTCTCGGCGGTTTTGACGGTGATCAGATTGGCCAGATTCTCCAGCGTCTCATCCAGTTGGAACGGCGCCGACTCCATGTCCAGCTTGCCCGCTTCGATTTTGGAGAAGTCCAGAATGTCATTGATGATGCCCAGCAGTGAGTTGGCGGCGTTGTGGGTTTTGGTCACATAGTCGCGCTGCTTGGCGCTGAGCTGGGTCTGTAGCGCCAGATGGCTCATGCCGATAATGGCGTTCATGGGGGTGCGGATCTCATGGCTCATGTTGGCCAGGAAGTCCGATTTGGCGCGGTTGGCGGCGTCGGCGGCGTGCATCGCTTCGGTCAGGTCGAACTCCAGCAGTTTGTATTCGGTGATGTCCTGGGTCACGCCATAGAGCACGTCCGGCTCGTTCTCCTCACCTTGAGTGACCTGCCCCAAGGCGTGAATCCAGACGGTTTCGCCATCGATGGGCCGCTTGTAGGGGAAAGTGGCGTTGAATGCCGAAGCTTTGCCTTTGACCACCGCCTGGAACCGCGTATAGACCTCTTTGGCGACTTCCGGATCAGCGGCCTTGACGTTCTCATACCACTCTTCGCGAATGCGATAGCGGAAATCCTCCCGCGGCGCATCGCCGAATATCGCTGCGGCGCGCGGTGAAGAGATATACCAGCCGGCGCCATCCAGCGGCACATGCCAATAGCCCGCCTTGGTCAGATCCAACGCCTGGTCGGAGAGGAAGTTGATGCGCCGCATATCCTCTTCCATACGTTTGCGCTCGGTGATGTCGCGACACACGCCCAGAATGCCCAACACCTCGCCATCGGGACCGTAGAAGGGCGTTTTGAGGATATCCAGCAACACCTTGCCCGGTTGGCGCAGCGCCCACTCCTCTAAGCGCACTGGCTTGCCGCCGTGCAGAATCTCCAGATCCTTCTCGCGGAAGCGTTCAGCGATATCGTGGGGGTAGAGGTCGAAGTCGGAGTGGCCGATCACCTCGTCGCGTTCATGACGGATAAAGCGCTCGAACGAGACGTTGGTGTTGGAGTAAACGCCATACAGATCCTTGGCGAAGATCAGGTCGGGGATGGAGTCGAACACCGACTGCATCAACGCCTGCTTTTTGGAGACCTCCAACTCGGCGCGCTTGCGCTGGGTGACGTCGCTGATGGTCATCACCACCCCGCCATCGGCCACCGGCGCCTGGCGCATATCCAGCACCAAACCCTCATGGGTGTGGATTTCGCGCCGCACCGAAGTACGAATGTGCAGATGGTTCAACTGCATGCGCACAAAGGACTCTTTGTCGCTCACGCGGCCATAATCGCCGCGCTCCACCAGGAAACGCACCACCGGCTCATAGGAGCCGCCTTCGCTGACCAGCTCATCGGGCAGATTGAACAGCTCCAGATAGCGGCTGTTGAAAAACACGAACTGCTGATTGCCATCGAGCAGAAACAGCCCATCGCTCATGCTGGTCAAGGCCAGATTGTGGCGGTTGGACAGACGCGTCAGTTCGGCGGTGCGCGCCACCACGCGGCTCTCCAGCTCCTCCTGCGAGCGACGCATGGCGCGGGCGGCGCGCTCGCCCAACACCACCAGCACCAGGGTGGCGACAATGGTGAGCAACAGCGTCAAACCCGCCACCATCAAGAGGTTGCGGCGCATGGCGTAGAAGCCTGAGAGCGCTTCGTCGCGATCGATCTCCGAGGCCAGACCCAACTCAATATCCGGCAACCAGCGCCAGGCCCCCATCACCGGCACGCCACGATAGTCGCGATACCCCTCCACGTTCATGCGCAGCGGCGTCTCCATGGCCACATGGGGATCGCTGCGGTTGAGCGCCATACGGCCCTGTTGGACCAGGTCCGCCGCCATTTTGGTAAACGGTCGCTCCGCCAATGGCGTTCTGGGGTGGTAGCCGCGCGTCATGTCGCCGCCCGGGTCGCGCGCAATCAAATCCGTGCTGTCGGATTGTTCGCCCACCAACAGCACGCCGATGCGCGCCAGATCCTGTTTAAAGCGACTTTCCGTGATGATGCGTCCATTGACGTCCAGCAGATAGGTCTCGCCGGTGTGGCCGATGCGGCCATATTGCATGATGCGCGAGAGCTGCCCGGAGGGCAGCAGTTGCTGGGTGAGCACGGCGATGACATCGCCCTGAGCGTTGCGAATGGGCGCAGCGAAGAACATGTTGATCTTCTGTTCCTCCGCCGCTGCTGCGTCCGGGTTTGGCATATCACTGATCTGGATCGGCGGCACGAACACCGGTTGCCCGGAGAACGCCTTGCGCAACAGGCGCGGTTTGACCGCGCCGATGATATTGCGCTCACCCAAATCGGCGTTGTGCTGCGAGGCCAGATTGGCGCCATCGGGGCTGATGATATGGAAACCGATGCGGCCAAAGCGACTTTCCCGTGCGGCAAAGAAGGCGCGCACCAACGCCTGCGCCGGCGCCTGACTGAGCGTTTGCGGCGTTTTCGACTCCAGCTTGAGCAACTCTTCGGTAATCGCCACCAGCTCGGGATCGCGCCCCAATTGCGCCAGGAGGTTCTGTTGACTCTGCACCCAGAAGTGCAGGCGCTCCACCGAGCTCTCCAGCACCACCTTCAGATCCTGTCGGGTCGACTCCAGCGCCAATGCGCGGTTTTTCTGCAGGGTGAACCAGATGAGCGAGCCCACAATCACCAGGATGACGCTCAGGCCGCCGAGGATGAAGCTGCGGAAGCCGCGCGCGCCGAACTGCCGCGCCAGCATCTCGTCGGAGAATAGGCGCGGGGCCACCATCACCCCCAGCAGCAGCAGTAGGAACAGCGTCGCCAGCGCCAGCGCCACCCACTGGGTTTTGATGCCGCCCACCGTAGCTTCCTCAGCGGCGGGGGCGGCGGTTTTCATCAACGGCGCCCATTTGCGCTCAATGGCGCGGCGCTCGGTAAGGGGAATGGTTTTCAGGGCTTTGTTGATCAGCGCGATCAATTGCGGCTGATCCGAGCGCACGCCAATGGAGAGCTGTTTGGGCGGGAAGCCGGTGGGTCCCACCACTTTGAGGTTAAACAGCCCGTTTTCGCGAATCAGGTGGCCGATGACGCCCAGATAGCCCAAGTAGACATCGGCCTGGCCCAACGACACCTGTTTGAGTCCCGACAGCGGATTCTCCACCTCGCGGAAGGGCTGGTCCGGGTGTTGCACGCGCAACAGATTGGCCACGGTATAGCCCTTGGGGACAACGATGCTCATCTCCTTGAGGTCGGTCACGGAGCGAATGACCGGGGCGTCATCGCGGGCGGCGGCCACCAACGGCATGGTCAGCACCGGATCGGAGAAGTTGAGGAAGGCGCGCCGATCATCATCCACTGAAATCAATGAGATCACGTCGATTTCACGCGCTTTGGCCCCATCGACCACCTGTTTCCAAGTCAAATTGGGCACGCGTTGAAAATCGATCCCCAGTTTGCTCTTGAGCACCTGCAGCAGGTCGGCGGCGTAGCCCACGTGAATGCCGCGGCCATCCACGTAATCAAATGGCGGCCAAGCGGGATCCACCCCCAGTTTGACCACCGGATGCGACTCCACCCAGGCGCGTTCATCGGCGGTCATGGGCACGCGCTGGGACTCGGCGACGGGATCCAAGCCCATCCAGCGCTCCGCCAGTTTGCGCTTCTCGGCCAAGGTGACGGCATTGAGCCCCTTCTGCAGCAGACGTTGCAAAAGGGCCTGATCTTTGGTCACCGCCATACTCAGATCGCTGTGAAAACGCGCATCGGAGATGCCTGCTGCGCGCTTGATGTCGCTAAACAGATGCTCGCCGATCAGGTAGAGAATCACCGCCTCTTCGCCAATGGTGGCGTCGGCCTGCTTTTGCGACACCGCGCGCAAACCATCGAGGGCGTTCTCCACCGGCGCAATTTGAATCAGGGGATAGTGCGCGCGCACTATCTCTTCAAAGAAGAAGCCTTTGGGGATCGCCACCTTTTTGCCATTCAAATCGGCCAGGGAACGGATGTCGTCGCGGGCGCTGCGCACGTAGATGGCCGACTTGGCGTTCAAATAGGGCGTGGTGAAGGCCAGAGAATCCTCTCGCTCGGGGGTTTTGACCACATTGAGCAGCACATCCAACTCGCCGCGGCGGGTCATCTGCAGAAACTCCGCCCAACTGGGGCCGTGTAGATACTTGACCTTGACCCCCAGATTGCGCGCCACCATATCCATCATATCGATGGAGTAGCCCAGCGGTTGATCGCCCTTGTTGAAATTGAACGGCGGCCAGTTGAGCTCATTGTGGGCGGTGAGCACCGGGTGCTGTTTGAGCCAGTCGCGCTCGTCATTGGTGAGTTGAATGCGGGGTTTGATCTGAATCTGGGTGTTGGCGCCGATCCAACGCTGGTCAATCTCCCGCCGCACGCTCTCGGGAATCGCCGCCATGGCTTTATCCAGCAGACCCACCAGCGGCTGCCACTGGGGATCGGCGCGGGTGACCACGAAGTGCTGTGGCGAAGCGTCGTTCCAGGCGTCCCCCACCGGCTCCAGATTGACCAGCTGCTGGCGTCCCATATGCCACAGCGCCACCGCCAGATTACCGATATAGGCGTCGGCCTGGCCGTAAGAGACCAGTTTGAGCGCCGCCAAAGTGTCATCGACATTGATGATCTGAATCTGCGGATTGCGTTCGCGGGTCAAGGCGTTGGTGACGTAACCGCGCTCCAGGGCGACGGTTTTGCCGGTGAGGTCGGCGATGCTGTGGATATTGACCCCGCTGCGCGCAATGATGGCGCGGCGCACATTGAAGAAGGCGGGGCCAAACAGCAGTTTGTCGGCGCGCTCTGGACGCCGCGCCACGGAGACCGCCACGGGAAACTTGCCGCTGACGGTCTTCTCCAGCATCTGCGCAAACTTCGGCCCAGTGCGGGGTTCAAAGGTTACTCCCAGCAGCTTGCCCACTTCGCGCACATAATCCGCGGAGACGCCTTTGAACTCGCCATCCTCATCGATGAAGTCGATGGGCGCCCAATGGCCATCCACGCCGATGGGGATGACCGGATGTTCATCCAGCCAGGCGCGCTCTTGGGGGGTCACGTTCAAAGTGGGCGCAGGGTTTGACTCAATCGATGCGCGCTTGGTATCGAGCCACTGCTGACGCAGCTCCCGCAGCTCCTGAATGGAGACCGCGCGCATCGCCTTTTCCAGAATCGGCGGCGCCTCCGGCCAGTCAAAACGCACGCCGATGCGTAGATTGGCCAGATCGGGTCTGCCCAGGTCGGCCTCGCCGGAGAGGGTCAAACCGGTGAGCATGTTCTCACCGATGAGATAGCTGAGAACCGCCTGTTCGCCCAACACCGCATCCACATTGCCCAGGGAGAGCTGCATCAAACTCTCGGTGGTGTCGGCCATGAGCGCGCGAATAATTTTCGGGTAATCCCGTTGCAGCACTTCGTCATAGAAGAAGCCGCTGGGATAGGCCACCCGTTTGCCTTCCAGGGCGGCGATGTTGTCGTATGGTTGCGCCTGACGCGAGACGATAACGTTGGGGTTTTTGGCGTAAGGGTGGGTGTAGCGGATGTACTTCAACCGCTCGGGCGTGCGCACGATATTCAGCATCACGTCCAATTTTTTCTCGCGGATCCGCTGGATAAACTCTCCCCAGGTTGGTCCGGAGACATACTCGATGCGCACGCCGAGTTTTTCCGCCAACAGATCCATGTAATCGATGGAGAAGCCTTGCGGTTTGCCATTGCGGAAGAAATTGAACGGCGCCCAATCTCTCTCATTGTGCACGCGCCACACCGGATGTTCGGCCAGCCAAGCGCGCTCCTCCTCTGTGAGCGGCAGTTTGCCCCCCGGCGTCACGCTCTCCAGATCGGTAAAGAAGTCGTCGTTCAGCCGCGCCTTGGCGGCCATGCCGGAAAACGCAAAGGTTTGCACCATCTTCTGATAGCGGCTGCGCTCATAGGCGCCGATGGGGTTGAACTCCGCCAGCACCGCCCGTTTGATCTGCGCCGCTTCAAACTTCAACTGCTTGATGCTGCGATTTTGCGGATTATATTTGGCGGTAATGAGCCGCACGATCTCATTAGGATGCTCCAGGGCGTACTCCCACCCCTGTCGCACCGCCCGCGTCACGCGCACGGCGCGCTCCGCGTGGTCGCGCCACTCGGCGGCGGTGGTGAACAGGTTGTCGCCATACAGATCGATGCCGTAGTCGCGCGGATCGAGAATGACAAAACCGATTCCCGCCTGTTTGAGGGCGAAGGGCTCATTGCCCAGATAGGCGTTGACGGCGTCCACCTCCCCTTTCACCAGGGGTTGCAGGCTCAAGGCGTGGGGCACGATTGTCAGGTCCGGCGATGCGCCCAGGGTTTTGCGCAACATGGCGCGCACTGACGGGCTGCTGTGGCTATTGGACGAGAGCATCACCCGCTTGCCGCGCAGATCGCGCGGGAACTGAATGCCAGAGGATTTCAGCGCCAGCAGCGCCGAGGGGGTGTACTGGAAAATCTGCGCCAACAGTCGCACCGGCTTGCCTTCGAGGCTGTCCAGCGCGAGCCCGGCGTCGGCCACGCCATAGCTGGCTTTGCCGCTGAGAACCACGGCGACGGGATCTTCCCCGGGCTGCAGTTCGCGCAGAGTGACATTGAGCCCCTCATCGGCGAAGTAGCCGCGCGCTTCAGCGGCATAGTAACCGGCGAATTGGAACTGATGTCGCCATTTGAGTTGAATGACCACATCGTCGACGCCCTCAACAGCGGCGCTAGCCGTGGGCCACAGCGTTGCGAGGAGCAGGACGATTCGAAGCAAGCGGGGAATCATTGCCATGGCGTTGCATCTGAAAAAGAGAGGGGGCGCAGGCCCCGTGCAATGACCAAATGGTCAATAGAATCTTGCAGTTTAGCACGATTCAGCGTAAGGGAATCCCTTAACCCCATTTTTTTTCGGTTTTTCTCATCGCAGCGCATGAGGTTGGTCTGTCGCGCCGATGGGATGGCGCGAGAGAGAGGGACGAACAAGGAGAACGCCATGAGCAGCGGATGGGGCTGTCCCCATGAAGTGGCGGGCGGCTGCGCCAAAGTGGCCGGGCGCCCATGTGATCCGGGCATGAAGGGGTGCGTGCTGTTTGGCCGCTTCACCTTCAGCAATCCCGAGAAGAATCAGCATCAACGCCGCGCCAAACGCGACGCCAATGGCCGCCGCATTCCCGCCGAGGGCGACGAGCGTTGAGAGACGCGCGCCATAAGCGGGGGATCCTGGCGGCGCTGATCTGCAGCGTAATCTGTTGGTTTGGCGCACACGCCGCCCTGGCGCAGAGCCTGCCGACGCAACCGCCGCAGGCTCTGCGCATGGCTATTGGGGCGCAGGAGTGGGCGGCGCGAGGGGAGTTGGCGCGCGCCATTAAGATGTTTGCCCGCGCGCTGAAACTCGGCGCCGACTTGCCGCAGGCGCAGCGCGCCGCCATTTATAACAACCAGGCCATGGCGCTCAAGAAGTTGGGGCGGTTTGACGCCGCCCTTGGCGCCATCACCCACGCCGTGGCGCTGGCTCCGGCGCACCCGCGTTATCTCTACAACCGGGCGCTGCTGTTGGTCCACCTGCAGCAGTATGAACAGGCGCGCAACGCGCTGGATGCGCTGCTGCAGAAGCACCCCAATCTGGGCTCCCCCTACCCCCTGATGTGGCGTTATGAGGTAACGGATAAACTGGACCCGGAACAGGCGCGGATCTGGTTGCGGGAGCGGCTCGACAGCTTGACCCGCTACCCTTGGCAACAGGCCTTGATGCAGTTGCGCCTGGATCTGCAGCATGGCGAGCCGCTGCTCACCCGCGCGCTGGCGGGCGGCGATGTGGCCATGCGCCGCTGCGAAGTCTATTTTCACATGGCGCAGCATGCGAAGGGGGATCAACGCGCCGACGCCCTGCGGCTGGCGGCGGACCACTGTGACGCGCAGATCGACGAAGGCTTGATGATTCAAGCGCAATTGCGCGCGTTGGCGGTCCAATCCGAATCCAACGCCGCCGCGACTCCTGAAGCCGACGCCGCCCCCCAGACCCCAGCCACAGAGCGCGCGCCTGAGCCTGCCGTCACCCCCACCACCGTTGCGGCCACAGCGCCACAGGAAGAATCCGGCGATGTCGCCACGCCCCACGCCGAGCCCATGTCGCCGGTGATCGAATTCTTCGTCGAAGTGGGGTTTTATGAACAGACCGAGTCCGCCAATGAGGTGCGTCACCAAGTGGAGAGTCTCGATCTGCCGGTGCAGAGCCATACCGCCGACATTCACAACACCGCCATGATCCATCTGCTGGCGGGCCCCTTCGCCACCCGCGATCAAGCCGAGCAGGCGCAAGCAGCGCTGCGCATCGGCGGCGTCGCCATCGGGCGCGTCTTGCCCCCCGCCGCACCCTGACCCCGCTGCGAGTCCCTCCACTGTCTTGATTTTCTTGGCGCAACAACACAACAATAATCATTGCAAAATCAGTATATTATAGTTACGTGAAGCTAAAGTCAGACATTTCATCTACGGGTAAATGGAAGATATCGAGGGCTACGCCCTCGAGCTCCCAACAACCAAACCGTGATTCGGGCCATCCTTGGCCCTCACCCTTCGGGCTCGCTACGCGAGTCCGATTTGGCAATCCTGCCAAATCGTGGGGCGCCGCCCCAAACCCCGCTGGGGGCGCGGCCCCCAGACCCCGCCGCCGACCAGTCGGCGGCCAATAGTCAGCGCAAGACCAACCAGTGTCACGCACACATTGGCCGTTTTGGTTTCGCACAGCTATCTGCAGGATTTGCAACGCAATGATTGCAAATGCGACCTATTCCGGTTGTTTGAATCCCATCTTTGACATGTAAAAATCACCGTATTCTCATTTTCTGATTTATTTTCTGTATAGGGGGCATTATGGTTATGGCAGTCATTCATTTGCTTGACACGGGAGAGAGCGAGATGAAATCCATTGATCTGGACCATGGTGATTTTGAGACGTTGGTGGATGCGCTGCGCGAACAGGGCCGTCTGGGCCCGGCCTCCAACGACGAAGGGATGATTGTGCGCATTGCCGACCACCCCCACCATGGGCGCGTGATTCTGAAGATGGACTCTAATATTGGTCGCGGCAAAATGCTGATTACCGAAAAAAGCCTCGCCTGATTCGAAATGCCCCCTGGGAGATGAAAAAAACGCCGCGCAGGCTGGAGCTGCGCGGCGTTTTTTTTGTTGTTTCGGGAATCAGCGTTCAATGTTTGCGTGACGCTGGTTGGTCTTGCGCTGACTATTGGCCTCCGGCTGGCCGGAGGCGGGGTCTGGGGGCCGCGCCCCCAGCGGGTGTGGGCAGCGCCCACGGTGTGGTCTTTGGGAGCTCGAGGGCAAAGCCCTCGATATCTTTCAACATCAACACATTCCCCAACAGCAAAGTGTTTGCGTGACGCTGGTTGATCTGGCGCTGACTATTGGCCTCCGGCTGGCCGGAGGCGGGGTCTGGGGGCCGCGCCCCCAGCGGGGTGTGGGGCGGCGCCCCACGGTTTGGTTGTTGGGAGCTCGAGGGCAAAGCCCTCGATATCTTTCATTATCCAAAACCAGACTGTTCGATTCTGGCTTCGTCGTACTCTCGCTGTTGGGAGCTCGAGGGCGCAGCCCTCGATATCTCTACAGCTTCCTAACGGTCACCGTTGGGCGCCAATGTCTCCCCCTCACCCCTCCTGGCGCTCCAGCTTCCAGGAGCGGTGGCGGGCGCGGGCCTTCTCCATGCGCTGGGTGCGCTGATGCCGGGTCAGGGTGATGGAGCGATAGGTGAGCCAGTAGAACAGGGCGCCGGAGAGAGGGCCGAACACCATGCCGCCGGCGGTGATGGTCAACACCGTATCCAGCAGCACGTCGCGGCCGGTGAGCGGCAGAATAAAGGCCCAGTCGCCATGCCAGACGGCGACCATGCCATCCCAACTCATTAATTTACCGGCCAGGTCGATGAGGGTGTTGACAAACTCGGTGATCGCCTCCAAACCGCTGACGTGCTCGGAGCCGCGTCCCAGCATGATCACGCCCAGTTTGAAGTCGGCCCAGAAGAAGAACGGGAAGGTAGCGGGATTGCCGACCAGAGTGCCGATCCAGGCGGCGATTTTGGAGCCGCCGAAGAAGACGCACAGCAGCGCAGCGCCGATGAGGTGAAAACCGATGTACGGGGTAAACGAGATGAACACGCCCCAGGCCACCCCCAGAGCGATCTGATGCGGATGCTCCGCCAGCCGTAACAGGCGGATAAACTGATAGCGTAAGTAGTGCTTCCAGTTACGTTTTTTATTGTCGTCGTCCGCCGCCACTCCAGTCACCCCCGCTTGCCGCAAGTCGCGCGTACCGTCGTCAGCCCGCCATGTACAGACCGGCGACGGGGAGAGGATTCTAGCAGATCCCGCGCCCGCTGCCTACGCCAATGGCTCCATGGCGTCCCAATGGTGGCACTGCGGGCACTTCCAATAGATCTCGCGGGATTCGAACCCACACTGTCCACACTGATACTGTCGACCCGCCGCCGCCACCGCCTCCACGCAGGCGGCGCCCGCCTCAGCGGCGCGGCGCCAATCGGCCTGCTCCAAGCAGAATTGCACATAGCGCTTGGCCGCCGCAGCCGAAGCCGGGTAGCGCTGTAACGCCTCCTCCAGCAACGCCATGGCCTCGTCGTTGCGGCCCTGCTGCTCCAGCAATCGGCTCCAAGCGCGCATCAGCGACAGCGGCGCATGGGCCGCGCGGGCGGCCTCGGTCATGCGTTGCGCAAACGCCGCGCTCTCCCCCAGCGCCGCATAGGCCTGTTGCAGATCCTCCAGCGCCAGATGGAACAGCGTGGGACGGTTCTGCTGCAACGCCCCCAACAGCTCCACCGCCTGCTTGGGTTGCCCCTGCTGCATGGCCATCTGCGCCAACGCGCGGGTCGCCTCCACGCAGCCGGGGTGGATGCGGATCGCCTCACGCAACTGCTCGCGGGCCAGATTGCGCGCCTCCTGGCTGTTTTGACGCAGAGCTTGGCGCGCGAGTTTCCAACGCAGGTGCGCTTCGCGTTTGATATCCGCTTTGCCGGTGGTTTTATGCAGCCGTTTGAGGCTCTCCAGCGCGCTCTCCCAGCGGCTCTCGCTCTCGTGCAGCCCCTGCAAGGCGGCCAACGCCTTCTCATGCCCGGGATCCTGCTCCAGCACCGCGTGATACGCCTCCACCGCGCGGTCCACAAAACCGCCCAGACGGAAATCCTCCGCCAAACCGAACTGCGCGGCGATGCGGGTGGGACGCGAAAGATTCTGCCGCGCAATGATGCTCTGATGGATGCGAATGGCGCGGCCCACTTCGCCGCGGGCGCGGAACAGACTGCCCAGGGAGAGGTAGATCTCCACCGTCTCCGAGTCGATGCGCACCGCCTGGGTGAACGCTTCGATGGCTTTGTCGGGTTCATCGCTGAGGAGGAAGTTCAAGCCGCGATAGGCGTAATCTGCGCCGCGTTCGCTGGGCGAGAGATTGGCGTAGTCGCGGGATTGCGCGCGCTCATCGCGGCCAAAGCGATAGCCCACGCCGAAGATCACCAGCGCCAGCGCCAGCCACGGCGCCCACTGCACCAGCAGCGTCAATGGATCCACGGCGCGCCCCCTAAGGTCTCTCCGCTGGGGCGTCCAGCGGCAGGTTGCGCAGGGAGGTCAGCTCCCGCTCCAGCAGTTCGCAACGACGACACGCCTCGGCGTAGCGTTGGCGTTGGCGTCGACCGGCGGCCCAGGTGACCGCCGCGCCCAGCAAAAAACCGCACAGCGCAATGGCGAACACCAAGCCCCACAACGGCGCGGCGAATCCTGGATCATGGGCGCTCAGACGCACCACCGCCTGGGCGCCGTCGCCCAGCACTGCGCGCGCCGCCAGCAGCAGCAGCAGCGTCAACACCAGGGGATTGAGCCAGGAGCGGGACATAGCGTGCGGGCGCCTTTCATCAGAGCGCGGGCAGTGAGCGGAATAACGGAATCAAGCGGGAAGGAACGCAGCGCCCCATCTGGCGATGACCATGACCGATGTTGCGCGGCAACGCAAGCGCAGCAGCAGGTTTTGCCGGATCAGGGCGCCACCGCCACCACCACGCTGTTGGCCGCATCGGGCAGATCCGCCAAATCCTGGCGCGCCCGCTCTGCGGCGGCGCGGGCGGCGAAGGGGCCAATCAGCAGCCGCGTCAGACGCTGATCACCCGCTCCTTCGATGCGTTGGAAGAACGCCAATCCGGCGGCCTCGGCGCGCTGGGCCAATCGCGCTTGCACCAACTCGGCGTTGCCGGGAGAGGTGAAGGCGCCCAACTGCACCGCGTAACCAGCGCCCGCCGTGGCGGGCAGCGGTTCCGGCGCGCCGCGCTGAGTGGTCACCAGGGCATCGTAGTCGCTCTGTGTGAGCAGATAGCTGGCCAACTCATCGGCCTCTTCACGACTGGCGAAGGGGCCGATGCGCACGCGATGGAACAGCACCCCATTGACGGTGGCCTGCTGATGGAATCCCGGCATGGGCGCAGCCTTCCATCGCAGTTGCCGCACCCCCTGCAACGCCTCGCGGGCGCTGGCGGGGTTGGTGAATGCGCCCACCTGCACCGCCCAGCCGCGCTCTTGACCCGCTGTCGGCGCCGCTTGCGCCTGAGCGGTCGGCGTCGCAGGCGCTGCAACAGGTTGAGGCGCGGCCACGGTTTGCACCGCGGCGGGTAGAGAGCGGCGCGCCGCCTGCAGCGCCGAAGCGCCGCTGGGGGTGGGCTCATCGGGTTGGAAGTTCATCACCCAGTTGGCCAGTCCCGCCGCGCGGATAATGGCGGAGAAGCGGTCGGCGGTGGGACGATTGGCGAAGGGACCAAAGCGCACGCGGTAGACCTCGGCGCCATTGACCTGACCCACGCCGATATAGAGCGGCAGACGATAGCCGTCGAAGCGCTGGGCGCTCAAACGCGCCAGCTCCCGTCGCGCGCCCTCCACATCGGGATGTGCGGCCACCTGAATCACGTAACGGTTGGGGCTGGGCGCGGTGGCGCGAGCCGCCGGGGCCAAGGCGCGCTCGCCCGCCGCCCGCGGAGCCGTAGTCTTCGGCGGAATCGGCGGCTGCGCCGGTTCGATGTCGGCGACCACGGGCGCGGCGGCAATCGGCTCCTCGTCGGGGACCAGGGGTTTCGGCGTCGCCGCCGGGGCGCCTTTCCCATCATGCAGACGCACTGTCAGATCGGCCACCTGTTGTTGCGCCTGCCGCAACTGCGTCTGTAGCGTCTCCACCCGCGTCTGTCCCCGGCGCATCTGCGCCAACTCCGCCTCCAACTCCTCGATGCGCGCCTGCGCCTCGACGTTGGCGATGATCTCTTCGGTGGAGGGTTCACGTTTGGGCTGCGCGGCGCGCACGTCGTTCAACGCCTCCTGCAACTGCTCGCTTTTGCGCTCGGCGGCGCTCAACGCCTGCTGGGCCTGGAACTCACGCTCTTCGGTGGCGCGCAGCTGTTCGCGCAGATGCTCCAGCGCCGCTTCGTTCTCCATCTGGTCAAACGTGCCGCCGCTGTGGGCCGCCGGAGCGGACGACGGCGCGCTGGCGGGCGTCAAGGTTTCGGCAATCTGGCGCGGTGGACGCGTTTCGCCGCCAAACAGCAGCCACAGCACCCCCAGTCCCAACACCGCGCCCGCAGCGATGGCCCAGGTGCGCATGCGCTTGCGACCGGGATCGGCCTCATTGGGAGTAAGCAGCGGCGCATCGCGGCTGACCGGGAAGGAGTCGGTGGCGAACGCCGCCGGGGCGCTCCTCTTCTCTTCCGGCGCAGACTTCTCAGCCGACTCCGGCGCGCTGGCGGCGCTCTCCTCTGCGCTATCCGCTTCTGCGCTTGGCGTGGCGTCGTCGCTGGCGGACGCTTCGGCGTCAGGGCTCATCCCCAACGCGGGCTCCACGCGCTCGGCAGCGGTCTCCACCGGGGCCGTCCGCAGCGGTTCCGTAGCGGGTTCGGCGGGCGCGGTATCGGCATAGGCGGGGGCTTTGGCCAGCGCTTGCACAAACTCTCCGGCGGTGGCGAAGCGCGCCGCCGGATCCCACGCCAGGGCGCGATTGAACACCGCCCGTTGCGCGGCGCTCAGCGGTCCGCCTTCGGGGGTGAGTTCCGCAGGGGGGTTGGGCCATTGATAGAACAGATCGGCCACGCTCATGGGCGGCTCGCCGGTGAGCATCTCATGCAGCAGCACCGCCAGGGCGTAGATGTCCCCCGCCGCCTCCGGCGGGGCGCCCAGGGCGCGCATGCCGAACTGATTGAAGAAGACGTCCAGCTCCCGCTCCCACCCCTGCTGATCGTTCTCCGAACGCAGCAGCAGCTCTTCAGGCGGGGTATAGGGGGTGGCCCCGGCCAGGCAGGCGTCGGAGAGGCATTCGCCATGCAGACGCATCTGATAGCGCATGGCGTAGGCCAGCAGCGTATCGAGCAGCCGCGCCTCGCCATCTTCACCCAGAATCACGTTCTCCGGCTTGATGCTGCGATGAACCACCCCTTGGGCGTGGGCGTGATCCAGACCCTCGGCCAGATGGCGGGCGATGCGCAGGGTTTCGGCCAGGGGCAGCACGCCGCCGGGCTCCTGCTTGAGGCTTTGGCGCAGATTGATCCCGGGGGCATAGGGGATCACCAGCAGATGCAGATTGGCGGCGCCGTCAAACAGATGGCTGGCGCCCACATGCAACACCGGATGTTCCAACGCGCGAGTGAGATGATAGTGGCGTTTGAATTCGGTGAAGATATCGGTGTCGGCGGTGAGATCTTCAGGAATGGTTTTGATCACCGCCAGGGCGTCGGCCACCGAATCGCGCGCCAGATAGGTCGCGCCCAGGGGGCCTTCTCCCAGAAGTTTCTCAATGATATAGCGGTCTTCGACGACCTTTGCGCCCAGTTCCATGACCATGATGCGCAGCGCTCCTTCGTTGCGACAATGACACTCGGCGAAAACAGAGTTCGCCCAGCGCGCCCATCGGTGTTCGTTGCAACCACCTGAGTGGATGGGGACGCCGGTGGGCATACTGCAAGAAGCGTGCTATATTCTGCTCGCCGCCTCCGCCGCATGGGGAGGTCATCCATTTATCCTTCGCTTCACACCCTCCGCATTGGGGAGCGCACTCTCATGTCCTCTGGTTGGCTGCGCACCGGCGCCCACTTCTCCGCTTGCCGCACCTGGCGCACGCTGCTCTGGCGCGTGTGGGACGAGCAGGCCCCAGTGATCAATTTTCTGCTGCTCAACCCCAGCACCGCCGACGAAGCCAAAAACGACCCCACCGTGGAGCGCTGCGAACGCTACGCCCGCGCCTGGGGCTATGGAACCATGCTGGTGACCAATGTGTTCGCCTACCGCGCCACCGATCCGGCGCGCATGAAGGCGTTCGCCAACCCAGTGGGCCCGGGTAACAACCAGGCGATCCTCACCGCTGCGCGCATGGCGCAACGGGTGGTGGCGGCGTGGGGCAATCACGCCCAGCACCTGCAACGCTCCGATGAGGTGCGGGCTCTGCTGGAACGGGCGCGCATCCCCCTGTATTGCCTCAATCTCAATCGCTCCGGCGAACCGGTGCACCCGCTCTATCAGCGCAAAGATCTGCAACCGCGTCCATTGCCGCCTGCAAAATGATTTGCCGGGTATTTCAATATCCGTTAGGGTCAAAGGAGTATTGCAGGGCGATGCGCCATTTTCATATGAGCGCTCAGCCGCATTCATTTTGAAAGTCTGATCATGCGTCTCCTGATCGCCATCGCGCTGGGATGCGGCCTGTTCCTCTCTATGGCCCGCCACGACGCCTGGGCCGAAGCGTCCGCTGCGCCCGCTTCAGTGGCGGATGTGTTGACCCTGCGCACGCTGCACGTGCCCCCTTTCAGTCAGGCGCCGCAGGGTGATGAAGGGCCCGATGGCATTCTTGTCACGCTGGTCCAGCGCACGCTTTCGTTCATGGGAATTCGCAGCCGGGTGATCGTCAGCAGTTGGCCCGAGGCGTTGCAGGCCATCCAGGCGGGTCAAGCCGACGCCGTGTTCCCCTGCATGGAGTCGCCCGACCGCCGCAAATGGCTGCGTTTCCCCAGCACGCCGTTAACCCGTTTTCGCATGGCGCTGTTTGCCCAACGCTACCAAAAGGCGCCGCCCTGGAACGGCAATATGGAGAGTCTGAGCGGGTTGACCATCGGCCGCATCCGCTTGGCCCGGGTGGCGCCGCTGTTCGACCGTGCGGCGGAGTCCGATTTGTTTACGGTGAGCGAGTGGGATGAGCCCGACGACATGGTCACCGCACTGGCCGATGGCAAGCTGGATCTCATCGCCTTTGAGAACGTCATGGTGCGATATAGCGCCAAGCATCAAGGCGTGTATGGGCGTTTGCGCCAATTGGATCCCCTGCTGGCCAAAGCGCCTGTCTATCTGGCCTTTTCGCGCCAACGCACCGACGCCGCCCTGACGCAACAGTTCGACGCCACTCTCAATCGACTGCTCGCGCAAGGCGCGTTCGACGCCTTGGTGCAGCGTTGGATCCGATGAAACGCGCCCGATCCAGCCCCTGGACCATTGTGGGTCTGGGCGTGACGGCATGGCTGGGCGGATGCATCGTCTGGGATGTGTGGCGCCGTCCGCCGTTCTATTACATTTGTCAGGTTTTTACGCCCAACGCAGCCGATACGCAGGCTCTGGAGCAACATTTCTGCGCACAATTGGACGCACCCATTGGCCAGGTGCTCGCGCGTCAGGCGGGCGCACGCTGGCGCTTCATCTCCTGGCCGCCGCATTTTCGTCCGCCGTTGCCGCCATACTCTCCCCAACGCGTTTCGCCCAAGACTCCGGTGCTCAATCGACCCTTTATCGAAATTCGCGCCACTGTTCACCGTGATGAGTATGGCGATTGGATCGCAACATTACATGGCTCACGCCTGCACTACTTCCACCAGCGCGGCAAGGTTTCCGCGGCCACCATTTTGCGTGAATTTTATGATCAGTGGCCTGTCCAATCTGAAAATATCGCCGATGTTCTGCCGCAAATGCGCAAACGCAACGCCAAGTTGCTGCCGCGCTGTCTGTAACTGTGAGACGCGTCACGCGCGTCGCGCCGCCAATCGGAAATGGTGAAGATGGAAATTCGTTGGAGTCGTCAATCCCAAGGCTTTCATCAAGCCACCTACCCCAATCGCAGTCATCAACTGACCGTGAGTCTGGCGTGGGAGGAGAGTGAAGGCGAACGCGTGGTGGAGCAGGTGTTGCCATTGGGGCGGGTGATTGTGGAGGAGAGCCCGGGCCAAGAGATGAAGTTCCTGTTCGGCACCGATCTGGCGTTTTGGCCGGATATCCAGCAGAAGCTGGATGAGCTGGGTTTGGAGGCGACGCGCAAAGAGGAGATCCTTGCTCAAATTGCCGAAGTCGTGCCCAAACCCGTCGCCGAGACCACGCCGCGTTTTCGCCCGCGCTTTGACATCTAAGACCGCCGCTCATCCACTGTCGCACGGCTTACTATCTTCCCGCTGCGGCAACTCCAATTAACTTGTGTACGTCTCTTGCAAAGCGCCGCCTTGACGTCCAATCCGTCGTCGCGGCGCTCATCCACACGATATTGTCGATGCGGATGACTCTGCGCCCTTACGGCGAAGCGCAGGAGATCCGATATGACCTTGCAACACATTACACAGATGTTTCTTCAACATTGCCGCTACGGCAAAAAACTTTCTGAAAAGACTCTCGCTGCTTACACAATTGACTTAAATGATTTTCTCGCCTGCCTTGGATCAGAGCGTGCGCTCATCACGTGTGATCGCGACGCTATCCGACAATTCCTGACTTATCTCCAAGATGTGAAACAGTTAAAAGCCAGCAGTATTAAACGTCGTGTTGCCTGTGTTAAAGCGATGTTCCGTTGGTTAGAGGTTGAAGAGTTAGCTGATAATCCATTCCACAAAATGTCTATTGCCATTAAAACGCCTCATCTTCTCCCTAAGAGCTTGTGTGCTGGTTCAGCGGAAACATGACAACCGCCTAAGCCAAAATATCAGTTAGCCGTTCGCCTTTTCAGCCATTTTTTGGGATGGCTGAAAAGACTGCTTTTGGTACGTCGTCCGACGCCGTTCTCTGGCCGCCTCAAGCTTTTGATCTCGTTCGGCCAGGATCTGCACATGCCGCCCTTCCAGGCGATCCTGTGGGGTGACGTAGTCGATGGCGCTATGGAGCCGCCGGGTGTTGTAATGCTCGACGTACTTTCCCACAACCCGCTGGGCATCTTCCAGCGATAATGGCGTCTGAGGCCGAATGCACTCACGCTTCAAACTACCGTGAAAACGCTCCAGCTTTCCGTTGCTCTGCGGATAGTAAGGCGAAGTCCTCACATGCGTCATGCCGGATTCCCGGATGAACGCCTTAAAATCGTTGGCAACGAACTGCGGCCCATTGTCTGAGATCAGCCGCGGCTTAGCTTCCGGATAGGCCTCCTGAGCTCGGAGCAGGACCACTTCAACCTCATCTTCCTTCATCGACTCACGAATCTCCCAGTGGAGGATAAACCTGCTACATCCATCCAGGACACTGCACAGATAGTAGAACGTCCCCTGGATATTCAGATAGGAGATGTCCACATGCCAGTGTTTATGCGGCTCCGAAGGCTGTTTGAACCCTGTGCCCTTCTGCGAGGGCGGTGGGCTCCAACGACGCATCAGCCCGGCAGTTCTGAGCACACGCAGCACTGAAGAGGGGCTGACCGCCACCACGCCTGCATCCAGCATCATGTAGGTCAGACGCCGATAGCCCTCTGACGGATGTTCATGGAAAAAGGCGACAATCGCTTCCCTCTCCCAATCGTCCAGCCAAAAATCTCGGGGAATACGGCCATTGTGGTCGTTAACCATTCCATAGCGCTTGCGCCATGAATAGAACTTGCCCCTTTGCACGCCTATCCAGTTGATAATCCGGCTCGTGTCGATTTCGCTCTTGTCTGACCAAGACGCCACGAAATCCACCACCGAATCCCGTATGTCCGGCTCCACCCAGCAGCCGTTCAGCTCACCCCAAGACTTTTTTTTAGCGCAACATGCGCCTCAAGAAGCTCGGACATAACCTCATTTTTGGTTGCCAACTTCGCTTCTAGTTCGGCAATCTGTCGATCACGAGCCTTTTGGCCGCGTTTGTCAGCCAAAGCCGCTTCGCCATTCTCAAACAAAGCCTTTTGCCAGCGATAGTACTGGCTGGGCTGAATGCCCGCCTCGTCACACAGATCCGAGAGAACCACCTTCTCGACCAGGTGACGGCGCACATAGCCTACCTTCTGCTCAGCCGTAAATCTCCGCTTCTTCCGTTCCATACAAACCTCCGCTTATTATCTACACATTATAAACGGCTTGTTTGTCATTTTCCAACTGAACCGAAACACTTGAGTCGCGCAGAGATGAAGCGTCTGCTTGATTACAGTCGCAGCCAATGCGCTGGATCGCCGGACTCAATTAACACACCGATAAGTGAGTGTATTTCATCAACTCGCTTCTCAGCATTGACTATTTATACAGCCATTGAGCTTCTCTTTGAGACCGGTGTACGTGTGGGGGAATTGTGTTCAATAACGTTGGAGGATGTGGATATCGCACAAGGGATAATCACAATTTTTGGCAAGGGGAGCCGGGAGCGTAAGGTATTCATGACCAGTGACACCACTTGGCGCCTGCTCACTGCCTATATCACACTCTCGAAGCAGTTTCGCCGCACCGACTCATCAGCATTGCTGGTGACCTCACAAGGGCATGGCGCTGGTCCCGCGCATATCCGCTCCAAGCTTGCTCAACAGGCCAAAGCCGCTGGTCTCACCCGTCACATCACCCCGCACATGCTGCGACATTCAGCCGCAACCCATTTGATCGAAGCGGGCGTTGACATCCGCTTTGTACAGAAACTCTTAGGCCATCAGAGCATTGCGACAACGCAGATCTATACACAAGTGACGGATAACAGTTTGCGTGATGTCCTGACCCGAGCCGGAGCCCGCCTACGACTGGAAGCCGCTATGTGATAACTGAGAATTATCATGAATGTCAAACTAACAGATAAAGAGTCGTCGATATTTACTCCAGATCCATTAGATACAGATTTCCCAATTTATGTCTGTTCTAAAGAGATGTCCCGAGGGACTCTCAATGATTTCTTTAAGAGAAATCGATCTTACCTTACAATAATTCAAGATTCTGATAGTCTCGAACAACATACTAATCAAGCATACAGAAGAATCCGTTATGAAAAAGCATTTAGTACATTGGCAGAAGGAATTTCAATAATTCTCCAGCCTCTTAAATTTTCTTACAAAGATTTTTCTGTGTCGGTCAGCAAAGTATCTTCGAATAGAAAACCAAGCGATAACCAAGAGCAAGGCAGTAGCATTCTCTATATTAAAGAAGATAAAATTCACCCAACACAAATTGCAAAACTTGCATCTCTTTATACTGAGATGCCGTATGATTCCAGGCCAATTATGATATTTGAGCCGAAAAGTGAGAGCCTGTCTTTGAAAGAGGATATGCATAAGCTGAATAATAATATTATTGTTCATCCTCTCGGGCAGACTAAAAGCTGGCGACATGAAGCGACCAAGATAATTTCAAAAGCTGGCGACATAACAAGTTTTACAAAAAATTTTATGTCACATTCTTACACGGCGTGTGACTTCGATAGTATTTCACTAGATACAACTGAGTTTATACATCACACCTCAGAGGTTATCATACAGCGCCTCGCCGCAGAAAGTCTGAGCATTAAATCGTACGATAATAATGGAAACAAATTTGGTGCGCTGCCTGTCGCGATAGGGCTTCTAAAGAAGCTTGATATCGCCAAGGAATACATGAAAGCGGATTATCAGATTCGATACCTTCTCTCTCTTAAAGCCGTAATTAATCTTTGGATTTCATATATAGATGAAAGCTTCACAGAAGGTATTGACAATAGCCTGGCGATCGCAGAGTTTCTCGAAAATGAGAATCTTAAATCACACTGTTTCCGATTATCTCATCTTATTTCTGGATACAGTTCACAAACAGGGGACTTGGTTTCAAAAGCAGCGCAATATTTCAGAGAGCGTGATGAGAGTGAATCTTATATCTATTGCCAGAATAATAAATTGCTCAATCAGCTTGGGACGAAGCACGTTGACTTAGACGCCTTTTCAGAATTGGTGGATTTCTCCACATCGCAGGTTCCCTATCTTGATCGTTTATCAACTGTAGCGAATAACGCAGGAACCGCATACTTAGTTAATGGTAAATATAAAGGGTAGTGGCTCCGTTTAGCTGATTTTGTATAAAACTTGCATGGATTTGGCCATCGTTCTCACATGGATAGTGGAGAAAACAGATGGCCATGATTACCGTGCATTGCCCAGAATGTGGAAGCCAAAACGTTGTAAAGAATGGAAAACAGTCCAATGGGAAGCCGCGCTTCCGCTGCGACAATCCAGACTGTAAACGCCGCTATTTCCAAACGACCTACACCCACAAAGGGCGTCAACCAGAGGTAAAACGTCAAATCCTTGAGATGACTCTTAACGGCGCTGGGATTCGTGACACCTCTCGCGTCCTGGGTGTCGGGCGCAACACCATCACCCGAGAGATAAAAAAACACCGGAATCTCACAGGTGAATCTTCCACTTCTGGCTGAACTGGCTTCCGATACGCCGGTCGACGTGGTTCGGGTTGATCAAGCAGAAGCTGATGAAATGTGGTCCTATGTCGGCAGCAAGGCCAACCCTCGATGGATTTGGCATGCCATCGAACGCCAGTCAGGCCGCGTCCTGGCATATGTCTTCGGAACTCGGAAAGATGCTGTGCTCAAAGAGCTGCGTAAACTGCTGGAGCCTTTTGGCATCGCCAACCTGTTTACCGATGATTGGGGCGCTTACCATCGCGTCCCATTGGCCCCAAATCATTTCGTGGGCAAGCGCAACACTCAGCGTATTGAGCGCAAGCATCTGACTTGGCGCACTCGCATCAAGCGACTGGCCAGAAAGACCATCTGCTTCTCCAAATGCGAGGTGATGCACGACACGGTCATTGGCCTGTTTATCAACCGCTACGAGTTTGGTCTGGAAATATAGTGATCAGCTAAACGGAGCCACTACCCATTAGATATCTAGAATCAGCGAATTTTATGGAATACCTATCTGTTGTACAAGGCGAGCAGACAATGGTGGATTTTTTGGCTAATTCTGAGATATATAATAAAAGAAGAGGAAGATTTACAGGGCCAAGAGGCGACTTTATCCACAAAACATTACTATTTCCAATTATTCATTTCCATTGGATGTGATCTCCGCATACTTTAGCATAGTATAGGCTACTATTGAACAAGGTCTGCTCATATCCACTCCAGTTTCAGCTGTTGTCTCTACTGCATATGAGTAAATCTCACTTTCACTATCGGCAAGAGCACTCTCGATCCCGCCAACAAAATCGCTCTTTGCATTCATTGTAGGAGTCGGATTGATTTCTATGAAATTATATTCGTCTAGCGTTGCATCATAGATTGTACTGGATGGTTTCAGCCTGACTCTGAAATCTATGCGGCCAACAGACGAATTACCTAGGAATATCATTAATTTGTTTATCTTATTAACGATTTCCTTTGGAACTGTATAATAAACTTTAGTGATGGATTCTGGTACAATACCGACTCTATTTATTGATTTTGCACCACTATCTAATACCCACGCCGCATCAGCATCGGGAATGAATGCGACACCGTGCCCGCAAAGATACGTTTTGTGTATATCGCTATAGAGAATTGGAATAGTAACATCTATTCCCTCTACAAATTCTTGGTATATATATTCAATATCATTCTTCTTATGGTCTTTAAAGTCTCTAATCTCGCCGATTTCCAATCCTGAGCTGCTGCCATAATCTCTAGGCTTTTTGACAATTGTACGGATTGATTGATCTAGATCACCAATATCTGTTGCCCATTCAGGGCATGAAAACCCCACTTTTGTCGCTATTAAATTTGCTGTATCTTTTCTCTCGCCAGCAATCATTGCTTCTGTTCTGTTGGGCATTGGAATAACGTTATACCAATAGGATATGGAAGGAACGAGCGCCCACAATGAAATGTTTTTATTTCCGCAAATCAGATTTACTGAATAATCAATATTTTTGAGAGCGACTGAAGGGCTCCCAATAAATGTCTCAATATCAATATATTTTACATTCATACCAAGGGATTCAAAGCCTTCTCCAAGAAAGGCCATGACATTAATTCCCCATTGATGATACCAAACTTGAGAAGCTCGGTTTCCTGGAACATATTGGTAGACAACACAAACATTTTTCTTCAAATATGGATTATGATGCATCTCATATCCTTTGTGCTCGTTTGACATTCGAATTATCCGCTGAGAAGGCAAACTGCTCGTTTGCGGATAATTCTCAGTTATCACATAGTGTGGGATTTATTGTATGGTTGTGCATATAGCGTGTCAATTGACAACCGGACAACCATTTGCGATTCGTTTTCGCATTGCTAAGCTTTCTGTTATCATTCAGTGCATATTATCTGTTTCTATTCCCACATGTAAACAAATTTATTGTGTTAATCCAGTCACACCGAAGTGAACCTATTTCATAGAAACACTCATAAAAGAGTCCATCTGTACGGCCCAGAGGCGCCTTGCCGACCCGCGTAGCACAGCATCCTTTCTGTCGGTGGGGAGTGAAGAACCGACGAAGCGCTGCTGGAGCGAACAGGTGCATTTTTCGTTAGAGGTTCTTATTCCCTCTCAATTGCCTCCATACACCGCCAGATACCTTTGCGCCACCTGCGCGATGTCAAAATCCGCCACTGCATCGCGCAGAATTTTCGCATCATGTGACGCATCTAGCGCCATTTGCATGGCGCTGGCCATTGCCGCTATGTCGCCTGGCGGGGTGATCTGTCCCAAGCGCCCATTATCCAGAAACTCCCGCGGGCGCGGACCACAATCGGTGGTAACGATACGACAGCCGCAGCGCATCGCCTCGACAAGAACCAGTGAGAAGCCCTCGGCTATCGAGGAGACCACAAACAGGTCGCAGCGGCTCATATAGGCATAGGGATTGTCGCAGAAACCGTGCAGATCCACTGCTTCTGCGATGCCAAGCTCATGACATAATCCCGTCAGCTCCTCACGCAATGGCCCCTCACCCAGAATGATCAGACGCGCTCTGTGTTGCGTTGCGCGCAGTTGCGCAAAGGCGTGCAGCAGAGTGGAGAAATCCTTTTCCGGCGCCAATCGCCCCACCGCCAGCAGGATTGGTCCGTCATCCCCCCCGAGCCATGGGTGATCCACAGGTGCGGCGGCTTTGTTTTCGATGGCTGCAAAGTCCAGTGGATTGGGTAGAGAGATTACGTTGTGCAGCGGCTTGCCGCGGTCGGCGGCCAGTTCATCGGCGATGGCGTCGGAGACCACCAGCACGCCGTCGGCTTTGGGGTAGAGCCAGCGGATGATCCAGCGCATCACCTGTTCCGAACGCGCGCGATGGGCGCGCCCCACGGTGAGCAGCGCCACCTCCTGCACATAGCAGCGCACCGGCAAACGAGTGGGATAGAGCACTGCCAGCAGCAGCATGATATTGGCGTGGGTCATACACGAGATCACGCTATCCTGCGGGTTCTCCTTCAACCAACGCCGCAGCGGACGCGGCGCGTGACGGATCTGCGGCACATTGAGATTGACCACCGCAATGCGCGGATCCAGCAACTCCAACCACGGACCATCCACTGTGCAGGCGACCATAGTGACCTGCGCGCCTTGAGCGACGTGGTCATTGGCCAACATGGCGAACACATGTTCCGCGCCGCCCCAACTCAGAGAGGGCAGAAAGAACGCGATGCGCGGCGCTTTGGCGGGTGTTGTGTCAGGAGCGGTCATCATCTGGCTCACACGGGTTAGACATCGATGCCGTTGAGTCTGCGGTACAGACGCAGCGCCTGTTTATCGCTCATGCCGGAGAGAAAATCGGTGAGGAACAGCAGCGCCTCATAGGAGTTGACAGTGGGCGCACCCCGGAGCGTCGTCAGAGTTTCGGCGTCCAGCAGCGCGGCCAGATAGCGATGTTGCGAATCCAACGCCGCCGTTTCCCATTGGGCGGCATGCAGCGCGATCACCACCGGTTGGAAGATCTCCAGCAAGCCTTGAATCACCCGCTGTCCGGCGGCCACCTTCAGCGCCACCGGCTCGGCCATGTAGAGGCGATCCCGGGCCAACTGGCCAGCGGCGCGCAGGGGTTCGGCCAGTGGCGAGGCGTCCATTAATCCGCCGTGAAATTGACCGGCCAACAGTTCGGACTCATGATCCACAAAGGTTTGCGCGGCGGCCTCGTTGAGTTGACCCATGGCCATAGCGCGCAGCGTGCGCACTCTCTCCAAAGGCCCACCCTTCATGTCGAATTTCGGTTGGGCGATCTCTGTCAGTACGGTGATGGCCTCCCAGGGCGGGATCAGCCCCAACTCCACCCCATCCTCCAGGTCGATCACCCCATAGGTGATGTCGTCGGCGGCCTCCATCAGATAAGCCAGCGGATGACGTCGCCAGCGCGGCGCATCGGCGTCGGCTGTGATCATGCCGCAGCTTTCGGCGACCTCCGCCATCTGCGTTTGTTCGCTCTGAAAAAAGCCGTTCTTGCGTTTGGCCCCGGCGTCCCAGCGCTCCGCGGCGTTAACTTGCGCCAACGCCGGACGCGGATATTTGGTAAACGCCCCCAGCACCCCGTGAGTCAGGCGCAAGCCCCCTTTACGGCGACCCATCTCCAGTTGGGTCAACAGGCGAAACCCCTGCGCATTGCCTTCGAATTGGAGCAGATCGGCCTGTTGCGGGGGGTTCAGAGCGGCAAACCACGCCTCTTGCCGCCGCTGCGCGAACCAGGTTTGAATCGCCGACTCCCCCGCATGGCCGAACGGCGGATTGCCGATATCGTGGGCCAGGCAGGCGGCTTGCACCACATGGCCGAAGTAGGGCGCAGCGTACTCTGCGCGCAAGTGCGGGTGGCGCTTGCCGATCTCCTGCCCCACCTGCACGCCCAACGAACGTCCCACCGAGGCGGTTTCAATGCTGTGGGTCAGGCGATTGCGCACATGGTCGTTGTCCGGCAGCGCATGGACCTGGGTTTTGTCTTTTAGACGGCGGAAGGCGGCGGCGAAGGTGATGCGATCCAGGTCCACTTCGAACGGGTGGCGCGGATCGCTGGAGCTGCTTGCCGTGCGACCGCTGCGTTTCAGGCTCAGAAGGGTTTCCCACTGCATCATAATGGATTTCCAGCAGATCGGATGACTCTTGAAATATCGTTACTGTGTGACGGTTATATTAGGGGAAAACACGCCTTGTCACACACACATTTTCACTCTGCGCCAGATTGTGGCTTACGGCATTCGCCGCCCTGCGGACGACGGCCCCTGCGGGGCCTGCTCACCGCCGTTTCCTCGTTTGCCTGCGTACCCGCTTCACACGCCCAGGCTCTCAATCCACTCCGGAATGGCTCGCCTCTGCTCAAGGGGAAACGGCTTGAAGATCAAAGATATTGGGGCGCTGCCCCAAACCCCGGTCGGGCTCTGCCCGACACCCGCCAGGGCGCCGCCCTGGACCCGCTGGGGTCGCGGACCCCAGACCCCGCCTCCGGCCAGCCGGAGGCCCATAGTCACCTTGGGCCCGACCTCTTTCCCACAAACACTTTTACTCCGCGCCAGACTCTAACCCAGCGTCCTGCTCGATGCTCCGCATCAACGCCGCCAAGTCCAAGTCACCCAAGCCCCTCTCCATCGCTTTGGCGTAGGCGTCCCGCACCGCCTGCGCGCCTGGCAGCTCCGCGCCCTGCTTGCGCGCCTCCTCCACGATCAAGTCCATATCCTTGGCCACTAGCGACAACGGAAAGTGCGGCGCAAAATCCCGCGCCATCAACGCACTCCCCTTCATGCTCAGTAGCGGCGACGCCATCACCCCGCTATTGAGCGCATCAATGAACATCTGCGCAGGCAATCCCATCTTGCGCGTCAGCGCCAGCGACTCGCACAGCCCGTTGATGAGGTTGGCCAACATCAGATTGATGGCCAACTTCATGCGCGTGCCGTCGCCAATGGCGCCGCAATGCACCGTGGTCTTGCCCAACGCATCCAGCAGCGGGCGCGCCGCATCGATATCCGCCGCCTCGCCCCCCGCCAGAAACACCAACTGCGCCGTCTCCGCCGGGACTTTACTCCCCGACACCGGTACGTCCAGAAACCGTCCGCCAGCCGCTTGCACCCGTTTGGCCGCCTCCTGCGTCGCCTCCACCGAGACGGTGGAGGCGTTGAGGATGGTCTTGCCATTGAGGTCGCCCGCCGCCACGCCGTTCGGGGCGTCGATTACCGCCAGCAGCGCCGCCGGATCGGTGACCATGATCACCACCTGATCGGCCCACTGCGCCAGCGCCATGGGCGACTCGGATACCGTTATGCCATCACGCTGAAAAGGTGCGCTGCGCTGGGCCGAACGGTTCCACACCTGGATCTCGAATCCCGCCTTGTGCGCATTGCGCGCCATGGGCGCGCCCATGATGCCCAGCCCGATGAATCCCGCTTTGCCTGTGCCGCTCATCTCTGTTTCACCCTCTGATTTTTCATCCGTCTATGCAGCGTGTGGCTCGATGTTTTGCAGCGTTTCATCCATCTCAAACCGCGCCACATCCACATCATACGCCGCTTGCAAACGCATCCAAAAATCCGCCGTCGTGCCAAAGAATCGCCCAAATCGCAAAGCGGTATCCGCTGTGATGGCGCGTTTGCCGCGCACAATCTCACTAATGCGTATGGGTTGCACATGAATCGCCAGCGCCAAACGATTCTGACTGATGCCCATGGGCTGCAAAAAATCCTCTTTAAGCACTTCGCCGGGATGGACTGGCTTCAAATCGGGGTCGCGATCCATCATCTCTCCTCAATGGTAGTCCACGATCTCGACATCATAAGCATCGCCATTGCGCCAACAAAAACAGATCCGCCACTGCTGATTGATTCGAATGCTGTGTTGCCCTTGACGGTCACCGCTCAACGCTTCCAATCGATTGGCGGGCGGAATACGCAAATCATTCAAATCCCCTGCGCTATCCAGCATTTTCAGTTTGCGCAGAGCGGTTTGCTTGATCGTGGCGGGCGCTTTGCCCGTACGCTGCATGTGAAACAGCTTTTGCGTCTCTTTGCAGCGGAATGACTTGATCATGGCAGATTATATCGCATGACGATAATATCGTGTATCGATAAATGGGGTAAGCAACCCTGGTTTGTTAATAATCCCGTTTCCAGTTCAGGCCCAGGTTGGCGGCGGAGTCTTCGTTAACGCCGGTCTCCACCACCACTTCGGGGAACACCGTCACCTCCACGTTGACCTTGCCGCTGCCGGCGGCCATGCCCTTCTCCACTTCCAGATAGACCTTGTCGTTGATGTACTTGCCCACACTCACCGCGCCGGTCTCCACCGAGTCGCCGCCGAAGTCCAGCCGATCCACCCCCAGGCCGCGCTGCAGCTTGTCCACAAAACCGGGACCGCCGCCGCCGCCCTGCAGGGAGTCCAGCGCTGCGGCCAGTTTCAGCGCCTGGGCCGGGGTGATGCTGGCGGCGTCGCGTTTGAACAGCAGCTGCGCCATCACCTCATCCTCGGGCTTGGCCGGTTCGCTGGAGAGGGCCAGCTCCGGTTTGGCGGCGGAGCCGGAGACGCCGATGATGGCCAGCAGATCGCCGCCCTGGGCGGTGGCTTCGATATCCAGCTGCGGCAGCGGCGGGGTGGCGCCGGTGAAGCGAATTTCGCCCTTACGCAGATTGAACTGATGGTCCAGCAGCGCGAGAATGCCCTTTTTGATCTGTAGATCGCCGGTGATGATCGGTTCGCTGGCCTGCCCGCCGATGTGCAGATCGCCCAGCCATTCGGAGTCCAGTCCGCTACCCTTGACGAACATGCGGCCCGGAATGGCGATGGTCAGATCCAGATCGGTGCGCGTGGGCGGCTCCGCCTTGGCGGCCTGTTTGGGTTTGCGCGGCGCGCCTTTGCGCTCGATCTCCACCACATTGATGTCGGGACCGCGGCCGCTGGGGATATAGATCTCCGCATGGTTGACGGTGGTGGTTCCGCGCACCGACTGACGCCGGGCGTTGCCCTGTAGATGAATGTCGCTGCTGGCGTTGAGCAGCAGATCATCGCGCCGCACCAGGGTGGCCTGGTCGATCTTCACCGTCAGATCCAGCGGGAACTGTTTGGCCGCATCCAGGGAGACCTGCCCGTTGAGGGCGATGCGGCCCGACTCGCCGTCGCTGGCGGTCAGCTCCTGCAAGCGGATCACATCGCCCTCGGCGCGGGCGTGCATGACGATATTGCGCAGCAGCAGCCCCGCCTCGCTCTGCTCCACCGCGCCGCCGCTGAGGTTCAACTGCCCGGTCACCGCCGGTTTGTTCACCGTGCCGAGAATCTGCAGGTCGGCGTCGAGAATCCCCGCCAGACGGGTGGTCTCATCCAGCGCGGCCCAGGCGGCGGCGCGGGCCAGACTGACTTTGCCCTTGATCTCGGCGGTCAGGGGGCGGTCGCTGGGCAGCTCGGCGACGAACGGTTGTAGACCGAAATTGAGCGGCGCGGTCACATGGGTGGTGAGCGGCCCTTCGGTCAGACCGGTGGCGGTGAGATTGGCCTCCAGTCCGCGCCCGGGTTTGATCTCGGCGCGGGCTTTCATCTGCAGCGGCGGCAGATTGGCGAATTCGGCGCTGCGCGGTTTGACGTCGGCCAGGGAGATATCCGCCGTGGTCAACGGCTGTCGCGCCGGACCGGTGATGCGCGCATCCACCACCGCGCGCCCCTCGATGGGGTAGATCTGCAAGCGGTCGAGGAGCTTGAGCGGCAACTCGGCGCGGGCCTGGGCGTTGATATGTCCGGCACGATGGCTGCCCCGGGCCTGCAGACGCGCCCCGGCCACGGTCAGATCCAGATCCGACAGCACCACCTCATCTTTGACTGAAGCCACGGCGAAGGGGGCGGCCAGGGTCACCGGCTCGCCATCCAGCAGACCACTGAGTTTGCTCACGCTGGCCTGCATGCCCGCCTTGCTCTGCGCTACGTGGGCGGCGGCCTCCAGTTCAAACGGCACGGTGGCGGCGCCTTTGGTGTGCAAGCGGATATCCAGATCGCGCAGGCGCCCGGTGACGGCGGCGGTGAGGGTTTCGATAGACGCGCCGTCGGCCTCCAGCGCTTTGAGATCGACATTGCCTTGCAGATGGATCGCCTCGCCGCGCTTCTGCGCCAGGGCGGTGAGATCCAGCGCCTCCAGAGCGCCGAAGTCGCCCGCCAGTTTGCTCACATGGGCGGTGACATCGGCGGTTTGATCCAGCTTGTCGCGGCCCAATTTGGCGTCCAGACGCACCACGCCGCTAAGTTTCTGGCCATGCCAGGGGGTCAGCGCCGCCAGCTCTTCAGCATTGGCTTGCAGCGCGCCGGTGACCAGTTTGTTTGTCAGATCGATCTCCAGATCCCCCGCCGCGCGGGTTTGCGGCGCCGTCAGCTGCAATCCGCTCAACACGATGCGGCTCTTATCGGCGTTGGCGGCGAAGCCGCTGGCCAGATCCAGCGAACCCTGGGGCTGGGTGGCGATCAGACGCAGTTGCCCATGGGGCGCGCCAAACGGGTCATCGGTCTCCAAATCCGCCTGGATGCGCTCAAAACGCTGCGCGTCGACCCGCAGCGCGCGGGCCACCACATTGGCGGAGACGTGGGGCTTCTCCGCCGCGCCCCGGGTGATGATGCGGGCGCTCACGGCGCCGCCCAGGGGGGTTTTCGCCATGACGGTGAGGGGCGAGAGATCGTCGATATCCACGGTGACGTCGGCGGCCAGGCGTTTCTTGGCCGGGTCAAAGTTCACCTCCCCTGCCGCCTGGGCGTGTTTGGCCTGCAATTGCAGACCCTTCAGGGTCACTGCGCCGCTCTTGGGGGCCAGGGAGAAGCGCGCCTGCAAGCTGGGATCAGGCCCCAACAGCCCCGGCTCTGGCAGCCCTTTCAAGCCGCGTCCGGCCAGATTCAGCGCGCCGTCAATTTTGGCCAGTTGCGGGGCCATGCGCGCATCCACATGCAGCGACGCCGCGCCCCCCGCAGCGGTGAGCCCCAGCGGAGCCAGCAGCGGATTGAGTTGCGGCGCATCCAGATCGGCCTGGAACTGGCCCGACTGCTGGTCGATGCGGTAGCCGCCGGTCGCGGTGAGGGCGGCCAGCTCGCCATTGTCCAGTCGCAGTTGTTGCAAGCGCAATGTATTGGCGTCGGTGAAGTTGGCGCGCAGACGCAGTTTGGGACGCAGCGGCGGCAGCCCCTCCCCGGCCTCGGGCAGGGTCACCCCCTTGATGGCGGCATCCAGCGCCAGTTGCAGCCCATCGGGCAGGACGCGCCCCGCCGTCGGCGTCACCGCCAGATCCACCCGCGCCCCCTGCGCCCGCACGCCGGTGGCGTGGAGCTTGGGCGTGGTGAGTTGCGCGGTGATGGTGGGCGCGTTCAAGGCGCCTTTGGCGTTGAGGATCAGACGACCGGAGCCCGCCAACTTCTGCTGCGCCAGTTGGGAGAAGCGCGCCAGATCCGGCGCTTCCACGGTCACGTCGGCATGGAGGGTCTGCTGCTGCAGATCGGCCCCGCCCGCGCCATTGAGGCTCATCGGCGCCGCCTGCACCTGCAAACGCGCCAGGGTGGCCTGTTGCGTCTGGGGATCGAACGCCCCGGTGAGGCCAAAGACGACCGGCTTGCCCGCCAGCACCGACGCCGCTTCAGGGGGCAACATGCCGTCGCTGGGCCGCCACTGACCATCCAGCGCCGCGCCCAGGGATTGCGCGGTGAGATTGAAGCGGAAGTCGCTCTGGGTCGCGCCCCACTGCGGCCAACTCACCGCCAGCTTGCCCGCCCAGTCGGCCAGGGGGCCGTCGGCGGAGAGATGCGCCTGCAACACGCCATCGTCGGGCCCGCCGACAAAGTGGGCCAACAGACCGCCGCTCTCGTTGGCCTGCAGCGCCAGATGAATCTGCTGGGTCGCCAGCGCCGCCCCCGCCTCCAGGGTGATCTGTGCGGTGGCGGCGTCGGTGCGCTCCAGCGCCAACTTGGCCAGCAGATCCTGCGCCCCTTCTGCGCCCACGGAGCCGGTGAGGCGGAAGCGCGCCTCCTGACCCACCAGCGGCGCGCCGATGACGATCTCTTCCACCGCCAGCCGCTCCAGCGCCACGCGGATGGGCAGCGCCTCGGGCAGGGCGAAGGGATCGCTGGCGGTCATCTTGTCGGCGGCGGGCGGCGGCGGCGCGGCATTGGCGTCAGCCTCGGGCGCACGGGTGATGGCGAGTTTGGCGGCGCTCAGTTCGTCAATCTGCGCAGCGCCGCCCAGCAACGCCCACGGCTTCCAGGCAAAGCGTATATCTTCCAGACTCAGCCACACCCCTTTGGCGTCGCTCAAGGTGACGCTCTGCAGGCTCAACGCCCACGGCAGACCGCCGCCCAACCCCTGCAGGCGCGCCACCGGCTGGGCGGCGTTGACCTGCTCGACGATCAGAGTGCGCGCCCATGGGGTCTGCAGCGCCGTGATCACCAGCGCCAGGATAACAAACGGCGCCAGCAGCAGGCTCCACAGGGTGCGTTTGAGCCAGCGACGGGGCGCGCGCGGCGGCGGATTGGGAGAGTCCGGGGAGGTGGCGTCGGCTGCGTCCATGCTCAAAATGCCTGTCCGATGCTCATGTAGAGTTGAAACACGTCATCCACGCCGTCGCGCTGGCGCAGCGGGACGCCCACATCCAGCCGCAGCGGTCCCAGCGGCGAGGCGTAGCGCAGACCCAGTCCGGCGCCGATGAGGGGGTCGGCGGAGCCGTCGGGGAAGGCGGCGGCGTAGGCGCGCCCGCCATCCACAAACGCCACCACGCCGATGTTGGGCCGCACCCGATAGCGCGACTCAAAACCGAAGGTGAGCAGCGAGCGTCCGCCGGTGGGGTTGTTGGCGGCGTCCACCGGTCCGGCCAGTTGATAGCCGTAGCCGCGCACCGAGCCGCCGCCGCCCGCATACAGGCGGTTGTCCGCCGGGATATCGGCCAGCTCGGCGCCGATGGTGGTCCCCAGGGCGAAGCGTCCGGCCAGCACCAACCGTTTGTCGCTGAAGCCCACCCGGTGATAGGCGCTGCCGCCCAGGTCGAAACGCCAGTAGTTGGAGCCATTGCCCAGGGTCGCCAGCACCGGTTTGCTGATCAAGGTCATCTTCCAGCCCCGGGTGGCGTCCAGACGGTCATCGGTCAAATCCGCCGCCAAACCCACCGGGAAGCTCATGGTGCCGTAGGTCTCCTCCTTGGCGGTGGTGATCTCGGTCACCCGCGCCACCGAGTACTCGGCGCCCAGGGTCAATTCGCCGATCTTGGGCAATTTCTTGATCACCGCCGCATTGATGTCCAGACCGGTGCGGTCGTAACCCTCCTCCTCCTCCTGCGCGATTTCCGTGCTCAGACGCAGGGTCTCGCCGATGTGGCGGAAGTCCGGCTGGTCATAGGAGGCGGCCAGGCGCATGGTCTGTTGGGCCAGCTCCGCTTCGGTCAGCAGCCGTTCGCCGCCGCCGCGAAAGTTGCGATGCTCCCACGAACCCGACAGCGTCACCCCCTGGTCGGTGGAGAAACCGGCGCCAGCGCGCCAGGTGCGATGTTTGCGCTCGATGAGTTTGATCACCACCGGCGTGCGCCCCTCGGCGTCGGGGGTTTCGCTCAACTTCACCCGCGCGGCGCTGAACAGGCCGGTGCCCACCATGGCTTTGCGCGCCTCGCGCAGCCGCGCCGGGGCGTAGCGCACCCCCGCCTTCCACGGAATGCGGTGCAGCAGATAGCTCTCCTTGACCGAGCCAAAGCCCTGCAACTGCGGTTCGCCCAGAGTGGTGAGCGGCCCCAGATCAATGGCGTAGATCACCTCCAACGCGTGGCTCTTGGGGTCGGCCACAACGCGCATCTTGCCCGCTTTGGCGTAGGCGTAGCCCTGCTCCTTGGCGGCGTCCACCAGTTTGTCATGAGCCTCGAGAATACGCGCGCTCTCCCCTGCCGGGGCTTGATCCAAGCCCAGGGAGAAGGCGTCTGGCGGGGTAAACTCATCGCCGGGGGGAGTGGTCTGCACGCGCCATTGGGCGATGTGATAGAGGGGTCCGGGAGCGGCCTTGAGGGTGACCACAAACGGCGGCGCCTCACCGCTCACCGCCGCCTCGGCGCGGGCGTCCAGGTAGCCGCGCGAACGCATCGCCTGCACCGCCAATTCGGCGTCGCCATCGGCCATGCGCGCCAGCAGAAAGCGACTCAGCGGCGGTTTCTCCTGCTTGAGGACGGTCTGCGCCACCTGCCCGATTAGCTTCTCCAGATCGCCGTGTTTGTCCAGACCGTCGAACGCCACGCTATAGGCGGCGCGCTGGGAGACCGTAGGCGGCGCATCCGCCGGTTGCGTGGCGGCAGGTTGAGAGGCGGAGGATTGCGGCGCGTCCGCCGCCCGCGCATCCGGCGCCAGCGCAGGGCAGAGCGCCCACAGCAGCGTCAACAGCAGCGGCGGGAAAATATGGCGCATCGGAGCGGATATGATGGGAAGCCTGAGCATGCTCTCTCCTGATGAGGAACGTGGCTCCATTATGACTGCGCGCCCGCACCGGGAAAACCCGTGGCGGATTGTTTTTCCCGGATATTTTTTGTCACACGCCGCACAAAAGGGGGTGCATTGGTCACAATAACTGCGTTATGATCAATTTGTGTGCAAACTCTTGTTGACCCGATCAGCCGCAAGCTGATTGGGTTTTTTTTGCCTGCTGCGATTTCCCCTGTGGGATCAGACCCTTAATCCCGGAGTAACAGACCCATGGGCCTACGCGGTTGGTTTTTTCGTCTGCATGCAATCTCCCGCGCCCTGTGGCTCACCCATGGCGCAGTGACGCTGGGATTCGGCGTCAATCTGGGGCGCAAACTGCACGCCGCCCTGACCCACGATCCCATCAGCATGCCCCACGTCAGTCCATTGCCGCTGGATGAGATCCTCATCGGCCATGGCGTGGCTTATGGGATTCTGTGTCTGTTTCCCCTGCTCTACTGGCTGCTGGCGAAACGGCTGTTCCCGCTGGCCGTGGGCGTGTATGGCGCTTACCTGGCGCTGCTGCTGTGGGGCGCGCTGGCATAATAAAACCAAGACTGCACAGAACAGCCAATGTTTGCGTGACGCAGCGCGAGCTTGCGCTGACTATTGGCCTCCGGCTGGCCGGAGGCGGGATTCTTAAGGGTCTGTGACCCTTAAGCGGGGTGTGGGGCGGCGCCCCACGGTGTTGTTTTTGGGAGCTCGAGGGCGTAGCCCTCGATATCTTTCATGACCAATACCCAAACTGTCCGATTCTGATTTCAACTGACAATAACAGATTGGGCCGCGCCCACGGTTTGGCTTTTGATCTGGGGAGCTCGAGGGCAAAGCCCTCGATATCTTTCATATCCAAAACCAGACTGTTCGATTCTTGTGTCGTCGCACCATCGCTCTGGGGAGCTCGAAGGCGTAGCCCTCGATATCTTTCATGACCAATACCCAAACTGTCCGATTCTGATTTCAACTGACAATAACAGCGCCCGTTCGAGATTTTCTACAACCCCGCCGCGCCCAGCCCCGCATCAACGTGGGTCTGCTGATGGGTAAACCAGTCCGATAAGCGGTAGCGCTCCCCCCACTTGGGAAAGGTGAGATAGAGCGGCGTTTCGCGCCAGTTCCACGGCAGCGCCAGACTCAGCAGCAGCGGCGCCTGCTCCCGCAGCGCCTGCGGCGCCGTCTGCCCCACGTAGATCAGGCAGGCGTGGCCGCCCCGGTCGATCTCCAACCCCTGAAACCGCGGCAGTTGCTCCTGGGCATAGACGGGCAGATAGAGGGTCAGGTTACCGCTTTCGGGCAACATCACGCGCATGCGCCGCGACGGCGTCGCCAGCGGCTCGTCCAACCCCTCATAGCGCAAGCCGATGGGCGTGCGATCCAGACCGCAACGGGCGCGCGAGAAGGTGAGCGTCAGATAGCCCACCTGGGGCGTGTCGGCGCGGGCGCGCGGCGGAAAGTTCTTCAGCTCCAGCAGCACGCTCACGTCGTTCTGCTGCTTGACGCGCATGGAGAGAGTCTGCACCGGCAGGGCGACGATCTCCTCGATATAGGCGCGCATACGCGCATCCTGCACCCCGCGCGCCAGCCACAGCGGCGCCGAGACCAGCAGGGTCAAGGTCAACCCGGCCACCGCCAGCGGCCGCCAGGAGAGCCTCTCCAACACATCGAAGAAGTTGTTGCTCACCGCCACCAGAAAACGGCGCTGACGGGCGCGCCAATCAAACCAGCCGGTGCGCAGCAATCCCGCCGCCAACGGGCGCACCGCCAGCCACAGCAGAAAGCCCAGGGCGAACAGCGGCAGCACTTTCAGATGGAAGCTGTGGTCACTGCGAAACAGTAGACCCGGCACGGCGGCGAAATAGAGGTAGAAGAGCCCGGCAAACAGCGCCAGTCGGCTGGAATAGAGCGCCAGCAGCAGCCACGCCAGCGTAATCGCCAGCCAGCCGTTGCGTTTGATCGCCCCCTCATCGGCGATGCGCTGCGCCGAGGCCAGGCCACGGGCGATGAAGTCGGCGGGGGTGCGGTTGAGCATCTCCAGGAACAGGGCGTCGCTCGCGTGGATCTCCGCTGGCTGTGGATGATCGTCCGGGGCGGCGCTCGGCGCATCCAATGGAAGCCCCATCACCCGCGCGGCGTAGTCCCTTATCCGCACATTGCGCGCGGCGTCTCCCTGCATGTAGCTGACTTCATACAGGGAGTTTTTCAACCGCAGCTGCTGGATGAAAGCGTTGTCGGCGCCGCTGATGAGCATTGGCGCCGGATTGCTGCTCGGATTGGCCCACTGCGCCATGGGCCAGGTGCCCGACAGCACGCCGACGAAGAACAGCATCACCGCCACCACCCGCGCGCCCCACAGCGTCGCATCGCCAATGCGGGTGCGGGCAAACGCCAACAGCGTGACCACAGCGGGGGGAATGGCCAGATCCAGATCCAGACTGAAACCATCGCCCACGCCCACCACCAGACCCAGCACAGTGGCCAACAGCAGCAGCAGCCACCATGGCCGTCGACGCAGCGCCAGCATCAGCAGCAGCACGAACACCGCCATCACAAAGGGGGTTTTGACGTAGTGGGGAAACGACTCCAACGCCGCCAGGAAGTGGTCCGAGGCCAGCACGTAAGCGGCCATCAACAACGCCGGCGGACGCCCCATGCCGTAGCGGAAGAGCAGATAGGCCAGCCCCCCCACGACGCCATGCAGCAGCGCCAACAGCGGAAGCATGACGTCCCAATCGATGCCGCGCCAGCGCCACATCCATCCGGTCACATACGGCAGATAGGGATTGGCGCCTTGCCACTGGCTGATGGGCCGCGTGCGCAGATCCGGCGGCAGCTCGGCGCAGTCAAAGCGTTGCGCGCGCTGGGCCTGACTTTCGGCCAAAAAGCGCGTCAGCGCAGGCGGGCGGACGCTCGCCACATCGACGAAGCCGCGTCCGCACGCCAGCATCACCGCTGGGGCGAACTGCCGATGGGAGTCGGAAAAGACGTTGTGATCGGGAGCAACCTGATTGAGATGGCGCAGACCCACGGCATAGCCGACGGCAATCAGAGCGATCACCATCAGGCCATCCAGCCAATAGCGGGTTTTACGTGGAAAAACAGCCATAAGGGCGGGCGTCAAAGACGCGAAATCAAAAAAGAGAAAGAGAGTTCAGGCGCAGCTGTGGCCGGGCGCGCAAGTGGTGGGCGCTTGTGGGCGACCGGGCGCATTCACGTAGCCGGGCATCTGCTCCCAGGCGATCTGCTCTATCGCAAACACCGGGCCATCCACACATACGCGACGGTAGAGCCAATCCTCCCCGGCGCGAATGGGCGCCACGCAGCCAGCGCAACCGCCGAAGCCGCACGCCATATGCTCCTCCAGCGACGCCTCGCCGGTGAGATCAAACCGCTGCGCCAAGCGTGCGGCGGCCTGCATCATCACCGTCGGACCACACACATACAGGGTGGTGCGCGCCAAATCCTCGGCGGTGAGCGCGCTCAGATGCGCCGCCGCCAGATCGGTCACATAGCCCTGATACCAGCCGCGCCGTTCGGTCAAACACGCCAAGCGACTGGTCACCCCCGCCTTCTCGGCGCTGGTCAGCGCCAGATTGACCGGGCCATCCTCCAGCCCCGCCAACGGCTTCTCCGCCGGTTTGAGCGGCAATGGACTATCGCTCTCCATGCCGATGAGCAGGGTGGTCTCGACCCCGGACAAGCCCAAACGCCGCGCCAGAAACTCCACCGGCGCCACCCCCACGCCGCCGCCGATGAGCAGCGCCCGGCGCGAAGCGTCCACCGGCGTGAACGGCTTGCCGATGGGGCCCAGCATGGCCACCAATTCGCCGCCCTTCCAGGTGGTCATCAGGCGGGTGCCCTGGCCCACCACCTTGTAAAACACGTCGATGGTGCCGGCGTCCACATCGCAATCGAGCACCGAGAAGGGGCGCGGCAGGGTCAGTCGATCGCTGACCACGATATGCACAAAATGACCCGGCGCCACCGCTACGGCCAGATCCGGCGCGTGGAAGCGAATCACATACTGCCCGCCCGCGCCCGCCTGATTGGAGATCACGCGGGTGGTGGCGCGTTGCAACGCTTTAGGCATCGGCGCTCTCGTCGGCCACCCCTTCGGGCAGCAGGAATGGCGTAAAGCCGGACAGCGGCTTGAGCAGCAGCACGCCGCCGCCGGGCCGGTCGATCTGGGCAAAGTCGAAAATGAAGTCGAACAGCGCGTCGGCCTGCTCAACTTCGGCGACGATGCTCACAATGCGCACCGCTTCGGCCTCGGGCAGGGCGTCGCGCTTGTGCGGGGCCTCATGCAGAATGCTGATGCCGCGCGCCGCCTGGGAGTTGGCGGTGATGATCCCCTTCTCCTTCTTCAGCGCCTTGAGCAGCTTCTTGTCGTGGCCGTCATCGGGCAGGATCGCCGTGATCAGTTTGCCCGTGAGCACGTTGGCTGCGGCTGGATTGCTCATAATCGGCTCCTTTTCCGCACGGTTAACTGTTGCTCTTCAAACGCGCCACCAGATCGGGCGGGATGTAGGTGGCGGCCTTCTCCAGCGGCTGCACATACATGAAGCCCATGCCCGGGGTGTCCAGATCGCCCGCAGTGTAGACGCTGCTGAACACCGCGTCCTTCTGCTCGGAGGAGACCACGATGTTGACGATCTCCTTCTCCACCTCCACCGCCACGCCCAGCAGACCCAGGCGCTCGCGCACGCCGCTGCCGCGCGCATAGTTGACGGTGGCGCCCTGGGCGCCCGCTTCGCGCGCCGCTTTGACGATATTGTCGCCCATGCCGCGCTGCACGATCACCGTGATCAGAGCCACATCGGTCAAATAGGTAATGCTGCGTTCGTTGCTCATCAGCTCAACACCTCATGTTCCGTCGCCACGGCGTGCGCCTGTTGGGCCTGTTTCTTGGCTTTATGCCCCACCCACAGGCCGGTCAACAGCACCGACAGAATGGGACAGATGGAGGCCATGGAGAGGATGCCGAAACCCTCCACGGCGTTGGTGGCGTTGCCAAACCCCAGACCCATGGCCAGCACCAGCGGCACGGTGATGGGTCCGGTGGTCACCCCGGCGCTGTCCCAGGCCACGTTGACGAACTCCTCGGTGGAGAGGAAGGTCAAAAACGCGCCGAGCAGATAGAGCGGGATCAGCAGCATATGCAGCGGCAGGCCGAAGATCAATTTGGCCAGACCGATGGAGATGCCAAACGCCACCCCCAGGGAGACGGCGATCATCAGGGTGCGTTTTTTGAACACGCCGTTGGTGAGGTTCTCCACCGTGGCGCCCAGGGCGTTCAAGGCCGGTTCGGCCAGGGTGGCGCCGAAACCGAGGAACCAGGCGAACGCCAGCGCCAGCAGCAGGCCGACGAAGTAGCTGTAGATGGGGTGCATCCACATGCCGTCCACCTGCGCCTTCATGAAGGCCGAAGGCACCATGCCGCCGGTCTGCTCGCCCAGCGCCGCCAGACCGTAGGTCAGGCCGATGTTGAAGATGCACATGCCGATGATGGTCAGGGCGATGCCGTAGGCGATCTCGCCGGGCTTGCGCACCTTCTCCTTGAGCATGAAGCGCAACACCAGGAACAGGAACAGAATCAGCGGCGCAATGGCGCGCACGCCAAGGATGATCTCGTTCCAGGGGGTCTTTTCATACCACTGCGGACCGGCGATGGCGGCGGCGGCGGCGGCGGCGGCGGACTCCTGCGCCCCGGCGATGATCTGTTCCGGCGTCACCTGGGTGGAGACGAAGATGGCCAGGCACAGCACGCCGATGATGGGGAAGATGGAGGCCAGCGTCACAATGCCGAAGCCCGACAACTGGCTGTCGCCCTTACCCGCCGAGGAGGCGATGCCGATGCCCAGCGACAGCACCAGCGGCACCGTCACCGGGCCGGTGGTCACCGCGCCGCAATCCCACGCCAGACCAAGGATTTTGGTCAGTTCGGGATCCAACGACGCATACAGGGTGAGCAGAATAGCCGGGACCAGGGCCATGTAGACCATGGGCTTGAGGCTCCAGCCATACAGGAAGCGCAACGCCCCCAGCACCGCAGCCAGACCCACCCCCACGCCGACGATGAGCACCAGCGGTCCGGACCAGTCGTTGAGCAGGGTATACAGATAGGGCGCGCGCTCCACCGAGACGATGGAGCCCGCCTGCTTGAGAGCGCCGATGGCCGGTTCGGCGAAGGTGACGCCGATGCCCAGCAGGAAGGCGATGAGCAGCACCGCAGGCAGCGGCGATTTGCGCGGCAGGGTGTTGCCGATGGTCTCGCCAAACGGCATCAGACCCACCTGCAGCCCCTCCATGAAGAACATCAGGCCAAGGATCACGGCGAACAGACCCGCCGTGATGCTGGCCGAGCCCTCCACCAGTTGCCGCAGCACGAACACCTGGAACAGCGCCAGATAGATCGCCAACGGAACCACCGCCTTGAGCTGCTCCATGAAGCGGGTGGAGATATAGGGGCGCAGCAGTTTGAGCACGTCCACCGGACGCAACTGCAGTTGTGGCGGTGAGTAGGGTTTGTGCCCGCCCTGACCGTCGAACTCCAATTTGGGCGTCAGATCGTTGTAGCTGATCTCATGACGCACCAGACTCTTTTCCCGCTGAAAGTCGCCGAAACGAAAATGCGCTGGCATGGCGGCTCCTTCACTCTGATGAATGAGAATGCGTTCGATTTCGCCACTGTCCGCGCGCTGGGCGTCGCGAACCTTCTATCTCACAAGCATTTACACTGGCACTCTACCGACGCGGCGTCAATCTTCGTTTTGGTCCACATAGACCACGCGGCCGCCAAACACGGTGTATTTCACCCGCCCCTGCACGTCGCGGCCATGGAAGCAGGTGTTGCGTCCGGCGCCGCGCAGAGTGGCCCGATCCACGGTCCATTTCTCATTCAGATCGAACAGCGCCACATCCCCCGGCGCGCCGATATTCAGCGTGCCCCGATTGATGCGCAGCAGCCGCGCCGGATTCACCGTCACCGCCGCCAGCATGGCGGAGAGACTCATCACGCCGTCGCGCACCAGCTCCAGGGAGACCGGCAGCAGCGTCTCCAGCCCCACCACGCCATTGGCGGCCTGGCTGAAGGGTACCCGTTTGCTGTCGTCATCGTGGGGCGCATGGTCGGTGGCGATGACGCTGATCACGCCCCGCGCCAACCCTTCGCGCAGGGCGTCGCGATCGGCCAAACAGCGCAGCGGCGGGGCCATTTTGGCATCAGACTGGTAGTCAGCCACCGCTTCGTCGGTCAGGGAAAAGTGGTGCGGCGCCGCTTCACAGGTGACCGGCAACCCGCGCTGCTGGGCGTCGGCCACCGCCGCCACCGCCTGGGCGCTGGAGATATGCGCCACGTGGTAGCGACCGCCGGTGAGCTCCACCAGACGGATATCCCGCTCCACCAGAATGTCTTCGGAGGCGTTGGGGATGCCGGGCAGACCCAGACGGGTGGCCACCGGCCCTTCATTCATGCAGCCGCAGCCCACCAGGCCGTTATCCTCGGCGTGTTGAATCACCAGACTGCCGAAGGTGCGCGAGTAGTCCAGCGCACGACGCATCACGCCGCTGTCCATCACCGGCAGGCCGTCGTCGGAGAAGGCCACGCAGCCCGCTTCACTGAGCAGGCCCATTTCGGTGATCTCTTTGCCGCCCAACCCCTTGGTGATGGCGCCGATGGGGAACACCGCCGCCAAGCCCGCTTGGTCGGCTTTGTCGAGGATGTAGCCGGTGACCGACGGATCGTCGTTGACCGGTTTGGTGTTGGGCATGGCGGCCACCGCCGTCACCCCCCCCGCCGCCGCCGCGCGGCAGCCCCCGGCGATGGTCTCTTTGTACTCATAGCCCGGCTCGCGCAGGTGCACGTGCATATCCACCAGACCCGGCGCGGCGATGAGGCCGTCGGCGTCGAGGATGGCGCAGTCGGCGGGGGCGTCCAGATTCTGGCCGATGTCGCGAATCACCCCGTCGACGATGAGGATGTCGGCGGTTTCGTCGCGTTGATTGGCCGGGTCCACCACGCGCGCGGCGCGGATTAAACGGGTTTGCGCCTTATCCATGGAATTCACTCTCCGGCGATGTTGCTGGCGCTGCGCGCGGCGCCCGTGCACAGGTGGTAGAGCACCGCCATGCGCACCGCCAAACCGTTGGTCACCTGCTCCAGGATCACCGAACGGTTGGGGTTGTCGGCCACGTCGGTGGCGATCTCCACGCCCCGGTTGATGGGGCCCGGGTGCATCACCACCGCATGGGGTCGGGTCAGCTCAAGACGTTGACGGGTCAGGCCCCAGTAGCGGAAGTACTCGCGCACGCTGGGCAGATAGGCGGCGGCCATGCGCTCCTGCTGCAGACGCAGCATCATCACCACATCGGCGCCCTCAACGGCCTCCTCCATGCGGTGGTGCACGGTGACGTCAAACACCTCTTCGGCGCGCGACGGCATCAGCGTGGGCGGACCGGAGAAGCGCACTTTGGCGCCCAGGGTGCGCAGAGCGAAGGCGTTGGAGCGCGCCACCCGCGAGTGCAGCACGTCGCCGCAGATGGCCACGGTCATGCCTTCGAAATTGTCGCGACCCATTTTGCCCAGGTGGTCCTGCATGGTGAGCAGGTCCAGCAGGCACTGGGTGGGGTGTTCATGCTGGCCGTCGCCGGCGTTGATGATGCCCGCATCCAGATGCCGCGCCAGAAAGTGCGGCGCGCCGGAGTTGGGGTGGCGCAGCACCACCACATCGGGGTTCATGGCCTGCAGGTTGGCCATGGTGTCGAGCAGGGTTTCCCCTTTGGAGACGCTGCTGGACGAGGCGCTGATATTGACCACGTCCGCCGACATGCGCTTGCCCGCCAGCTCAAACGAGGTGCGGGTGCGGGTGGAGTTCTCGTAGAACAGATTGATGACGGTCTTGCCCTTGAGAATGGGCACTTTCTTGATCGGACGGTGGTTGACCTCGCGAATCGCCGAGGCGGTGTCGAGAATCGCCCCGATCTCTTCGCGGTTCAACCCATCCATGCCCAGCAGGTGCTTGCGGCTCCAGGCGTTGTTGTCGGCGTTCATCATTCCCTCGTCGCCCGCGCTCTATTCGTCGCCCATAAAGCGGTGCGCCACGCTCATGGCCGCCTCGCCGGTTTTGATCAGTTTGATCACTTCGCGCTCGCCGGTCTCCAACTCCAACCCGCGATAGGTGGGCTGAATCGGCAGTTGCCGCTGTTTGCGATCCACCAGCACCGCCAGATCGACGATCTCCGGGCGCCCGAACTCGAACAGCGCATTGAGCGCGGCGCGTATGGTGCGACCGCTCTGCAGCACGTCATCCACCAGGATGATGCGTTTGCCGTCGATGTCGAATTGCAGGTCGGTGCCGCCCACCACCGGATTGGGACCGATGGTCTCCAGATCGTCGCGGTAGAAGCTGATGTCCAGATGGCCCAGCGGCAGCTCCACCCCCAGGCGCTCCTGCAGACGCGCATGCAGCGCCTCGGCCACCAGCGCGCCGCCGCGGCGGATGCCCACCACCGCGCGCAGATCCGGGCGTGTGATGTCGGCGACCAGACGGTCGGCGATCTGGCCAATCAGACGATGGGTATCGTCCGGGGTCAACAACGTGTTTTCTTGTATGATCTTCATAGTGGCGACATTTTGGGGCGCCGCCGGGGTGGTTGCAACCGATTTATAGGGCGCCGAAATCGAATTCTCACACTGAGGACCTTGGCTGGAGATGCTTTAAGAGACTGGGGCTTCGCCCCAGACCCTGACCAGGGCGTTGCCCTGGACCCACGAGGGCGCCGCCCTCGACCCGCACGGGCTCTGCCCGTGACCCGCCAGGGAAATGATTTCCCTGGACCCTCGTTAGTTTTTGCTCTGCGCACGCACGTAAGTTAAGTGCTCTGATTCGATTGATTTATTTTACAATTAGTAAGACAGCGCTTCGCTCAGAAACACGCCAGTTGGAGAGTTTGGATGAAGATTGATCTGACGGATGTGCAGACCGTGTATCAGGGCTTTTTTCGTATGGTGCGGGCGCTGCTGCGCTATGAGCGCTTCGATGGCGACTGGAGCAAACAAAAACCGTGGGAGTGCCTGGAGCGCGGCGAGGCGGCGGCGGTGCTGATGTATGACCCTGCCGCCGACGTGGTGCTGATGGTGCGGCAGTTCCGCGTCGGCGCGTGGCTACCGACCCAATCGGGCGGCTGGACCTGGGAGTTTCCCGCCGGGGTGTGCGATGGCCCCGACCCCGACGCCACCGCCCGGCGTGAAGTGCTGGAGGAGACCGGCTATCAACTCAGCGAGTTGATTCATGTGCAAAAGCTGTTTGTCAGCCCCAGCTACAGCAGCGAACGCACGCACTTCTATCTGGGACTGTTCGACAGCCGCCAAACGCCCAACGGCGGCGGCGGCCTGGCGGCGGAAAATGAGGATATCGGCGTTGAACTCTTAACCTTTGACGCTGCATGGACGATGATGGAAGAGGGGCGCATCGATTCGCTCTCGCCGGTGCTGGCGCTGTACTGGTTGGCGCGCTATCGCGAGCGCTTGCAACGCGACGCCGGAGTGGCTGGCGCAGCAAGGGAAATTGATTGACCGATCAAAAGATCTCCTGGCCAATGGATTTCCATGCTATTGTATGGTACGGATTTGTTCCCCATTGGCTACACAAGGATCGTGATGACAACGTCAGCGCAACTGCTGGCGGATCAACCCCTCTGGATTGACGGATTTCAGTAGAGACGACGCGATGACCTGGTTCTCACGCAGCAAGGAACACGACGAAGCCCCTCAAGAGACGACCCCCGCCGCGCTGGATAATCAACGCAGGCTGGTGGAGATTGATCTGAAGAGCACCAATGTTGATCAGTTGGACGACGACCATCTGAAACTGGTAGGCTATTGCGAAGAGATTCACGCCCTGGTAGAGAGCATGCCCGGCGGCGTGGCCGACCGCAGCACCCTGACCCGCATCAACGACGTGTTTGGCAAACTGCTGGATTACACCAACACCCACTTCACCCGCGAAGAGCGCTACATCGAACGCAACAATCTGCCCAACTATCGCCTGCAGCGCATGCGCCACGAAGAGTTTCTGGCCATGGTCAGCAACTACAAGCGGGTGTTCAACATGGGGCATGTGGCCGAATCGGCCAATGTGAAGGACTTCTTGAAGTCATGGTTGGTGAACCACATCAACACCATCGACTATCACACCTTCCGCAACGAAACCTACATCCCGCCCGGCGAGCCGCCCATTGTGGAGCAGGAGCTGGAGCTGGAGCAAGATCAGGATCAGGATCAGGATCAGGTCGGCGAATAAAATAGCAGCACGCCATAACGTTATCATAGCGCCAACACATAACGCCGGACAGTCACCTGTCCGGCGTTATGTGTTTATGCCTTTTGAACATCCATGTTGGGCGCGGAAACACCCTCATCAATACGTCACGCCATAACACAAAACACATCCCTGTATCTGCGTTACGCCGTAACGTCAAACAATGCGCTTATCTAGCCTCTTGGTCACTCATGCCATCAATATCATCCAACGTCAACGGACGCTTAATCGGCTGCTCCTGGCGGTAATCCTTGGCGTGTCCGCCCACCATCCATTTGAGCAGATCCTTGCGCGTGAGCATCACCAGCGTCTGCTCGCCCTCTTGCGACGGCTCCTGCGCGTGAGACTGGTCGTCGCGCTTTTGCGTATTTAATGTCATCGCCATGGTGGCGCTCCTCATCTGGCGCGCGTCGCGCATCGCGATGCGTAGGCCGCCGTTACCTGCGTTGATCCATGCGCACATCATGCGCTTCGGCAATCAACATCGCTGTCGCCTCCATGCGACCCTCCTCAAAACTCCCTTCGCTCTCCTGCTCCAAGCGCTCCTGGATGTAGTCATACGCCGGACTGCGCAGGGCGCAATAGGCCCCCTCCTCCACGCGCATCTGCTCCTCAGCGTCCGCCAGCATGGACTCCAGCGGCGCGCGCCACTCGTCCAATGCAAAGAACTCTTCGGCTTCCAACTCCATACAGGTGGGATCCACCAATGGCAAATCCGTCATCGTCTTCACGATGTCAAACCTCCAACCCATCCGCCGCCCTGGCCTCTTCCATAAGGTTTTCCGGCGCGAATTCTGTACGAGCGCCCTTGTGGCGCGCTCTGTTCGTTCACCTGAAAATTGGAATAGCAACTTTTCGGCCATTTCCTTTTTCCAATCAGCAGATGAACGCCATTTATCTGATTTTGCTCATCAATGAATCTATCAATCTCCGACTATGCAGGCGCTTCATGGCGCGGCGCCACGCTTCTCAGCGGGGATTTGACGGCGCTTTGACACGCCCGTTTCGCCGCCGGAGCGATGCGCTCCGACGGCAAACCGCACAGGTCGCGTTTAGATCAAACCCACGCTGAACATGGCGCGGTCGTAGAGCATATTGAGCAGGCGATCCAGACGACGCATCTCGTTATCGTCCAACTCGCCATTGAGCGCCTTCTCCTCCAGATCCAGCAATTCGGGATCGGTCAGTTGCAAAAAGATCTCTTTGCGCGCCAGAGTCGCTTCAAACTGCGTGATGCTCATAGGTTTTCCCTTCGCGGATGGATGGCGGTTTGAATTCGGTGAACGGGATGCTATTCAACAAGAAGCGGGCCAATCGGGGAAATTTTTCTATCTCTTTGTAATAATTAGTCTATAATTGACACGGATGGCGAGAGTGCGCGCATATGGGGCAGGATCTGCCCGGCGCTGCGCGGCAAAACGCGCCAGGGAGGAAGAGCATGAACAGCTTCATTTTCACACCGTGGCGGCGGGCGATTCTGGCCCTGGCTTTGATGCTGGGATTGGGCGGATGTCAGTTCAGCCAGACCAATCTGCCCTACCCGCCGTCGGCGCATCCCGACGGCGCGCAGTTGGCCGAGGCGAAGTTGGCGCCGTTTCTGGATTTGATGAAGCAGACGGTGTTTGACGTCTATCAACCGGACTTGTTGGAGAGCAACGAGTTGGCCGATGAGCTGCCGCGCGCGGAGAGGGCGGTGCGCAAGGCGTTCGAGTGGATGGCGCAACCGGCGTTGGCGGGGCATGTGCGGGGGGATTGGCGGCTGCGCATGACGGTGACGCGCTGGGAGGGTCGGCGGGTCTATCGGCAGCGCCGCACCGACATCACATTGGAGACCGAATATGTGATTGAGGACGCCGCCGGGCGGGCGCAACTGAGTGGCCAGACGGTTACGCGGGGTTCCAGCGACACGTTATCGGGATTGGGCAATTATGGCGGCGATGACGGCTCCATTGATGGGCGCGCGCCGGATGACCGGATTGCCGATGAGATGTTGAATCTGGCGACGCAGGCGGAGTTTGCGACACGCGACGCGCTGATGCAGGCGTTTGTGGAAATCCGCAAAGAGTTGCCTGCATTGGAAGAGAAATAGGCGAAGCTATAGCGAGTTATAGTCGCTAGCATTCAAAAGTGAACATATGGGCGCTAAAAGATATCGAGGGCTTTGCCCTCGAGCTCCCAAGGTCAACATCCAAACCGTGGGCTCTGCCCACACCCGCTTAAGGGTCACAGACCCTTAAGAATCCCGACAAATTTCTGTTGGAAATGTGCTGGTTCAGCGGAAACATGACAACCGTCTAAACCAAAATATCAGTTAGCTGTTCGCCTTTTCAGCCATTTTTTGGGATGGCTGAAAAGACTGCTTTTGGTGCGTCGTCCGACGCCGTTCTCTGGCCGCCTCAAGCTTTTGATCTCGTTCGGCCAGGATCTGCACATGCCGCCCTTCCAGGCGATCCTGTGGGGTGACGTAGTCGATGGCGCTATGGAGCCGCCGGGTGTTGTAATGCTCGACGTACTTTCCCACAACCCGCTGGGCATCTTCCAGCGATAATGGCGTCTGAGGCCGAATGCACTCACGCTTCAAACTACCGTGAAAACGCTCCAGCTTTCCGTTGCTCTGCGGATAGTAAGGCGAAGTCCTCACATGCGTCATGCCGGATTCCCGGATGAACGCCTTAAAATCGTTGGCAACGAACTGCGGCCCATTGTCTGAGATCAGCCGCGGCTTAGCTTCCGGATAGGCCTCCTGAGCTCGGAGCAGGACCACTTCAACCTCATCTTCCTTCATCGACTCACGAATCTCCCAGTGGAGGATAAACCTGCTACATCCATCCAGGACACTGCACAGATAGTAGAACGTCCCCTGGATATTCAGATAGGAGATGTCCACATGCCAGTGTTTATGCGGCTCCGAAGGCTGTTTGAACCCTGTGCCCTTCTGCGAGGGCGGTGGGCTCCAACGACGCATCAGCCCGGCAGTTCTGAGCACACGCAGCACTGAAGAGGGGCTGACCGCCACCACGCCTGCATCCAGCATCATGTAGGTCAGGCGCCGATAGCCCTCTGACGGATGTTCATGGAAAAAGGCGACAATCGCTTCCCTTTCCCAATCGTCCAGCCAAAAATCTCGGGGAATACGGCCATTGTGGTCGTTAACCATTCCATAGCGCTTGCGCCATGAATAGAACTTGCCCCTTTGCACGCCTATCCAGTTGATAATTCGGCTCGTGTCGATTTCGCTCTTGTCTGACCAAAACGCCACGAAATCCACCACCGAATCCCGTATGTCCGGCTCCACCCAGCAGCCGTTCAGCTCACCCCAAGACTTTTTTTTAGCGCAACATGCGCCTCAAGAAGCTCGGACATAACTTCATTTTTGGTTGCCAACTTCGCTTCTAGTTCGGCAATCTGTCGGTCACAAGCCTTTTGGCCGCGTTTGTCAGACAAGGCCGCTTCGCCGTTCTCAAACAAAGCCTTTTGCCAGCGATAGTACTGGCTGGGCTGAATGCCCGCCTCGTCACACAGATCCGAGAGAACCACCTTCTCGACCAGGTGACGGCGCACATAGCCTACCTTCTGCTCAGCCGTAAATCTCCGCTTCTTCCGTTCCATACAAACCTCCGCTTATTATCTACACATTATAAACGGCTTGTTTGTCATTTTCCAACTGAACCGAAACAGAAATTTGTCCCATAGTCAGCGCAAGCTCGGCCTGCATCACGCAAACATTGGGCGCTTTGAATGTATGTCATTCTGGATTCAAGCGACTATAAAACCAAACCTGCACAGAATGGCGAATGTTTGCGTGATGCAGGCCGAGCTTGCGCTGACTATTGGCCGCCGACTGGTCGGCGGCGGGGTCTGGGGGCCGCTGCCCCCAGCGGGTCGAGGGCGGAGCCCCGTGGGTCGAGGGCGGAGCCCCGTGGGTCCAGGGCAACGCCCTGGCGGGTTGAGGGCGGAGCCCTCATGGGGTTTGGGGCAACGCCCCAATATCTTTCATCTTCCAAATAGATAAATGCTTACCGGGGTTTGGGGCGAAGCCCCAATATCTTTCATCTTCCAAAATAGACAAATGCTTATTTCGGCTTGTGCAGATTGGACAGATGCAGCCCCTCCTGCATCACCACCTTATAGCCTTTGTTGACCAACTCATCGCGCAGAGCCGACAGCGCATTGAGCGCCGCATCCATGCTGTCATGGGGCGACTGCCGCATGGTGCCGGGCGAACCCAGGCGCCCCCACTCCTTGATCACATGCCAGCGCCCCAGCAGATCGCGCTGCACCTGAATGGAGTAGTACCACACCGCGCCGTTTTGCGGATTGACCCGTTGCAGATAGGCTTTCATGAAGCGCAGTCGTCTCCCTGCGAGGCGGAAATCCCGAACGGGTCGCGCGCCTCGGCTTGCCTGTCGATGGAATAGGCCGCATCATGACACGAAAACGCGCCACAGGCAAAAGCGCTTGACCGCAGTTGCACCCCAGTTTGGAGAGTATGGATCATGACGGAGATTCCCCGCGTCATCGTCAACAAAATGCTGACCCACGCCCAACGCGCCCTGCCCAAGGAGTGCGTCGGCCTTCTGAGCGGCGCCGATGGCCGCATCGACGGCTGGAAGCCGCTACCCAACGTGTTGGATGACGAACGCCGCTTCTTCGCCGACCCTCAAGCCTTGATCGACGCCATGCGCACATTGCGGGAGGAGAGCCGCGAGTTGATGGCCATCTATCACAGCCATCCCACCGGCCCGGCCATGCTCTCCCAAGCCGACATCGAACAGGCCAACTATCCCGACGCCCTCTATCTGATTGTCTCCCTCGGGGTGAATGGCTGCCTGGACATGCATGGATTCCGTTTTGAAAACGGTCAGCCCCAGGAAGTGGAGATCGCCATTACGGAATGAATTGGTTTGGAGAGTGTCTGATTTGTCGTAATGCGTTTTGGGCGATGAAAGATATTGGGGCTCCGCCCCAAACCCCGTTTTAACCATATCGGACCTGAACTTCTGAACGTTTGGGCAATGAAAGATATTGGGGCTTCGCCCCAAACCCCGTTTGCGCCTATCAATACGCTGGGGCGTTTGGACAATGAAAGATATTGGGGCTTCGCCCCAAACCCCATGAGGGCTCCGCCCTCAACCCGCCAGGGCGCCGCCCTGGACCCGGCAGGGCTCTGCCCTGCACCCGCGGGGCGCCGCCCTCGACCCGCTGGGGGCAGCGGCCCCCAGACCCCGGAAAATCACGCCATAAATGTCGCGATTTTCCACCTTTTACTCCGTGCCTCCACTCGGCCTGTTGCATGACTCTTCTACCTGCTTCTACAAACGCTCTGACTCAGCAACTCAGTCAATATGACGCCCTTTTGGTCGCCTTCTCCGGCGGCGTCGACTCCGCCCTGCTCCTAGCCGAAGCGTTGAACGTCCTTGGCCCTGCCCGCGTCCTCGCCGTCACCGCCGTCTCCCCCACCCTGCCGCAACGGGAGTTCCAAGCCTGCGCCGATCTCGCCGCGCAACTGGGCGCAACCTGGATTCAACGCCCCACCGACGAACTGGCCAACCCCGCCTTCGTCGCTAATGACGGCCAACGCTGCTATCACTGCAAGAGCGCCCTGTTCACCCTGTGCGAAGCCGTCGTCGCCGAACAATCCGAACCCCAACGCTGGCGCATCGCCTACGGCGCCAATCAGGACGATCTGGGCGACCATCGACCCGGCATGCAGGCCGCCGCCGAGCGCGGTATCGCCGCGCCGTTGCTGGACGCTGGATGGGGCAAAGCGGAGATTCGCGCGCGCTCGCGAGAGTTGGGACTGCCCACGGCGGAGAAGGCGGCGTTCGCCTGTCTGTCGTCGCGATTCCCCACTCACACGCCGATTCATCTGGATGGTTTAAGACGGGTGGAGCTGGCGGAAGAGGCGTTGCGCGCGGCGGGATTCAATCTGTTCCGGGTGCGTTTTCTGGGCGATGAAGCGCGGGTTGAGCTGGGCGTGGAGGAGCTGCCGAGGGTGCTGAACGATGCCTCGTTGCAGCAGAAGTTGATTGCCAGCATAGAGGCGGCGGGATTCCGCAGAGCGTACTTCGACCCGAATGGCTATCGCCAAGGCGGCGCCAACAAACAATAAACAGCAGTCATTCAAGCACAAACTATATAATGCTTGCGTGACGCAGGCTGAGCTGGCGCTGACTATTGGCCGTCGACTGGTCGACGGCGGGGTCTGGGGTCTGTGACCCCAGCGGGTCCAGAGCGGAGCCCCGTGGGTGCAGGGCAAAGCCCTGCCGGGTCCAGGGCAGCGCCCTGGTGGGGTTTGGGGCGAAGCCCCAATATCTTTCATCGCCCAAACGGGCGGAATGTCAGGATCAGCATGGTGTAAACGGGGTTTGGGGCGGAGCCCCAATATCTTTTATCACCAACGGAAAAGCCGCCCCATATGGGGCGGCTTTTCCGTTATGCACTCACACAATAGATACCGTTACGATGTAACGTCACCATAAGCGGCGGCATCGAGCAGGGATTCCACATCGGCGGGGTTGGCGACTTTGATGCGGATCATCCAACCATCGCCGTAGGGGGCTTCATTGACCTGCTCGGGGGAGTCGCTCAGGGCTTCGTTGATGGCGACCACTTCGCCGCTGATGGGCACGTAGAGGTCGGAGACGGATTTGACCGACTCCACCACGCCGAACGTGCCGTTGGCTTCCAGAGAGGCGCCCACTTCGGGCAGCTCCACGAACACCACGTCGCCGAGTTGTTCGGCGGCGAAGGCGGTGATGCCGACGACGGCTTCGTCGCCTTCCATACGCACCCATTCGTGCTCTTTGGTATAACGCAGATCGGCGGGGATGGACATGGTGAACCCTTTGAAAAACATGTTGAAGTCAGGCTAGTAATGGCTGGTTGGAGGCGATGAAAATGATGGCCCGCACACACCAAAACTAACGAGGGTCCAGGGAAATCATTTCCCTGGCGGGTCACGGGCAGAGCCCGTGCGGGTCGAGGGCGGCGCCCTCGTGGGTCCAGGGCAACGCCCTGGTGGGGTTTGGGGCAACGCCCCAATATCTTTCATCTTCCCCTATCTTGAAGACCCAGCAATATGCTGCGCAAAGCGTGCGGGAAAGTCAATTCACGGCGCGCAGAAAGCGCGAGACGGCCAACAGCGCGCCGCCCAATCCCAACAGCAGCCCTAATCCCAATAGCAGACCCAATTGGGTCAGCGGCAGGGGTTCGATCACCACGCGCAGCCCGAAGGCTTGCGCCAACTCGCCAATGCGCTGCTGCGCGCCCCACTGTAGAAGCTGCGTCAACGCCAACGCCGAGAGCGCGCCAATGATCCCCTGCAACGCCCCTTCATACAGAAACGGCGCACGAATGAAGCCATCGGAGGCGCCCAGAAAGCGCATCACTTCAATCTCATCGCGGCGCGAGAAGATGGTGAGCTTGATGGCGCTGGAGACGATGAGCGCCACCGCCAGCAGCAGCAATGCCGCCAACGCCGAACCGATGCTGCGCGCCGCATCCACCAAAGCGCGCAGCTTCTCCACCCATTGGCGATCGTACGACACCGCATCCACGCCGGGCCAGACAGTGATCTCCCGCGCCACCTCCCCGGCCCGCTCCTGATGCGCGGCGCCCAGTTGGAACTCCAGAGAGAACGGTAGCGGGTTCTCCTCCAAACCATCCAACAGACCCGCTTCGGCGCCGAGAATATCGCGCATGCGGCCCAGCGCCTGGTCCGGCGACACCTCGGTGAGGGCCATCACGCCGGGCAGGCGGGCCAACTTTTCGCGCAGTTTGGCCAATGCTTCGGGGGTGATCTGCGGCTCCAGAAACACCGTCACCACATTATCCCCACGCCAACGCTCCAGCAACGAGCTGGCGTTGGAGAGGCCCAGGGCGAACACGCCATAGAGGGTCAGCGTCAGGGCGATCACCACGGTGGCGGTCCAGTGGGAGAGCGCATCGCCGCGGAAGGCGAAGCGGCCCAATGCGCGCCGCAACGCGCGGGAGTGGACGCCGCCGCCGCGTGGCATGGTCGGCGTCTCCCCCTCGCCTTTGACGCGATTGCGCTTCATCCGCACAGCGGGCGCCGCGCGCACACGGGCGGTCAAGTGGCGCGGCGCGCGCGGATGGGGGCGCCGCTTCTTCAACATGCGGTCTCCTCCAGGGGATTCTCACGCAGCTCCTCAGGGGTGAGCAGACGTCCATCCCGCAGCGGGAAGCAAGGGTGGCCCAACTCCCGCGCCAGCGACAGATCGTGGGTCGCCACCAGCACGGTGGTTCCCTGCCGATGCAGGGCGTCGAACAGCGCCAGAATACGCCGCGCCATATCGCGATCCAGGTTGCCGGTGGGTTCGTCGGCGATCACCAATGCGGGGCGATTGACGATGGCGCGGGCGATGGCCACACGCTGCTGTTCGCCGCCGGAGAGCGCAATGGGGTTCTCATACATACGCTCTTTGAGGCCCACATAATCGAGAATACGGGTGGTCTGCCCTTCGATCTTGCTGGGGTCGAAGCGGCTGATCTCCAGCGCCAAGGCGACATTATCGAACACACTGCGGTCGTAGAGCAGTTTATAATCCTGAAACACCACGCCAATATCGCGCCGCAGCGCGGGCAGTTGCGCCCGGTTCATGCGTTCGACATTGCGTCCGTTGATCACCACCGTGCCCTCGGCGGGCTGTTCGGCGCGATAGATCAATTTGAGTACGGTGCTTTTGCCGGCCCCGGAGTGGCCGATGAGAAAATGGAACGTGCCCGGCGCGGCGTGAAAGGTGAGCTGATGCAGCGCCTCACGGCCGCCGGGATAGCGCATGCTGACGTTATGGAATCGAATCATCCGCGTATCCACCGGGCGGGGAAGGCAAAGAGTTGATCGCCATGGTAGCGGCGCCAAGGCGCGGCGCGCAAGAGCGGCTCGGTTGAGCGGGCGGCGGCATATAGAGTCGCTAGCATTCAAAAGTGAACACATGGGTGTTGAAAGATATCGAGGGCTTTGCCCTCGAGCTCCCAAGGTCAAAACCAAATCGTGATTCGGCAATCCTGCCAAATCGTGGGCTCCGCCCATTGTTGTTGATACGGCTTCGCCTATGGCGCTGGGGGCTCCGCCCCCAGACCCCGCCGCCGACCAGTCGGCGGACAATAGTCAGCGCAAGCCGGGCCTACGTCACGCAAACATTTGAGTGTTTGGATATGTGTCATTCTGAATTCAAGCGACTATAGAACGTCAGTCATGCTGGAATGGTTCCTGCATCGCAGCAGGCGTGATACCCTGTCCAAACCGCGCCATAAGGAGGTTGCGCCACTGTGCGCGACAGGGTGGTTTTTGAGCCTGCCCAGCCGCAGGCTCCCAGCGGAAATCGAACCCTCGTAATGAGGCGGAGTGCATCGTGATCGTAACGTGCGAACAGTGCGACACCCGATTTGACGTGGATGACCATCTACTGGAGCCGCAGGGGCGTAACCTGCGCTGCTCGCACTGTGGCCACGTCTTTTTTCAGTCGCCCATGAGCGATGGCGGGCAGACCAGCGCGTTCGATCCCCAGAGCAATGACGACCCGCCGCTGGAGGCGGTGGATGAGGAGTTGGATGCGGCGGCGCTGTTGGCGGAAGCCAAGGCTTTGGCTGATGAGTTGAGCGCTGACGATCCGTTGACGCCGGAAGAGACCGAACAGTACAGCGATGCCGAATTGTTGGCGCCCATGAGTGATGATCCGGAGCAGCTGGAGGAGGTGGACTTCAGCAATCTGGAGGATGTGGTGGACGATGCTTCGGCGGAAGCGTTGATTCGTCAGATTGAAGCGGATGCGGGTCTGCGCAATGCCGCCCCCGAGGCGGAGTCCAAGCCCGCCAAGAAGAAGAAAAAGAAGAAGAAGTCCAAGAAGGAGTTGGCGGCGGAACAAGCGGCGCAAGAGGCCGTGGCGGAGCCGGTGGCCGAAGAGCTGGAGCCCATTGCGGAGCCTGAGCCTGAGGTGATCGATGAGCCCGAAGCCGAACCCGAGGCTATCGACGAGCCCGAAGCCGAACCCGAAGCTATCGACGAGCCCGAAGCCGAACCCGAAGTCGACGCTATCGACGAGCCCGAAGCCGAAGTCGAACCCGAACCCAAAGCTATCGACGAGCCCGAACCCGAACCCGAGGCTATCGACGAGCCCGAAGCTATCGACGAGCCCGAAGCCGAACCCGAAGTCGACGCTATCGACGAGCCCGAAGCCGAACCCGAGGCTATCGACGAGCCTGAAGCTATCGACGAGCCCGAAGCCGAACCCGAAGTCGACGCTATCGACGAGCCCGAAGCCGAACCCGAGGCTATCGACGAGCCTGAAGCCGAACCCGAGGCTATCGACGAGCCCGAAGCTATCGACGGGCCCGAAGCCGAACCCGAGGCTATCGACGAGCCCGAAGCTATCGACGGGCCCGAAGCCGAACCCGAGGCTATCGACGAGCCCGAAGCCGAACCCGAAGTCGACGCTATCGACGAGCCCGAAGCCGAACCCGAAGCTATCGACGAGCCCGAAGCCGAAGTCGACGCTATCGACGAGCCCGAAGCCGAAGTCGACGCTATCGACGAAGCCGAAGCCGAAGCCGAAGCCGAAGCCGAAGCCGAAGCCGAAGCCGAAGCCGAAGCCGAAGCCGAAGCCGAAGCCGAAGCCGAAGCCGAAGCCGAAGCCGAAGCCGAAGCCGAGCCTTCCGAAGTTGATGAGCCGCAGCAAGAGGAAACTGACGCCTCGGATGACGCGTTGGGTGAATCCGCCGTAGAGGTCTCGCCTCTGGAAGCCGCTCTTGAAGAGATCGAAGCGGAAACGGATGAGAACGCCGAAGACGAAGCATCCTTGGAGGACGCCCTTCAAGCATTAAGTGAAGCTGCTGATATCGAAGGCGATTTGGATGACGATATTGCTGATGCCATCGGATCTTTGCATGACGAGCCTACTGAAGAGTCCTTAGAGGAACCCACTTCTGAAGAGGCTGACGAGATCGCCATCGATGAAGAGGCCGCCTTTGAAGAGCCTGTTGAAGAGCCCGCTTCTGAAGAGGCCGCCGAACTCTCTGATGATGACGCCCTTGAAGTGCCCGCTTCTGAAGAGACTGTTTCCGAAGAGGCCGGGCTGGATGAAGAGCTCGAACTTGACGACGAATCGGCTGAAGAGCCCTTAGAGGAGCCCGTTTCTGTAGAGGCCGATGAGATCGCCATCGATGAAGAGACCGCCGAACTCTCTGAAGATGAAGCCCTTGAAGAGCCTGTTGAAGAGCCCGCTTCTGAAGAGACTGTTTCCGAAGAGGCCGGGCTGGATGAAGAGCTCGAACTTGACGACGAATCGGCTGAAGAGCCCTTAGAGGAGCCCGTTTCTGTAGAGGCCGATGAGATCGCCATCGATGAAGAGGCCGCCGAACTCTCTGAAGATGAAGCCCTTGAAGAGCCTGTTGAAGAGCCCGCTTCTGAAGAGGCTGTTTCCGAAGAGACTGCACTTGAGGAAGGCATTGAACTCGACGATGAGCTCGCCTCTGAAGACGCTGTTTCCGAAGAGGCCGCGCTGGAAGAAGAGCTCGAACTCGACGACGAGCCCGCCTCTGAAGAGGCCCTAGAGGAACCCGCTTCCGAAGAGGCTGATGAGATCGCCATCGATGAAGAGGCCGCCGAGCTCTCTGAAGAAGCCCTTGAGGAGTCTGTTGAAGAGCCTGTCTCTGAAGAGGCTGTTTCCGAAGAGTCCGAGCCTGAAGAGGAACTCGAACTCGACGACGAATCTGCTGAGGAGCCCTTAGAGGAACCCGCTTCCGTAGAGACCGATGAGATCGCCATCGATGACGAAGAGGATGATCTCTCTGAAGAGGCTCTTGAGGAGCCTGCTGAGGAACCGGTTGAAGAGCCCGCCTCGGAAGAGGCTGTTTCCGAAGAGTCCGAGCCTGAAGAGGAACTCGAACTCGACGACGAGTCTGCTGAGGAGCCCTTAGAGGAACCCGCTTCCGTAGAGACCGATGAGATCGCCATCGATGAAGAGGCCGCCGAACTCTCTGAAGATGACGCCCTTGAAGAGCCCGCCTCTGAAGATGCTGTTTCCGAAGAGTCCGCGCTGGAAGAAGAGCTCGAACTTGACGACGCATCGGCTGAGGAGCCCTTAGAGGAGCCCGCTTCCGTAGAGGCCGATGAGACCGCCCAGGATGAGGAGGACGCCGAGCTCTCTGAAGAGGCCCTTGAAGAGCCTGTTGAAGAACCGGCTGCTGAAGAGGCGGAACTCTCTGTGGAAGAGTCTGATTCGGCTGAAACCCCAGCTGAACAGACCGCGACCGAAGACGAAGAGGCTGAACCCGCTCTGGAGCTGGATGACGCCGCCGCCGCTGCGCTGGAAGACGAAGAGCTGGATGAGTCCCTCTTCGATGACGCCGAAGAGATCGGCGCAGAGGATGATGAGGAGAGTGAACCCGAAGTTGCGCCGGAAGCGGATGAATCCGACGATGCCGATACCGCAAGCGATGAGCTGGAACTCGATGAGGAAGCCGACCTCGCAGAAGTGACTGAGGAGGAGGAGGACGCGCTGGCGGAAACCGCTCCAGAGAGTGACGCAGAGCCGCTGGAAGCGGAGTCAACTCTGGAAGCAAGCGACGAGGAGGATGAGCTCGACCTCGATGGGCTCTCTGATGTGATCTCCGACGACGCGCCCCATGGCGAAGACGCCCTGGAGCCGTTGGAGCTGGATGAGAGTTTCCAGGAGTTGGCTGGAGAGGATGGCGATGACTCGGATGTCGCCGTCAGCGCCGAAGAGCTGCAAGCGTTGGAGTCCTTCGATGAGACCGAAAGCGCCGGGGAGCCCCTGGACGACGCATTCAGCGGCGATGCTCTTGAAGAGCTTGACCTAGAGGGCGAAGAGCCGCTGGCGTTGGATGATGAGGATGAAGCCCCCACCACGCTGGGCGGCTCCACCACCGAACCATGGGAAACGCCCTCTGAAGAGTTGAGCGATCTGGAAGACGGCCCGCTGGATCTGGAAGAGTCGCTGCTGGAAGAGGAGGATGAAGAGAGCACCATCCTCGCCACGCCAGACAGCACGGTGATCGATCTGGATGGCGAAACTCTGGTTGGCAGTGAAGAGACGCTGGCGGAAGAGATCTTCGATGAAGCGCCCAGCTATATGGAGGACGAAAACGGCCAGGCGCCCGACTTTGGCTTGATGAACGAAGAGGCGCCCGCACAAGAGGATGCTTTCGATCTCACCCCCTCGGATGATTTGGATGACGAGCCGGAAGGTTTGGATGAGGGGTATGAAGAGGAGGTCGCCGCCGACGAATTGACCGACGCGGACAAACAGCGCATGACCATCGGCTGGTTAAGCGCGGCGGTGCTGTTATTGACTCTGTTGGGCGGCCTGTTCGCCTTCTCCGACGCCGCCCGTGACCTGTTAGCCAGCGAACAGAGCAGCGAATTCCAACTCAAGAGCGTCGAGGGCAAGTGGCGTGAGCACAAAGGCCATCAACTCCTCCTGCTCGAAGGGGATGTGGTCAATCCCACGCGTCAGACCAAACGCATGGCGGTGAAAGCCGTCTTGATGGATGAAAACAACGTCGTGGTGGGCGAAGCGGTGGCGGTGGCCGGTCGCGTATTGGCTGAAGAGGATCTGGCCATCGATCCCAAATATATGCCGGAAGTGACCAAAAAGATCGCCGATATGGAGTTGATCACGCAACAGGATGACATCGACGGCGTGGGCGGCGAAAAGCGTTTCCAGGCGATCTTCCTGGATCCGCCCCCCGAAGCGGTGCGCTATCGTTTGAGCTTCACGCCATTGGGCGGCACCTCCAAAGCATCGCGTTGGAGCGCTGGCGGCGAACTGAAAGGCGGCGGCACCAAGGTGCTGGGACGCAGCTTCTAAGCGTTACATACTCACGCAAAAAGCCGCTTTACAGGAAACTGTAAAGCGGCTTTTTATTATCTATAGTCAATCAAAACCAAAACTGCACAGAGCGTCCAATTTTTACGTGACGCAGGTGGAGCTTGCGTTGACTATTGGCCGCCGACTGGTCGGCGGCGGGGTCTGGGGGCCGCGCCCCTAGCGGATGTGGGCGGAGACCACGGTTTGGTTGTTGATCTTGGGAGCTCGAGGGCAAAGCCCTCGATATCTTTCATGACCAATATCCAAACTGTCCGATTCTGATTTCAACTGACAATATTCAGTCGAATTCAAAATTGGACAGTGGCGATTTTCGATGATGGAAGATATCGCGGGCTATAGTCGCTAGCATCCAAAAGTGAACATATGGGCGCTGGAAGATATCGAGGGCTTCGCCCTCGAGCTCCCAACGACCAAACCGTGATTCGGGCCATCCATGGCCCTCACCCTTCGGGCTCGCTACGCGAGTCCGATTTGGCAATCCTGCCAAATCGTGGGGCGCTGCCCTGAATTACACACCTTTGGCCGCTGGGGTCGCGGACCCCAGACCCCGCCGCCGACCAGTCGGCGGCCAATAGTCAGCGCAAGCCAAACCTATGTCACGCAAACATTTGGCGTTCTGTGCATCTTGGTTTCGATTGACGATAAACTCAATCACTCCGCCCGCTGGATCGCCACCATGGTGATATCGTCGGTCTGCACGGCGAATTGCGTATAATCCGCCAACTCCCCATAGATCCGCTCCAGCAAAGCCTCGGGCGCATTACCCTCCGTGATTCGCGCCGTGCGCTGCAGATGCTCCTCCCCAAACAGCGCCCCCTCCGGATCCATCCCCTCCGTCACCCCATCGGTATACAGCGCCATGGTCTCCCCAGGCTTGAGCGTCAGACGCACTGTAGAGAACTCCGCATTGGGGAGGATCCCCGCCAACGAACCGGGCTCCATCTCTACATAACGCACATCTCCGTCAGCGTCCTTCAACAGAGGCGACAGATGGCCGGCATTGGCCAACTCCATAGCCCCACTACGCGGATAATAGACACCGCAAATAGCGGTAATGAATAGATAAGCCGCATTCTGTTTGCGCAACTGATCACTCACCCACTGCATCATCTGCATGGGCGTCATGTGGGTGCGCGCAGCGGTGCGGAACAGGGTGACGGCGCGCATCATGAATAGCGCGGCGGGGGCGCCTTTGCCAGAGACATCGCCAATGACAAAAAACATGCGCTCCTCATCCAGCGCAAACAGATCATACAGATCGCCGCCCACTTCCCGCGCTGGCTCCATACGCGCTTTCACGCGCAACGTGGGCCACTGTGCCAAACAGGGAAACACCGTCGGCAGAACGCTGGCTTGAATCTGTCTGGCGGTGCCCAGTTCGCGTTCGTACTGACGCAGTTTCATCTCCTGTTCGCGCTTGGCCAGGAGTTGCGCATCTTGCTTGCGCACTCGCGCTGACAACGCTCGCATCAAGTTGCGCGCCACCATGGGAACCGTCATCACATAACGCCAAAAATGCTCTTCAGGAAGAATCAGAAGCGTCGATTTTTGCTCTGCAATCACCTGCGCGGAGACTGGCGATTTCTCCAAAATTGACATATCTCCCACACACTGCCCCGCCTCAATGGGAATAAACAGTTCAGGATCCGACGCATCCAACAACACTCGCAATGCGCCATCGAGGATGACATAGAGCGCGTCATTGATTTCGCCGCGTTGGAGAATCACCGCATCGGGCTCCACCGTCATGAGACGACAGGGCGCCAGCACACGCAGCATCTCTTGCTCCGGCACGTCCTGGAACATATTCAGATGGCGCGGCAAACCATGCGGCCAAGGTTGAGAGTCACAAGTCTCTGAATTGCCAAGACTCTGGATATAGGAGCCAAAGCTAACGTCGAGCATCGTCTGTGAGTGATTTTGCATGGATCAGGGGAAGTATGAGGAGGAGTTGTGCAGGGTCTTATGTGAGCCAATAAATTTTATCAAACGCAAATAAAGCGAAAATTATAGGGCAAAATGGGGAAATCAGGCAAGTTGTGGCAATCTTCGCCCCTCCCCTCCCCCAATCCGACGAAGCGTTGGTTGTGTGGAAGGGGGAGACGACGAGGTGGGGGCGAGCTCCCTGGATTCCCCGCGTGGGCGGGGGAAACTTGAACAGCGCGCGCACATATGCCGCATCGGCGGGTCGATCCCCGCGTGGGCGGGGGAAACCTGGCGCTGATGAAGGGCGTTAGCGCCATTGAAGGTCGATCCCCGCGTGGGCGGGGGAAACGTCGTCGTAGCCGGGACGCACCGCGATGACGCCGGTCGATCCCCGCGTGGGCGGGGGAAACCGCGCTTTTCTCACCACCACAGGCCCGATAGGCGGTCGATCCCCGCGTGGGCGGGGGAAACGCCACGCCGGGCGCGACGGTGGCGAGGGTCTTTGGTCGATCCCCGCGTGGGCGGGGGAAACGACGCTTCCGTCCTGGCTGAGGCCGCACGGGCGGGTCGATCCCCGCGTGGGCGGGGGAAACGCCTTCGGCAACCCGACCAAAAACAGCGGGCGCGGTCGATCCCCGCGTGGGCGGGGGAAACCTGGACTGGCTGGCCTTCGTCAAACCGCGCCTGGGTCGATCCCCGCGTGGGCGGGGGAAACATTCCCACCAGGCAGACACCGATGGAGTTGGCGGGTCGATCCCCGCGTGGGCGGGGGAAACAAACTGGCGCCAAGAAATCTTGGCCCCCTGTCAGGTCGATCCCCGCGTGGGCGGGGGAAACTCCAGCACAGTGCCGGTGGCCCATTCGTGGAAAGGTCGATCCCCGCGTGGGCGGGGGAAACCGTTCCCCGATACTACCAATGATACACCGTGGGGGTCGATCCCCGCGTGGGCGGGGGAAACCAACGCCTTGGCGCCGCCGAAGTGGGCGTAGATGGTCGATCCCCGCGTGGGCGGGGGAAACGGCGTGGGGTATCTGGTGCGCATCGAGGCGCGAGGTCGATCCCCGCGTGGGCGGGGGAAACTCATTAAACCGGGTCGATCGCTAGATATTGCGGGGTCGATCCCCGCGTGGGCGGGGGAAACAAGATCGCCAACGTCCTGTTGCAGTTGTGTGACGGTCGATCCCCGCGTGGGCGGGGGAAACCTCTCCGCGCTGCCCGCCCAGTCGGTGACCGTGGGTCGATCCCCGCGTGGGCGGGGGAAACTCGGCCATGGCCGACGTGCGCAAAGTGGTCAGCGGTCGATCCACGCGTGGGCGGGGGAAACTGGGCGGACGCGCCGTGCTGCCCACTGGCGGCGGGTCGATCCCCGCGTGGGCGGGGGAAACTGGCCCCTTTGAGGTCGCAGGTGACGCGCCCGCGGTCGATCCCCGCGTGGGCGGGGGAAACTGCTCAATGTTTGGTGAGCGCGAGCAGATCAAGGGTCGATCCCCGCGTGGGCGGGGGAAACGAAGCCCGCGCGCTCCACGCCGAAGCCGCCCAGGGTCGATCCCCGCGTGGGCGGGGGAAACCCTCGTAACGCTCCTTAAGAAGCTCCAAGGAGAGGTCGATCCCCGCGTGGGCGGGGGAAACAGCACCGCGCTTGCCGTTGTCCCTGATGATGACGGTCGATCCCCGCGTGGGCGGGGGAAACATAATCTTGGCGGTGCGGGTGGGCTCGCCCAAAGGTCGATCCCCGCGTGGGCGGGGGAAACCGCGCAAGACCGCCTCGACAGGGGTGATGTCGGGGTCGATCCCCGCGTGGGCGGGGGAAACTATGTATCCCTGGGCGGCGCGGTGCGGTGTCTAGGTCGATCCCCGCGTGGGCGGGGGAAACTGATCGACTATCTTCGCCGCGGTGATCTTTCCAGGTCGATCCCCGCGTGGGCGGGGGAAACTGGGCGGACGCGCCGTGCTGCCCACTGGCGGCGGGTCGATCCCCGCGTGGGCGGGGGAAACAGCCGGACGCTAGCGGCAAGCAGGCTGGAAATAGGTCGATCCCCGCGTGGGCGGGGGAAACCCTTCGGCGTCGGTCAACTTCTCAATCAAACCGGGTCGATCCCCGCGTGGGCGGGGGAAACTCAAAGGCCGCAACGGCGCATCAAGGCCGTCGAGGTCGATCCCCGCGTGGGCGGGGGAAACGTCAAAGCCCACTCCCAGCAGTACGGCTATCGCGGTCGATCCCCGCGTGGGCGGGGGAAACTGAGATTGAGCGCAACGTACGCGCTGGGGCGGCGGTCGATCCCCGCGTGGGCGGGGGAAACGCCTGTTTCACGGTCGCCCCACGTATTCCAGCGGGTCGATCCCCGCGTGGGCGGGGGAAACTGTCGCTGGCAGGTGGGCTTTTTGATCCGTCGAGGTCGATCCCCGCGTGGGCGGGGGAAACGCTTGCCCGCCATCCTGGCGGGAGAGATTCAGAGGTCGATCCCCGCGTGGGCGGGGGAAACGACGAGACCCGCGCCACCCTGTTTGGCGGCGCGGGTCGATCCCCGCGTGGGCGGGGGAAACTTGACCGGCTGCTCCAGATGGATGCGCGCGCCGGGTCGATCCCCGCGTGGGCGGGGGAAACGTCGCGGATCGCCGTCTGTCCAGGCCACGGGGCGGTCGATCCCCGCGTGGGCGGGGGAAACCAGGTGGGGCGACGCAAGCAGATCGCGCCGCGCGGTCGATCCCCGCGTGGGCGGGGGAAACGACGCCAAGAAACGCCAGGAGTGGCAACGCGAGGGTCGATCCCCGCGTGGGCGGGGGAAACCGAGCCCAGAACCCGGCCAGTTCGATGCGGCCAGGTCGATCCCCGCGTGGGCGGGGGAAACGACTGCGTCGAGGTGTTCAGCTCCAACACGAGGGGTCGATCCCCGCGTGGGCGGGGGAAACCCCATACGTCGATGGGGGCGCAGAGGGTTTTGAGGTCGATCCCCGCGTGGGCGGGGGAAACACCTGGAAGATCCGTTTTGGGGACAAACCCAAGGGTCGATCCCCGCGTGGGCGGGGGAAACCTCCTGTTGACGCAGTTGCCGCGTCTTTCCCGCGGTCGATCCCCGCGTGGGCGGGGGAAACCAGAGAGACCAAGGCAGGATCACAGATAAGCGCGGTCGATCCCCGCGTGGGCGGGGGAAACCCGGTGCTGCTGTCCTCAATCGACCATGCTGCGGGTCGATCCCCGCGTGGGCGGGGGAAACAATGATCGATTCAAGCTTGATGTCCTTCATTGGGGTCGATCCCCGCGTGGGCGGGGGAAACGCGATCTATGGGGCGGGAATATGCCGTCTGAGCGGTCGATCCCCGCGTGGGCGGGGGAAACAACGCGCACCTCCTTTTCAAGATCCCACTCCCTGGTCGATCCCCGCGTGGGCGGGGGAAACGAAACCTGAAGAAAACAGCTTCCCCTTTGTAAAGGTCGATCCCCGCGTGGGCGGGGGAAACTCGGCCAGTCTTCGGACGGCTCTTTTTCGCCTGGGTCGATCCCCGCGTGGGCGGGGGAAACAACGCCGTTGATATGCACGCTGATATCAAGCAGGGTCGATCCCCGCGTGGGCGGGGGAAACTTGACCTGTCTCCGATGGCGGCATTCAAAGGACGGTCGATCCCCGCGTGGGCGGGGGAAACGACACCAGCAACATGGCGCGCCATCTGAAGAAAGGTCGATCCCCGCGTGGGCGGGGGAAACTACCCTGTGCGGGGTCTGGCTTCCTCTCTGAGCGGTCGATCCCCGCGTGGGCGGGGGAAACCTGGCGTCGATGCCAGCGCGCGCGGCAATGCGTGGTCGATCCCCGCGTGGGCGGGGGAAACTATATCGCGCCAAACGCAGGATCAGCGGTGATGGGTCGATCCCCGCGTGGGCGGGGGAAACGAGGGGTGGCCGGACGGGGCGCGCGAGGCCGTCGGTCGATCCCCGCGTGGGCGGGGGAAACGACAGCGTCGGCGTCCCCAGGGTCGGCCAGTCGGGTCGATCCCCGCGTGGGCGGGGGAAACGAAATTCCTATCTTTTGGGGATAACGTCTCAACGGTCGATCCCCGCGTGGGCGGGGGAAACTACCCCAAGACCGCCGCCGCGACATCTGCCGCAGGTCGATCCCCGCGTGGGCGGGGGAAACCGATAAACCCGGCGAAGATCGCGCCGTTGCTAAGGTCGATCCCCGCGTGGGCGGGGGAAACTTGGACCATACCGCCTGACCCATCACCGCCACAGGTCGATCCCCGCGTGGGCGGGGGAAACGCTTGAGCCCAGCCCCAGCGCCGCGACAGGCAAAACCTGGTCGATCCCCGCGTGGGCGGGGGAAACAGGCTGGTCTACCGGGGGGCTTCGAGTCGCCGCGGTCGATCCCCGCGTGGGCGGGGGAAACTTCACACAGCTGGTGATCGGTGCGCGCCCGGGGGGTCGATCCCCGCGTGGGCGGGGGAAACACCGTCACCCCGACATGTGGCGACGTCCTCCCAGGTCGATCCCCGCGTGGGCGGGGGAAACTCACCAGTATGATGCCGGGTCAGAGCCTGGAGAGGTCGATCCCCGCGTGGGCGGGGGAAACGGGGCGGCGTGGCCGCTATCGGATACGGCATCGGGTCGATCCCCGCGTGGGCGGGGGAAACAGATTGTTCCATTGCCATAACGCGCAAAAATAGGGTCGATCCCCGCGTGGGCGGGGGAAACCCGCGTTGATCGGTGCGCCCGTATTCGAGAACAGGTCGATCCCCGCGTGGGCGGGGGAAACTACAACCGCAACTTCCTGGCGGCGCTTGGCCGCGGTCGATCCCCGCGTGGGCGGGGGAAACCCCGTGGAAACTGGGGCATAGCGTGGCAGGATAGGTCGATCCCCGCGTGGGCGGGGGAAACCAGGCGGGCGCTCCTCGGCAACTCAAAGATATAGGTCGATCCCCGCGTGGGCGGGGGAAACAGGGCGGCCAGGGGATGCGGCGTGGGGGTGGTCGGTCGATCCCCGCGTGGGCGGGGGAAACCATCGCTGAATGCGCAAATCCTGGAAATCCAGAGGTCGATCCCCGCGTGGGCGGGGGAAACCCAGCGGCGTCACGAACCCCGGCATTAAAATCAGGTCGATCCCCGCGTGGGCGGGGGAAACTCTAGGTTATAAAACCCTGTTTTTACTCAATTGTCAAAGATCATATGGATTTATGTCAGAATAAATCCACTCTATTCCTGCCCCTCCTCCTCGCCCAATGGCGGGCGGCGGGCCAGAATCACGCCATCATAATCCACCAAATCCACCGGCGGTTCGCCCAATGTTTGGATGCTCACTCCAGTGGGCTGGGCGCCGTCGGCCCAAATCATCACATATCCGGCGTCGGATTGCGGATTGAACCAGTCGCTCAACACCGCCCAGATGCGCCCGCGCACAGCGGCGCTCAAACGTGGCGCCACATAGAGCCCGGGGGCCGCCTCCAACATGCAGGAGGCGAGGAATCCCCGGCAGCGAGGCAAGGCGTTACGAGTCGCCACCACCGTCATGGGCATTGAACAACTCCTTGATGCGGTCGATCATGGCGGGAATGAGTTTGTGTTGCCGGAACGCCTGCGCCGCCTGCTTGCGCACTTGGCGTTCTATGTCGAGTTTGGGGTTGCGTTGACACTCTTTCACCGCGCCAAAGGCGACTGGCAGCGTCACTTCGGTGCGATAGAGGTCGGCGATATCCAGACAGAAGGCGTTGGCGGAGTCTTCGTGGATAAAGCCCAATGCGGGAATCGCCCCCACGGCGGCCACGGCCACTTCGGCGGCGCCTTCAATGGCGGTGGCGGCGTGATTGATGGCTTGATTGGGCAGATCGGCGGCGTTGGGATTGGCGCGATCGTAGCGACGTCCGCGCCAGGTGACGCTGTACTGTCTGGCGATGCGCTCGTAGGCGGTGCGCATGTGAGCGCCTTCAATGCCGCGCAGAATGGCGATGTCGCGTTTGTCGGGAGTCTCTTCGCCAAAGCGCCAGGCGTACATCTGTCGCGCCACTTGAATGCGGGATTGCGCGCCCTCGGCCCACAGCGTGGCGTGACGCCGCGCCAGGGCGGAGTCGCCGGGGCCTTGGGGCGGCGCGGAATAGAGCCGCACCCCCTCCTCGCCCACGGCGATCATGCCCACGCCGTGGCGGGCCATCAGCCGCAGGGCGTCGTGGCTCACCGTGGCGCCGGGCTCCAGCAGAATGAGGGAGAGATTCTGGAAGGGAATCTGATAGCGTCCGGCCTCGAAGCGCGGCCCAGTGGCGGCGTCGAACAGTAACGAGCCCTCATGGACGTGGAGTTTGCCCCGGCCCAGCCACAGCAGCCCTTGGCGATCCACATGGGGAATGCGCGCGGTTTCCAGACCCAAACGACCAAACATGGCGGCCTACTCGCTATAGACTGAGTCGAATTCAAAATTGGACTTAAGAATAGGGGGAAATGAAAGATATTGAGGGCTGCGCCCTCAAACTCCCCTCACGGCCAAACCGTGGGGCGCCGCCCCACACCCCGCTGGGGGCGCAGCCCCCAGACCCCGCCGCCGACCAGTCGGCGGCCAATAGTCAGCGCAAGCTCACCCTGCGTCATGCAAACATTAGTCGTTCTGTGCAGTTTTGATTGGATAAAGCGCGACTATCGAGCCGGTTTCAGACGCAGCATGCCGAAGCCGAAGCCGGTATGCCGTCCCACCCCGCCCAGCAGCAGATCAGAAAACGCCGCCGGATCGCTGATCTCCAACACCCCGGCAAAGTCGATCTGCGGATGCTCCATGGGCTCTTGATTCATGCGCCGGTTCTCATCCCGTCGATAGAGGAGCTTTTGATTGATGCGCCCGGTGAGTTCGGCGTGATCCAAACGCGCGGCGTTGGCGTGCGCCAGACGCTCCGCCAGCCACTTAAGATAGGCTTCATGGCGTTGAATCTGCGGGTTACTCACCTGGGCGAGCTTGAACACGTCGCGTTCGTGGGTTTTGGAACCGCGCCCTTCGCGCGTGCGCCGCACCGGGCAGGCGCGCAGCTCAAACGCCAGTCGCAAGCCCGCCGAGAGCGACGGCAGGGGCTTACTCTCCACCCGGTCATCGACCAACAGACGTTCGATTCCGGGCTCGGCCCATTGGCGATGCGCCTCCGCCGCTTTGGCCTCATGGGGCGCATAACCGAGTATTTGTAGGGTTCCCACCCCACCGCCATGGGGACGCAGGTGGCGCCAGTCAAACGGACGCGGCGCATGCTCTTTACCAAACAGCGCATATAGCGCCGCATGCACATGGTAGCCCACATCGCTGGGCGGCAAGCCCTGTTGATTGGCGAAGCCGCTGAGCTCCGCCGGGTGTAAATGCAGTCGCCATAAATGCACGCTTTTGCTCATGGATTTGGTTCTTTATCTTTCTCTGGCGTGTGGGAATATTTGAGATATTGAGGGGCTTTGCCCCCCAAACTCCCCAACAGCCACACCGTGGGGCTCCGCCCCACACCCCGCTGGGGGCGCGGCCCCCAGACCCCGGAAAAGTCGGCCAATAAATGTCCGACTTTTCCACCTTTTTCTTTTGTGCTTACACGAGGGGCTTCACCTCGATTTCGCCCCGGCGCATGGACCTCCTGCCCGTATGCACGTTGTTGCGCCAGTCGCGAGTATCGGCCAGCAGCTCGGTGAACTCGCCCGGCGGCTCCCCCTGCCGATCCGGCCATAACGCAGCATACGGCCCCGCCTCGGCATGCTCCGCCAGCGGCTCGGCGCACAACGCCGCGTGCAGGGAGTCCGCCTGCTTCACCCCGATCAGCAGCGGCGCGCTGGGCGGACACCCCTTGCGGCCCAGAAACAGCGGCCTGGCCGGACGCGCCAGCGCCGCCGCCAGATCCGCCACAGTGGGCGCGTCGTCATCGGTGAGGCGCACCGCCACGGTGACGCTGGTTTCCGCGCGATAGAAACGATAACGAATGTGGGTGCCGCGCGTGGCCTCGCCGGAGCCGCGCTTCTCCACCCGATGCTGGGTGGTCCAGCCCGGTTGACACAGATGCGGCTGGCCCAGATCCACGGTCTGATAATCCCGCAACTCCTCGCCGGGACGATCCAACCGCGCCGCATACAGTAAGCGACTCTGCAACGCCTGCAGCGCCTCGGGCTGGTCATGGCGCAAGCCCAATGCGTTGCCGAACAGGCCGGTGAGCAAAGAGACGCCGGGAAAGCGTTCAGTATGGTTATGGTGGTCCACCCGGGCGCCGCCGAAACTCATCAGCGGCCCCTCCAGGCGCATGAGGAGAATCTCCATGGGACGCTCCTCCCGCATCAGGCGCGACCCGCCGCCACGTCGCCCGCCCACGCGGCCAGTTTTGCCAAAGAGCCCGCATTCTCGCCCAGTTCGTCGGGCAGATCATGCAGCGCGGCGGCGCGACGGGTCTCTTTTTCATACATGGCGTCCAGCTTGTTCAGATAGCCGCCCAATCGCGCAATGGCGTCTGCGGCGTCGCCATGTTTCTCCAATGGCTTGTAGAAGGCGTTGGCCAGGGTGCGCGGTTGTTGACTGCCCGCCTCCACCAGGAGCATCTCGGCGCGGGCGTAGGGCGCGGTGGAGCCCTTCTTGGCCCCGGGGGTGACGCTGGCGATGAGATGGATGAGGTTCTCCACCACACTACCCGCCAGCTCCCGCGAAGCCGCTTGCCACTCGGTGGGCGCGCAGCCGGTGAGGTTGCTCACCAGCAGGGGCAGATCCACCACCACATAGCCGTAGTAGAGGCCGGAGGTAAGATCGGCGTTGCCGATCATGCCGCTGCCCAGCTCGCCGGAGTCGGCCACCAGATCATCCACTGCGGTGAAGTAGTCGGACTCCGTCTCCTCCGCCTGCACGGTGAAGGCGTGGGCTACATGAATCGACGCATCGACGCGGGCGAAGGCGTCGGAGGTGATCATGCGGCCAAACAGCGCCCCATCCAGGCCACAGGCGGGCGTGCCGCTCTGCCCCAACGCTTTGAGGTTCTCTTTCAGATCCTTATGCGCCTTCAGGTAGTCGGTGACCGCTTTATTGGCCTTCTTGGCGTCGTTCATCTCCTCGCCAGCGGCCAGGAACTGCTCCGCTACCCCTTTCAGGTAGGTCAACTCCTGGTGGCCGATCACCACCACCTGTCCGGTTTCGATGGGTTCGCCGTCGGCCTCTTCACCCTTCTTGGCCTTCTTCTTATTGGCCCCCACCAGGGCATTGGCCAACTCCAACACCACGTGGTTGACCGCCTTCTCCGGGTGGCCCGCCGCCACCAACGGCTTGACCAGATACTCCTCAAAACTGCGGCGGCTGCGCAGGCTCATGCCGCTTTCGCCGCCCACCAGCGTGGACAGGGCGCGGTCATCATCGGCCATGCGCCAGTGGCGCTTCAAACATTGCGAACTGACGCGAATGCGCGACGTTCCGCCAAACGGCATGCGCTTGGCCGCGCCCACGTCGTCGCGGTTGAGCAGCGCCGCCGGATAGGGGGTGAGAAAATGAATTTGCAGAAAACGGGCGTCCATCAATGGCTCTCCTTGCGCGCAATTAGGCGGCGGTCTGTTTGTCAGCTTCGGCAGCGGCTTTGCCGCTGCTGTAATAGAAATCCCCGGCCAGACGGTGGCGGGGTCTGGAATCCTTCTGTTGCAGAATCAACGAAGCCAGCGACCAGGTGTTGCAGGCCTCCCCCTTCGTGGCCAGATAGCGGAATACCGCGCCGCTCTGATGCAGGAAGGTTTCGTCATCGCTCTGCAGCCACTTCTCCAGGCGCAACTCGCTCAACCCGGCCTTGTGCAGAGCGTGTCCCGGTTTGATCTGGCCATCATGGAAATGGCCCGGCATCTGCGCCGCCATGTAACCCAACCCCGCCAGAATCACGCCCCATTGGCGCATGAGCATCTCACTGGGCGGAGCATCCGGATGCAGCATGCCCAGGGCGCGGAAGAAGGCGGCGTTGGGCTGGAAATCGCCATTGCGCCAGCAGCTCCGCAGCTCCGCCAACTCGCCGGCGGAGAAACGCCCCGGCTCTTTGCTGGCGGGATCCGAGAGCGCCCAGCGCAACTTGTCATAGCGCTCTTTCAACTCTTTCCAATAATTTTCAGCAGAGGGGAAATCACTCATGAGTCTCTCCTACAGCGACTTGTTCAGACTGCGCGTTGTGCATGCGCTTGGTCTCATAATAGTTGGCGAACTGTTTGTGGGCGCAGCTGTTGTAGATCCCCTTCGCCTTGGCGGTCACTTTGAAATAGCGCGCGTTGCGCACGGCGGTGCGGGCAAACGCCAGCTCCAGAATCTCCAGGCCCCAGCCGATCAGCCGCCCCTGCCAGAGGAGACGCGCCTCTTCATCCTGGGCGGCGTCCTCCTGCGCCACGCTCTCCCAGAGAAAGGGGAAGAACTCGCCATCCACGCGATCACGCAGACGGTTGCACCACGGCTCGGGCATGTTGTCCTGGTAATCGAGACTGAGCTTGCCAGTGGGATCCAGCGGATAGCTCTGCCCCAGCGCCAACAGCGCCGGACGCAGCACTTTGCCGATCGCTGTTCCCGCATCCTCCACCATGGCGGTGGAGAGTGTGCGCAATCGCTCACTGGCGGCGCTGGTGGAGCCTAAGCTGGCGGCGATCTCCGCCGGACAGGGAATCCAGCGTTCGTGATAGCCGTCGGTGCGCCCCTGACCCCGGGTCAGGGCGCGCAGCAGATAGCCCCCTTGAGCGCCCGCCTCCCCCTTTTGCGTCCGCTGCAATGGGGCTTTTTCCACTTTGCTTGAATCAAACAGCACTTGTTGCGCGGCGTCATAGCGCCAACCGCGCTCGGAAACGTTCAGAGCAGAGATTCCCTTTTTGCCGTGATTGAGGGGCGTCCAGGGGTCGTCGGCCACGCCCAGATAGTCGTCTGGCGTGACAATCCGCGCGGCTTTGGATGTGCCCATGGCGGCGACATAGGCGTCTTCTTCCGGGCGCAGACGCACGCGGCGGCAGATCTCAATAAACAGCGGCGGCAATTCGTGCAGCGGCAGGGCGCCGCCCTTTTCGCCGCTCCATGGCAACAGCCACAGCAGCGGCGGATGCTTGGAGGCGGTCGGCGCAACGTCCTGTTTGAGCAGTTGCGTCACATCCCGCATAAAGGCCGCGCCCCAACGCCGCATGGGTTGATACCCCACCCCCGGGCGCGAGGCGAAACCGCCGTTCATGCGCGCGACGCCGTAGTTGCCCGCGCCCAAAAAGCCCTGGAAGGTTTGCAAGGTAATGAGCGAGAAGATCCAGTGCTGCGGTTGTGGATGGATGATGGTGGCTTGTTTGACGTCATGGCTCTTGGCGGTGACCAGGATGTCCAGCGCGTCGGCGGCGCGCAGTTGATTCTTGAACCCCTCCGGCTTCTCCCCGGGCATGGGCGGTTGCAGAAACGCCGGTTTGGCCAAGTCCGCCACCGCCAGCGTCCACGGCTCATCATCGGGGAAGCCGAGCGTTAATCCCCGCAGCAGTTCGCGCCACTCGTCCGCTGTGGTCGGCAGGTCGTCGCGCCCCGCCGCCAATAGCGCCAGTGTGGCCAGTTGCGCCAGGAACGCATGCCAGGGGTGGCCCTGATGGATGCGCAGGGCGGGAAAGTCCTCAATGTTGTCTGCACACAACGCCGCCAAAACTTCCGGCAAGGATAATGTCAAAGTCACGTCGCAAGAGCGGACGGAAAACACCGGATCAACAAGAATATTCATAGATTGTCCGTGCAATGAGGGGTTTGGGTTATACAAAATGTTATAAACCGTTATGCCCGCCTGACGCCATAGCGATCATACAGAAAAGTTTTTCCGCCCCAGGCGAAGGCAAACCCGGCGTCATCCTGTTGAATCACGCGGGGATTCTCCTCCGCCTGGAACTGGCATCCTCGGACGAGGCTCTCCGGCAGCCGTAGTTGCGCCACCGGGTTGGCTAACGGGCTCATGGGGTGGGGTTCGGCGAACAGCGCCATACGGTCATCGGAACCCAGGCGGGTGGCGGCTCTATTCTGCGTGGGCAGCGCCTGCGCATCGTCGTCCATGAGCGGCTTGTCCACTTTGAGCAGAGCGATCCGCGCCATGCCGGAATCGGTATAGTTTTGCCCGGCGATAAAGCGATCAACCTCCGCCATGTCGGGCGCGCGTGCTTGAAGTTGATCCAACGCCTGCTGGTGCATGGCCGACTCCACCAGCAGACGATTATCCGCCGGGATATTCCAATGTGGCCGCTGGTCGATCAATTCGGCGGTCAGGCGCAACACGCGCAGATCTTCATACACCGTGCCCCAGCCATGGGGTCCGCGCGATCCGGCGCCATTGAGCGCGGCGGCCCACCCCGCCCAATCCGGCTGAGGCGTCATCAGGATGGATGCCCGCGCCTGGGTGAATCCTGCGGGGCGGGCGCGATCGGCGTGGCGATGCAGCCGCCCGATGCGTTGCAACAGCACATCCATGGGGCACAGATCGGTCATGAGCCAATCGGCGTCGATATCCAAGCTCTGCTCGGCGGTTTGCGTGGTGACGGCGACCACGCCGGATGCGCCGCGCTGCTTGGGACGGAACGCCTGCTCCAACGCCCCATCCAGCGCGCGGCGATCCTCGGGGGAGAAGCGACTGTGGCACAGCGCGGGAAGCTCGCCACAACGCAGCAGGAGCGGACTCCCCTCCCACGCCAGCGCCTCCAACGCCTGCTGCGTGGCCACCGCATCGCCCACGGTGTTGCGCAAAATCAGCACCCGCGCCCCCTGCCGCGCCGCCGCCAGCGCTTGCTCCACGATGGTCGCCGCCTCATCGGCCAGCGGCAGACTCTCCACCTGCACCGCCTTCTGTTGACTTGCGGCTTCTGGAGCCCGAGTCTGCGCCGCTTCCCCTGTCCCACACCAGGTGATCAACGGATAGGGCGCGGCGACGGCGGCCTCCAGCGTCGGCGCCTCTTCGCCGAACAGCTGCGCGCGGAACCCCGCCCCCAGCGTGGCCGACATCAGCAGCGCATGCCCCCCGGCGGCGCGGTGGCGCTTGAGCAGCGCGGCGAGCAAGGCGCGCATGTAGAAGTCCGAGGCGTGCACCTCATCGATCACCAGCAACAGCCGACTGAGCAGCGCCCCGCGCATGGCGGCGTGCTTGACCCGCAACATGGAGAGCAGCGCCTGATCCACGCTGCCCACCGCCACGGTGGCGGCCAGAAAGCGCTTGGGATGCTCCGCCGCCCAGGCGCGCGGGGCCTGTTGTTCATCATCCCACAGGGTTTCGAAACGGGAGAGTTTGCGCCCTTGCATCTCCCCGGCGCGCAGATAGCCGGGCAGCGCCAGCACGGTGAGCGGGGCGTTGTCGCCCAACAGCGCCCGCATCGCCCTGTCCACCCGCCCATGCAGCTGCACGGCGGCGGCGCGGGTGGGCAGGGCGAAATAGAGGCCGTCGCAGGCGCCCGCCTTGAGCAGTTGGGCAAAGCGCCACAGCGCCGCTTCGGTCTTGCCGGAGCCGGTTTGCGACTCCAGCAGAACCAGCGAGCCCGGCGGCGTGGGCAGATCCAACAGCGCCGCCTGCGCCGGACGCGGCGCATGGCCGTCGAACCAGGCGGAGAATTCCAACGGCGCTCCCGTTTGCAGCACTGCGGACAGGGTATGTTCCAGCCCGACATTGGCCAGCGCGTGCGACGCCCGTTGCCGCGCCCAGGCAATGCGCGGGGTTTCGTCGGTGTGGGGATAGGGGAAGAACTGCGTATCGGAAGCGATCCAGTCCGCGGCGCTCACCAGACCCATAAAACCGTGGCAAAATGACGGCGCAGCAGGCAGCGGCGGCACGGCGTCAAACGCTTGCGGAAACCAACCCGGTAAGACATCGACCAGCGCCCGCGCCGACGCTATCGGGTCATAGCCTTGATCAGGTTTCCAATATCGCACGCTTTCCATTTCGGAGGAGTTTGGCCATGGTGGCTGATGCTGGCAAAAATCAACTCGAGCAGCCCGGCTTCCGATTCACACCAGTTGCCCATGCGAACAGACAACGACTGAAGAATCTGGCCCGCATGCTCGATGAGTCCCCACATCCCCTCCGCCACGTGACCCCTCAGCGATCCCCGACCCGTCGCCTTATTCTGAAAGCCGCGGTTGAACTTGCCGATATCGTGTAGCCCCGCCAGCAGCGCCAGACGCGCGCAGTGGACCGGCGTTAGATCGTCCCAGCCCGCCAATTGCGCCAGCCCCTGGCGGATGGCGGCGCGGCGCAACATCGCCTCCAGCGTTGCGGCCACATCGGCGCTGTGGTCGGCGATGGAGAGGGTGGCGCTGACCTTGCCGCTCGCATCGCGGGTCAATTTGCCCCAGGGGATATTCTTTAAGTGATTATCTTCCAACATAGACTGGACTTTCCAAGTCATATTGCTATGCAAAGGAGGTGTATAGGATTATTGATGTATCGTGTGGTCTTGTCAATCAGTCGCCGGATGAACAGATCTGTTGCAGATAATTTTTATTATTGCGTCAGGATCTCAATTGAACAGGCGCAATCACTCCGCTTGCGCCGCTTGCGGCGCCTCCATCACCAGACGGAAGCCGACAAAATTGTAGCGCCTTTTCGGCCAACGCGGGGAGCGCATGCTGGCGCGGGTCATAATGTGCCAGGCATACCAACTGGCGCCGCGGAAGACGGCGTAGCGACCCACGGGCGGCCCCTGGGGATCCTGCAGCGGCGTGGGCGTGGTTTCCAAATAGGGGGTGTACCAATCCTGCGCCCATTCGCTGACATTGCCGATTATATCGTAGACGCCCAGGGAGTTGGGGGCAAAGCAACCGGCTGGCGCGGTATGGCCGAAACCGTCGTCACATTGGAAAAACGACTGAAAATTCTCATTGAGAGCGATATTGAGCGCCCGGTCGGCCAGATTCTCGCCCTGACACACCGCCGCCGCGTTGGGATCCTGATAGGGCTTTACCGGGCTTTGGCTGGCCACATACTCCCACTGCGCTTCGCTGGGCAGAGTGAACTGTTGTCCGCTCTTTGCGCTGAGCCAGCGGGCGAAAGCTTTGGCCTGTGCTTGGCTGATACAGGTCACCGGGTGTGTCTCCGCCTGCGCAAAACCTGGATTCCGCCAACTCAGGCCATCTCGATAATCGTAATGGGTGTTGTTTGAACTGATGCGCAAGAAATAGCACCCAGCCGACTCCTCTTCGCCCCCGGTTTCGCGCACAAACTGGCGGTACTGCGCCACGGTCACTTCGCGGGCGGCCATGCGGAAGGGGCTGACGCACACCGTGTGCGGCGGCCCCTCATCGGAGTGATGCCACTTGCCGCTGTCGGCGCCCATCTGGAAGCAGCCGCCGGGGATATCCACCAACGCCATGTCGGTGTGCGGTTCAATCCAGCCGCTGGCGCCCGGGGGCAGACCTGTGGGCGGCGGGCAATCGGTCGATTTGCGCGGGGTCTGTTGCGGCAAGGCCCCCGGCGCGCTGGTGAGCTGCAGGGCGTTGTCTGTCGCCGCGCCGGGTTGTGCGGCGACCAAATGCGGAAATGGCTCGGTAGGGGAAAACAGCGCGCCGATCCAAACCGGCGCCGCCAGCCAGAGCGCAGCAAAGCCGCCCGCCAGCAGGATTTTGTGCGCCGTCTTCAGGGAGGAGCGTTCGCGCAGCAGGAACAGCCCCACCGCGCCCAGCGCGAGCCCATTGAGAAACCAGGCCAGCAGCGCATACCCGGGAACAATCTGGTCGAAATAGGCGGAGAGCTGCAACTCTCCCCAAAACAGCGCCAGCACCAGAATGCGCGCCGGCACATAGAGGCCGAAAATCAGAATAACAAGAATGAGCTGACGCACGATCACGGCGCCGTCCTCCGGGTCATCACCAGCCGCATGCCCAAGGTGCTGTCGCTGTGGTTGGGATAATCCACGCCGCGCCGCGCCGCGCGCACCCCTTTGGGATAACAGCGCCAACAGCCGCCGCGCGTCACATTCATGCGTCCGCGCGTCTGGCGCGGGTTGATGCGCGCAGGCCCCGCTTGCAGATACGCTGCATAGCGCGCCTTATCGGCAGGTTCGGCGTCGCGCAGCAAAGCGTCGTTGATCCAGCCGATGGCCTCGGCGTCGGGGTAGACCGCATAGAAGTCGCTGGTCCATTCGGAAACATTGCCCAACATGTCATGCAGACCAAAAGCGTTGGCGCGGTAGCGTCCCACCCCTTGCGTCCACACTGCGCCATCTTCGCAGTTGTGACGACGCCCGCTGGAGCCTTGCCAACCGGTGGCGTAGATGAAGCTCTGGTCCAGCACGTTTTCATAGCCACATGCGCGGCTGGCTTTGTCCCACACCCGCCGCAGCGGCGAGCCAGCGCGGGCGGCGTACTCCCACTGCGCTTCGCTGGGCAGCGCGTAGGTCACTCCCGTGTTGCGCTGGTTGAGCCAGTGCACATAGGCGCTGGCGTCATGCCAACTGATGCAGGTTACGGGGTGATCAGCCTGCTGATCAAAGCCCGGCGCGCGCCAACTGGTCCCATTTTGGTAATCAAAATAGTGTTGCGCCACCTGATAGACTCGGCATCCGCCGCGCGTCTCCGCCGAAGTGAGCGCGCGCCTGCCAAATTGCGCGCGCTCATCCATGTAGCGTTTGAACTGCCCCACGGTGGTTTCGAACTTGGCCATCCAGAACCCATCCACGCAGGTGCGGGTGCGCGGACCCTCATCCATTTTGCGCCCATTCTCGTCTGCGGGACTGCCCATCTGGAAGCAGCCGCCGGGGATCTTCACAAACACGGCGTCGCTGATGGGATCCACCCAGGTGTTGGCGTCCTTGGCGGGCGCATGGTTTTGCGCCGGGGGCCCGCTGGCAGGCTGGGGCTTTTTGTTCAGAGCAGGCAGCTGCAGACGCGCCTGTTGCATGAACTCACCCTGGTTCCAGGGCAGATAGGCGCTCAGGTAGAGGGTCGATCCCAGCCACAGGATATAGCCGGAGAAGAGAATCAGGACGAAGCGTTGGGATTGCGCGCGCGGCAGTTCGCGAAACGCCAGATAGCCGCCCATGCCGATCACCACGCCATGCACGAACCAGGAGAGCGGCGGGGCCGCGCGCGCCAGCGAATCGAACAGCGGGCTCAGTTGCAGCAGCGCCCACAGCAGCAGGCCCAGCAGGAGCTTGGACAGCAGCGCCATCACCACCATGAGCAGCGCCAGTAACGCCAGACGCTTCATGGCTTACGCCTCATCGGAGAAGGCCGCTTCATCGCGCTTTTTCTGCGCCCGCTGCATCGCCTGAGCGATGAAGAAACTCAGCACAACCGCCAATCCCAGGCTGGCCCAGTTAAGGGGGGTGTTGGCGAATATCGACTGATTGTAGCCCACAGCTTTGAGAAAGCCGGTGAGGCTGGCGTGCAGCAGCATGTCGTGGTCGGAGTTGGGCAGCAGAGTGACCTCCGCCAACCACAGCGCGCCGCGCAGCAAGCCCATGGCGGCGCCCACCACAAAGCCCCCCTTGAGGCTGCGGATGAGCATGTTGCGCCAGGGCGGAACCACGCGATAGGAAATGGGAATCACCACAACGCCGCCATTGAGGTTGAAGCGGAGTTTGGCGCTGTATTCGGCATCCATGGGCAGATGGCGCGGCTCCACCGCCACCGCGATCTCCCCCTCCCCCTCCACGGTTTTGTGATTCACCGACACCACGCGGTTGGGGTCGTCCAGCAGCACCGAGCCAAACAGATAGCCCCGCGCCACATTGCGCAGGGTAACCCGCAGGATTTTGCGCTGCTCCCCATGCACGCGGCCAAACTTCAGCTCCTGCACCGAACAGCGCAGTTGCGGCGGCGGCAGATCCGGGTCCAATGCGCCCAGCAGAATCTCCAACTTCACCGCAGCGGAGAAGTCCGGGTTGTCGAGAATCTCGTCCAGCGCGGCCAGATCCATTTTGCCGGTGGCCGCCAGCCAGGCGCGAATCCACCCCTCCTGCAACCAACCCCGTCCCTGTTCGGTGGTTTGCGCGTCCTGATCGATCCACGCCGCCAGCGCTTTGGGTTCGCTGATGGGCTGCTTGATGAAGGGGAACGGTAGCTCGGGATAGAAGCGCCACGCCGCGCCGTAGGCCAACTGCTTGTCCGGCGGCGCCTGGGCGATCAGCGCCTCCAGGAACGCCGCATCCGCCTCCCAATTGGGGAACTGCGCCACCGCCAGCCACGCCGCCAGCACGCCATCGCGCACGCACTCGCTTAACAGCGGTTCAAACGCCGGATCCTTGTGCAGCGCGCGCCCCAGATCAGCGGGCTGTTCGATGCGATGTCGTCCCAGGGTCAGTGCGGTAAACGTTTCATCGAGCAGAAAGCGCAGCGCCACCTGCTGCATGCGCGGCCCGCCATCAGCGATGCGTCTGTGCAGATCGCGCAGTCGCGCCGCCAGCGCGGCATTGTGTCCGGTCAGTTGCGAAGCGGCGACCCACGCCGCCAGTTTGCCGCTATTGAACAGCGTGACAATGGCGTCGGTCTGCTGCTCCTGGCGCAGCAGGTCGATGAGTTCGCCCAGGGAGTGGAGCGCCCGCTTGCCCACCGGCAGCGGCGTGGTCGGGTCCAGCATCAGTTTGAGCCGCCACACTCCCAGTTCCGGCTGCTCGGTGTCGTTCTCCTGGATCTCCTCCACTTCGGCGGCCAGCTCGGGGCTGAAGTGGTCGAAGATCCAGCGCCGCACGTCGCCGCGGAACAGATGGCGCGCGGCGTCGAAGGCGTCCAGACTGGCGGCCAGCTCCTTGAGATTGGTGGCTTGGGGATAGCCCGGATAGGGGTGGGATTTGCCCGCCAGCAGATCCGGCTTCCAGGGGCGGCCCTGGTTGTCCAACACCGCCTCGCCGCCCAGCCACTGGCGCAGTTGCGCATAACCCCAGCGATTGCCCGGATCCACCTGCAACAGACCACTGAGCAGGGTGCGGAAACGTTCCGACAGCCCGGTTTCTGAAATGGGGACGCGCCCCTCCACATGGGCCACCGAGATCTGCAACGGGTGCATGCCGTCAAACGGCGAGGCGCCCAGCACCAGGTGCAGCAGGGAGATGCCCAGGGCGTAGAAGTCGGTGGGCGGCCCCACCTCGTTGCGACTGAGCATCTCCGGCGCGGCGTAGTCCAGGGTGAAGTGGAAGGCGCGGGTTTTGTGGGCGCCATCGGCCTCCTCCTCCAGAATCGAGCTGATGCCGAAATCGGCGATCACCGCTTCGGTGCGCTCGGCGTCGCGGAAGAAGAGGTTGCCCGGTTTGATGTCGCGATGGACGATGTTCTGGGTATGGCAGTAGCGCAGCCCCTCCACCAGATTGGGCAGCCACTGCTCCAACAGGCGCGTTTCATCCACCGGCGCCAGCGCCTTGAGTTCGCCGCCGCGACAGTACTCCATCACCTCGAAGAAGCGTCCGCCCCAGGCGCCGAACGCCTGCAGGCTCACCACCCCCGGGTGGGTCAGACCCAGCAGTTGTTCGAGCACCGCGCGTTTGGGCGAGATGTGGAAACGGTAGAATTTGAGAATCACCGTCTCGCCGGTCAGGGCGTTGCGACAGCGGTAGATCTCCGCCTCGCCCGAGCCCACCCCCAGCGGTCCGGCCTCGACCTGGTATTTGTCATCCACCAGATCGCCGATCTTCAGTTGCAGCGCCTCCAGGGTGGGTTCGGCGGCGTCAAACCGCTCGGTGACCTCGGCCAGCGCCGCAGGGTCGATCTTGGCGGGCTCGGCGGCGTCAAACCGCTCGGTGACGCTGGCGTGTTGCGGCGGGTCAAATCGCTCGGTGACGGATTTGGCGGCGGATGGCTGCGCGGCGTCATCGAAGCGTTGGGTGACTTGTGGGGATTGCTTGTCGCTCTCGCTCATTCGTTCGTCCCATCCGCCAAATAGGTCCTGCCATAGCCGTTGGCATTCAAAAGTGAAACCTGGGGAGCTGTAAGATATCGAGGGCTACGCCCTCGAGCTCTCAAGATCAAAAGCCAAACCGTGGGGCGCCGCCCCACACCCCGCAGGGGGCGCGGCCCCCAGACGATTTGGCAGGATTGCCAAATCGGACTCGCGCAAGCGAGCCCGAAGGGTGAGGGCCATGGATGGCCCGAATCACCCCGCCGCCGACCAGTCGGCGGCCAATAGTCAGCACAAGCTCCACCGACATCACGCAAACATTGATCGTTCTGTCAATTTTGGTTTTGACTCACTATTAATATTCGCTCATAAATAGTTGAATATGCGCATAAATTTTGTCAGCGCACAAAACCAAACTAATGGGGGTCCAGGGGAATCATTCCCCTGGTGGGTCCAGGGCAAAGCCCTGGCGGGTCGAGGGCGGCGCCCTCGTGGGGTCTGGGGCAAAGCCCCAGCCTCTTTTCCCTGCCATCAGTGTTTGATTTTAACCAAGTAGGTAAACTGTTCAGCCCGCTGAATCTTCGTGCAGACGCAGCAGAATCACCGATTGATTGTCATGCCCACCCGCCGCTGTGGCGGCGTCCAGCAGCGCTTGCCCCATCCGCTCCAAGGGCGCGTCGTCTGCGGCGCACAACGCCTCCATGCGACTCTCGCCCAACAGGTCGTGCACGCCGTCCGAGCAGACCAGCAGCACATCGCCCCCACGCAGCTCCGGCCCCGGCTCGATGCGACACTGAAACGACGCCAACCCCACATGGTTGGTGAGCACATGGCGCTGGCCCGACTGCTCGGCCTGATCCTGGGAGAGCTGGCCGGCGTCCATGGCCATGCGGGTGGCCGAATCATCCAGCGTGAGCAGACGCAACAGACCGTTGCGCAGACGGTAGACGCGGCTGTCGCCGGCGTTGAACACCCAATAGCCGTGAGGGGTGAGGCACGCCCCGCTCAGGGTGCAACCCATGCGCGCCCACTCGGGACGGCTGGCCGCCGCTTGCAACACGGTGTCGTTGGCGCGCTGAATGGCGTCGCGCAGGGTCTCCACAAACGCCTCCGGCGCGGCCTTGGTGACGCCGTGAAAGTGGCGCTCCAGCGTGCGCAGGGCCAACTGACTGGCCACCTCCCCCGCCGACGCCCCGCCGATGCCGTCGGCCACCGCCAGCAGCACGCCGACGCTCTGCAACGCCTCGTCATCCGCATCCAGCCACAGCGTCATGCGGCCCCGATTTTTGACGTAGCGATCCAGCAGCAGATGGTCCTCATTGTGTTCGCGCACCGGTCCGGTGGCGGTATGGCCATACGCTTCAAAGCGCGCCATCAGAGGATTCTCACATGCAGCGTCACCCCCGAGAGGGTGAGTTTGTCGCCATTGCTCAGAGGCAGCGTCGCCCCCGGCGCCGCCTTGTCGTTATTGACGAAGGTGGGGTTGGTGAAGGCGCCGCCGAACAGGGCTTGATCGATGGCGGTCACCCGCCACTGGTCCGCCTCATACACAAAGCGGCAGTGGTTGCGGTGCACGTGTTTGACGCCGGGCAGCGACAGCGGCAGGCGGATGTGGGCGGCGCGGGAGTCGTGCTCCTGGCCCACGATCCAGCCATCGCGCACCGTATAGCGTTCGCCGCTCTCCAGCAGCTCCAGAATCAGGTCCGGTCGCGGTTCAAAGCGGGTGGTGACGCCGCTGGCGGAGGAGAGTTGCGGCGCGGGGTCTGATGCGGCGACAACAACAGGCGGCGCATCAACGGGGGCGCTCGGCGACGCTTCGGCGGCAACGGACGGCGGCGCGGCGGCGGCGGATTCCGCTTCCGGCTCCGGCGGCGGGCGATCCGGCGCGCTGGTGGGCGGCACCGCGCCAAGGAATTCGGCGTCAACCTCGCACAGGTCGGCCTCCTCGGGATTCTCATGACCGCATTTGGGACAGATTTTGATATAGCGCATCGGTTTTTATTCTTTAAGTCAGTTATTTGGGATGATGAAAGAGACTGGGGCTTCGCCCCAGACCCCATGAGGGCTCCGCCCTCAACCCGCCAGGGCTCCGCCCTGGACCCGGCAGGGCTCCGCCCTGCACCCGCCAGGGAAATGATTTCCCTGGACCCTCGTTAGTTTTCGTTCGGCGTTGGCGTGGCGTTTGTCGCTTTGCTTTGAGACGTGGAATCCTTTGGCAGCATCTGGTGATACGCCTCGCGCTGCGTTGGCGATAGCACGCCGATCAACCACGCCGCGCCGTTCTCCCCCACCCCCAGATTGGCCAGTGGCGGCGATTCGCTCAAAACCTGGCGTTTTACTATCCGCCCCCGCGCCGTGAGCGCGATCAAGCGCTGATTGGCGCTGCCCGCCAGCGGCTCCCAGCTGGGCTGATCGCGCCGAAATGGGCCATCAATCAACAGATCCGTCTGCGCCAACAGCGCCCGCTGCGCCGCGCCCGCCTCCAGCAGTTGCGCATGGGTGTAGCCGCTGAACGCCATCACCGTCCACGCCGGACGCGCCGCCCGCACCCTCTGCAGCAGCGCCGCCAGCGCAGCGGCCTGATCAAACGGCTCGCCGCCGCTGAGGGTCAGCCCATCCAACGCCTCCGGCAGATCCAACAGATGCGCCGCCAGATCCGCCGTCGCCACCCACTGTCCGCTATCGCGCGCTTGCAACTGCGGGGTGACGCACCCCGGGCAGGCCAACGCGCACCCCGCTGTCCACAGCGCCGCGCGTCGCCCCGGCCCCAGCGCCGTCACCGGCTGGGCGATGTGGCTCAAACGCACGCGCCCGGTGTTCACGCCCGGCGCTCCAGAACGGTCTCGAAGCGGTAGGGGGCAGCTTCGCCATGGTCGCGCAGTTCGATCAGTTCAAACCCGCCGCGCGCCTCCATGCCGAACTCAAACAGCCAGCGCGCCAACGGATTGATCAACGCCGAATCCAGCATGTTGCGAATGCCGCGTCCGCCGTGCTGCAGATTGCCCCGCGCCAGGGTGATCAGTTGCGCCCGCACCGCCTCGGCGATGGTCAGGTCAATGCCCTGCTCCCGGCTCAATACCTGCTGCGCCCGCGCCAGCAGCATGTCGAGAATCTCCTCATCCAGCGGCGGCCGGATGAAATCGAACACCACAAAATTGTCGCCGATGCGATTGAGCAGCTCCGGGCGGCCCAGCTTCAGATTGAAGTGGTCGCGAATGGCCTGCAGGATGGATTCGCGCACCAGACTGTAGGGCATCTGCGGCGTCACCATCTGGTTCTCTTCAACCTGCGCCCCAGAGGAGAACAGCAGCGGCGCGGATTGGCCCGACTCGCCGTCGGCGCCCGTCGAAGGCGACATCACCCCCAGATTGCTGGTGAAGATGATGATGCATTCGGAGAAGTAGGTGGTCTCGCCCTTGCCGTCGGTGAGGCGGCCATCGTCGAGAATCTGCAGGAATTTATCGAAGATCGACGGGTGCGCCTTTTCGATTTCGTCGAACAGCACCACCGAGAAGGGGTTCTTCTGCAACGCGCCGGTGAGCTGCCCGCCCTGCTCATAACCCACATAGCCCGGCGGCGCCCCCAGCAGACGCTGATCGGCGTGGGCGGCGGAGTATTCACTCATATCAAAGCGCAGCAGCCGCTCTTCGGAGCCAAACAGCAGCTCCGCCAGCCCCTTGGCCATTTCGGTTTTGCCCACACCGGTGGGCCCGGCGAAGAACAGCACCCCGCGCGGCCGTTGATTGCCGCCGCCGGTGTCCAGCGACAACCCCACGCGGGCGCGACGGATGATGTCCAACACCCGCGCCATGGCCACCTCCTGCCCCTTGACGCGGCGACCGATCAACGCAGGCGCCTGGCGCAGACGCTCCCGGTCCAGGGTGTCCCAGGCGCTCACTTTGACGCCATATTTGAACTGCTTGGTCAGGTCGCTAATGGATTCGACCGGGATGCGCTCCTCCCGCGACAGCGCCACCAGACTCATCAGTTCGTAATAGGCCATGCCCTCGGTGGAGACGGTAAAGCGCGACACCAGTTCGTCAGAGGGCTGTTTGGCGTCGGCTTGCTCGCTGTGGAAGGCGCGATAGGCGGAGCGGATAAAGCGTTCGCGCGCCTCGCTGTCGGGCTTGTCGATGTGAATGGCGCGGGTGCGCGGATTGTCCACATAGAGGAATGCGGGCAGATCGTTGAGTTTGTCGCACACCACAATGCACAGATTGTTGCGCCGGGTATCGCCATCGATGGCTTCGCGGCTCTCCAGGGTGGCTTTGAGCAGACGGGTGAACACATCCAGCCCCACGCCGCTGCCGCCGTCGTTGGCGCTGAACAGACGCGAGGCGTTGTCAAATATGAACACCGCTGAGGTGACATTGTTGGCCAGCACCGGTCGCAGGGCGTTCATGGCGCCCGCCAGATGGTGTTTGTCGGCGCGCGGGGCGGCGCCAAACGAGAGCGGCTTGCGCGGGCCGGATGCGGCGGCGGCGCTCTGTTGCGCGGCGTGGGTCTCCGTCTCCTCTTCGCGCGCGGGCGGCTCCTTGCCCTGACCGATGCGCTTGACCGCTTCAGCCATCCAGGAGTCGGAATATTGCAGACCATCCACACTGTCGTGTAGACCGACGATCTGGTAGCCCTGATCGAGCATGAAGCGTTGAAGAAAACCCGACAGATTGCCCGTCACCCAGCGCGTCTCCCCCTCGGCGCCGTCGCGTTTGACGCCATAGGAGACCAGATCCAGCACATTGCCGTGTAGAAAGATCATCCCTTTGAGGGGAATAAAGCGCGCCAGCTCCTTTTGCCACCGGGGCGAGTCGCCATTGATGACAATCATGAAAAGGTCATCTCCTGATAGCGCGGAGCCGACTGCTCATTGCGCTGCTGCGCGCGATTGATCTCCTCGGCGCTCTGCACTGTGACGATGGGCAGATTCTCCACCTGGTTTTCGCGTTTGAAGCGCACTTCGCTGGCGAAGCCATCGGCGCTCAGTCGCCGCATCACCTCCGGCAGATCCTGGCACCAGACCCGCTCCTGCCGCCGCAAGAGTTCCAGCTCTTCGGCGCTGGCGGGTGCATCGGAGTGGAACGTTCGCTCCAGATAGAGTTGAAACCCGATGCGGCCATCGGCGTGCACCACCGCATGCAGACCGGTTCCGCCGGGCACGGCGAACGCGCCGGAGAGGGTGTTGCCCTCCACTGTCTCCGCCAGCGGCTCGGTGATGGCGTAGCCCATCTCGCTCAAGTGATCGGCCAGACGCTGCGACAGCGCATCGCGCGCCACATCCAGCGCCAACTCCTGGTCGATGGCGCGTTTGATGGGGCCAAAGCGGGTATTGGCTTCGGTCTCCATCCACAGCGTCAGCGGATCGGCGTGCAGCTGTTCGAGCAGCCACTCCCGCAACTGCGCCAACGGCTGTTGATGGCGCTCCTGAATGCCATTCAGGCGCTCATATTGAGTGACTTCATTGAGAATGGTGAGCAGATTATCGCGGATCTGCTGCTGATGGCGCAGGGTATTGCGCAGCCGCTCCACATGGTCGGCCAGGGTGCGTTGCAGCATCTGCTTGAAGGCGTCCAGCTCCTCTGCGCGGGGCGGCGCGGATTTGTCCTGAATGATTTGCCGCCACGCCTCCACCTGGGCGCGGAGTTTGACAAACGGGGTCTTGCCGTCACTGAGCAGTTGCGCGGGCGCGGCGGCCAGAATGGCGTCCACCTCGGTCACGAATCCACGCAACTCATCCCAAAGCTGATCCAGCCTGTTCTCGGGCGCGGCGGATTCGTGTTGATCCTGAGCGGCGGCGTTGTGGATGTTCTGCGCCAGCGCCTGTTGCGCCACCTCAATGGCCTGACGGGCGGCGTCCAGCTCGGCCAGTTCCGCTTGATGCTTATGATGCGACTGGCGCCACTGCTGGCGCTCCTGCCGCTGCGCTTGCGCCGCTTCCTGCGCTTGTTGCAGGCGGACGTCGATCTGCGCGCGGATGGCGCCCGCCAGCGCCTGCGCGCTGTGGGCGTCTTGCTGGGAGAGCGCGCCGGACTCGGCGGCGGCCTGGGCCAGGGCGGCCAGAGGAATCAAGGGGGCGACAATGGCTTCAGCGCTCATGAATTGGCTCCTGATGAAGAAAACCGAATGCGTTCAGGCAGCGGCAATAATATGTAAACAAACTTGCAAATTATTTGATGACTTTACGCAAATAACAACCATTTTGTGCGAAAAAACGCCTTTTTCATCCTGCAGATGCGCGCTTGTTTGGGCAAGTCATTGAAACACCATCTCCCGCGCGCAATATCCAAAGTTGCTCCCGCCAACAACAAAAACGCCACCCCAAGGGGTGGCGTAAATGTTTGAATTCTATGGTAGGCGGGACAGGGATCGAACCTGCGACCCTCGGCTTGTAAGGCCGATGCTCTCCCAGCTGAGCTACCCGCCCAAAAGATAAACCGGCGGTACGCAAAATACGTACGCCGGTTTATCAAATCCGCTTTGCCTCAGCGCAATGCTGACCAATCGCGGCGGCGGTCGGCTTACTTGCCGTCCACAGCGTCCTTCAGACCCTTGCCGGGCTTGAATTTGGGCAGCTTGGCCGCAGCGATTTTGATCTCTTTGCCGGTGCGGGGGTTGCGACCGGTGCGCGCGGCGCGCTCGGAGACGCTGAAGGTGCCGAAACCGATCAGGCTCACGGCGTCGCCGGATTTCAGCGCTTCGGTGATGCTCGCCACCACGGCGTCCACCGCGGCGGTGGCGGCGGCTTTGGTCATGTCCGCTTTGGACGCCACTTGTGTTTCGGTTCAGTTGGAAAATGACAAACAAGCCGTTTATAATGTGTAGATAATAAGCGGAGGTTTGTATGGAACGGAAGAAGCGGAGATTTACGGCTGAGCAGAAGGTAGGCTATGTGCGCCGTCACCTGGTCGAGAAGGTGGTTCTCTCGGATCTGTGTGACGAGGCGGGCATTCAGCCCAGCCAGTACTATCGCTGGCAAAAGGCTTTGTTTGAGAACGGCGAAGCGGCCTTGTCTGACAAACGCGGCCAAAAGGCTTGTGACCGACAGATTGCCGAACTAGAAGCGAAGTTGGCAACCAAAAATGAAGTTATGTCCGAGCTTCTTGAGGCGCATGTTGCGCTAAAAAAAAGTCTTGGGGTGAGCTGAACGGCTGCTGGGTGGAGCCGGACATACGGGATTCGGTGGTGGATTTCGTGGCGTTTTGGTCAGACAAGAGCGAAATCGACACGAGCCGAATTATCAACTGGATAGGCGTGCAAAGGGGCAAGTTCTATTCATGGCGCAAGCGCTATGGAATGGTTAACGACCACAATGGCCGTATTCCCCGAGATTTTTGGCTGGACGATTGGGAAAGGGAAGCGATTGTCGCCTTTTTCCATGAACATCCGTCAGAGGGCTATCGGCGCCTGACCTACATGATGCTGGATGCAGGCGTGGTGGCGGTCAGCCCCTCTTCAGTGCTGCGTGTGCTCAGAACTGCCGGGCTGATGCGTCGTTGGAGCCCACCGCCCTCGCAGAAGGGCACAGGGTTCAAACAGCCTTCGGAGCCGCATAAACACTGGCATGTGGACATCTCCTATCTGAATATCCAGGGGACGTTCTACTATCTGTGCAGTGTCCTGGATGGATGTAGCAGGTTTATCCTCCACTGGGAGATTCGTGAGTCGATGAAGGAAGATGAGGTTGAAGTGGTCCTGCTCCGAGCTCAGGAGGCCTATCCGGAAGCTAAGCCGCGGCTGATCTCAGACAATGGGCCGCAGTTCGTTGCCAACGATTTTAAGGCGTTCATCCGGGAATCCGGCATGACGCATGTGAGGACTTCGCCTTACTATCCGCAGAGCAACGGAAAGCTGGAGCGTTTTCACGGTAGTTTGAAGCGTGAGTGCATTCGGCCTCAGACGCCATTATCGCTGGAAGATGCCCAGCGGGTTGTGGGAAAGTACGTCGAGCATTACAACACCCGGCGGCTCCATAGCGCCATCGACTACGTCACCCCACAGGATCGCCTGGAAGGGCGGCATGTGCAGATCCTGGCCGAACGAGATCAAAAGCTTGAGGCGGCCAGAGAACGGCGTCGGACGACGCACCAAAAGCAGTCTTTTCAGCCATCCCAAAAAATGGCTGAAAAGGCGAACAGCTAACTGATATTTTGGTTTAGACGGTTGTCATGTTTCCGCTGAACCAGCACACTTGGTCAACCAGCTCAGTCTTGTTCACTATTCCGCCCTCCTGGAATGCGGTTGGATTTTCAAGTCGCATCCCCCTCGGGATTGCGCTTGTTCAGTCAGCTCTGGCGCACCCGCAAAAATACGGGCGATTTGTGCTTATATCGACTCTGACGCCCCTGTGTCAACCCACGTGGACGCGCGCAAATGCTGGGTTTGTCTTTTTTTTCGTGATTTTCACCCCGTCGCCAACCTGCGCAAAGAGCGTCGCAATAGGGTAAAACCCGGCTTTTAGACGCAAAACAGCCCGGAATCGCTGTTAAAGAGCAGGATTTACAGCGTTTCCGGGCTGATTTTGGTCATGTGCTCAGTGCGGCAGAGTGGGCGACTCATCGCCCAATTTCTTTTCCGCCGGAGTCGGCGGCGCCGCCGTCGTCTCTTCGTCGCCGTCGGCCAGGGGTCGGCTGGGCGACTGGGTCAGCGCCAGTTCCAACACCTGATCCATGTGGCTGACCGGATGAATCTCCAGATCCTTGAGCACGCTTTGAGCGACCTCTTTGAGGTCTTTGACGTTCTCTTCGGGGATCAGCACATGTTTGATGCCGCCGCGATGGGCCGCCAGCAGCTTCTCCTTGAGGCCGCCGATGATCAGCGCGCGGCCGCGCAGAGTGATCTCACCGGTCATGGCCACGTCTTTACGCACCGGAATGCCGGTCAGGGCGCTGCACAGGGTGGTGCACATGGCGATGCCCGCCGACGGGCCATCCTTGGGCGTGGCGCCCTCGGGCACGTGGATGTGGATATCGTTCTCCTGGAAGAAGTCGGCGCTGATGCCCCACTCCCGGGCGCGGGAGCGCGCATAGGTCAGCGCGGCCTGTGCCGACTCCTGCATCACGTCGCCCAACTTGCCGGTGATGGTGACCTTGCCTTTGCCCTCCAGGGTGATCGCCTCGATGGTGAGCAGCTCGCCGCCCACCTCAGTCCAGGCCAGACCGGTGGTCACCCCCACATGGTCATGCTCTTCGGCCAGACCGAAGCGGTATTTGCGCACGCCCAGATGTTTTTCCAGATTTTGCGCGGTGATCGCCACCTTTTTGCGCGCTTTCTCAGTAAGCAGGATGCGCGCGGCCTTACGGTTCAGACTGGCGATCTCGCGCTCCAGATTGCGCACGCCGGATTCGCGGGTGTAGTAGCGGATGATATCCAGCAGCGCCGAGCTGGAGAGGGAGAACTCCTTGGCGTCCAGACCGTGGTTCTCCATCTGCCGCGGAACCAGATAGCGGGTGGCGATGCGGGTCTTCTCCTCCTCGGTGTAACCGGCCAGACGGATCACCTCCATGCGGTCCAGCAGTGGCCGCGGGATGTTCAGACTGTTGGCGGTGGTGAGGAACAGCACATTGGAGAGGTCGTAATCGACCTCCATATAGTGATCGTTAAACGCGCTGTTCTGCTCCGGATCCAGCACCTCCAGCAGCGCCGACGAGGGGTCGCCGCGGTAGTCGTTGCCCACCTTGTCGATCTCGTCGAGCAGGAACAGCGGATTTTTCGTCCCCGCCTTCTTCATCGACTGAATGATCTTGCCCGGCATGGAGCCGATGTAGGTGCGGCGGTGGCCGCGAATTTCGGCTTCGTCGCGCACTCCGCCCAGGGAGATGCGCACATACTCGCGGCCGGTGGCGCGGGCGATGGATTTGGCCAGGGAGGTCTTACCCACCCCCGGAGGGCCCACCAGACACAGAATGGGGCCTTTGATCTTCTCCACCTTCTGCTGCACCGCCAGATGCTCGATGATGCGCTCCTTGACCTTCTGCAGGCCGTCGTGGTCCTCATCGAGGATGCGCTCGGCCTCTCGCAGGTCGTGCTTGAGTTCGCTGGCCTGGGCCCAGGGGATGGAGACCAGCCAGTCGATGTAGTTGCGCACCACCGTGGCTTCGGCGGACATGGGCGACATCTGCTTGAGCTTCTTAAGCTCGCTTTCGGCCTTTTTCTGGGCCTCTTCGGACATGCCGCACTCTTGGATCTTCTCCGCCAGTTCGGTCAATTCGTCCTTTTCGTCATCCTTTTCGCCCAGCTCCTTCTGGATCGCCTTCATCTGCTCGTTCAGATAGTAGTCGCGATGCGACTTCTCCATCTGACGCTTGACGCGGCCGCGAATGCGCTTCTCCACCTGGAAGACTTCGATCTCCTGCTCCAGGGAGACGTACAGACGCTCCAGCTGCTCGATGACCGAATCCACCTCCAGCAGGGCCTGTTTGTCAGCCACTTTCAGGGTCAGGTGGGAGGCGGCGGTGTCGGCCAGACGCGCGGGATCGTCGATGGACTGGAAGGTCATCAACACTTCCGGCGGCACCTTCTTGTTGAGCTTTGCGTAGGCCTCGAACTGGGTGATCACCGAGCGCATCAGCGCGCGCGCTTCGGCGTCGCTGTAGGGCGGGGCCACCATGGGTGAGGCTTCGGCTTCAAAGAAGGGCTCGGTCTGGGTGAAGCGGTCGATGCGCAGCCGCCGCATCCCCTCCACCAACACCTTGACGGTGCCGTCGGGGAGTTTCAGCAGTTGCAGAATGGAGCCCTCCACGCCCACTTCGTAGACATCTTCGGGGGTGGGGTTGTCGGTGGAGGCGTCCTTTTGCGACACCAGCAGGATGCGGCGATCCTCTTCGCGACCGGCGGTGACGGCGTCCAATGCCTGAATCGAACGCTCCCGACCGACGAACAGCGGCACGATCATGTGGGGAAACACCACAATGTCCCGCAAGGGCAACACCGGCATGCGGATGGCGTCGGCGAATTGGTCGATAAAGTGGCTCATAAGGGGGGGTCGCTCTCGCTGCCGCCAGCACGCGGCCTGGGCGCGCCATCATGGGCGCCCAGGCGACCGCCTGCGGCATAGGGGTTTGAAAGGGGTTGCGGCTTACGCCTTGGCTTCCATGGGTTCGTCGGCGTAGATCAACAGCGGCTCGGTCTGCTTCTCCACCACTTCGCGGTTGATCACCACCTCGCGCACGCTCTCCTTGCTGGGCACTTCGAACATCACGTCCAGCAGGGTGGTTTCGAGCAGGGCGCGCAGGCCGCGGGCGCCGGTTTTGCGCTCGATGGCCTTCTCCGCCAGCGCCTCCAGGGCGTTGTCGGTAAAGGTCAGGCGCACATTCTCCATCTCCAGCAGCTTTTGATACTGCTTGACCAGCGCGTTCTTGGGCTCGGTGAGGATTTTGATCAACGCCGCCTTGTCGAGTTCCTCCAGGGTGGCCACCACCGGCAGACGGCCGACGAATTCGGGGATCAGACCATATTGCAGCAGATCCTCCGGCTCCAGGTCGGCCAGCAGCTCGTTGATTTTGGCCTCATCGCTCTCGCCGCCGCCCACGGTGGCGCCGAAGCCGATGCCGTGGTGCTTGGTGGAGCGGCGCTCAATCACCTTCTCCAGACCGTTGAAGGCGCCGCCGCACACCACCAGGATGTTGGTGGTGTCCACTTGCAGATACTCCTGCTGCGGATGCTTGCGCCCGCCCTGGGGCGGCACCGAGGCGATGGTGCCTTCGATGATCTTCAGCAGCGCCTGCTGCACCCCTTCGCCGGAGACGTCGCGGGTGATGGAGGGGTTGTCGGACTTGCGCGAGATCTTGTCGATTTCGTCGATGAAGACGATGCCGCGCTGGGCCTTCTCCACATCGTTATCGGCGGCCTGCAGCAGACGCAGGATGATGTTCTCCACATCTTCGCCCACGTAACCGGCCTCGGTGAGGGTGGTGGCGTCGGTGATGGTGAAGGGCACGTCCAGAATGCGCGCCAGGGTCTGCGCCAGCAGGGTTTTGCCGCTGCCGGTGGGGCCGATCATGAGCACGTTGGATTTGGCGATCTCCACCGCGTTGTCGGCGGAGCCTTCCTGATTTTCCAAGCGCTTGTAATGGTTGTACACCGCCACCGATAGCACCTTCTTGGCCTGGCTCTGGCCAATGACGTATTCGTCGAGGGTCTGTTTGATCTCGGCGGGGGTGGGGACTCCGGTGCGTTTGGTTTCGATCTGACCGCTCTTGTCTTCGCGGATGATCTCCATGCACAGATCCACGCACTCATCACAGATGAACACCGACGGGCCGGCGATGAGTTTGCGCGCCTCATGCTGGCTCTTGCCGCAGAAGGAGCAGTGCAGAACGCTATTGGAATCCGAGGTTGAATTGGACATGTGTGAAACTCCTGTTTGACGGATGCGCGCCGGTGGGCGGTTGTGTCCGGCGCGTCTCCGTAATACGCGGCGACTCAAATTGCTGGGAAATTACTCGCCGTCTTCTTTGGCTGCGACTTCGCGTTTCTCAATCACCTGGTCGATCAGACCGTACGCCTTGGACTCTTCGGCGGAGAGGAAGTAGTCCCGCTCGGTGTCGCGCTCGATGGTCTCCAGCGGTTTGCCGGTGTGGTCGGCGAGCACCTGGTTGAGGGTTTGGCGAATGCGCAGGATCTCCTGCGCATGAATCTGGATGTCGCTGGCCTGACCCTGGAAGCCGCCCAGAGGTTGGTGGATCATCACCCGCGCATTGGGCAGGGCCAGACGCTTGCCTTCGGCGCCGGCGGTGAGCAGCACCGCGCCCATGCTGGCGGCCTGGCCGATGCACAGGGTGCTCACCTGGGGGCGGATGAACTGCATGGTGTCGTAAATCGCCATGCCCGCCGTCACCGAGCCGCCGGGGCTATTAATATAGAGGTGGATATCCTTGTCCGGGTTCTCCGACTCCAGGAACAGCAGCTGCGCCACCACCAGGTTGGCCATGTGCTCTTCCACCTGACCCACCAGAAACACCACCCGCTCCTTGAGCAGGCGGGAGTAGATATCATAAGCCCGCTCACCGCGGTTGGTGGATTCCACCACCATAGGCACCAAACTCATACAGACTCCTTTGGGTTACATTGGCCTTTTGGTTGCCTCATCCCGCCACTCCATGCGGGGTGTTTGGCGTCAGCGCGGCGCCGTGGCACGCGCTTGAATCACATTGTCTGCCGCCACTCCGGCCAGCATTTTTCCCCCAGTAATTGTGCAATAGTCATCGTGCAATTTCTACGCCGCCAGCGGCGTCGGCGTGCGCCCCAATCGGCCCAACACCTGCAAAACCGCGCCTCTTGGGGGATTTTACGCCCACCAGTGTTGAGACAGAGAGGTCATCAAAAGGTGTCGACAAATCGACAAAATTGATGACAACGCCACATTTTGTCGTGTGGGCGCACTCAACCAAGACTCCCATGATGCGCAAAAGGCCCGGCAAGGGGCAACCCCTGCCGGGCCTTGCATGCCCGTCGTTTGCAAAAAATTTGCGCGCGGATTACGCCGACTGACCCTCTTGACGCTCCATCAGCGCCTCAAAGGAGAGCGATTCGTCGCTCACTTCGGCCTGCTTGATGAGCCAGTCGATCACTTTCTCTTCCAGAGCGCCGCCTTGGATCTCTTCCATGCGCTTGGGATCTTCGCGGAACATCTTCTTGATCTGCTCGGCCTGCTCGCCCTGCACATAGGAGGAGACCAGGGCGTCCAGACGCGCCTCGATGGCGGCGTCGTCCACCTTCAGCTCCTCTTTGCGGGTGATGGAGCCCATCAGCAGGCCCAGGGTGACGCGCTCGCGGCCCTTGTCCTGGAACTCGGCGCGCATCTCCTCTTCGGGGATGTTGAGCTGATCGGGGTCGATGCCCTGCTGCTTGTACTGGGCCTTCATGCCCTCCACCAGACCATCGATCTCCTGCTCCACCAACTGGCTGGGCAGATCCACGGGGTTGGCTTCCAGCAGTTGGCGCATGATCTGCTGTTTGAGGTCGTTCTGAATGGTCTGCTGGGCGTCCTGCTTGAGGCGTTTTTCGATCTCTTCGCGCAGCTTCTCCACACCGCCGTCGGCGATGCCCGCCTTCTTCGCCAGCTCGTCGTCCACCGCCGGCATATTGGCCTTCTTGACCTCTTTAATACCGCACTTGAACACCGCTTCCTTACCCGCCAGCTCTTGGCTGTGGTAGTCGGCGGGGAAGCTGACGGTCACATCCTTCTCTTCGCCCGCTTTAACGCCCACCAGCTGCTCTTCAAAGCCAGGGATGAAGCGGTTGGAGCCCAGGTCGAGGACGTAGTCGTCGGCCTGACCGCCGGGGAACAGTTCGCCGTCAATCGAGCCGGAGAAGCTCATGCGCACCTGGTCGCCCATTTCCGCAGCCTCTTCGGAAGGCTGGTATTCGGCGTGGTGCTGCTGGATCTTCTGGATCACCCGCTCCACGTCCTCGCCGCCGATCTCCACATTGGCGCGGGTCAGCTTCAGGCCGGTGTAGCCCTGGGGCTCAATGGTGGGGAAGATCTGGATCGAAGCGGTGTAGGTGAAGTCCGCGTCTTTGGTGACGTCGCCCACCTTCAGGGTGGGCATGCCCACCGGACGCAGGGACTGCTCGGAGAGCGCCTGGGGATAGGTGGTCTGGAACAGACGCTCGGCCACATCGTTCTTCACCGCGTGGCCGAAGCGCTGCTCGATGACTTTGCGCGGCACGCGACCGGGGCGGAAGCCGGGCAGTTTGGCCTGCATGGCCAGTTTGCTCAGCTCGGCGTCCAGCATGGCGTTGACTTGCTCGGCGGGCACAGTGATGATCACGTCGCGATCAAAAGCGCCTTTTTCTTCGACGGTGACTTGCATGGGTGAATTTCCGTGGTGTGGTTGACTGAATGACGGCAAGGCCCGCAGCGTTGCCGCCCGGCGGGTCTTACAGCAGTGATGAGACGGTTTTGGTGCGAAAGGGGGGACTCGAACCCCCACGCCTTGCGGCGCCGGATCCTAAATCCGGTGCGTCTACCAATTCCGCCACTTTCGCGCAGGCGTCGACAAACGACGACGCCCCATACAAAGAACCCGGCCTGGGGCCGGGATCTGATGCCAAGCAACACGCGGCCTGAGTGGTCATTCAGAGCGTGGGCTGTATAAAAATGGGGCGAAGGACGGGGTTCGAACCCGCGACCACCGGAGCCACAATCCGGGGCTCTACCGACTGAGCTACCTCCGCCACATGGGGTCTTGTCCAACACAACGCCCGGGGGCGTTAATGACTCCTCAGACCCGCCACTGAAGTGGATTCGGGATACTAGCGCCAATGGCGCCGTTTTGCCAGAAAAAAATCACGCCGAAAAAAAATCCTCCGGCAAAGCAGCGCGCCCCCGCCCCTACTCCGCTTTTTGCAGCGTCTCCTGGAATTTGGGAATCTGGCTCTGCAGACCCGCCACGCTCTCCACGTCCAGCACAAACGCGATGCCGGTGCCCGGTTTGGCGAACTCCCCCGCCTCCGAGGCCGCCGCCAGCACCGGCTCCACCAAATGCTGCTCCAGCAGCATCAGAATCACGTCGCGCTGCACGTCCAGAGTCAGGCCGAAGAAGGTGCGCGCTTCGTGAATCCCCGCCCCGCGTCCATTGATGATGGTGGCCCCGGTGGCCCCGGCGGCCTTGGCGGCGTCGACGATGCGGTCGGTTAGGTCGGTGCGCGAGGTCACCACAATCACTTTGAATTTCATGCCCAGCGCTCCAATTCGGCCAGTGCAAAATTGAGTGGGGTAAAGGCGTGACGATGAAAGATATCGAGGGCTGCGCCCTCGAGCTCCCAACTGCAACACCGTGGGGCGCCGCCCCACACCCCGCTGGGGGCGCGGCCCCCAGACCCCGGAAAATGCGGCCATAAATGTCCGCATTTTCCACCTGGAAACTCCTTTGCCTCCCCTCCCGTTTCGCGCGGGGGGAGAGACTATCTTAACGCCCGTCCCGCCCGCCACTGGGCGATCTGCGCATACGCCATCACCGTGATCATGGGGAACAGACTGGCAAATGCGATCAAACCAAACCCGTCAATGGCCGGATTGCGCCCCGGAATCGTCGCCGACAATCCCAACCCCAGCGCCGCCACCAGCGGCACCGTCACCGTGGAGGTGGTCACGCCGCCGGAATCATACGCCAATGGCACAATCATCTTCGGCGCGGTCATGGTCTGAATCACCACCACGATATAGCCCACCACAATGTATGTCACGATGGAGGTGCCGGTGACGATGCGGAATGTGCCCAAGGAGATGCCCACCGCCACGCCGATGGCCACCGCAATGCGCAGCGGCAGCGGTTGGATCGCCCCGCGCGACACCTCACTGGCCTTGATCGCCACCGCCAGCAGCGACGGCTCGGCGATGGTGGTGGAGAAGCCGATCAAAAACGCGAACAGATAGACCCAACCATAATCGGACCAGGAGAAGGCGTCCGGGGTGTGGTCCAGACCGAACACGAACTGCGGATTGGAGAGCTGTTCAGCCATCAGTTTGCCGATGGGGAACAGCGCATGCTCCAGCCCCATGAGGAACAGCGACAGCCCCAACAGCACGTAGATGAGGCCCACCGCCACCATTTTGGGGTTGTTGAGGCGCTCTTTAAGGATGATGAATTGGAACGCCCCCATCAGCGCGATGATGGGAAATACATCGCCTATGGTGGAGAGCAGAGTGCGCAGCAGCTCCAGCGCCAAGTCCATCTCAACCCCCTCCCACGCCGAACACCCACACCCCATAGCCCATGACGAAGATCATGGGGAACAGACTGGCGAAGGCGATCAAGCCAAAGCCGTCGATCATGGGGTTGCGGCCATGGATCACCGAGGCCAGACCCACCCCCAGGGCGGTGACCAGCGGCACGGTGACGGTGGAGGTGGTGACGCCGCCGGAGTCAAACGCGATGCCGATGATCGCTTCCGGCGCGATGAGGGTCAGCGCCACCACAATCACATAGCCGCCGATGATGATGTAGTGGATGGGCCAGCCCATGAGGATGCGGAACACGCCCAGGGCGATGGCGAAGCCCACCGAGAACGCCACAGAATAGCGCAGTCCCGCCGCATAGCTGGCGCGGGCGGCCTTGTCGGCGCCGATGGCCCCAGCGTCGGCGGCGACTTGGGCGGCCTCCTTGGCCACCGCGATCAGGGCCGGTTCCGCCACCGTGGTGGCGAACCCCAGCAGAAAACCGAAGATCAGCAGAATCCACAGATTGCCGCGCCGCGCCAGGGCGTAGGCCATGCCTTCACCCATGGGAAACAGCGCCATCTCCAGGCCGCGCACAAACAGCGCCAGCCCCAGCACCACCATGGCCAGACCGCCGAGGATCTCCACCAGATTGGGGAACGGCTGGCGCAGAATCAGCAGTTGGAACACCGCGATGACGGCGACAATGGGCAGCAGGTCCCGCGCGGCGTCGCGCAACCAGCTTAGGATCTCCAGCCACGGGCGCAGCGGTGCGGACATGGGATCAGTTCAGCGCGTCATAGGGGCGCTTGCGGCGCCGCGAGAGAATCGAACCGATGATCATCCCCAACACCAGGACGCCCGCCCCGGCAGAGAAATACAAAGCCTCCTTATTGTTCTCCAAATCACGGTTTTCACTGGTGATTTGCGCCAATTGAGTAGTCAGATCGCTGACTTCGCGCTTATAGGCCTGATTCTCCTGCTCCAGCCGCAGGGCGTTTTGCGAAGTCTTGGTAATGTGCGCCAGCTTCACTTCCAGCTCACGCTGGTCGCGCAGATTGGCCTTGAGCTTCTTGACGTCTTCGAGCAGACGATCACGCTCGTTCTCGGCGCGTTCGCGCGCTTTAAGGGCCTGATCCAGCAGATCCCGCGCGGCGGGCTGCTCCATCAGAAAGCGGCTCAACACCCACCCCTGCACGCCGCGCTTGTTGCTGATCAATGTCCAGCCGCGCGAGCCATCCTGACGGCTGCCCTGTTGAATCACATCCACCGCTTCTCCGGAGACCGGCTGCGAGATGATCTTCGATGACGGCGAGGGCTTGGTGCGCATGTTGATGGGCAGTTTGTCGGAGACATACCGCGTCACCGCCTGCGCTTGTGACGCGCTCATCAACAGGCCCAGCGCAACAAGCCAGACGCTGCCGTGAGTCAAACCGCGAAAAGAGAGGAAAATGGAGCAACGACGAAAGCTCTTCATGGAATTCCCGTATGCGAGTGGCGGAAACAGACCGACGCGCGGTCCGAGCCCTTGGCAAATTCGGACTAGTCAGTATAGTTAAGCAAGACGGGCCCGGCAACCGCGACCAGCGGCGCGCGGGCCCTTCGTTTCTGATCCCTGCCCTGCTGACCCCTGACCTGTTGACCCATAGCGTGAGGATGCCGCCATGCCCATGGCCCAGATGGTGGAAAAAGTCAAAGTTCTGATCGAGGCCCTGCCCTACATGCGCCGTTTTGAAGGCAAGACCTTCGTGATCAAGTACGGCGGCAACGCCATGGTGGACGATCAGCTGAAAAACGCCTTCGCCATGGACGTCATCCTGATGCGCCAAGTGGGCATCAATCCAGTGATCGTGCACGGCGGCGGCCCGCAGATCGGTCAGATCATGACCCGTATGGGGCTCAAACCCCACTTCATCGATGGTCTGCGCGTCACCGACGAAGAGACCGTCAATGTGGTGGAGATGGTGCTGGCCGGCAAGGTCAACAAGGACATCGTCAATCTGATCAATCTCAATGGCGGCCGCGCGGCGGGCTTGTCTGGCAAGGATGGCCACACCATCCAGGCGCGCAAACTCACCCATGTGCGGCGCGGCCCGGAAGTCAAAGTGCCGGAGATCATCGACCTGGGCTGGGTCGGCGATGTGGAGCGCATCGACACCACTCTGCTGGACCGCTTCCGCGCCTCCGACATCATCCCGGTGGTGGCCCCGGTGGGCGTCGGCGCCAAGGGCGAAACCTACAACATCAACGCCGACTCGGTGGCCGGTCACCTGGCGGTGGCCATGGGCGCCGAGAAGTTGATTCTGCTCACCGACGTGCCGGGCGTGCTGGACACCGAGGGCAATCTCATCAGTCAGACCCCGGTGGACGACATCAACCATCTGATCAAGACCGGCGTCATTCGCGGCGGCATGATCCCCAAGACCGAAACCTGCCGTCACGCCCGCAACAACGGCGTGAGCGCCGCCCACATCATCGACGGGCGCATCGAACACGCCCTGCTGTTGGAGGTGTTTACCGATCGCGGCATCGGCACCGTTATTATTTGATGGTTGGCGTGAAACACAGGGGGAAATGAAAGATATCGAGGGCTTCGCCCTCGAGCTCCCAAGATCAACAACCACACCGTGGGCGCCGCCCACACCCGCTGGGGGCACAGCCCCCAGACCCCGCCGCCGACCAGTCGGCGGCCAATAGTCAGCGCAAGCCGAATCTACGTCACGCAAATATTAGCCGCTCTGTGCAAAATTGAATAATGAAAGATATCGAGGGCTTCGCCCTCGAGCTCCCAAGATCAACAACCACACCGTGGGCGCCGCCCACACCCGCTGGGGGCACAGCCCCCAGACCCCGCCGCCGACCAGTCGGCGGCCAATAGTCAGCGCAAGCCGAATCTACATCACGCAAATATTAGCCGCTCTGTGCAGTTCCGGCTTCATAACGTTACGACGTAACGGTTATTCCGGCTGGAACTGCTTGCGGCAGCTCACGCACACCTCCAGCAGCGCCTCGGTCAAGCGCGCCAAACGCGCCTGCGTCGATTCCAAATTCAGCCGCCGCACATTGCCCAAAAAGGCGTTGGCCGGGGCGTTGTGTTTCTCCGCATGGTGCGGATTCTTGCGACTCAAGGCGATCTTCTCCTCCGCCAGATCCATATAACGCTTGGCGATCTCCTCCAGACCCGCCACCGCCTCGGCGTTGTGGGGGTCGCGTTTGAGCGCATTGGAGAAGTGCAGCCAAGCGTTCTCATCCTTTGGCCACATCAACCGATTGCGTTTGAGCATCTCCCGCCCTTTGGCCAACTGCTGCGCCACATAAGAAGAAGCGCCGTCATCCGCCGCCGTATCAGCCAACGCCGCAACATGCGCCTCATCTTCGTGCACCGGCGCCATGGGCTCGGGCGTGTTCTCCGCCTCAGGCCTGCTTCTGGCGGGCGTGGCGGGAGGCCCCTCTTCATGCGCGTCAGTCGGCGCCGTGTTCTTATCGCGCATGTCGCTCAGACGCACGCCATCCAGATCCATGGCGTCGAAATCGGGAATCCAATTGGCGGCGCGGCGTTGCGCCACGGTGAGTTGATCCCGAGTCATGGTTTTGGCGATGGCCTCACGATTGGCGCGCGCCTTGTTGCGCAGCGCATCGCGGGTGGCCAGACGTTCCGCCAGGGTGAACAGCACATGGGCGCGCACCGGGTCGCGGGTGACGCCGCGTCCGGTGGCGTACATGGCGCCCAGGGTCAATTGCGCCTGGGGGTGGCCCTGTCCGGCGGCGATATCGAAACTGGCTGCTGCGCGCGGCCAATCCTGGGCGCGGAACGCCTGCACGCCGCGGGCAAAGGCGGCGTCGGCATGGGTCAGGTCATGCAGCGACTGCCCATGGGCCAGCAGAGGGGCCAGCAGCACCCCCAACATCATGAGTATCCATGTCCAACGAGCCGCAAACGTCATCAGCTTTCCAAATCGCAAGATTGCATGTTCAAACAGTTACCAACAACAAATTCCGTGCAATGACTGCGCCAGCATCTTGATTTCACCCTGTTTGACGGGGAAAAATCAACTCTGGAACGCCAGATCGCGCCCACAGACCGCCGTGGGGATCAGGATTCCTCATCAGAATTGGTAGAGTATCTATCCAGAGCGCAGGAGAGAGCACAGAGCCGCCAAGTAGCCGCCGACTGGTCGGCGGCGGGGTCTGGGGTCCGCGACCCCAGCGGGGTGTGGGGCAGCGCCCCACGGTTTGTCTTTGTCTGTAGTCTTTGCCGTTTCCCGGCGAAAAGAGTGCGAGCCAGTTAGGTGGTGGGTGACGGGTTGGACGTGGAGCCAGCACGAAGGCCATCGGGGATACGGCAGGTGAGCAGGCCCGTAGGGCCGTCGTCCGCAGGACGGCGAACTGCACTAGAACTTCATGCCAGGGAAAGTCAAAAGTGTTTGCAGGCGGGGTTCAATTCCGTGACAGTCGCAGAATCTTGTCCTAACCCCCAGCCAGATCAGCAAGTGCCAGGTGATTGCCATCACTGTACATATAATTTATAGACATTATTGAACTTTCATTTCCCAGGAATATATTTTTTTAATAGATCAAGCACTGGTCCTAATTGTTTCATTAATTGGTCCAGGTGAATTACTTCTCCATCTCTTTCAAAACTACTACCGTGTGTTTCGATATTAATTCCAAACAGACGTTGAGCCAACTCCCTTTTCAGCTCAACCTGGATTGACTCATCAAGCTTCTCAATGAAAGGCCCAAATGCTTGTGTTTCTAGCGCAAACCAACGCATAGTTCTTTCTGAGTTTCTGTGAAGGGATGATTGTTTCCCAGCATATCCAGCTCCTCCTAGCAAAATGAGTGTTAATGAGAATGATAATAAGGCTTTTGACCAAATCACATCCCCAGATTTATTTACTGTGACATTAAATACAATCGCACATATCACCCAAATAACGGTTGCAACAATTGATCCTACAGCAAACCACCGCCAAAGATCTGCCGCTTTCTGTTGCTCTTTGTAGGCTTTTTTATAGCCCCCATACACCGTTGCATCTGCCGCCAAATCATGCAGATTTAATATACTTTCATATGTTTCTTGACTTTTCTTAAGATTTACTTCCAAATCATGCTTCTCTTTATCCAATCTATCTCTTATCTCTGCATGAATAACCTCAAACTCTTTTTCAATAGTTAATTTCAAATCTGATAATATTTGATCTTTTTTGTCGCTCACTTCTCGAGTTGTTACATCAAAATTGTTTTTATAGGTCTCCAGAATTTTTTCACGCTGACGTTCTAACTGTTCATTTTTAGCATTCTGGTCTTGAGTAAATCTATTTTGCCACTCACCAAGGATGGTTTCATATTTCTCATTGATTTCATCATAATTATTCTTAAGAGATGCCAATTCAGACTTTATATTGACAAGATCTGATTTCAACTCTTCAGATATATTTTCAACTTCTCTATACTCATCAAAAAGCTTAGCCGCATTCTCATGCGCCCACTCTTCTAATAAATCCTTTTCTCTCTCTTCTGCGGGAAAGCATTTTGTGAGAGTTATTAGCCTAGGAAGGAAATGAGTACTAATCGCAGAGTTTATTAATTTCAGATTAGCCAGATCTTTTCTGGCATTATAATTATTTATTGCTTTTTTAACATGCCCAAAATTGGAACCAAGTCCCTGTAGCGATGTTTCATCTAGAATATCGGCATTCTTTGGTTTCAAAATACCTTTAGCAAGTTGCAAAATCTTTATGATTCTGACAACTTCATCCTTCTCATTCTGCTCTACTATCTCTTTTTTTATTTGTATAAAGTATTTGTAGATATCATCAAGCTCTTTATAAGCCTGATTACTCTTAAGAAGTTCAACAAATCTACTCACTTTAAACCTCGCTTAAAATTATATTTATTATTTTACTAACGCACAACAACCAACTGCAACGACCACAGGGCATGCCCGCTCTATTGAGCAAACGTTCGCACGCTTCGACCATCTAGCCTGAAAGTTTCGAAGACTCCATCCAGCAGGCTTGAAGTGCGCCTTCCAGTTCTTCTGGCGAATGGGAATTCAGAAGATACTCTATACCAATTTTCATGTGGTGGGAATTCTAAGGACGGTCACTGAATTGAATCCCGCCCGCAAACACTTTTTGACTTTCCCAAGCTTCGAGTTTTAGTGCAGTTCGCCGTCCTGCGGACGACGGCGCTTCGCGCCTGCTTACCTGCCGTTTCCCCGACGGCCTCCTTGCTGGCTCGTCCTTCCCAGCCACCCCCTAACTCCGTGCTGGCCCCGCCTCTGTTCAGTGGGGAAACGGCTAAAGACTACTGACAAAGACAACACCGTGGGCGCCGCCCACACCCGCTGGGGGCAGCGGCCCCCAGACCCCGCCGCCGACCAGTCGGCGGCCAATAGTCAGCGCTAGCATCAAGTCCATCACGCACACACTAGGCGCCTCTCCCAAACAAAACAGCGCCCATCCAAATGGATGGGCGCTGCTGTGTCACAACCCTCTAGAACGCGGCCAATTATTCGGCGCCGCCCTCTCCTTTCACATCTTTCATGGTCAGCTTCACACGGCCCTGACGGTCGATATCCAGCACCTTCACGTCCACCATATCGCCCTCTTTGACGATATCAGTCACCTTGGTGACGCGGTGGTTGGCCATCTGCGAAATGTGCACCAGGCCATCGCGGTTGGGCAGAATGTTGACGAACGCGCCAAAGTCGGTGATGCGCACCACTTTGCCGTGATAGATCTGATCCTTCTCCACATCAGCGGTGATGCGCTTGATGATGGTGACCGCCTGATTCGAGCTTTCGCCATCGGAAGAGGCGATGCGAATGGTGCCATCGTCCTCGATGTCGATTTGGCAGCCGGTCTCTTCGGTGATGGAGCGAATCACCTTACCGCCCTGACCGATCACGTCGCGGATCTTGTCGGGGTTGATCTTGATGGTGGTGATGCGCGGCGCGTAGGGAGACATCTCCTCGCGATGCTCGGTGATGCTCTTGGCCATTTCACCGAGGATGTGCAGACGACCGGCGCGGGCCTGATCCAGCGCCTTGGCCATGATCTCCTTGGTGATGCCGGTGATCTTGATGTCCATCTGCAGCGCGGTGATGCCGTTTTCGTTACCGGCCACCTTGAAGTCCATATCGCCCAGGTGATCTTCGTCGCCCAGGATGTCGGACAGCACGGCGTAGTTTTCGCCCTCTTTGACCAGACCCATGGCGATGCCCGCCACCGAGGACTTCAGCGGCACGCCCGCGTCCAGCATGGAGAGGACCGAGCCGCACACGGTGGCCATGGAGGAGGAGCCGTTGGATTCGGTGATCTCGGAGATCACGCGAATGGTGTAGGGGAACTCCTCGGCGCTGGGCAGGATGGCGCCCAGAGCGCGGGTGGCCAACTTGCCGTGACCGATCTCACGACGCCCGGGGGCGCCCAGACGACCGGTCTCACCCACACAGTACGGAGGGAAGGTGTAGTTGAGGTAGAAGTTGTCGCGATGCTCGCCGTCGAGGGTTTCGACGATCTGTTCGTCACGACCGGTGCCCAGGGTCACCGCGCTGATGGCCTGGGTCTCGCCGCGGGTGAACAGCGCCGAGCCGTGCACGCGGGGCAACCAGCCCACTTCGGTGGTGATGGGGCGCACCTGATCCAGGGCGCGGCCATCGATGCGGGGCTTGCCGGCCAGGATCTGGCCGCGCACCACTTCGGATTCCATCTTCTTGAACAGACCTTTGGCTTCGCTGGAGCGATCCACGGTCTCGCCATCTTTTTCAAACGCGCTGAACTTCTCGCCAGCGGCGGCCTTCACTTTACCGATAGCCTCATAGCGGGCCATTTTGTCGGTGATGGCGTAGGCGGCGCGCAGGTCGTCCATGCAGGCGGCCTTGACCGCTTCGATGAACGCTTCGTCCTGTTTGGGCGGTTGGAAATCCCAACGGGGCTTACCGCACTCGGCGGCGAACTCTTCGATGCACTTGATCACCGGTTGGAACGCTTCAAAGCCGAACATCACGGCGCCGAGCATCTCCTCTTCGGTGAGGAAGTCCACTTCCGACTCCACCATGGTCACCGCGTCGCTGGTGCCCGCAACCACCAGGTCCAGACGCGATTCGTCCATCTGTTCGGGGGTGGGGTTGAGAACGTATTGACCATCCACGAAGCCCACGCGGGCGCCGCCGATGGGGCCTTCAAACGGCAGACCGGAGATGGCCAGAGCCGCCGAGGCGCCGATCATGGCGGCGATGTCAGCGCTGTAGTTGGTGTCATAAGAGATGACCGTGGCCACCACCTGGGTGTCGTGCATGAAGCCTTTGGGGAACAGCGGACGCAGCGGACGGTCGATCAGACGCGAGGTCAGCACCGCCATTTCCGAGGGGCGGGTTTCGCGCTTGATGAAACCGCCGGGGATGCGGCCAGCGGCCCAGGTCTTCTCTTGATAGTGCACGCCCAGGGGGAAGAAATCCTGGCCTGGTTTGACGTTTTTATCGGCGGTGGCGGCGACCAACACCATGGTTTCGCCATAGGTGACCACCACCGCGCCGTCGGCCTGACGCGCCACGCGACCGGACTCCAGGGTGATGGTCCCGTGGCCGAATTCGACGCTCTTACGGGTAATATTGAACATTAGGATGCCTTATCCGAAGCTGAAAGTTGCCTTTGGCGAGCGGGCGCGCCATTCACCGCAGCGTTTGCGAGAAACGTACGGGAACGGCGCGCCGCCGCAAAATTGGCCCGCCAAAGCCCCCTTGGCCCCGGCGGCATGTGGGAAGACTATTTGCGCAGGTTCAAGCGCTTGATCAGCTCCAGATAGCGACCCTTCTCCTGTTTCTGCACGTAGGCCAGGAGACGACGACGCTGACCCACCATTTTTAGCAGGCCACGACGGGAGTGGTGATCTTTTTTGTGATCGCGAAAGTGTTCGGTCAGGTTATTGATGCGCTCGGTCAGAATCGCCACCTGCACCTCGGGGGAGCCGGTATCGCCCTCTTTGGCGCCAAACTCCTTGATCAATTCCGCTTTCCGTTCCTGAGAAATCGACATCGGGATTCTCCTTCATATATGAGTGATGGATAAACGCCCGCATCGTCCCTCAATGCTCAGTCAAACAGGTTGAAACGCCGTTTGCTCACCAGCTTGCGCCGCCCTTGCGGGTCGCGCTCGCCGAGTTCGCCCACCGCCCCAAAGCGTCCCTCCGGGTCCAGCAGCCGAACCGCGCCATCCGGCGCGTTTACATCGTCCAACCAGATTGTCTGACCATTGCTGATCCGACGCCAAGCGTCCCCCGTCAATCGCAGCGCCGGGATGTCGTCCAGCACCCGATCCACGGGGAGTAGAAAATCAAACGACGCCGCATCGCCCGCAGCGGCCTGGTCATCCACCAAGGCTTGCAGTTGATCCAGCGTCACGGCTTCATCCAAGCTGAAGCCGAAAGTGCGGGTGCGCAGCAGCGCAGTCAAATGCGCAAAGCACCCTAAACGGCGACCCATATCCCGCGCCAGCGCGCGCATATAGGTCCCTTTGCCGCATTCTACGTTGATGACCGCCGCATTGCCCGTAAATTCGACCAGTTCGATGGAATGAATGGTCACGCTGCGGGCGGGCATCTCCACGGTTTCGCCCCGATGCGCCTTTTTGTAGGCGCGTTCGCCATCGATGCGGATGGCCGAATGGGCGGGCGGAACCTGTTCTATTTCGCCAATAAACTCCGGCAGAATCGCTTTTAACGCCGCCTCATCGGGCCGCTTGTCAGAGTGCTCAATCACCACTCCGGTGTTGTCGCCGCTGTCGGTCTCGGCGCCCAACGCCAACGTGCAGCGATACGCCTTATCCCCCTCCAGCACCAGACCCAGGGTCTTGGTCGCCTCCCCCAGCGCCACCGGCAGCAGCCCTTCGGCAAACGGGTCCAACGTGCCGCCGTGCCCGGCCTTCTGCGCATTTAGAATGCGCTTGACCCGATTCACCACGCCGGTGGCGGTCAAACCGGGCGCTTTGTGAATCGCCAACCAACCGTGCAGAGGGCGTCCGCGCTTATTGGCTCGCCCCATTAGGGCGTTCCCTCCGGCTCCTCGGACTCCTCATCCTCGGCGGGGGGAATCTCCAGATCGCGCAACACCTGATCCATGTGAGCGCCATACTCCACCGCTTCGTCGCGGGTGAACAGCAACTCCGGCGTATGACGCAACTGCAAGCGTTTGGCCAACGTATTGCGGATGTAGCCAGCGGCGCGGGTGAGGGCTTTGATCACCTCGTCTTTGTCGGCCTCGCCGTAGACGTCCACAAACAGCCGGGCGTGGCGCAGATCGCGGCTCACGCGCACCTCGGTAATCGCCACCAGCGGACCAATGCGCGGATCCTTGATCTCGCCGCGATTGAGCATGCTGGCAATCTCCTGATGAATCAGGGCGCCGACTTTTTCCGTGCGTATGCTCATAGGGTCAAGGCACTGAGAGAGTGCGTATTTTCTCTGAGAAGATTGAAGATGTTGGGGCTTCGCCCCAAACCCCGCCAGGGCGCCGCCCTGGACCCGCACGGGCTCTGCCCGTGACCCGCCAGGAGGGACGCCCTCCTGGACCTCGGTGAGTTTACACAGCGCTTAACTGATACAGTTGGCGCTTTTATTACAGGATTTCGGTCTGATAGTCCGCCACCTGTACGCGGCCATCGTTTTCAATCTCATCCAGAATCTTCTGCAAACGCCGCTGCAGCGCCGCCGGCTCATTGCCCGCCACCACCACGCCAATGCCCGCCAGATCCCATAGGTCCTGGTGCGAAACCTCCGCCACGGAAGCCTGATGGGTTTGTCGGATCTTGTGCAGGAGACTCTTGATCACGCCGCGCTTGGCCTTGAGCGAATGCACGCCGTGCAGCTCCAACAAGGTCTCCAGCACGCCGATGCGCAGAGTCATGACGGGTCGCTTTGCGGGGAGTCCAACCGCCCCCGCTCCTGTGCAAGAGCGGGGGCCGCAGGATTACTGAGCGGAGATGGTTTGCTTGATCTCCTTCTGGATATACACCTCAATGACGTCATCATTTTTGATGTCATTGTATTTTTCCAGACTGATGCCGCACTCCATCCCTTCGCGGACCTCTTTGACGTCGTCCTTGAAGCGTTTGAGCGCCGACAGCGGCCCTTCGTAGATCACCACGTTGTCGCGCAGCAGGCGGGCGAAGGCGTCTTTTTGGATGATGCCGTCGGTGACCAGGCAGCCGGCCACGTTGCCCACTTTGGAGATGCGGAACACTTCGCGCACCTGGGCGTGACCCAGCACCTTCTCTTCCACCTTGGGCGCCAATTGGCCTTCCAGCGCCTGGGTGATGTCATCCACCAGATCATAGATGACGTTGTAGAAGCGCATATCCACGCCTTCGCGCTTGGCCAGATCGCGGCCCTTGGCGTCGGCGCGCACATTGAAGCCCAGCACGATGGCCTCGGAGGCCACCGCCAACATGACGTCGGACTCGTTGATGCCGCCTACGCCGGTGTGAATCACCTTCACCGCCACTTCGTCATGCTTGATCTTGGTCAGCGCATCGGCCACGGCTTCCACCGAACCCTGCACGTCGGCCTTGATCACCACCTTGACCTCGGTGACTTCGCCCTGGCTGATCTGGTCGAAGATATCGTCCAGCTTGGCCGGGGCCATCTTGGCCTGCTCTTTTTCCTTGGTGGCGCGAACGCGGAAATCGGCGATTTCGCGAGCGCGGCGCTCATCGGGCACCACCACCAGCTCATCGCCCGCCAGCGGCACGCCGGACAAGCCGATGATCTCCACCGGCATGGCGGGCAGCGCTTCGCTGACCTGATCGCCCTTGTCGTTGGTCAGACCACGCACGCGGCCCCACTCATGGCCCACCACACAGATGTCGCCCACCCGCAGGGTGCCGTTTTCGATCAGACAGGTGGCCACTGCGCCACGACCGCGATCGAGGTTGGCCTCGACGATAACGCCGCGGGTGCGTTCATTGTCGGGGTTGGCGCGCAGGTTGAGAATCTCCGCCTGCAGCAGCAGCATCTCCTCCAGTTCGGCCACGCCGTCGCCGGATTTGGCCGACAGTTTACAGAAGATGGTGTCGCCGCCCCAATCCTCGGGCACCAACTCATACTCGGTGAGCTGCTGCATCACCCGGTCGGGGTTGGCCTCGGGCTTGTCCATTTTGTTGACCGCCACCACAATGGGCGCGCCCGCCGATTTGGCGTGGCTGATCGCCTCAATGGTCTGCGGCATGACGCCGTCGTCGGCGGCCACCACCAGCACCACGATGTCGGTGATGTGGGCGCCGCGGGCGCGCATGGCGGTGAACGCCGCGTGGCCCGGGGTGTCGAGGAAGGTGATCTTCTTACCCGACTCCAAGGTCACCTGATAGGCGCCGATGTGCTGAGTGATGCCGCCATGCTCGCGAGAGGTGACGTCGGTGGAGCGGATGGCGTCCAGCAGCGAGGTTTTGCCGTGGTCGACGTGGCCCATCACGGTGATGATGGGCGGACGCTCCATCAAGGTCTCTTCGGTATCCACCACCGCGCCCAGCTCCTCTTCGATGGCGGCGGCTTCGGACACGGCCTTGGGCTTGTGGCCCATCTCCTCCACCAGCAGGGTGGCGGTGTCCTGATCCAGGGTCTGGTTGATGGTCACCATCATACCCTGGCTGAACAGATTCTTAATCACCTCCGAGGACTTGACCGCCATGCGGTTGGCCAGCTCCCCCACGGTGATGGTTTCGGGGATGATCACTTCCCGCACGATGGGCGCGGTGGGCATCATCTGCTCGGAACTGCGCTTATCGCGCCTGCCGCGCTTGCCGCCCTTCATGCGAATGGTGCGATCTTCCGAGTCGTCGCCGCCGCGTTTGCCCTTCTTGCGGCGTCCGCCGCTGCGTCCGCCTTCATCATCGGTGCGTTCGCGGGTGGCGTTGGCGGCGATCTCTTTTTGACGCAGATCATCGCGACGCTTCTGCTCACGCAGCTCTTCCAATTGCGCCAGACGCTTACTGACCAGATCTTCGGTCTTCTTGCGCGCCATGTCCTCGCGCTGCGCCTTGGTCATGTTGCGCGGCGGCTCTTCAGCGCGCATCTCCTCTTCCGGCTCTTCCGCCGCAGGCGCTTCGGCGCGCATCTCCTCAGCGGGCTCTTCCGCCGCAGGCTTTTGCGCAACTTCCGGCTCCTGCGCCGCAGGCTCTTCCTCCGCTTGTAGCTCCGAGACGGCTTCAACCGTCTCTTCAGACTTGGCGTTGGCGGCTTCGGCTTCGCGCTTGGCGGCTTCCTCAGCTTCACGCTTGGCCGTCTCTTCGGCTTCAATCTTGGCCGCCTCTTCGGCTGCAATCTTGGCCTGCTCAGCGGCCTCAGCTTCGCGCTTGGCCGTCTCTTCAGCTTCAATCTTGGCCTGCTCAGCAGCCTCGGCTTCACGCTTGGCGGCGGCTTCGGCTTCAATCTTGGCCTGGGCTTCGGCTTCGCGCTTGGCCTGCAGACGTTTGGCGCGCTCTTCCGGCGACAGCGGCTCGAGGATGTGCTGCTTGGGCGCCTCTTTGGGCTTGGGCGGCGGCTTGGCGTCGCGACCGGCGCCATCGGCCGAGGCGCTCTTACGCTTCTGCTCCTCCTCGGCGGCGGCGTTGACGAACGACTTCTTGCGACGCACTTCCACCACCACGCTCTTACTGCGGCCGTGGGAGAAATTCTGCTTGATGGTTCCGCCTTCCACCGTCTTCTTGAGCACGATGCGGCGGGGCGCCTTCAACCGCAGTTTGTTATCGCCTTCGCTATTGTTGGTATCGCTCAAGACAGCTTCTCCGCAATTCCCGTTACATCATCCTGTGGCGTCGATATCCGCCAAATGCGGATCGATCACGCCGTTTCCATCGTAATCGCCAGTCAGACCGCTTAGTCAGTCTCTGGCAAGGAGGCCTCGGAGCGGGGCGCCTGCAGCGCCGCCTCCACCGCCTCATCATCCAAAACCGCGCCGACTCCGCTAAACAGAATCCAGCGCGTGACGTCGGCTTCAATCCGCCGCGCCGGACCTGCGCCTATCACCGCGATCACCGCCACTTCGGCGCGTCCGCAGGCGGCGCCGACGGTGAGTCGGTCCGACGCCTCCAGGCGTATGCTCTGTGGCCAGTGGCGCACTAGGCGCAGCCACTTTTCGCGCGTATGCCGCGCGGTGTCGGCAGCCAGCAGGGTCAACACCGGCTGCGTCGGAGAGGACGCGGTGAGCGCCTCCTCCAACTCCCGTAATCCCAAGCGCAGCGCCCCGGCCCGTTTGGCCAGACCGACGCCATCGCTCAAACGCCGCAGCAGCGCTGTCTCCAGCCGCGTCAGCAACTCTTCGGCGGTGGGCGTCTGCAGCTCCACCCCCGGCGCCAGCAGTTTGGCGAACAGCCCGCGTCGTTTCAGCAGCGCGGTGATGTTGGCCCGCGTGGGCAGGACGTGAATTCCGCGTCCGGGGAGCTTGCCGTTCAGATCTTCGGTCAAACGACCGACCGGATCCACCACAAAGCGCAGCAAGCGTCCCTGCGGATGGCGCTCCCGGGTCACCGCGCATTGGCGCAGCGGCCCGTCAATCGACTCCGTGTGCGCCTCAGGAGGCTGCGTCGGGCGCCGACTCTTGCTCTTCTTCGTCATCAAACCACCCGGCTTTACGGCGCGCATCCAGAATCAGGGCCGCCGCTTGCTCTTCGTTGACGCCGTTGTCCAGATACTCCTGGAGTTCGTCGGTCGCCAGATCAGCGAAATCGTCGAGGGTTTTGATCTCTTTTTCCGCCAACAGAATCAGCGCTTCGTCGTTCAGACCCTCGAGCTCCGACAGACGCGGATCGACGTGCAGCTCCTCTTTGCGCTCTTCGGTCTTGAGCGCCTGTTGCAGCAGTTGATCGCGGGCGCGGTTGCGCAGCTCCTGGGCGATATCTTCGTCGAATCCGTCGATGCTGGCCAGCTCTTCGAGAGGCACGTAGGCGACCTCTTCACTGGAGGAGAAGCCCTCCTGCACCAGCACGGCGGCCACATCTTCATCCAGATCCAGGTTCTGCATGAAGTGCTTGGCCAGCTCCTCGAACTCCTCGGCGCGCATGGAGATCTCTTCGGCCTCGGTGATGATGTCGATCTTCCAGCCGGTCAGCTCGGAGGCCAGACGCACGTTCTGGCCGCGACGGCCGATGGCCAGAGAGAGTTGATCCTCCAGCACCACCACCTTGATGTTGCGCTCCTCTTCGTCCACCACCACTTTGAACACTTCGGCGGGGGCCAGGGCGTTACACACGAACACCGCCGGATCCGGCGACCATTCGATGATGTCGATGCGCTCGCCCTGCAATTCGGTCACCACCCCCTGCACGCGGGAGCCGCGCATGCCCACGCAGGCGCCTACGGGGTCCACATGGGAGTCGTTGGAGCGCACCGCGATTTTGCTGCGGAAACCAGGATCGCGGGCCACCGCCTTGATCTCGACAATGGCGTCATAGATCTCCGGCACTTCCATTTCGAACAGGCGCGCCACCATCTGCGCATGGGTGCGCGAGAGGATGATCTGCGGGCCGCGGGTGGCGTCGCGCACCTCTTTGATGTAGGCGCGGATGCGGTCGCCGGGGCGATAGTGTTCGCGCGGCAGCTGCTCTTCGTAGGGCAGAAACGCCGAGGTGCGGCCCAGGTCCACGTGGATGTTGTTGCGCTCCACGCGTTTGACCAGACCGTTGACCAGTTGCCCTTGGCGGTCGATGTACTCTTCGAAGATGCGCTCACGCTCGGCGTCGCGCACCTTTTGCACGATCACCTGCTTGGCGGTCTGCGCGGCGATGCGGCCAAATTCGATGGGGGGCAGAGCCTCGGCGATGAAGTCGCCCAGTTGCGCTTCCGGATTCAGACGCAGCGCATCCTCAATGGAGATGTACAGATCGGTATCGGCCAGCGACTCTTCATCATCGGCGGCCACCACTTCGCGCAGTTGATGCAGCAGAAATTCGCCCGACTTGGGATCGAAGCGCGCCTGAATGTTTTTATTGGCGCCATATTTTTTACGCGAAGCGGTCTGAATGGCGATCTCCATAGCGTCGATCACCACCTGTTTGTCGATGCCCTTTTCCCGGGCGACCTGCTCCGCTACCTGTAGAATTTCGATTGTCATGGACGGCAACCGCTCATTATCAACACTACTCAGTCATCAAAAGCCAGCCGGGCCTTGGCGATCAGGTCCAGCGGCGCCCGTATGCAGCGATCCCCCTCGCGGATCAATACTGCGTCCCCCTCCAGCCCGGCGAGCACGCCGCGCAGTTTGCGCCGGGGTCCATCCTCCAAATCCAGGGGACGGTAGAAGCGCAGCTCCGCCAATTGTCCGGCGAAGCGTTCATAATCGGTCCGCTTCTTCAGCGGCCTCTCAATGCCCGGGGAGGAGACCTCCAACTGATAGGCATGGGGAATCAGATCTTTAACATCCAGCAGCCCGGCCAGCATGCGGCTGACTTCAGCGCACTCATCCAGCGTCACGCCGGTGAGTTTGCGGCCATCGGCGTTGACGGGGGCGTCCTGCGGCGGTTCGACGCTAGGCGCGCGGTCGATGAATACGCGCACGATCCACTGACGTCCTTCACGACGGTGCTCCATGTCCACCAGTTCGCACTGATTCAACTCGGCGGCCTCTTCGGCCAGTTCCCAGAGTTGCGCCGCAAGATCGGACATGATGGGTCGAGCACCTTCTCAAATCGTGAAGATAATTTCTGTGAAATCAACACTTTGCGCATCATCTACGCGGGTCCCGCTTTGCCGCGCAGAAATAAAAAAAAGCCGGCGTAGCCGACTTTGTCCCAATTCTGCCTAAGAATGCGGAACGCAACGCTCCCGAGGGAACGCACGGGCCACTATAAGGAATTTTCGCCTCAATGCAAGGAGATTCTCATAATTACGGGCGGGTTTGGGTCGCCGCGTCATTGGGCGACTGGCTGACGTGGGCGACGCCGGTTTGAGTGGGATCGACGAAAATGATCTCATCCTTATAGGCGTAACCCAGTTGGCGGCGCGCCACCTCCTCCAAAATCAGCGGGTCGGCGTCGGCCAGACGGATCTCGCGCTTGAGGCGGTGGATGCGCTCCTCAATCACCAGGATGCGCTCCTCCATGTGCTGCAACTGGCGGTCGGTATGGCGCCAGCGCACCAGACCTTGATCACCGAACCACAGCACATACTGCGCGCCAACGATGGCCACCAGCAGGGAGAGAATGAGGATCAACCCGCCGGAGAGCGGCGAGGCGGATTCGGAGGCGTTGGCGGCAGCGTCGTTCATGGGCTCGGTTTCCTTACCTGCGCAGCGGCCTGTCTGCAGGCGCGCATACGGCATCGGCTGGCGAAAAGGTTGTTCCGCGCGTCGAATGGCGGCATTCTGGCCGCTTCATTTACCTATCATATCGACGCGCGCGGGAACAGGGAGTCCGATGCGCGCGCCGTTTTCACAGGAGTCGATTGCCCCATGAGCCGCGAGTCCGCACAGGCGTTTTTGCGCTTTGCCCTGCAAACCGAGGTGTTGCGTTTTGGCCAGTTCACCACCAAGGCTGGTCGCAACAGCCCCTACTTCTTCAACGCCGGGCTGTTCAACAGCGGCGCCGCATTGGCCCAACTCTCCGGCTACTACGCGCAGACCATTGTGGATGCTGCGCCCGCCTTTGACGTGCTGTTCGGCCCCGCCTACAAGGGCATCCCCCTGGCCGCCGGAACCGCCATGGCGTTGGCTGAGCGGCACAATCGTCCCACGCCGTTCGCCTTCAATCGCAAAGAGGCCAAGGATCATGGCGAAGGCGGAACCCTGGTGGGCGCGCCGCTCACCGGCGATGTGCTGGTGATCGACGATGTGATCAGCGCCGGCACTTCGGTGCGCGAATCGGTGGCGCTGATCGAACAGGCCGGCGCGCGTTTGGCCGGGGTGTTGGTGGCCCTCGACCGTCAGGAGCGCGGCAAGGGCGAGCTCTCCGCCATTCAGGAGGTGGAGGCCACCCTCAAGGTTCCAGTGATCGCCATCGCCACCCTGGCTGATCTCATCGATATGCTGCGTAATGATCCCGAATTGGCGGCGCATCTGCCCGCCATTGAGGCGTATCGCGATCAGTACGGCGTGTTCCCCGCCTAAGAGCGTCACGGGAAACCAGAATCAGACATTGACGGGTCAATGGAAGATATCGAGGGCTCCGCCCTCGAGCTCCCAAGATCAACAGCCACACCGTGGGGCTCTGCCCCACACCCCGCTTAAGGGGCGCGGCCCCTTAAGAATCCCGCCGCCGACCAGTCGGCGGCCAATAGTCAGCGCAAGCTCAATCTGCATCACGCAAACATTTTTACTCCGCGCGATTTTAAAGCATTAAGATATCGAGGGCTTTGCCCTCGAGCTCCCAACCGCCACACCGTGGGCGCTGCCCACACCCGCTTAAGGGGCACAGCCCCTTAAGAATCCCGCCGCCGACCAGTCGGCGGCCAATAATCAGCGCACGCTCAAGCTGCGTCACGCAAACAGTGGTCGTTCCGCGCCGTTTTAGTTTTGCAATACTCGGGCGCTGGTCCCGTTACGCAGTAACGCAAACGCCCCAGCCTGGAGAGGCCGGGGCGTTTGCGTTACCGAATCCTGGGCGCGCTTATTTGCAGCGACGCAGCTCTTTCACCGCTTTGGAGCTCCCCTTCAGGGAGATATCAAAGCTGTAATCCTTGGCGCCGTTGTTAAACGTAACGCGCATTTTGTTCTTGCGCTTGACGTTGTCCAACAGATTGTTGGTGTCTTCCAGATACTGCCAACGCCAATCGGCATCCATCCCCGCCAAGCCGTTGGCAAAGGGGATATCGCGCGCCGCTTCGTCATCAAACGCAATCTTCACGCTCTCACGGGCCAGTCCGATGCGTTTGCGCTCGGTGAACAGCTCGCCGTAGTAATCACGGGACTCAAACAGCGCCAGATAGGCCGCCACCTGACCATCCAACTCCATGGAGACCTCCAGCTTGCAGATCTCCTTGTTTTTGTCATCCGTGGTCACCTTACGCACGGCAAACGCGCCGCTCTCATAAATCACTTTGGCCGCCTGCGCAGTGTGAGCGATGGGAAAAGTCAACGCCGCCAATAGCGCAATGGTCGTAAATCGCATAACCTACTCTCCTTTGAGACTCCCGAATCGTCGTTCCATCTGAATTGCCGCGCTTGCAATCGGCGTTGACCTGTTTGGATCGGATCATGACAAACGCCGTGGAGTCATCGTCAATAACCCGAACTCTCCACAGTCCGCCATGTCCGCCAATCGCACCGACGCTTTTTACGCTTTACTTGACCGCCGCATCGTCATTCTTGATGGCGCCATGGGCACCATGATCCAGCGGCATAACCTGACTGAGGCCGATTTTCGCGGGGATCGTTTCACCGACCACCCCCAGGACCTGAAAGGGGCCAACGATCTGCTGACGTTAACCCGTCCGGACGTCATACGCAACATACATACCGCCTACCTGGAGGCGGGCGCGGACATTGTCGAGACCAACACCTTCAATGCCAATGCAACCTCTTTGGCCGACTATAATTTGCAGCCATTGGCCTATGAATTAAACAAGGCCGGGGCGGAGTTGGCGCGTCAAGCTTGTGACGCTGTGGAAGCCAAAGATCCGACACGCGCCTGTTTTGTGGCCGGCAGCATCGGCCCCACCAACCGCACCGCCAGCATCTCGCCGGATGTGAACAACCCCGGCTATCGCAACATCGATTTTGACGCCCTGCGCGCTGACTATCGCACTGCGGTTGAAGGTCTGTTGGACGGTGGGTCTGATTTGTTGCTGGTGGAGACCATTTTCGACACCTTGAACGCCAAAGCCGCTCTGTTCGCCATTCGCGAAGTGCTGGAGGAGCGCGGCGTGGACGTTCCCCTGCTGATCTCGGTGACCATCACCGATAACAGCGGCCGCACCCTGACCGGTCAGACCGTGGAGGCGTTCTGGCGTTCGGTGGCCCACAGTCGTCCGGCGGTGGTGGGGATGAACTGCGCCTTTGGCGCCGACCTGATGAAGCCCCATTTGCAGACCCTGTCGCGCATCGCCAATGTGCGCGTCTCGGCTCACCCCAACGCCGGTCTGCCCAACGAATTCGGCGCCTATGACGAAACCCCCGAGATCATGGGCAAGAAGATTCGCGGCTTTGCCGAAGAGGGTCTGATCAACATCATCGGCGGCTGCTGCGGCACCTCGCCGGACCACATCCGCGCCATCGCGCAGGAAGTGAAAGATGTCGCCCCGCGTAAAATTCCCGAAATCCCCATGATGGGGCGCTACTCGGGTTTGGAGCAGTTGGAGATCGGCCCCGATTCGCTGTTCGTCAATGTGGGCGAGCGCACCAACGTGGCCGGGTCGGCCAAATTCGCCCGTCTGATTCGCGAAGAGCGCTATGACGAGGCGCTGGAGGTGGCGCGCCAGCAGGTGGAGAACGGCGCGCAGATCGTCGATATCAACATGGATGACGCCATGTTGGACGCCGAAGCGGCCATGGGAACCTTCCTCAATCTGGTGGCCGCCGAGCCGGAGATCTCCCGCGTGCCGTTGATGGTGGACTCCTCCAAATGGAACGTCATCGAGAACGGTCTGAAGCGCATTCAGGGCAAGGCGATCATCAACTCTATCAGCCTCAAGGAGGGTGAAGCGCCGTTCCTGGAGCAAGCCGGATTGGCGCAGCGTTACGGCGCGGCGGTGGTGGTGATGGCGTTTGATGAAACCGGCCAGGCCGACACCTATGAGCGCCGCATCGAGATCTGCAAACGCGCCTATGACCTGCTGCGCGAGAAGCTGGATTTCGACCCCACCGATATCATTTTCGACCCCAATATCTTCGCCGTGGCCACCGGCATTGAGGGGCACAATCGCTACGCCATCGACTTCATCGAGGCGGTGCGCTGGATCAAGAAAAACCTGCCCGGGGCATTGATCAGCGGCGGCGTGAGCAATGTGTCGTTCTCCTTCCGCGGCAACAATCCGGTGCGCGAGGCGATGCACTCGGTGTTCCTCTACCATGCGGTCAAGGCGGGCATGGATATGGGCATCGTCAACGCCGGTCAGCTGGGGGTGTATGAGGACATCCCCGCCGAGCTGCGCGAGCGGGTGGAGGATGTGATTCTCGACCGTCGCGAAGACGCCACCGATCGTCTGTTGGAAGTGGCGGACACCTATCGCGATAGCGGCGCAAAGAGCGAAGTGCAGACCCAGGCATGGCGCGAAGGCTCCGTGGAGGAGCGTCTCAAGCACGCCTTGATCAAAGGCGTCACCGAATTTGTCGAAGCCGATGTGGAGGAGGCGCGCCAGGCTGCCGATCACCCGTTGTCGGTGGTGGAAGGTCCGCTGATGGCGGGCATGAACGCGGTGGGCGATCTGTTTGGCGCCGGGAAGATGTTCCTGCCCCAGGTGGTCAAGAGCGCGCGGGTGATGAAACAGGCGGTGGCGGTGCTGGTGCCCTTCATTGAAGAGGCCAACGCCTCGTTGGGCGGCGGCTCCTCCCAGGGCAAAATCCTCCTGGCCACGGTGAAGGGCGATGTGCACGACATCGGTAAGAACATCGTCAAAGTGGTGCTGCAATGTAATAACTACGAGGTGATTGACCTGGGCGTGATGGTCCCCACCGAGCAGATTCTCGACGCCGCGCAGAAGGAGAACGTGGATATCATCGGCCTGTCGGGTCTGATCACGCCGTCTCTGGAGCACATGGTGGACATCGCCCAGCAGATGGAGAAGCGCGGCATGACTCAGCCGCTGCTCATCGGCGGCGCCACCACCTCGGCGGCGCATACGGCGGTGAAGATCGCGCCGGTGTGCGGCTTCCCGGTGGCCCATGTGAAAGACGCCTCGCGCGGCGTGGGGGTGGCGGCGGCGCTGCTGTCGGCCAACCAGCGCGATGGCTTTGTGGCTGATCTGAAGCAGCAGCAGGAGAAGCTGCGCGAAAACGTGAGCCAGAATCGCGCGCGCAAGCCTCTGCTCTCCCTGGAGGAGGCGCGCAAGCGGGCGCCCGCTATCGATTGGGCCGCTTACACCCCAGCCACGCCGCCCAAATTGGGGCTGCACGCTATGGGCGACTACAATCTGGCCACCCTGCGCGACTACATCGACTGGAGCCCCTTCTTCCACACGTGGGAGATGCGCGGAACCTATCCGGCCATCTTTGAGGATCCGCAGCGGGGCGAAGAGGCCAAAAAGCTCTATGACGACGCGCAAAAGCTGCTGGACCAACTGATCGAGGAGAAATCCATCATCGCCCATGCGGTGGTGGGGCTGTTCCCGGCGGAGGGTCGCGGCGAGGATTTCGTTATCTTCGCCGATGATCAGCGCAATGCGGAACTGCTCACCTTCCATGGCCTGCGTCAGCAGCGTGATGCGGGCGCAGACGCCGCCTGCTATGCGCTGGGAGATTTCATCGCTCCGGCCAGTTCCGGTAAGAAGGATTACGTGGGCTTCTTCGCCGTCACCGCCGGGCATGGGGTGAAGGCGCGGGTCAAGCAGTTCCAGGAGGCGGGCGACGACTATAACGCCATCATGACCGAGGCGCTGGCCGACCGTCTGGCCGAGGCGCTGGCCGAGCGGGTGCATCAGCGAGTGCGTCAGGAGTATTGGGGCTATGCGGCGGAGGAAACCCTCTCCCCCGCCGACCTGATCGCCGAGAAATATGTTGGCATTCGCCCGGCGCCGGGCTATCCCGCCTGCCCGGAGCACACTGAGAAAGCGAAGATTTTCCAACTCCTGGCCACGCCCAAGACTACGCAGATGTATCTGACCGAGAGCTACGCCATGACCCCGGCGGCGTCGGTGTGCGGCTTCTACATCGCCCACCCCGAAGCGCGTTATTTCTCCGTAGGCCGCATCAGTGATGAGCAGGTCGCCGACTACGCCCAGCGCAAAGGCATGAGCGAAGAGGAAGCCCGCCGCTGGCTGGCGCCGAATCTGGAGGAGTGATTGAGCGTTGGTTATTTGAATGAACATTGGGGAAAGGGAAGATATTGAGGGCTGCGCCCTCAAACTCCCCTGAAAATCCAGAGCCAAACCGTGGGCGCTGCCCACACCCGCTGGGGGCGCAGCCCCCAGACCCCGCCGCCGACTAGTCGGCGGCCAACTAGACAACGCTAGCTCCACCTGCGTCACGCAAACATTGGCCGTTTTGTGCAGTTTTGGTTTCGCACAGCGAGATTACAGCGCCAAGCCTAAAATCCGATACAGCAGACGCGCGCAGAGGAAGTCCGGCGCATGCAGGCCCGGAATCGGGGCCAGCTCGTTGATATCGCAGCCGATGATTTGACGCGAGGCGCACACCCGATCCAGCACGTCATTGACCGTGTACCAATCCAATCCACCCGGCTCCGGGGTGCCGGTGGCGGGCATGATGGCCGGGTCCATGGCGTCCACATCGAAGGTGATATAGACCTTACTCCCCAGCAGCGCCGTCAGTTCATCCAGCCACGCCCCCTGCCCGGTTTTGTTCCAGCGCTGAATATCCTTGGCCCAGAAGATCCGTTCGGAGAGGCCACGCCAGGTCAGGTGCTTCTTCTCAAACGCGCTCAAAGAGCGAATTCCCACCGAGACGAACGGGATCCCCATGTCGTACACCTGCCGCATGACGCAGGCGTGGGAGAGCGGGTTACCGTCATACTCCTCGCGCATGTCGGCGTGGGCGTCGAACTGCAGCACGGTGAATTGATCACCGTACTTCTCCCAATAGGCGCGCAGCACGCCAATAGAGATGGAGTGATCGCCGCCCAGAGTGGCCAGGAAGCGTTCGGCGTCCACATGGGGTTTGGCCGCCAGTCGCACCTGTTCAGCCAGCTCTTCGGAGTTGAGCCCGGCCACATCCAATGGCGGCAGAGTGTGGACGTTGAGATTGCGAATGGTCTCCTTGTTCAGCGTCTCATCGTACAGCTCCACCTGGGTGGAGGCTTCCAGAATCGCCGATGGCCCATTGGCCGCGCCGCCGCCATAGCTGACCGCGCCTTCATAGGGCACGGAGAGAATGGCCACATCGGCCTTCTCCAAAGAGGCGTTGGCTTCGCCTAAGAATGGCGTCACAGTAACGGTATCAGACATGGCAACGTCTCTATAGTCGTTAGCATTCAGACAGTGGGGCGCTTTAAGATATCGAAGGCGTTGCCCTCGAGCTCCCAAGATCAACAACCACACCGTGGGCTCCGCCCACACCCGCTGGGGTCGCGGACCCCAGGCCCCGCCGCCGACCAGTCGGCGGCACATAGTCAGCGTTAGCCGGGTCTGCATCACGCAAACATTGGCCGTTCTGTGCAATTTTTATATCAAGTATAGAAAAAGACTCAATAAACCAATCTCCGCTTGCGCACGGAGTAAAACTCACGAGGGTCCAGGGAAATCATTTCCCTGGCGGGTCGAGGGCGGCGCCCTCGTGGGTCCAGGGCAAAGCCCTGGTGGGGTCTGGGGCGAAGCCCCAGTCTCTTTCATCTTAAAATATATTCGCTTTAGAAAAAGAGTACCGTTATGCGCTAACGGAATGATTGGACCACGGAGCCCACCACTAGGGCCCAGCCGTCCACCAGCACGAAGAGGATCAGCTTGATGGGCATGGAGATCACCAGCGGCGGCAGCATCATCATACCCATGGACATGACCACCGAGGCCACCACCATATCCACGATGAGGAAGGGCAGATAGATCATAAAACCGATCTGGAAGGCGGTTTTGAGCTCCGAGATCATGAATGCGGGGACAACCACGCGCAGGGGAATCTCCTGCGGAGTGGCGACATTGTCCACCCCGGCCAGACGCATGAACAGGCCCAGGTCGGTATCGCGGGTTTGCCGCAACATGAAGTCGCGCACCGGCACCACGGCGTTGTTCCACGCGGCCTCTGCATCGATGGTTTTGTCGATCACATAGGGCTTGAGCGCGGTATCCCACACGGCGTCGAATACCGGACCCATCACAAAGAAGGTGACGAAGATGGCCAGGGCGATGAGCACCTGGTTGGGCGGCTGCCCCTGCAAGCCCATGGCTTGACGCACAAACGACATCACCACAATCACCCGGGTGAACGAGGTGACCATGATGAGCAGACCCGGCGCCAATGAGAACAGCGTCATCAGCGCCAGAATCTGCAGCAGAATACTGACTTGCTCGGGATCGGCGTCGCCGGTGACCTGACCGGTGTTAAAGGTCAGGCCAGGCAGTTGCACATCGGCGGCCAGGGCCAGTTCGGGAACCAGCCACAGCAGCGCGGCAAACAGGGGAAACAGAATGGAGGCGATGCGAAAATCGCGACGCTGAGTCAGGCGGCGGAGGATGGCGGTTTTGCGCTGGGATCGTCCTTCAGGCCCGCCGTACGACGCGCCTGTTCGGTCTCCTGGCTGGAGAGCTCCGCCAGTAGATTGATCCGGTCCTTGCCCACTCCCAACAACCACGCGCGCGATCCCACTTGCACCAACCGCACCCCCACCCCGGGACCCAGAGCGCGCGAGGCGAGCACCTGGATGACGCCGCTGGCGCCCAGTTTGGGTTGCAGTCGTTTATTGATCTGGATCACCAGCGCCGCTACGGCGATCAGAGCAAGCAGATACCCGGCGATGCGCACCGCTTCCTCCATCAAATTGATGGGCGGTTGCTGGGGTTTCACGCTCCCTTCGGCGAAAGCCGCGCTGGCGAGAACAGGCGCCGCGATAAACGCGGCGCCCGCCAGCATCATGGCAACGCGAAGGGGTCTCGTCAACGCAGATTCTCCAAGCGCTCTTTGAGCGAGACGATGTCGGTGATGCGGATGCCCAGCTTGTCCTTGATCATCACCACTTCGCCATAGGCCAACAGACGGTCGTTGACGTAGACCTCCAACGGATCGTCGGCCTCTTTTTCCAGCTCCACCAGGGAGCCCTTGTTCAGACGCAGCAGATCGCCGATCTGCATGCGCACATGGCCCAGACGCACCGAAACTTCCAGCGGCACGTCCATGAGCAGGTCGAGGTTCTTGATGTCGTCGTCATCGTCGGCGCTGGCCAGACTCACAACGTCCTCTTCAATGTCGCCGGCGAAGCCTTGCGCAAAGTCGGACAGCCCATCGTCTTCGGCTTCCAGGGCTTCCAACTCGTCATCGATGTCCATGTTCTCTTCCATCGTATCCACTCCCCAGGGTGGGTCAAACGCCCGTCGCGTCGGGCGTGTATTCATGCCTTTTGCGCCATGGTCTATCCGGCGCCCATCGTCTTTTCAGCCCAATCAGTCGAAACCATCCTCTTTGGTCACCGTGCGGGTGATGCGCACGGCGCGCATGCCGTCCACCACCCCCGCCTGACCCATGAACTTGGTCAGACCACCCACTTCGATGGGCATCTCTTCGGACATGTCGGTGGGCAGAATCAACTCGTCGCCCACTTTCAGATCCAGCATCTGTTTGACAGTCATCTGCATTTGCGCCACCACCGGCGTGACCTTCACCCGCGCCAGACCCAACTCGTCCATCAACGCCGCCATCCACGCCGAGGCGCCCTCCACCTCCTCCTTGGCCTGGAAGCCCTGTTTGAGCTGCTGCTTGAACAGCTCCAGGATCACCGCCGGGAAGCAGATGGTCAGGTTGCCTTCGGCGTCGCCCACCTCCACCGAGAAGGTGATCAGGAACACCGTCTCATCCAGCGGCATCACCGCGGCGAACTGCGGCTGGTTCTCCCAGCGGGTGGGCACCAGACGGAATGAAGGATCGAGCTTCTTCCACGACACTTCGATCTGTTCGCGGGTGACGTCCATGATGCGGTCGATCACCTTCATCTCGAAGGGCGAGAAGTTGCGGAACGGCCGCTCGGAGTCGCCGGGGCCGCCGAAGAAGCCCTCCATCACGGTGTACATGACGTCGCCGTCGATGGCGATGAGCGCCATGGATTGTGACGGCTCCACCCGCAGGATGTTGATGAAGATAGGCGGCTCCACCGTGTGCAGAAAACGCCCGAACACCTGGTTGGTGGTGGCTTTGGGCTGCACGTGCACCTCGCGGCCCACCTTTTGGGTGAGCTTGAAGGAGAGCTGTGAGCCCAAGTGCTCATTGATCAGGTCCAAGCCCGGCAGGGCGCCGACGCGGATGGCGGTCTTCTGCCCAAAGGTGAAGGGCATGACCTTCTTGTCATCCTTGGAGGCGGCGGGGATATCCTCATCGATCTCGTCCAGATCGATGGACCCCTCCTCCAACCCCTGCATGAGGGCGTCGATTTCGTCGGCTGAGAGAATCTGCGACATGGGTCGGCCTTTCCTTCACCCGCGCTCCGCGCGCGCCACATCACACAGTGCGATGCGGCGCGGCGTGCGGAGAGTGGATTACTGAATCACGAATTCGGTGAAGAACACCTGTTTGACATTGCCGTTGGCCAGCAGCGCATTCACACGCGCGCGAATCTCTTCGGAGAGCTTGTATTTGCCCTCGGCCTGCAGCAGCTCGGTGGAGGTCTTGGAGCCCAGCAGCGACAGACACACATCGCGCAACTGGGGAATCCGACGCTCCAGCTCCGGACGCAGCTCTTCGGTGTCCAGCTCCAGCTCGATGGTCGCCTTCAGGTAGCGATTGCCCCGGGTTTCCGCCAGGTTGACCACAAAGGGCTCCAGCTTGAAGGTTTCGCCCAGGGTCTCTTTGGGATCGCGCGGGGTCTTCTCCCCCTCGGGATCCACCGTCTGTTCGGCCTGCTGATCTGACGATGCGGACATGCCGCCCAGGAAGTACCCTGCGCCCGCGCCCACCAGCAGGGCTGGAATGGCGACGATGAGCATTTTGATTAAGCCGCCGCCGCCGCCTTCTTCTTGTTCCGCTTCTTCCGCCATGGATCTCTTCCCTCATTTCGTCGAGCGGCCGATTCCGGCTTCACTCTGCGTGCGCAAATGGTCGCGCCAATGGATCAGCGCGTGGATCTCCAGTCTTTTGGCCTGCGTTGGCGCTGTGACTCTTTCGACATGTTCAAGCGTCAAACATTTCATGCCGAATGCTCTGTTTCGCAAGTCGCTTATCGGGCGTTAATCGCGCGCTGTGCGGCGATTTGACCTAATGAACGATTCTATTGCGACAAATCAGTCGACTTGTCATAACAGCGGACATGCGAAAACCACGCCAACGTTTCCACGCTGGATATTGCCCGCAGCGGCGGCGCTTTGGCCGCCGCTGTCGGGATTTCAAAACTTCAGGGTGTTACCGGCTTATCGCTTGAGCGCAATCAGCTCTTCGAGCATGCCGTCGGTCACCGTCACCAGACGCGAGTTGGCCTGGAAGGCGCGCTGCGTGGTGATCATGGTGACGAATTCGGAGGACATGTCCACGTTGGACGCCTCCAGGGCGTAGCTGACGATATCGCCCAGTCGACCGGAGCCGGGTTCGCCTTCGCGGGGCAGACCCGAGAGCGCGGTCTCGCTAAACAGGTTGGCGCCCACCTGCTCCAGCGCCTGCTGGTTGTCGAAATCCACCAGCGAGATTTGATACAGCGCCTTGGTCTCGCCATTGGTGTAGGCGCCGTAGATCTTACCATCTTCGGCAATGGAGAGGGTCTCCAGGAAGCCGGTGGAGTAGCCATTTTGCGACAGCTTCAGAGTGGCGAAGTCGCTGGAGAGCTGAATCGAACCGGCAGTGCCGGTGTTGTCCAGAATGATGTCGCCATTGGCGTCGGTCTGGTCATTCTCGGTCACCGCTGAAGCGGTCCAACTCAGGGTGGTGGAATCCACCGTGTAGTCGTTAGTGGAGTCGCCATCGGTGCCCACGGCGTCGCCGAAATCGAACAGAATCTGCTGTGTCATCGCCTGACTGGTGGCGGTGCCGTCGGTGGCGGTGGAGCCGGTAAAGTCAAACGTAATGGGCGTGGAGCCTTCAGTCAGCAGACGGCCATTGGTGTCGAAGGTCAGCGTGCCGGCGGTATAGGTGCCGGCCGCGTCGGCGACATTGCCAGTGATTTGATCCACCGCTGTGAGCGTATCGGTGCCCGCGCCGGTGGCCAACTCATCGCTATTGACCGCCGCATGCCACTCCCAGGTGTTGCTGTCGGTTTTGCGCAAGTGAACTTCGACGTTGTGGCCCTGACCCAGCGAATCGTACACCCGCACCGAGGAGGCGAAGTTATAGGTGGTGGGATCGTTGGGATCGTAGGCGGTGGCCGAATCGATGATGGCGGCTTGCGAATTCAGGTTCAGACCGACGTTCACCGAGGTGGTGGCCGAGGGCGAACTGGTTTGCAAGCTCGACAGGTCGATGTCGGTGGTCTGGCCGGTGCGTAGGCCATTTTCGTCCACCGCCCAGCCCTGCAGCACCAGACCGGCGTTGGTCACCAACATGCCGTTGACGTCCTGTTTATAGTCGCCGGCGCGGGTGTAGAAGATATCCGAGCCCGAGGTGGCGTTGCCGCCGCCGCCGCCCTGGTCGGCGAAAGCGTTGGGGTCGCGCACCTTGAAGAAACCGATGCCGTCGATGGCCATATCGGTAACGTTCTGGGTGCCGTTGAACGAACCCTGCTGCATCAGCTGGTCGATGGCCGACACCCCCACCCCGGTGCCCATCTGGGTGGAGGAGCGGGTGCCGCTGATGCCGACTGTTTGGATCAGCACGTCTTCAAAGGTGGTGCGGCTGCCTTTAAATGCCGTGGTGTTGGCGTTGGCCAAGTTGTTTCCGATTACGGTCATGGCGTTGCCGTAATTGGTCAACGCGCTGGATCCAGCAAACATTGCCTGATGAATGGACATGAAACCGTCTCCTGTTTCAGGATGCGGGCCGCGCGTTTCTCATTGCGCGCGACCGTGCGCTTAACTCAAACCCTGTAAGGGCAATCTTGTCATGATCCTTCAAACGACCGAGTCCGTTGCTTAGGAGGCCAGCTCCACGCGACGCACATCAGCCAGAGATACCTGACGTCCATTCAGGTCCAACATAGCGCCCTTCTCGCCCGCGTTGACCACGCCGGTGACCAGACCCGCCATCAACGGCGTAATGCTGGCGCCCGATGCGCTATCGGTCACCACGGCGGAGAAGGTATAGCTGCCATCCAGCGTGGTCAGTCCATACGCTGGATCGTTCAAATCGATCGCCTGTTCGCCGATCTTGTCGATGCTCACCTGCACCTCTTTAGCCTCATAGCCGTTCTCGTCGAACAGTTTGAGCTGCACGGTGGCTGGCGCGGAGAGATCGAAGCGCACCGTGGCGTCGCCATTGATCACTTCCATCGCATTGCCCTCCACCACGGCTTGGCGACCGATATAGGAGACCGCCTCGTTGATCTGGCTCGTGCCTTGGCTGGCCACCAATTGTTCCAGCAGCGAGGTGGTCTTTTGCGCCTCCGACAGTGAACTGAACTGCGCCATCTGCGCGGTGAAGTCCTGATTGTCCATGGGTTCCAGGGGGTCCTGGTTTTCCAATTGGGCAGTCAGCATCTTCACAAAATCCATTTGCAGATCTTCCGCCGACTTCTCCGTGTCGGCGTACTTGGTTGCGTTCGGATCGACTGTGGGCACATTGCTCACATACCCGGTTGTGGTCATTGCCTTTTCTCCTTCGCGATTTTTCCCGCCGCAGCGATGCGTTGTCGCCGTCGGTCATTGTTGTTTTTTCTTTAGCATTTTTTACTTAACAAACATCGTGCCATGTATTAACTATCTGATTTTGCTTGTTTATTTGTTTATTTTATACTTTGCCCCAGGCCCTTTTTTCCCGCTCTTTTTTGCCTGCTCAGGGCAACTCTTGCCGCTCTGCTTTGCTATCGGGATGGCGAGGTTTGCCGCGTTCGGTTCCTTGTTGGGCGGCAATTTCCTGCTGACTGGTCTGGCTGTTTTTTATGCGTCCCCTGCCACAAAACTCTTTATAGTCGCTTGAATTCAGAATGACACACTTCCAAACACTCAAATGTTTGCGTGACGTAGGCCCGGCATGCGCTGACTATTGGCCGCCGACTGGTCGGCGGCGGGATTCTTAAGGGGCTGTGCCCCTTAAGCGGGTGTGGGCAGCGCCCACGATTCGGCAGGATTGCCAAATCGGACTCGCGCAGCGAGCCCGAAGGGTGAGGGCCATGGATGGCCCGAATCACGGTGTGGTATTGCCCTTGGGAGCTCGAGGGCAAAGCCCTCGATATCTTCCCACGCCCATGTGTTCACTTTTGAATGCTAGCAACTATATGACTTTCCCTGGCGGCAGCCTTTTTGATCCCGCCTCTTACCACACACACTTTTGCTCTTTCCCTGGTTGTGACTCTTACTGCATTCGCGATCGGCTTCGCCGATTACGGCCCCTTTGGGGCCTGCTCACCGCCGTTTCCCGTTTTCCTCTGTGCTGGCTCACTGTCCCCAGCTTCTCTTGCTGCTTCCTACTGGCGCCTGCTTTGTTCCTCGGGAAACAGCTTAAAGATCAAAGATATTGGGGCGCCGCCCCAAACCCCGGTCGGGCTCTGCCCGACACCCGCCAGGGCGCCGCCCTGGACCCGCTGGGGTCGCGGACCCCAGACCCCGCCTCCGGCCAGCCGGAGGCCCCTGAAATAGCGTGGGCTTGACCTCTTTCCCACATACACTTTTGCTTGGTTGCGGGCGTAAAAAAGCCCGGATCAGGATCTCTCCCTGATCCGGGCTTTGCACCCCAGCGGACTCCTTGGCGATTACGCCAATACACTCAGTCCACTCTGATCCCGTGGGGCGTAAATCGCCCGTTGCGCCAATATCTGCTCCAACGGATCCGTCTCTTCCTCCCGATCCCAACCGTAACGCTCACCCTTGGCCTGCTGCTGCGCATCTTCAAACGTCTGCGCCATCTGCTTATTCAAGTCGGGATTCACATCCACATCCAAACTGGCGAAGGTCAAATCCTGCCGCTCCAACGCCGCCTTGAGTTGATCCATATGTTTATTGATCGCCTCTTTGGCCGCTTCGGTTTCAGCCGTCACCGTAATATGCACCTGTTTGTCGCTATCCACCGTCAAACGCACATCCAGGGAGCCCAGATTTTGCGGCTCCAGTTGAATGCGCACTTGATCCGACTGCCCCGGACGCGAAATCACGCGCATTTGGCCAATGCGCATCCCCAACTCATCGCCAAAGCGGGGCGATTGCGTCGGCAGTGGCTTGGCGGGCGCCTGCGCTTGACGCGCCGCATTGGTGGAGCTGGCGCGGTTGGCGTTGGCCGACGCAGTGATTTGCGGCGCGCCATCCGCCTTGGCGGTTTTCACCATGGCGTCCAACTGCTCCATTTTGGCGGCGTTGGCGGCAATGGGATTGGTGTGGGCCAAATTGACTTGTGCCTGCTGCCCACTGTTGGCGCTGTTGTTGGCCAGCATGTCGGCGAAGTTGGGCGCGCCACTCTGTCCGTTCTGGCCGTTCTGACCCATCTGCTGCCCGGCGCCCTGCTGTTGGCCCGCCTGACCCGTTTTGACCCCCTGCCCCGCCGGTTGCTGGGCGTTGGCCTGTTGCTGTTGGGTCTGCTCGGCGGGACGTTGGCCCGGCTGCTGCGCCTCGGCGCGGGCGTCCCGACGGGCGGCGCGGGCATCGCTGGCTTCGGCGCTCTGGTCGCGACGCATCTCTTGTTGCGCCTCCTGGGCGGCGGCGTGTTGCTGCTGCTGCTCGGCGCTCTGCTGTTTGCGCTGCGCCGCGTTGTGATGCGCGGCCTCGGCGCTCTGTTGTTGGCGCGCTTCGGTCATCTCCGCCTGCTTACGATTGGCCTGCAACGCCTCTTGCGCCTGTTCATTGGCCACGCCGTCCAAACGCTCGCTGGTGGCGCGCGCCTCTTTGGCTTGTTTGAGGGCCTCTTCGAACTGTTCGGCGCTATTGACCGCATCGGGTTCGGATTTGCCGCTCTGACTGGGATCCAACAGGGCGGTTGGATTCATCTGAATGGCGAATGGGGTCATATGGGAGTCTCCCCTGTGCGTGACGCCACCATTGGCGCTCTGATACTATTACAACCCCCGTGCCAATCTATAAAATATTGGAATTATTATAGATTTTCAGAAAAGTGGAATACGGATCGGCGGATATTTCCAGCTAGGGAGGGGCAATTGTTGCCTGGCGTGGAACAAACTTGCGGAGAAGCGCGGAGTATAGTGAATCAAAACCAAAACCGCACAGAACGTCTAATGTTTGCGTGATGAAGGTCCAGCTTGCGCTGACTATTGGCCGCCGACTGGTCGGCGGCGGGGTCTGGGGCCTGCGGCCCCAGCGGGGTGTGGGGCGGCGCCCCACGGTGTGGCAGTTGACCTTAGGGGAGTTTGAGGGCGCAGCCCTCAATATCTTCCATCATCAGAGAGTTTCTATTTTATAAACAAGCGCCGCCAAGCGTCATGGGCCAGCAGCAGAAATGGCATAGGCAGCAGGGCGGCGTAGAGATGGACATAGCGGGGAATGGCGAAGGTGACCAGGACATTGAGCAGCAGACCCAAGAGGAACAGGGCGCTGGCCAGCAGGCTCCAGAACAGCAGCAGACGCACGGCGTAAGGGGGATCGCCACAGGCGTTTTTCACCTGGGCGATCATCCATAACCCTATCCCTGCGATCAGAGCGATGAGCAAAGGCCAGCTTTTGAACAGAAAGCCCAGCGCGCGTTGGGTCTGCCCCATGACCCATTGGCCATAGAGATCGGGATGGTGTTGGAAGATCGCCAAAGAGAGTTTGGAGAGGGCACCATCCACTTTCAGGCGATCTTTCAGAAACAGCAGCGCGCCGTGGTAGCCGACGCGGAAATTCCACACCGGGATAGTGCGCTCCCATAGATCGAAATCCATCTGGCCATCGGCGCCGATGGGATTGACCAATGGTTTGCGCTCCTGGCGGAAGTGTTCCGAGGGGCACACCGGTCCGGCGTCGGGGATGGCGCAGTGGAACTGGAGTTGATCCTTCTGGCCGCGTTCAAACAGCGCCTGGGCCAAGGATTGCAGCTCCGTGGGCATTTGCGGGATGTCGTCGGCGCGTAGCATGGGCAGCGCCACCCCGGAGAGCTGCACGCCGGTAAACGAGACCAATCCCACATGGCCCACCAACGCCCAGCGCGCGCCCACGAATAGCAGCAGCGGGGCCAACACGCACAGCGCCCAGCGTTGCAGCCACAGTTTCCAGCTGACCTCTTGCGATGGCGCCAGGATCCAGCGCCACAGGGCGAATCCCACCAGCGAGAAGGGAACCACGAACAGCGCCGCCGGGCGAATCTGATAGGCGGCGAAGGTGGCAAGGCCCAATGCGATCCACGCCAGCCAACTGCGCGGTCTGCCCAATGTCCATAATAGCGCGGCAATAACGGTGATCAGCGCGGTAAAAGTCAGCGTCTCGGTGAGTACGAAGGGGTAGAAGTGCAGAAACAACGGCCCATAGAGCAGCGGCAGCGTGAGCAGCAGACGTCGCCAGGGGGTCATCTCCACTGCGCGCAACGCGCCCCAGAACAGCACGCACGCCAGCAGATGCGCGGCGATTTGCAGCCAGGGCAGGATATTGAGATTGCCCAAACTTTTCTGAATCAGCGTGAGGAACAGCGGATAGCCAAAGGAGCGGAAATCACTCAGCGCGCGCACTGGATCCCATAACGGATATTGCCGATAGCCCAGGGAGTCCGGCGCCTCTTGCACAGAGAAGCCATAGGGCGCAAATAACCACAGTCCCAGCACGATGAGGGGGAGTTGAACAAACAACAGGATGCTGGGCAGACGTACGTGCATTGTCACTCGCTTGGAGGGGTTTTCGGCAATGTTAGAGAGTACAACGCTTCGCCATAACCATGCCGTTTATCGTGCACGCGAATGAAAATCTGGGAAACCTCTTTATCCAATTGCACGGGGCTTAAAGAGCGGGTGAATGGCTGTTCATTCACATGGGGATGATACAGCGTGCGACGCGCCAGCACGGTGGTTTTGTCAGTCGCCAGAATCTCCCAGCCATCGGCAAAGTGATCCCAACCGGAATCTGCATGGCGCACGGTTACATCAAAGCGCCAAGCGCCTGTGTCCAGGCGCGACGCCTGGGCATCCACAATGCGCGGCGCATCCGCCTGGGCGGGCATTGGCCAGAGCAAGGCCAATATGAGCAGCAATTTCCGGCGCAATCCACGCATGATGATCAATGCTCCCGAAAATGATTTGTACACGCATCATAACGGATTGCTGTTTGAATCCAGCGGGAAAATTCGGGCGCATGTCGCTGTCCATAGGTATAGTGAAGCTCTGTATTGCCGTTTGATCATGTTTTCTGGTCTGGATCTCATAGCCAAAAAAGCGTATCACTCAGGATCCGCTGATCAGAGAAAATCCAACATCTGACACGCTTGCGCCCAGAGTGGCGCTTGAATCCGAGAGTGACCTGACGGTCATCCGCCCCGTATACATTCGCCGCCATCAAAAGGATGCGCCGCCATGACCCAACGCAAACCCCTCAGCCCCACGCAGCGCAAGCATCTGAAAGGCTTGGCGCACGCTCTTAAACCGATGGTGATGGTGGGTAAGGAGGGCGTGACCGAGAGCGTGGTGACTGCCGCGGATGAAGTGTTGGCGACGCAGGAGCTGATCAAAGTGCGGTTTCAGGAGTTCAAAGAGCAGCGCAACGAACTCTCCGAGGAGCTGGCCGAGCGCGCCAATGCGCATCTGGTGGGCATCATCGGCCACATGGCGACGCTCTACCGCCCCCACGCCAACCCGGACAAACGCAAAATTCGTCTGCCCAAGGCGTAATTTGCCCAAGACGTCATTGAGAGTATTGAGGAGAATCCAGCATGCCCGGCATTACCGACTCTGCGATTGAGTGGGACAATGAGATCCCCGTGGCCATCACGCTGGAGCTGCGCGGCGGGCAGACCATTCGGGTTGATTTCGTCCAGCAATCAGCTGTACAGACCACAGGCAAACCCCTCAAGGAGAAACAGCGTGAGTGGTGCTTGCAGATGGCCGATTACCTGATGCGCCAAGCCCTGCTCAAGCGCCAAGATGAGAAGCGGCAGGAGGGTTCCGATGGGGCCAAACCGCTGGAGTTCTACGCCAAAATCGATCCCAATGTGACTTGGTGGGGGTGAAGGATAGCGTGTTTTTGGACGATGAAAGATAATGAGGGCTGCGCCCCCAGACCCCGCCGCCGACCAGTCGGCGGCCAATATTGTCAGTTGAAATCAGAATCGGACAGTTTGGGTATTGGTCATAAAAGATATCGAGGGCTACGCCCTCGAGCTCCCAAGATCAATAACCAAACCGTGGGGCGCCGCCCCACACCCCGCTGGGGGCGCAGCCCCCAGACCCCGCCGCCGACCAGTCGGCGACTAATAGTCAGCGCAAATCGGCTCTACGTCACGCAAACATTAGCTCATTCGTGCAATATTGGTATTGCATGGTAAAAAAACGCCCCGGTCCAGTTGGATCGGGGCGCCTTTTTTACCGTTATGCCGTCACGCCAATCAGGCGGCTTCCTCTTTGCCCTTGTCGCCGCTCTCGGGGCAGAATTTGGGCACGAACTTCTCGGCGATCTCCTTGGATTTGTCGACCACCTCCTGCGACAGCTTGTAGGCGCAGAAGCGCGGACCGCACATGGAGCAGAACTCCGCCTTCTTGTGCGCCTCCTCCGGCAGGGTCTCGTCGTGATACTCACGCGCCCGATCCGGGTCCAGCGCCAGTTCGAACTGCTTGTTCCAGTCGAAGCCGAAACGCGCCCGTGACATCTCATCGTCGCGATCCCGCGCGCCGGGACGCTTGCGCGCGATGTCGGCGGCGTGGGCGGCGATCTTGTAGGCGATGATGCCGTTGCGCACATCCTCGGCGTTGGGCAGGCCCAAATGCTCCTTGGGGGTCACATAGCAAAGCATGGAGGCGCCTTCCCACGCGGCGATGGCGCCGCCGATGGCCGAGGCGATATGGTCGTAACCGGCGGCGATGTCGGTGACCAACGGCCCCAACACGTAGAAGGGCGCTTCGTGGCACACCTCGCGCTCCTTGGCCATATTCATGGCGATCTGATCCAGCGGCACGTGGCCCGGACCTTCGATCATCACCTGCACATCCTGTTCCCACGCTCGCTTGGTCAACTCGCCCAGCACAGCCAGTTCGGCGAACTGCGCGTCGTCGGAGGCGTCGTGCAGGCAGCCCGGACGCAGGCCATCGCCCAGAGAGAGCGTCACGTCGTAACGCTTGCAGATCTCCAGCAGTTGGTCGAAGTGGGTGTAGAGCGGGTTCTCTTTTTCATGGTGCAGCATCCACTGCGCCATCAGCGCGCCGCCGCGCGAGACGATCTTGGTGATGCGCGACTCCACCATGGGCAGCACATGCATCAGCACGCCGCAGTGCACCGTCATGTAGTCCACCCCCTGAGCCGCCTGCTCCTCGATCACCTGCAGGATCAGCTCAGGAGTCAGATCGCGCACGTCAGGCACGCGCTCGATCACCTCATAGATGGGCACCGTGCCGATGGGCACCGTGCTGTTGCGCAGAATCGCTTCACGAATCTGGGGAATGTTTTTGCCGGTGGAGAGGTCCATCACCGTATCGGCGCCATACTTGATGGACTTGGTCAGTTTGTCCACCTCTTCGCCCATGCCCGAGGAGATGGCCGAGTTGCCGATATTGGAGTTGATCTTACACTTGGCGGCGATGCCGATGGCCATGGGCTCCACTTCGGTGTGGCGGATATTGGCCGGGATCACCATGCGCCCGCGCGCCACCTCGGAGCGGATCAACTCCGGCTCTAATCCCTCGACTTGGGCCACATGGGCCATTTCAGGCGTGATCTGCCCTTGTCGGGCCAAATGCATCTGGGTAACGTTGCCGGTGCGGCCTTTGACCCACTCGCTGCGGAATGCGCACATAATGTTGAACTCCGTTTCGCAAAACAGCGTCATTGCGCTTTATAGCGCTTGTGAATGATCTGCTTTAAGGGTTGTGTTTGAGCCATAGAATGCCGTCTGTCGGGAGTTCGCACAAGACTGACGTTGCGACCGCCGCCCAATTCAGACGCTTTTTCTTCGTTAATTGACCCGGTCAGGAGCGTCCTGTCGCCGGAGAGCCAAATCAGGAGTAATGGTCGTGAGTCTTCTGCAAACCCATCTCGCGGACGTGGCCCATTGGACTGAAAATCGCGGGGAAAAGATCCCGGCTTATTTCACCCATGTGGATCAGGAGCGTCAGGCATTGGACCAAAACGCCGCCATTGTCGACCTGAGTTTCAATGGCGCCATCGTCATCGCCGGGCCCCAGCGCGCCGATTTTCTCTCGGGTCTGATCACTAACCAAATCAAGCGTGTCAACGCCCAGACCGCCATCTATGCGGCGCTGCTCTCGGCCCAGGGGCGGTTTCAGTGGGACTTCACCATTCTGCAGATCGACGCCGAGGCCGAGGGCGAGGATCCGCGTCTGCTGATGCTGTTGGAGCCAGGCGCTCACACGGCGCTGTTCCAACGTCTCTCCATGTACCTGCTGCGCACCCAGGCGACCTTGACCGACCACAGCGAGCAGTTGGGCGCGCTCGGCGTGGCCGGTCCCAATGCATTGGAAGTGCTGCAAAAAACCTGGCCCGATGCGACCTTCTCCGCTGAGCTGGGCGCCACCGTTTCGCCGCAGGCGGGGGTGTGGGTGATCGCCGATCCGCGGCATAGTCTGTGGGGTTATCGCGTCATCGCCGACGCCGCGGCGCTGCCCGGGTTGTGGGATCAACTCACCGCCCACGCCGCCCCTGCCGGATTCGCCGCCTGGGAGAGCTATCGCATCGCCAACGCCCTGCCTCGCGGCGGCGGCGATCTGGTGCCCGATCTCTCCATCCCGCTGGAGTCGGGCTTCCTGGAGATGAACGGCGTCGATTTCAACAAAGGGTGCTACATCGGCCAGGAGACCACCGCCCGCACCTACCATCGCGGCACGCTGAAGAAACGCCTGTTCCGCCTCACCTTGGAGGGTAAACCCAATCTCGGCGACAGCGTCATGAGCGGCACCGATCACGAAGTGGGCATGGTCACCAGCGTCGATCCCAATGGCGGTCAGGCGCTGGCGGTGCTGCGCGCCTCCGACGTCGCCGACGGCAAGCCGTTGCGAGTCGGCAATACCGAGGTGAAAGCCGTCAGCAAACCCACTTGGGCGACTTGGGAGTAGATTGGAAACCCAAGTGCGTTCTTCATTCTGTCGCGGATTTTCTCCACTATTTGACGTCATTGATGAAACTTGATGGAAAATCCGCGACAGATGCGAACGAAACTTATATAGTGTGCGGGAAATTTCCGCGTCACACTGCGTCGCGTTAGTCCGTTCAATCGCCCCCGCGTGTTTGAACTGAATCGCCATTGGGCTGATCTGACTTGATGGATCAACCCCGTTTTCTCTGTCCCAGGTTGGGTAAGTCGCCTCCATGAACGCCAACGCCGCCGTCGAACCTCTGCCTCCGCTCACCATTGGCGAGCACACTCTGGCCGTGCCCATCATTCAGGGCGGCATGGGCGTGCGGGTCTCCGCGCACAAGCTGGCCGCCGCCGTAGGCAATGCGGGCGGCGCGGGCATCATCGCCACCGTGGCGCTGTCATTGGCCTCCAAGCACTACAAAAAGGGCAAGGATTACTACAAGGCCAATATCAAGGCGCTCATCGACGAGCTGCAATGGGCGCGTGAGAAGAGCCCCAAGGGGATCATTGGCGCCAACTGCATGGTGGCTATCCGCGACTATGAGGACATGGTGCGCACCTCGGTGATGCACGGCGCGCAGATGATCATTTCCGGCGCCGGTCTGCCGCTGCGTCTGCCCGAGTTCGCCAAGGACAACACCAGCTGCGCGCTAGTGCCCATCATCTCCTCCCTGCGCGCCGCCAAGCTGCTGACCAAGCGTTGGCACAAACTCTATAAACGCATTCCCGATGCGCTGGTGTTTGAAGATCCCAACACCGCTGGCGGCCATCTGGGGGTGGATCGTTCGCAGCTGTATGGCGAAGAGCACGGCACTGACCGTGTGGTGCCGGAACTGGCCGAGTGGTCGCGCAAAGAGTATGGCGATGAGATTCCCATCGTCACCGCGGGGGGCATCTGGGACCGCAGCGATATCGATCGCGTCATGGCCATGGGCGCCAAGGGCGTGCAGATGGCCAGCCGCTTTATCTGCACCCATGAGTGTGACGCCGCCGATAGCTTCAAGGAGTCCTTCATCCGCGCCAAACAGGGCGACGTGGTGATCATCGACTCCCCCGCCGGTCTACCGGGCCGGGCGTTGAAAACCCAGTTTACCAACGATCTGTTCCGCGGCGCCGAAGTGGGCCACAAGTGCTTCGCCACCTGCCTGGAGGCGTGCCGCTGCCGTGACGATAAGGACGCCTTCTGCATCGCCGAGGCGCTGCATCTGGCGCAACAGGGCGATATGGAGCGCGGTTTGGTCTTTACCGGCACCAACGCCACTCGCCATACCGAGATTGTTCACGTGCAGGATATTTTCGATGAGATCAATGGCGCTGCGCACACTCCGCAGTAACAATCGCCATTCGCTTTCCCAGACGGCGCATCGGACGATGCGCCCGTTGCGCACCCGTTCCCCCCGCCATGCAAGCTGATCTGCGCGCCGCCGCCCGTTTCTTCTCCTCGGTGGAGAGCGTGGCGCCGGTGGCGTCGTTGACGCATTTGCACTGGGTCAACGCCTCCGCTGATCAGGTTTCCACGGTTACTCCCCTATTGTTGGACGCAGGCTTTGCCGGAACCGTGGTGGTTGCCCGCGCCTCGCAGCAGCAGGCCATGGGCGCTTTTTCCGCTTTAAATTGCGCGCTGCACGATCACCCCAGCGCCGGACAGGCCGCTGGGGATGTGTTGCTCGAGGCGCCGCAGGGACGCGAGGCGGCGCAACTGGCCATCGCGCAGATTCAAGCCGCCATGGTTGAGTGCGAGCCCCACACAATCTGGGTATTTGGCGACAAGGAATCAGGCATTCAGAGCCTGGCCAAACGCTATGTGGGCGCGTCGACGGCGCTCTCCAAAGGGCATTTGCGGCTGGTGCGCATCCCCGCCTGCGCCCCATTGGTTGAAGCGACCAATAAGAAGGGTCGCGCCCCTTTCGCCTTTCCCACTGAAGCGAACGCATTCCACACTTTCACTTGGGATGGGCTGACCCTGGCCACCCGCCCCGGGGTGTTCTCCTGGCGTCACGCCGACGCCGCCAGCACCCTGTTGCTCAAGCACCTTCTTGCAGAGAATCTCTCCGGTCAATGGCTGGATTGGGGTTGTGGTTGTGGTCTGCTGGGCGCGGCGCTGCTGCGTCAATTCCCCGATTTGCGCGTGGTGATGAGTGATGATCACTATCGCGCCGCCGTTTGCACCCAACAGACATTGGACGCCAATGCGTTGCAAGCGCGCGCGCAGGTGATCTGCGAAGATGGCGTGGGTCCGCGCATTGGCGCCCTCGCCTTTGATGGCGTGGTGACCAATCCGCCGTTTCATCGCGGGGTGCGATTGGATCGTGGCGTGGCGCAACGCTTCCTGCGCGATGCGCAATCCATCCTCAAACCGGGGGGCGTTATCTGGTTGGTGGGCAATCGTCATCTGGATTATGGCGCGGCGCTACAACGGGACTTCTCCCAAGTAAGCTGCGTGGAGTCCAATGCGCAGTTCCACATCTGGCGCGCGCAACGTCGGTAAATCGCTATAGTCGCTTGAATTCAGAATGGCACACATGCAAACACTCAAATGTTTGCGTGACGTAGTCCCGGCATGCGCTGACTATTGGCCGCCGACTGGTCGGCGGCGGGGTCTGGGGGCTCCGCCCCCAGCGGGTGTGGGCGGAGCCCACGATTTGGCTTTTGACCTTGGGAGCTCGAGGGCAAAGCCCTCGATATCTTCCAGCGCCCATCTGTTCACTTTTGAATGCCATCGGGGGAGAGAATTCATGCGACATATATTGAAAATCCCGACACCCAAGGCGCAGTGTTTTGTGGACATCACCGACGAGGTGGCGCGGGTGGTGGCGCAGAGCGGCGTCAAAGAGGGCGTGTGTCATCTGTTCATCCCCCACACCACCGCTGGCGTGACGCTCAATGAAAACTGTGACCCGGATGTGCAGCGGGACATGCTGAAAATTTTGGAGAGCGTGGTTCCCACTCACGGTGATTATCGTCACGCTGAGGGCAATAGCCACTCTCATGTCAAAGCCAGTTTGATGGGCGCGTCGCAAACCCTGATTATCACCGAGGGGCGCATTGTCATCGGGCGTTGGCAGGGGATCTATCTGGCCGAGTTCGATGGTCCGCGCACACGCCAGACGGTGATCAAAATTGTTACTGATTAAACGTTACTTCATAACGGTTGATCTGGATAAACTTCTCAAGAATTCATCTTCCTATGAGTGATAACAGCGTTGACGTGCTGCAACCGCAAGCGAACCCGCTGAACATTCTTCTGGTGGAGGATGACGATGAGATGCGGCTGCTGTTTGTGCGCTATCTGCGCAAATGGGGCTATATCGTCCATGTGGCGGAGAATGGGCGCGAAGCGATCCACGCCTATGGCCGCGTGCGACCCGATCTGGTGTTGATGGATCGCAATATGCCGGATATCGACGGCTTTGAAGCGTGCATGCGCATCAAGGCGCAGCCGCACAAAGCTCCGGTGATCATCATCACCGGCATGACAGGTCGGAGTTTTGTGGATATCGCCTACCATGCCGGGGCTGATGATTTCATCGCCAAACCGGTCAACTGGGACATTTTGCGCCACCGCATCGCCGATCATATCCATAACAAACGCATCGATAGCGACCTGAACGTCACCAAAAGCGCTCTGGTGGATGCCTATCAACTATTGGACCGGGCGCATGAGAAGCTACGTTATGAACGCGGCATCATTGAAGAGATTTTGACCCGCATGCGGCAATCGGCGCCGTTTGTGGATGCGGGATTTCAGTCGCTGTTTGCGCCGGTGGACGCCACCAGCGGCGATATGCTGCTGTCGGCCACGGCGCCGGATAACTCCCACTATCTGTTTGTGGGCGATATCACCGGCCACGGATTGCCTGCAGCGCTGATTGCGCCGATGATCTCCGATGTCTTCTACAGCATGACCGCCAAAGGTTTCTCATCCGGGGTGATTCTGCGGGAGATGAACCGCAAGATCCGCGAAAAGCTGCCGCGCAGTCTGTTTTTGGCGGGCGCCTGGCTGGCGCTGGATCCCAGCCGACGCAATCTGTTTTTGTGGATGGGCGGCATGCCGCCGGGATTGTGGCTGCGGGAGAACCGCTTGATCCGTCGTCTCTCCTCCACCCATGTGGCGCTGGGGATGATTTGCGATGCGGAGTTTGACGCCAATGGCGAGTGGATCCATCTGCAGCCAGAGGATCATGTGGTGATCTTCTCCGACGGCGTGATCGAGACCCATGACGCCTGCGGTACGCTCTATGGCGACGAGCGCGCAGTGGAACTGATTATGCAGACCATTGAACAGGAGCGTCCGTTTTCGGATGTAAAAATGGCTTTGGATGCGTATCACGGCGCCCATACGTTGCCCGATGACGTGACCATATTGGATCTGATTAGCTAATCCCTTTGTGAATCCTGATGCGTCAAATTCTCTCCTTTCGCGTGGTGCTAACCCTGGGCGTGCTGTTGAGCGCGCTGCTGGTGGTGTTTCTTCTGCTGCAATTGAGCAGCACCGCGTTTGTGGTATGGGATCGCCTGGCGCAGGCCTCCTGGGGCGTGCGCTTGGCGTGGGGCGGCGTGTTCTTGGCTGTGTTGGGCGGCGTGGGTTGGGGTCTGTGGCGCATCTGGCGCAGCGGCCGTGCGTCAAAAGCGGAAATTTCCACCAAACAACCCCTCACCGATGAACAGTTACAGACCCGCATTCTGCGCAATCAGCAGGCGGGCGCCGAGGTGGATGCGGCGCAGCAGGAGTTGGCCGAACTGGAACAGCGACGGCTGATTAAACGCCTGTTTGTGGGGCTGTTTGGCGAAGTCAATGCAGGCAAATCCACCCTCATCAAAGCGTTACTACCTGACGCTGATACCTTCTCCAGCCCCATTGCCGGGGCCACTCGCGATGTGCAGCGCTATCTGTGGCGCGACCGCCACGGGCGCGAGACGCTTCTCAGCGATATGCCCGGCCTCAATGAGATGGGCGAGACCTTAAGCGAACTCTCCCGTGATGAGGCGTTGCGCTCCCATGTGGTGATCTACCTGTGCGACGGCGATTTGACGCGGGATCAATTCGCTGAACTCAGCGGCTTGATCGAACTGGGCAAGCCTCTGCTCATCGCCGTGAACAAGGCGGATCGCTACGCCCCCGAGGAGCGCGCCGCCATCATCCAGCGGATTGGCGAGCGTCTGGATGCCCTGCCACAACCGCCCAAGGCGCGCTATATCGTCGCCACCCAAGCGGGGGGCAGCGAGCAGGTGACCCGCATTGACGCTGATGGCGTCGCCACCATCGAAATGCGACCCATTCAACCGGATGTGCGGGAGTTAACCGCCACGCTGTCGCGCTTGATCGATGAATTGGGCGATGAGGAGTTGGAGCGGCGGCGCGACGCCGCCGTCTACGCCATCGCCGTGCGCAAACTGGATGATGCGTTGATGCAGCGTCGTCGTCGTCTGGGCGAGGCGCTGGTGGCCAACTACGCGCGCAAAGGGGTGCTGGGCGCCATGGCCGCCGTGGCCCCGGGCACCGACTTGATCATTCAAGGGGCGTTGGGCTTCGCCCTGGTGCGTGAGCTGTGCAAGCTCTATGAAGCGCCGTTGGGTCAGGTGGATCTGAAACAGATGCTCGAACGGGTGGAGGGGCGCGTAGCGCGCAACATCTCTCTGCTGTTGGCGGTGGCGGGCAATGTATTCAAGGCCTTCCCCGGGGTGGGCACGGTCACCGGCGGGGCCATGCACGCGGTGGCGTATGGATTGATCTTCGACAGTCTGGGTAAGGCGTTGGTGGATGTGCTGGAGGCCAACGGCTGCGTGGAGAGCGATCAGGTGGCGGCGCGGTTTGAGGAGAACCTCACCGTGGATATGGAGCGCCGCATGAAGGATATGGCCAAAATCGCCCTGGGCGCACTGGCGGGCAAGCGTCGGGATGACGCCTTATGAGAGCCTTCGACTCCCTGCGTAAGCGAGTGGCGCGCTGGCTGCCAACAAGCGCATCTGAAGAGTCAAAATCGGCCTCTGATCAAGCCCTTGACGTGGTCGAGTCGGAGGAGTTCCTGGCGTTACGCCCTGACGCCACCACACCGCTGTTTGGCGAAGCGGTGAGCGCCGACCGCAACACCCCGTTCGTGGGTGAAACCCATCTGCATCTAAGCGCCCGTTCCCTGCGTGAACTGCTGGATGATCCCCATGTGCCCGAATCGGTGCGTTACGCCCTGCGTCAGCAGTACGACGAAGTGGAAGCAATGCTGCACAAGGTCAATCAGGGACATATTCATATCGCCGCCTTTGGCCGGGTGAGCGTGGGCAAATCCTCCCTGCTCAACGCCCTGATGGGCGAGAAGCTCTTCTCCACCAGTCCCCTACATGGCGAAACCCGCGAGGCGCGCAAAGCCGATTGGCGCGAAGCGGGCCATGACGGCGTGTTCGTCATCGATACCCCGGGCATCAATGAGATCGACGGCGAAGAGCGTGAACGCCTGGCGCGCGAAGTAGCGGCGCGCAGCGACATCATTCTGTTCGTGGTGGATGGCGACCTGACCAATACCGAGTATCTGGCGCTGGCGGACCTGCTGCGGGATCGCCATCGCCCGGTGGCGCTGGCGTTGAACAAAGCGGATCGCTATGTGGGGGGTGAGTTGCCCCTGCTGCTGGAGACGCTGCGGGAGCGGGTGCGCGGAGCTATCGATCCGCAACTGGTGATCCCCTGCGCCGCACAGCCTTCGGAGTCCATCATCATCGAGACCGCTGCTAATGGCGCCGAAATCGAACGGCGGGTCAAACGTCCGCCGGATCTGGCGGCGCTGAAGAACGCCCTGCGTCAACTGCTCTCCCAGGAGGGCAAGAGCGTGGCGGCGGTGAATGCGGCGTTCCAGGCCGGACGCCTCTCCGATGAGATCGCCCAGGGGGTGACCGCCTATCATAAAGAGGCTGCCGAGCGGGTGATTCACACTTATTGTCTGGGCAAGGGCGCGGCGGTAGCGTTCAACCCCATTCCCGCCATCGACCTGCTGGCCATCATGGCGGATGCGGCGATGATCCTGAATCTGTCGCGGGTCTACAATCTGCCCATGTCGCGCACCGAGGCGGGGACGTTGATCAAGACCATCATGAAGCAGATGGCGGTGTTGATGGGCACGGTGTTTACGGTGCAGGCGGCGGCGTCGGTGCTCAAGGGCGCCAGTATGGGCTTTTCGACCATCTTTACTGCCGGGGCGCAGGGCGCGGTGGCCTATTACGGCGCCTATGTGGTGGGCAAGTCGGCGCAGGAGTATCTGGCGTTGGGCAAGTCGTGGGGTTCGGGTGGACCCAAGCAGACGGTGCGCAAGATTCTGGATTCGGTAGACCAGGAGACGCTGCTGGCGCAGGCAAGACAGGAGATTCTGGCGCAACTGTCGCGGAGAAAATCGGCGGAAAAATAGAACTGCACACAACGACCAATGTTTGCGTGATGCAGGTGGAGCTTGCGCTATCTATTGGCCGCCGACTGGTCGGCGGCGGGGTCTGGGGTCTGCGACCCCAGCGGGGTGTGGGGCGGCGCCCCACGGTGTGGAAGTTGGGAGCTCGAGGGCAAAGCCCTCGATATCTTTCATTTTCCCATATTTACAAATTTTAAACGTTACGCCATCACGCTTAGAATGGGGTGTCGTTTCGAATATTCATCCGTTACGCCATCACGCTTAGAACGGGATGTCGTCATCGAAGTCGGGGCCTTGATTGAAGTCGTCGGCGGGCGCCGAAGCCGGTTGAGGTTTGGCCGCCGGGGGCTGACCGCCGCCGCCGCCCTGCTGATAGGATTGACCACCGCCGCCGCCATAGCCGCCGCTGCGCTGGCCGCCGCCGTATCCACCGCCGCCGCCATAGCCGCCGCCACCCTCCATGCCGCCGCCCGCATTGGCGCGGTCGAGCAGGATGATTTGTGAATTATACCCGGAGACCTTAATCTCGGTGGTGTAGCGATCCTGCCCGCTCTGATCCTGCCACTTGCGCGTCTGCAGGCTGCCCTCAACGTAGACTTTGGAGCCTTTGCGCAGATAGTTTTGTGCAAATTCAGCTGTTTTGCCGAAGATCACCACACGGTGCCACTCGGTGCGCTCCTGACGCTGGCCCTGTTGATCGTTCCAGGTTTCGCTGGTGGCGATGTTCAGATTGGCCACCGCGCCGCCGCTTTGGGTGTAGCGCACCTCGGGATCCTGTCCGAGGTTGCCAATCAGTTGCACCTTGTTGAGGGAAAAAGCCATGGAAATCTCCTGAAAAGCGCGCGCAATGACGAAATCGACCAACGGGGTGGCGCGCGGCATTGTCGCCGCCGCCACAGATTGCGTATCTTATGCGGTTATGAACAGACTGAACACCATATCACCCTATGCGTTTTTGCGCATCGGCGCCATAGCGGCGCTGATGACGGCCTGGATGTTATACGCCGCCGATGCGCGCGCCGCCACCTATGTGTTGAATATCGGCGCAGTGCAGGGTGCGGAGATGGGCTACATCCACTCCCTGCGCGAGTTCTCCGCCGCCATTGAACAGGCCAGCGGTGGACAGTTCGACGTCAAGCTGCGTTTGAGTGGGCGTGAAGGCGACGAACTGGAACTGGTGCGCAAGACCATCAAAGGGGATCTGCGCGGCGCGTTCATCTCCGCCGCCACCTTGTCCACGCCGGTGCCTGCATTTCGCGTGCTGACCCTACCCAAATTGTTCAACTCCACGCAACAGGCGCGCAACTTTATCGGTTCGCGTTTGGATCGCAATCTACGCGTGCGCGCGCTCAAAAAGCGTTTCCAGGTGCTCGGTTACGGTTCGGCTGGTTTTTATGGCGTGTTGGCGCGTCCCAACGCTGCAGGCGAACCGGTCGAGGGTTGGCCGCAGATGGAGCGCGCCATCACCCGCACCGTGCGCGACAAGTGGCGCCAGAAGGTGTTGGACGCCATGCTGCTGCGCCCCGCCTTCGTACCCCCGGAAGGAATGGACGAAGCGCTCTCCAGCGGATGGCTCAACGCTATTGAAGCCAGCCCGGAAAGCCTGAGTCATGCGGGTTTGGCGACGGAAAATACGCGCTACTTCCCCACCAACCACCTGTATGGTTGGATGGTGCTGGTGGTAAACAATCACTGGTATCGCAGTCTGCCGTCGGAGTTGCGCACTCTGTTGCATTCACGCGCTGAACGGATTTTGACTGTAGGAATCACGCAAACCGCCGCCCAGGAGTCCAATCTGCTTGAGCAGTGGCGCGGCGGCTCGGGTCCGGTGCTGCTGAACCCTCCAGAGGCGGATCTGCTCAAACGTTTTCAGCCGCTGGTGTGGCGCGCCGCCAAGGATCTGGAGTGGCGTCTGCGCACTCGTGACGGCGTGCGCAAACTGTGGCTGGGCAACAATGGCTTCGATCCCAATCAAGCCGATGATCCCCAGTTGGCCGATGTGATGTGACAACCATGATAAATTTACAACCAACAGAAATCATTTATCTATTTTCCGCCTATCTGCTGGGAGCGGTGCCGTTTGGCCTGGTGATCGCCAAGCTCACCGGCGCAGGCGATATCCGTCAGCGCGGCAGCGGCAACATTGGCGCCACCAATGTGCTGCGCACGGCAGGCAAAAAGGCCGGCGCCGCTACGCTGGCGCTGGATATGCTCAAGGGCGCGGCCATGGCCGGTTTGGGCGTGTGGCTGTTTGGCGCGGAGTCGGTGGTGACCATTGCTGGCGCCTTGTTGGTGTTTGTCGGCCACTGCTATCCGATCTATCTGCGCTTTCGCGGCGGCAAAGGGGTGGCCACCGCGTTGGGGGTATTTCTCGCGTGGACGCCATGGGTGGGCGTGATTACCGCAGTTATCTGGCTGGCCTCGGCCAAACTGTTCCGCATCTCCTCATTGGCGGCGATTCTGGCCTTCATTCCTCTGCCTTTGGTGGCGCACTTTTTTGGCAATCCGGCGGCTGTAGTGGGCGGCGCCATGATTACTCCCTGGATTCTTTGGAAACATCGGGCCAATATTATTCGCATCATCCATGGCGAAGAGCCGCGTATTGGTCAAAAGGCCTGATCTGTCATGAGCGATTATCCCAAGGCTCATATCTCCTGGCTGCGCCTGTTAAGAACTCCAGGCATGGGGCCAGTTACCTTATGTCGTTTATTCCACCATTTTGGCTCGCCCATGGCGATTCTGGACGCCTGGCCGGAACTGCTGCTGGGCCGTGGCGGGTTGAAGCCTCAAGCGGCGAAAAAGCTGGGACACGTTGCCGATGAAACATCGGTGATTGCTGAGTTGGATCGGCTCAAAGCGATGAACGTGCGCCTGATTGGCATCGGTTCGCCGGACTATCCGCCACAACTGGCGCAGATTCATGATCCGCCGCCGGTGCTGTTCGCCCAGGGCGACATCACCCAGCTGCATGGGGAGAATCTGGTGGCCATGGTGGGCACCCGCGCCGCCAGTCAGAACGGCTTACGTCAGGCGCGGCGCTTGGCGGGGGAGATGGCGCAGGCCGATCTGATCACTGTGAGCGGGTTGGCGCTGGGCATCGATGCGGCGGCCCATGCGGGGGCGCTGGATAATGGCGGCGGCACCGTGGCGGTGGTCGCTACGGGCTTGGATGTGGATTACCCCAAGCCCAATCGCAAACTCAAACAGCGCATTATTCAGCATGGCTGCCTGATTAGCGAATTGCCGTTGGGTTCGCAGCCGCATCCGGGCGGATTTCCACGGCGCAATCGCATCATCAGCGGTCTGTCGCGGGGTGTGGTGGTGGTGGAGGCGGCGGTCAAATCCGGCTCCCTGATCACCGCCCGCACCGCCCTGGAGCAAGGCCGCGACGTCTACGCCATGCCCGGCCCGGTGGGGGATTATCGCGCCGAAGGGGTCAATCGTCTGATCAAGGATGGCGCGCGGCTGGTGGAGTCGGCGCAGGATGTGCTGGAAGAGCTGCAGTGGTCATTGGGTCGCACGCCGGTGGCCCCGCCGCCTGCGCCGGTTATGCCGCAACTGCCGTTGATGCAGGAGTCCGCCCCTTCTGCGCCTGCGCCGCCAGTTGCTCAGAAATCAGCAACCCCAGCGCCGGTGCATGATGATTCCACTGAACAATCCAGCGATAAACAGACTCTGTTGAAATTACTCGCTGGTGGTCGTTTACATGTGGATGAGTTGACCCGAAACGCCCATTTGAGCGCGGCGGAAATGGCCTCCACACTGTTGCAATTGGAGTTGGAAAGCCGGATTCAGCGTTGCCCCGGGAATTTCATAGAATTATTAAAATCCTGATTTCTATACTATATTTTTGACATTACCCGCGCATTTTTGGTTGGTGGATCAAAAAAGAGCGTTGCGTCCGCATGTCCGATCGGTCCATACCTGTGGGACGCAAATTCAGCCGCTGATTCTCATTCAGCTTTCGATTCAACCTCTTTTCAGCGTTCGGTGCCTTCATGTCCGCTGTCGTCATTGTGGAATCGCCCGCCAAGGCGAAAACCATCAACAAATTTCTCGGTCGCGGCTATAAGGTGGTGGCCACCTATGGCCATATCCGCGATTTGCCCAGTAAGAATGGCTCCGTTGACGTCGATAACGGATTCGCCATGCGCTACGTGGTGCCCAAAACCTCCTCCAAACATGTGGAGGCGTTGACCGCTGCGGTCAAAGGCGCCGACGAAGTGCTGCTGGCCACTGACCCTGACCGCGAAGGGGAAGCGATCTCCTGGCACGTGCATGAGGTGCTGGAGAAGAAGAAGCTCCTCAAGGATAAGACGGTCAAACGGGTGGTGTTCCACGAGATCACCAAAAAAGCGATCCAGGACGCCGTGGCCAACGCCCGCGACATGGATATGGATATGGTCAACGCCCAGCAGGCGCGTCGGGCGTTGGACTATCTGGTGGGCTTTAACCTCAGCCCACTGCTGTGGAAAAAGGTGCGGCGGGGTCTCTCCGCCGGGCGCGTGCAGTCGGTGGCCCTGCGTCTGGTGTGCGAGCGCGAAGAGGAGATTACGGCGTTCAAGCCTCAGGAGTATTGGAGCATCACCGCCAGTGTGGCCAAGGAGGGTCAACAGCGTACGTTTGACGCGCGTTTGGCGGTGGCCGATGGCAAGAAGCTGGATAAGTTCTCCATCGCCGATGAGAAGCGCGCCAAGAGCTTGACCGCAGCCATTGCCGACAAGCCCCTCACCGTCACCAGCATCGAAAAGAAGCAGACCAAGCGCAAACCGGCGCCCCCCTTCATCACCTCCACGCTGCAGCAGGAGGCTTCGCGCAAATTGGGCTTCTCCGCCAAGAAGACCATGACTGTGGCGCAGAAGCTCTATGAGGGCTTGGAGATTCGCAACGCCGAGGGCAAGAAGGAAGTAGTCGGTCTGATCTCCTACATGCGGACCGACTCGGTGAACCTGGCCAACGAAGCCATTGACGCCATTCGCGGATTGGTGGGGGAACGCTACGGCAATGAGTATCTGCCCAAATCGCCGCGCAAATTCAAATCCTCCGCCAAGAACGCCCAGGAGGCCCACGAAGCGATTCGCCCCACCGATGTGGCGCGTCTGCCGGAGATGCTGGCCGATGTGCTGGAGCGCGATCTGCTGCGTCTGTATGAGCTGATCTGGAAGCGCACCGTGGCGTGTCAGATGTCCGAGGCCAAGATCGATCAGGTGGCCGCGCAGATCTCCGTGGATAGCGCCGATCCCAACGCGCCGCTGCGTCTGCGCGCCACCGGCTCTTCGGTGGCCTTCCCCGGCTTTATGAAGGTCTACATGGAGGGCAAGGACGAGGTCAGCGCCCAGGATAAGGACGACGACGACAGCGAAACCATGCTGCCGGCCATGGATGAGGGCGAAACGTTGCAGAATCTGGGCGTGGAGCCCAAACAGCACTTCACCGAGCCGCCGCCGCGTTACACCGAAGCGACGCTGGTGCGGGCGTTGGAGAGCTTCGGCATAGGCCGCCCCTCCACCTACGCGCCCACCATGTCCACCCTGCAGGACCGGGGCTATGTGAAGCTGGAGAAGCGCAAATTCTATCCCGAAGATGTGGGCATGGTGGTCAACAAGTACCTGACCCAGCACTTCTCCAAATATGTGGATTACAACTTCACCGCCAATCTGGAGGATGATCTGGACGCGGTTTCTCGCGGCGAACGGGAGTGGACGCCGTTGATGGAGTCGTTCTGGAAGCCATTTATCGAACAGATTGAGGAGAAGGAGAAGACCACCAGCAAGGCGGAGGTCACCTCCGAAGAGCTGGATGAGAACTGCCCGGAATGCGGCAAGCCGTTGTCGCTGAAATTGGGCCGTTATGGTCGCTTTAAGGCGTGCACCGGCTACCCGGAGTGCAAATACACCGCGCCGTTTGGAAAAGAGGCTGAAGAGAAGGCTGCACAGCAGTCGGAAGAGCCGGAGCTGTCCGACGAGAAGTGTGAAAAGTGCGGCAAGCCAATGCTCATCAAAACCGGGCGTTACGGCAAGTATCTGGCCTGTTCCGGTTATCCTGACTGTAAGAACAATCAGCCGCTGAATAAACCCCGCGACACCGGCGTGAAGTGCCCGGAGTGTGGCAAAGGCACCTTCCTGGAGAAGAAGTCCCGCCGCGGCAAGGTATTCTACTCCTGTTCCGGTTATCCCAAGTGCAAGAAGGCGTTGTGGGATGAGCCGCTAGAGCAGCCCTGTCCCAAGTGCGGCGCGCCGTTTGTGACCGTCAAGACCACCAAGAAGCGCGGCGTCGAGCATGTGTGCGTGGCGGAAGGGTGTGACTGGCGCGAAACCGTGATGGGTCCGGGCGAATTGGAAGCGCAACAGGAAGCGCAGCAACAAGAGAGTAGTGACGGCGATAAAGCCGCATGATTTTATATGGATATCTCCGGGGATAGCGTTATGCCGTTGCGCGATCCCCGGTATTTCCCAGCACAGTTCATAGCGTCATTACATCACGCCATTTTTCCCTCTCTGAACTTCCCTGCTTAACGTCACGCAATCACGCTATTCAGCCTAGCTTATATGTGCTTTCTGAGCGTTATACTGTTGCGCCATAGTGGTCAAAACCAAAACTGCACAGAACAACCAATGTTTGCGTGACGTAGCTTGAGCTTGCGCTGACTATTAGCCGTCGACTGGTCGGCGGCGGGGTCTGGGGGCATTGCCCCCAGCGGGGTGTGGGGCGGAGCCCCACGGTTTGGCTGTTGCTTTTGGGAGCTCGAGGGCGAAGCCCTCGATATCTTCCAGTTTCAAAATCGCCAATGTCCCATTTTGAATTCGACTGAGTATAATCTCCTACCGCTGGCCGAAATTGTTCTCCGTGCCGCAGTCCGGGCAGGTCCAGGTGAGATTATTACAGGTCATGCCCCACAGATTCTCCTGCATACACTCCTGACACATGACGAAGTCACACGCCCGGCAGGTCCATGCGAAGGGCAGTCCGTCGGTTTTGCACGCCACGCACGGGGCGTAGGTGCGTCCCTGTTTCTTGCGGCGTTGGCGACGCACGGGCGTAGCGTCGGGTTGATCGCTCATAACCATGGCCTCCTATTTTGTGTGGTTAAGATTGGGGATATTGACGATTTTGGCAATGAAAGATATCGAGGGCTTTGCCCTCGAGCTCCCAAGATCAACAACCAAACCGTGGGCGCTGCCCACACCCGCTGGGGGCGCAGCCCCCAGACCCCGCCGCCGACCAGTCGGCGGCCAATAGTTAGCGCAAGCTGGGCCTATGTCACGCAAACATTTATCGTTCCGTGCGCGTTTAGCTCGTAGGGCTATATTGCGTTGCTGTGCTGAATTTTCAACCTTGTAGCCCCTCACGTTATCCGCACTCGGCGTAGAAGGAGTCCACCTCCTCCTCACGGAACAGCGGATCCACCGATTGATTCCAGCGATTGTGGTAGGCGTTGAGCAGTCGCTCCGCAGGGGTCTCGCCACTGCTGGCCACATCAAACAGCGGCGTCAGGAAAACCGATTCATCACAGCCATTGGCGTTGCGCTGCGCCTGTTTCATCAAGCTCTGACGCGCAATCTCCAGAATGCTCAACGCCAGGTCCTGCAATGTCTCCTTGTTCGTACCGGAGATGGGCGTGTTCAAACCCAATTTGGGCGCTTGGGTGGCTACCTGCAGGCGCTCCTCCCAGCTCCAGTGCGCCACCCGTTTCCACGCCGCGCGCATGGCCGCCTCATCGTGCAGCAACCCTTTGAACAGCGCCGGCAGCGCACACAGATTGGCGGAGTTGCCGGAGTCGGCGCCGCGCATCTCCAGATACTGCTTCAAGCGCACATCGGGGAACAGGGTGGAGAGGTGGGTCTTCCAATCCTCCATGGTGGGACGCACGCCGGGCAGCTTCGGGTGCTTGCCTTCGAGGAAAGCGCGGAATGGGATGCCGTCGGCATGGCTGTATTCGCCATCCCGATAGAGGAACAGCATCGGCGTATCCAGCGCATACTCGGCATAGCGCGCAAAGCCAAACCCCTCTTCAAACACAAATGGCGGCACGCCGCAGCGGTCCGGGTCGGTATGTCGCCACACTTCACCGCGATAGGAGAGGAAACCGTTGGGTTCGCCATCCAGAAACGGCGAGTTGGCGAACAGCGCGGTCACCAACGGCTGCAACGCCAGCGACAGGCGATATTTGTCCACCATGTCCGCTTCAGAGGAGAAATCCATATTGGCCTGCACCGTGGCCGTGCGCGCCATCATATCCAGACTGAGTTTGCCCTTAGCGGGCAGGTATTCCCGCATCACACGGTAACGCCCTTTCGGCATCCAGGGTATGGATTTAAAAGACCATTTCGGCTGCGCGCCCATGCCAAGAAAGGCGATATCCAGATCCCGGCACACCTCGCCCAACTGGCGCAGATGTTCGTTGATCTCATCCTGAGTCTCATGGATGGTGGCCAGCGGCGCGCCCGAGAGCTCCAATTGCCCGCCCGGCTCCAGGGTGACCGATGCGCCATCCTTGATGAGTCCAATGATGTTGTCGGCCTCTTTGATAGGCTCCCACTCAAAGCGGGTGGCCATCACCTCCAGCAATACGCGAATGCCGTAACACCCTTCGTAGGGAATCGGCGCCAGATCCTTTTTGCGGAAACCAAACTTCTCGTGTTCCGTGCCAATTCGGAACTGTTCCACCGGTTTGCATCCCTGTTGCAGGTGTTCGATCAGGGGTTCGATGGATTCAATGGGCTGATGGGGATCCAGAGCATCGGTCATGGGAAGAGCCATTCACAAGGTGGGAGTCTCAAGCGCGCACCATAGCTTATTGGTGTAGGTGATGCACGGAGTTACGACGGCGGCCTATTGGGCGCTTGGGTCTCAAATTGTTCAGAGATCGCTTTTAACAGATCCTGCTTGCGGATTGGTTTGGTTAAATAGCCGTCGCAGCCCGCTTTTTCACAACGAATTCTATCTTCGTTCATTGCGTGTGCGGTTAACGCCAAAATCGGCGTCGCGCTGCTGATCTTCTGATCTGCGTCGGCAGGGGTTTCACACTCTTTTTGACGAATGGTGCGAATCGCCTCCAAACCATCCATTACAGGCATCTGTAGATCCATGAGAATGAGATCGGGGTGAATCTCCTGATACAGCGCCACCGCTTCGCGTCCATTGCGCGCCCGCTCGATTTTATACCCCTCTTTGGAAAGAAAGAGTTTGATCAACATGGCGTTATCATCGGAGTCTTCCGCTAACAAAATACGCAGCGGTTGTGTTTTATCCGTGTGGCGCTTGTGGGGTTGCGCCGGGGTTTTGGCGAATGTGCTCTGTGCTTGATCATGGGCGCCCAGCGTCTTTTCATCCACCGCCATCTCATCGCGCCACGGCAGTCTGAGCAAAAATTGACTCCCTTTTCCCTCTTGGCTTTTGACTTCGATGCATCCGCCAATCTGTTCGCTCAGCCGTTTGACGATGGTTAATCCCAAACCCGTGCCGCCATGTTTTCGCGTATCGTATGTGGCGACTTGGGTAAATGCTTCAAAAATATGTTTGATTTTATCTTGCGGAATCCCCGGACCGGTATCCGCCACCCAATAGGTGAGCGTATCGCGCGCTTCATTGAGCGTTGCGCCGAGCGTAACGGATCCCCGTTCAGTGAATTTGGCGGCGTTACTTGCCAAATTGAGCAGAATTTGGCGCAGAGCGCCGACACGCCCCCGCATGATGTTGGGCGCGCTATCGTCATGTTGGATATAAACCGTCAGTCCTTTACTGTTGATCTGCGGCGCAATTAACGACTCTACCCATCCGAGCAGTTCATTATTATTATAAATGCTTAAAGCCTCGCCTGTTTTTTCCTGACTCTCTTTTTCAATCCGGCTGAGGCTGAGAATATCGTCAATGAGGGAGAGCAGAGCTTCGGATGCGCGACGCTGGGTATTGAGATAGTTTTTCTGCTGTTGTGAAAGAGAGGTCTCCTCCATCAACTCAGTCATCCCCAGAATGGCGTTCATGGGAGTGCGGATTTCATGGCTCATCATGGCCAGGAAATCCGCCTTCATACGGTTGGCCCGCTCGGCCATTTTGATCGCCTGCTCCAGTTTCTCCTGGTTGCGGCGCTGCTCGGTAATATCTTCGGCAATACCGGCGATGCGCACCACGCGACCAGTTTCATCCTGGATGGGGAAACCCCGATCGTGAATCAGACGCGTATCGCCATCGGCGCGGGTAATAGTGTATTCACAATCATAGTCCCCTTTGGCCGCTTCACCGATAAAGTGAGTCTCCACCCGTTCGCGATCACGTAGATGGATCGCTTCGAAGCGTAGACGCGGATTATCATGAATGGCGCTTAAAGAGCTGCCCCAAACCCGTTCAAACGCCGGGCTGATATAGAGAGGCTGCAGCGTAATCCAATCCACCAACCAAAAGACTTCATCAATATTTTCCGCCAGTTGACGGAATAGCTGTTCACTGTGTTCCAGCGCCTCTTCAGCGCGTTTGCGATCGGTGATGTCGCGACTGACGCCAATCAAGCCAATGATTTCGCCGTCGGCGCCGAGAAAGGGCGTTTTCAGCGTATCCATAAGTACGCGACACCCATCCGGATAGCTCACCCACTCCTCATTGCGGCATGGAACGCCGGAACGCAGCATGATCTGATCTTGTTCACGGAACTCCTTGCCAATTCTTGCACCAAACACATCCACATCGGTTTTACCAATCAGGTTGCTTTCCGTATGGTTACAGAACTGTTCAAACGCTTTATTGCAACCTAAATAGCGTCCCTTTGGATCTTTGAAAAAGATCACATCAGGTATGGAGTCGATGAGCGAGCGCAGGAGACTGCGTTCATGAGAGAGCGCCAATTCCGCCTGGCGACGTTCGGTGATATCAGCGGCAAACGTGCAGATTTGTTCAACTTCCTTGTTTTTATCGTGCAGCATGGGGAATTTGATCGCCAGAAAGCTTCGTTTCTCTCCGGCATCGTCCAACTGGAGTTCAAGTTCGACGATTTTATTCTCTTCGAGCACCTGTTTATCCGCTTCTGTACACATCTGCGCATTGTCAGCGGTTAATTTTACGTAAGGATTTAATTTTCCGCCTGCTCGCAAATTTGAAAGTTGGAAACGTTTGAGGAACGATTCACTGGCTTCCACCAGATGGCCCTGTTTGTCTACGATAACAATGGACATGGGCGCATGACGCAGAATGGATTGAAACTGATACGCCAATGTTTTAATGGGGGCGCCCAATCTGGCGCTGGCCTGTTTGATCAGCCCCATGGCGAGGAAAATCACCGCCAGGATGAAGAGTCCAATAAAGGTGATCCATTGTTGAATCGCTTGTTGCGTCAACTCGTCAGAGATGCCGATTTGGATGACGCCCTTTAATTGATCCCCATAACCGCCGCGATAATTGAGCGTAACGGTGATGATGGACACCTCATTATGGACGCTCTGCTCCAGTCGATAGGCGCTCTTTAACTGTGTTTTATCGCCATTGGCGACGGCGGCGGGCTTGATGCGTGGTATCCAGGCGTCATTTTTGTCAGGATTGCTATGGGCGATGATTTTGCCCTGGTCGTTCACCACCATGATGTAGCGAATATCGGGATTGCGTTTCACGGTGTCTTCCAGCAGCAACCGGGTGTGGTGGCGGCCGGAGAAGGAGACCCGTTGAATGCCGTCAGCCAGGGATTGCGCCAGAATGACCGCCAGTCGATCCCGTTCCCGCTCCATCATATGGGCGAAATAGTAGGTGCTGATCACCGCCACCAGGATGAGAAGCATCAGGGTCAAGGCTCCAAAGATGCCGCTCATCCGACGATCGATGTGTTGGATCTTGCGTTGATCGTCAGACGCTGTGGAACCCCTGGTCGATGATGCGTTCATGTAAGACGGCCTTACGGAATGACCACGCGGGATTGGCCTCGCCACATGGGTTCAAGGCTCGACCACGGTTTTTTGAAATCCTGGGGAATGGGTCCCGCCCAGCCGGGATAGAGAGAGAGGGTTTCCCGAGTGATGGGAAATGTGGGAATCAGTGCGTAACGCGGCGTGGGTTGATCCCGCAGCACATTATAGGCGGCTTTGATCGCCTCGGCGCCCAGTGGGCCGCAGAACTGGGCGGAGTCTATTCGCGTTAATCTGTTTTTACGAATGTTTTCAACGGATTTTGGATCTCCATCGATGGTGGCCACAAAAATCTCATTGCGCCCCGCTTTGGCCAGAGCCTCCACCACATTCAAACCGCCGCCGTCATTCACTGTGAACACCACATCCACGGAATCCTTTTGCGGGAAGTCTGCGAGAATGCGCTCTCCGGCGCGTTGACCGCTGATGGGCTCCACCGCCTCATAAGTTTTCAGAATCTGGTATTTTTGTTGATTGCCGCTCAAGGCGTCGAGAAAACCGTTGACGCGCTCCACCGTGGAGGAGACGTGAGGATACTCCACCAAAATGAGTCGAATCGGTTTCTGATTATCGAAATGGGCCGCCACATACTCTCCGCCCATGACTCCAGCTTGAAAATTATCCGAGGAGATATACGCCGCCAGTTCTCCGTCATCGATATATTGATCGTATGCGATAACCGGAATTTTAGCCCGGTTGGCGGCGCGCAATGGTTTGGCCAAAGCGGCGTTGTCGGTGGGTTGGATAACTATGGCGTCGGGTCGCAAGGCGACCATTTCATACATCTGTTGAATCTGCTTTTCGATGCCTTCAGCGCCATCGCCGGCAATACGTGGAATGAGCTTGATGCCGCGCGCATTGGTCTGTTGCGCCTGTTCATTGATAATCTTGACCTGCGCCTCCAACCCTTCGCGCATGGCGACTTGCCCGGGAATGTTCATTGACCAATAGAGCGCCGCAATCACATATGGCGCAGGCAGCGTTTGCGCTTGGCTTGAAGGGATGGAGCAAACGGAATAAATAATTGTGAGTGCAAATAATCGAATCCATTGGACGCGCATGATGGTTTCCTTGTGCAAATTTCCGAGGAAAAGCACTCAAACAATAGCCAGCGTTTGATTCATCCGTTTGCATCATTGTGCGGCAAACGCCACCCTGTTGCAAAGAACTTAAGCGAACCATTATGATCGACTTTCCGTTAATTTTTTCATTTGGATGCACAGGTTGTGCGCAATTCTGCGCGCAGTCTGTTAAGTCTCGTTGCACAAGGAATGCAGATGATTAAATTTGTTCACCACACCGTTTGGGCGTTTGATGCGGAATGGGCCCCTGATCCTCTGGCGGGCCGCTTACTTTATGGTCTGGATGAGCAGACGCCGCGCGCGGACATCATGCAGACTATGTGGCGAAACAATGGCGCCACCGAAGAGAACCCGAATCCCTATTTAAAAACCGTGATGTGTCGGTTTTTGAGCATCGCCGCCGTGACCCGGCGACAGGGTCGTGATGGATCGGTGCGGGTGGATTTGATGGCGCTGCCCAAGACCGACGATCCAGACTCGCCGGAAGCGCAGGAGGTGGCCATTGTGGATCGCTTTCTGCGCGCTCTGGGCGAAAAAAAGCCACAGTTGGTTGGTTACAATTCCATCAACGCCGACATGAAAGCGCTCCTTCAGCGTGCGGTGGTCAAAGGCTTATACCAACCGCAGTTCGCCAAGCGTCCCAACAAACCGTGGGAAGGCGTGGATTACATCGCGCGCAACAGCGACTGGCATGTGGATTTGAAAGAGCTGGTGGGCGGCTGGGGCGTGACCAGTCCCTCTCTGCATGAGATGGCCACCCTTTCGGGCATTCCCGGCAAAATGGATGTAGCGGGCAATGATGTGCCCAATATGTGGTTAGCGGGCAAATTGGGTGAGATTGTCGCCTATAATGAGTTCGATGCGTTGACCACCTATCTGCTGTGGCTGCGTATGGCGCACTTCTCCGGCCATTTTGACGCCGGGCAATATCACAATGAGCAGCAGTTGGTGCGGGAGTTGTTGGAGCGTGAGGGCGAGCAGAAGCCGCATCTGCTGCAATATCTGCAAAAATGGAATGAACTGCGCGCTTTAACAGCGTGATCTGTTGCGATAAGAGCTTATGTTGATACTTGGAGAGGCAAGGTCGAGCAGACTCTTAGGAAACCCCATACAAAATGAATGCTTTGCAAGCCTCAGCAGTCATTTGGCGGCGTGAGCGACGCAGTGTATATCACGTCCGAAAACAGCGCAGCGGCGCCAAAGTATTTGTTGGGGCTTGCAGAGCGTTATTTTGTGAGGGGTTCTGAATAGCGCAAATCACTTCACAGTAGCGGAGCGATTTGATCCGGCATTGGCTTTGGAGCGATGAACAGCGTGCTGTCACGCGGCGGGGAAAGTGGCGCGCCCGGCAGGATTCGAACCTGCAACCGACGGCTTAGAAGTCCGCGATTAATGCAATTCCCCGCTTTCTATTGAACCCCTATGAAACACAGCGTTGCCCTTTATCCATCAATGGTTTACCATTGTTTCCGGTTGCATCGCGTTTCATAGGAAATCGCCTGTTGCCAAGTCAAAAGTACACCCCAAAGTACACCCCGTATGCGTCGGGGTGTACTGACCGGGGCAGGCTGATGAGGGTAGACCATGCCGAAGTTCACCGACCGCTATTTGAAGAATCTGAAGCCTGCTGACAAACGCCGCGACATTCTGGAGGGTGATGGCTTCGGTGTGCGCGTCACCCCGGCAGGCGCAAAGACATTCTATTTCACCTGGCGGGATGCCGGGCGAATGCGTCGCCTGACGCTGGGGGCATATCCTGCCCTTTCCCTGGCTGATGCGCGGAGGCTGGCCGCCGAGGCCCGCAACAAGGTGAAGGCCGGAACCGATCCCATCCAGGAGCGACAGGAGGCCGAGGCCGAGAAACTAGCCGCGCCGACCGTTGGCGATCTGGTGGAAATGTTTCTGACGCGATACGCCAAGCCTCACAAGGCGGCACGCACTGCCAGCGAGTATGAGCGGATGCTGAGGAAGGATATTTTGCCACGATGGGGCCGCCGCAAGGCCGAGGAGATCAAACGGCGTGATGTTGTGGCCATGTTGGATGAGTTAACCGCTCGAGGTTGCACCGTCACCGCGAATCGAACGTTTTCTGTCACCCGCCGCCTGTTCTCATGGGCGATGGAGGCCGGGATTTTGGAGTATACGCCCTGCTTGGGAGTAAAAGCCCCGGCCAAAGAATCACGCAAAAACCGTGTGCTGACAGAGGCGGAAATCAAAACGTTCTGGTCCATGCTGGATGAGGCCAGCATCAGTCCCCTTTCGGCTGCTGCGCTCCGTTTGACGCTGGCGACCTGTCAACGCTCAGGAGAGGCGCTGCAAATGCGCTGGTCTGATCTTGATGACGAGTGGTGGACGATCCCCGCCCATGTGGCCAAAAATAGGCGCGCGCATCGAGTCTTTTTGAACGCAGTTGCGCGTGATGTTCTAGCGTCCCTCCCCCGCACGTCAGAATGGGTTTTTCCAAGCCCGCGCCATGGGTGTGACCGAATCCAGCAAAACGCATTGGGACATGCGCTCAAGCTGAATGAATGGCTTGGCCTCCCCCGATTTGGTCCGCATGATTTGAGGCGTACCGGCGCAACTATGATGGTTGGCCTTGGCGTTCCACGATTGATTGTTGGCAAGCTGCTGAACCATGTTGGCGTAGACCGTGAGATTACCGGCGTTTACGACTTGCATTCCTATTCAATGGAAATGCAAAGCGCCCTTGAGACATGGGGCCGCCGCCTTCAAGAGGTCATCAGCGGCAAGACCGCCGCGAATGTCATTTCGCTGAGGGCCACCAAATGACCGACCGCCACCTTTCGCTTGATGAGGCGCTGTCCGCTGTGTATGACGCTCATCAGAATGCGCCCGCCCGCATCAAGGCCGAGGTGGAGCCGTTAGAGTTCGACGGGCTGCGCGGCAAGCCTCCCCCGTGGCTGGCGCATCACGCAAAGCGCCACGTTACCGCCTGGAGGGCCGCCAGAGAGGCCGCGCTTGCGTCTGTCGATTGGCCTCCGACTCAGGCCCTCCCTGAGCGTCTGGACACCATAGAGGCGCATCTACAGGCCAGAGATGATGCCGCCGAGTTTGCGCGCTTGCCGGTTGTGCCGCCTGCTGCATTCAAGCATCTGCCGGTGCTGGGGGAGATGCGGGCCGCTTGGAAGATCAAGCGGGCCGAAGGGGTGCGTGGGGTGCTGCGCTTCCTGGGAGGGGATTCGCTGGTTGCAGGCTATGACGCGGCCCGGACTAAGCAAGCGAACAGCGCCCGCCGAATGGGCAAGCAAGGAAAAGCGGAACTGCTCAATCGCCTGCTGGATGAGTTGGCTGCCCGTTGCCCGGAGTTCGACCGATCCCGCACGCCGGGGCCGCGTCTGGAGTTTGCACGATTCATCAAGACACATGCCGCTGCGCTGGGCGCGTCCAACCAGGAGGTGCAGGCGCTGGGCCAGTCGCTCGAAACCCTGGCCGACACTTTGCGAAAAGACTGCGGCTGCGCTTTCGGTCGAGGAGGCCGCCCGCCAGCCAAAAAGGATGGATACCCGCCCAAAATAGAGGCTTTACGCCGCTGTTTGATCGACTGATTTACATTTCACCCCGGTTTCCCCCGCCAGCCCGCATAACAGCGGGCTTTTTCATGCCTGCCGCCTGCTGTTCCACCCCGGTTTATGCTGATGCTAAGCAATTGGTAATAAAGGTTTTAATTGATTTCAGCGCAGTTCGCGTGCTCTCATTGAAATGCGCCGAGGCGCAGGGCGTCGGCACGACAACAGGAGCGACTAAAATGAGCGAATCGCAGGATCGAATTTTGCGGAAACCAGAGGTGCGGAAGCTGACCGGGCTGAGCGGAACAACGCTGTGGAGACGCGAGCGTGCCGGTGATTTCCCGAAGTCTGTCCGATTGAGCCCAAATGCAATCGGCTGGCGGCGCAGCGAGGTCGAGGCGTGGATGGCGAGTCTGCGCCCGGCGGGGCAGTGACGGCAAACGAAATGGCCCCGAGGCGCTGCAACGCCTCGAGGCCGGTACTGCGAAAGGGAGGTACAGCGATGAGTAGTTTACCACACCCAAACCGGGCGCGCGATACCGGCAACAGGCCGCCGCCCCGAACCTTCGACGCCGCCGACGTGAAGGCCGCCGCCGCTGGCCGATGGGGCGAGGTTTACGCGCAGCTTGCGCCCGAACTCGCCGAGGCGATGGCCAAGCCGACGCGGCATCACCCCTGCCCCGTCCATGGCGGTAAAGATGGTTTCCGCCTGTTCGGCGACTGGCGAGAAAGCGGCGGTTGCGTCTGCGCGACCTGCGGCCCGCGCCACGATGGTTTTGCGACGCTCCAATGGTTGCGCGGATGGGATTTTCCCGAGGCGCTGGCGCGCGTCGCCGAGGTGTCGGGGCTGGACCACACCGCGCCGCGTCCGGTGGTTCGCCCGGCCAGGGTGACGCCTCCCCCAGCCCCGACGCCTGACCGAGAGATTCAGCGGGCCATCGCCGACGAATGGGCCGAAGCCGTGGGGCTGGATCACCCCGCCGCCGCGCCTGTGAGGCGCTATTTGGAGGCCCGAGGGCTGGGCGAGGCGATGCCCCTTAGCCCCGCGCTGCGGTGCGACCCACGGGCCACCTATTGGGAAGATGGCCGCAAAGCTGGCGAATTCCCGGCCATGATTGGGCGGGTTGTCGATGCGCAAGGCCGCCATGTTGGGAATCACCGAACCTTTCTTTCCCTGGACGGAAGAAAAGCCCCGGTTCGCGATGCCAAAAAACTGACACGCGGCGTGTTTCCGGGCGCTTTTTCGGGCGCGGCAATCCAACTTTTTCCCCTGGACGGGTCCGGCGTCTTGGGCGTCTGCGAAGGCATCGAAACGGCTCTAAGCGTCCGTTTAGGCGCGGGAATGCCCTGCTGGGCCGCAATCAGCGCAAGCGGCTTGGCGAGCTTCGAGCCGCCGCCGGGCGTGCAGGCTGTCCATATTTGGGCGGATCTGGACCGAAGCGGCGCGGGCCAGGAGGCGGCGACCAAGTTGGTCGAGCGTCTGCGCCATCGGATGGCGGTGGTGGTTCATCTGCCGCCGGGAGAGATTCCAGAGGGCTCGAAGTCGCTGGATTGGCTGGATATTTTCAACCAAGAGGCGGGCCATGGGCAAGCGATTTAGTCTCGACCGTCTGGCGAGCGGCGACCTTGAATTCTCCGACCAGGATGAAGAATTTGGCCGGGTTGTGCCGATGCCCCCACGCCCTGCCGCTGGCGCGTTTGCAGAGGCGCTGGAGAGCGATGAGCCGGAGTCGAGGTGGAACACAATCCCGGACCTGCTGACGCTTCCGGCGTCACGTTTCGAGGGCAAAGCGCCGCCGACACAGTGGCTCATAGAGGGCAAAATCCCCTTGGGTGTGCCTGTGATATTGGCCGCTCCCGGCGACAGTGGCAAGAGCTTCATTCTACTGGATCTGTGCCTGTCCGTCGCGTTGGGGCCGTACACCCTCAACCCGATGGAGGACCGCTCATGACCGGGCAACAGGCTACCCCACGCCAGAGCATGGGTGCACCAATCGAGGCTCAGGGGCGAGCGATATTTATCACCCGAGAGGACGACGATCCCGCTGCACATGGCCGCCTGGATCAACTGGACCCCACCGACAGGTTGCGCCACATGGCGGGCGACTCGCTGCTGATTTGGCCGCTGGCTCCGCTGACGTTAATCCGCGAGGGCAAGGCCGGACCGGAGCGCACCGAGCAGGCAGAAGAGCTAATGGCCCAGCTTATCGAGATTGCGGCCATGGAGCCGCCGCTGCGGCTGATTGTGCTGGACCCATTACAGGCGCTTGTCGCGGGTGACGTTAACCGCGCTGAGGTGGCGCAGGCGTTGTGCTCCTATATGGGCGAGTTGGCCGCCGAAACACGCGCAACTGTGATTGTCGCGCACCACATGAGCAAGACCCGAGAGGATGGCTCACAAGGCTCTAGGTTGGCGGTGCGTGGCTCTGCGACGTTGGTTGACGGCGTGCGCGCGGTTGTCGCACTGACGCCGATGGAGGAAGCCAAAGCGCGCCGACTATGTGAGCGAGTCGGCGTGGAGTTCGAGCACAACGCGGCCTATCGGCTCCAGCTGGTGAAGTCCAACGCCAAAGCAGACCGCCAGCCGGTGGACATGCTGCGCGCACAATCAGGCCTGCTGGAGGCTATCAACTTGCGCGAGGCGGCGCAATCCAGTCAACCGCTAACCTATCTTCTGGAACGCGCGATTGCCGAGGCGCTGGACGCCGACAAGCCGTTCACCCTTAGCGGTCAGGCGGGATTGTACGCCCAACGCGAGCGGTTGCCGGAACAGTTCCACACCATGGGCGAGAAGCGTCTGCGCAGCCTTGCGCGTGACCTGCTAAACGCTGGTCGTCTACGGCAGGAGGTGCTGCCCGAGCACGGCAAATCGTGGAAGTGGTTGACTCTTGGAGAGCCGGAACACACCCCCGGCCAGGAGGTTGATTGACCTTGGCAAGCGTTGGCAAAAGCGTTGGCATTGGCACGTTGGCAAGCGTTGGCAATGCTAAAGTGCCAAGGTGACTTGCCATAAATTCAATATGTTATGCGTTGGCAGGGGTGGTGCGTTGGCAGTGCCCCTGCCAAGGTGAAAATATGAACAAATACAGTGCCCTGGCTAACCTTGGCACGTTGGCAGTCTACCCCTCCCCCTACGGGGGAGAGGGAGGGCGGGCGTCTTGCCAACGCCCACCGCCCTCTCAGCTGCCTACATCGAATAGCGTCAAAGGAGGCGCGCACCGAATGACAGAACATCGAAAAACCTTCTCCCGTTGGCTGGGCTCCATCGACCACGATTTGCGCGCCGTCGAGCTTTACACCGAGGTGCGGCGAGAGCCGGTCGATTATGACCGTCCGGCAGGCGACCGACTGGCGGACCGATTTTCGGCGGAGCTGTTGCGGGGCGTCGGCGATCTGCGCGCCATCCGCCGCGAGGTGGATCTGTTCACCCGACACGGGGCGGCGCTGCTGGCCCGCATCGATCGGGAGCTTGAGGCCGAACCATCGCAACCCTGGCCGGAGATCATCGACCGCATCGGCGGCGAGCGTGCCGACCGGCTGCGCGAGATGGGCGACCCCCGCGCTAACGGCTGATGGCGCGTCTGGCGCGATGGTCTGACCGCGCAGCTTTTCAAGGCGTGCCACCGGGCCAGCCTGCCGCGACCGCTCAACCTGGAGAAACCCGTTCAGTTGCGCACCTTCGATTGGTGAGCAGCGAGAATGCCGATTCCCGGGCCAGAAACGGGCCTAGAATCGTTTTGAGTGTGCTGTCGGCTGAATGGCATCACAAAGAGCACAAAATGAGATGTGGAGCGAATCATGAGTGGTTCTGAAATGAATCCGAATCTATCCGGGGAAGAATCGGAACGCGACCATAAAGGGCGCTTCCGACCAGGAAACAATGCCAACCCGGCAGGACGCCCGAAAGGGAGCGGCTTTGCGGGCGAGATGCGCCGCCGGATTCAGGACGCCGCGCCCGGCGTTGTCGCGGCGCTGATTGCAAAAGCCGAGGATGGCGACATTCAGGCGGCGCGGCTGCTGCTGGAGCGGTGCGTTCCGAGTCTGAAGGCAGAATCGCCCGCCGTTTCCCTGTCCGGATTCGACGGCGATCTGACGCAGCGCGGCGAAGCGTTGATTTCTGCCTTGCGGGGGGTGCAGTCTCTCCCGATGCGGCGGCGGCGCTCATGGCGCTGTTGGCCCAACAGGCGCGGCTGGTGGAGATCACCGAGCTTGAGCAGCGTATTGCAGTGCTTGAGGCGGGCAAATGAGCAGGCTATCTGAGCGCGTGGCCAAGCTGGAGGGCCGCGCAAATCCGGTAGAATGGCCCTCTCAGGAGGCATTTGCGCGGCCCGAGTCGCTGGAGGAGTTTGAGCGGTGGCTGGAGATGGCCAGAGCGCGCCCCGAAGAGCGGCCAGGAATGTTAGAGACATGGCCCGCTGAATGGCGGCGGCGATACGAACTTATGGAGAACCGGTGCGCAAATTAGGCAAACGTAAGCCGCCTGGACATCAGACCCCGCCCCCGTGGCGGGGGTGCTCTTGTTGACATCAACCAAGCAGCTGCGGACGTTGTGGAAGGCGCGGGCGGATATCGACGATTCCGGCGCGGTAAAAGCGTTGAAACGGCTGCGGCAGGGCTATGAGGCGCTGGCGGAGAGGGTGGCGGAGAAAGAGTGACCGCCCCCGGCAGAGCCAAGGGCACTCTCATGTCCGCTATTGATAGAAGCGGACATGTGATTTCAAACAGAGTTCCGAATCAGATCTTCGAGCAATAGTGCTTGGGGATCCTTGAATTCCAGAGAAATGAACTCTTCGTCGCAGCGAATAATTTTACACGGCGTCATGTCACTGTGTATCGGTGAGCTCCAGCCAATGGAACCCCAGTCCCCAGCACGAAACAGTTTCTCCCCACCATCGTGCTTCAGCAAAGCACCTGTTGCGCTAACATTTACCACAGACCCCGAGCATTTTCCCTCGCTGTTGTTCTCAATGACTACAGCCCCTTCTAGCTCGTATCTGGTCGAACGATTACTCACATCGTCATACAAACCGATCTCGGAGAAGTGCTGCTTGTCCAGAGTAACGATGTGTTTGAAAAACCAGTTGATGATGGACTGCGTATGGATGAACGCTAGGCTCTCGATAAGAGTGCCGCTATCCACCAAAATTTCAAGCGCCCGTGATTTCGCCCCTAGGTCAGAAATCGCTGCCTCATGCTCCTCACGATGTTTTTCCAGGGATTCGATATCTACCCTACTTCGGAGCACCGCCTCCTCGTAGGCGAAATGCTCTTTCATGCTCCCGCGCAGTTTCGTAACCAAAACATGGAACTGCTTCTTGCCCTTGGGCTCCAGGATTTCATCCACGAGGGCACATATTTGTTGATATATGCCCTCGTGCTGAGCATCAATCTCAGGGAATCCGAGCTTCAGATGCATATCAAACGATACCTCTAAGCCTCTGTAATTAAGAAAGTCTTTCTGAGATATCATCCCTACCACCTGCATAAGTTGTGCGCTTTCAGCTATTCCATGACTATGTAGGATATTATCGCTACAATAAGCTTATGGAACCAGTAAATTTTCCAGGGGCAATGTGGCGTATGGGTATTTTCTTAGAAAGAAACGGAAGCTCACTAACAATTCGATACGACGGCGCAATAAAAATAACTCAACTCTGTGAGATTCAGAATCAACTTAGGAGCGTCGAAAATGTATTCCACACTTGACCATGTTTGTGTATCTGAAACTGATGAAACAATAACATTTCATGTGAATGGTTCCATCTCTTACAATGACTGGAAAACTTTCCATGAGACCTGTATTAAGGCGAACAGCACACCAAAGCATGTCAGGATTGAACTGAACTGCTTGGTTGATAGCATCACCATTGGAACCATCATTCGCGCTCAGGATGAAACGACTGATAAGATGTCCATTAAAGCGAACTCAGAATCAGCTAAAAATATCATCTGTATGATTCAGTTAGATAAAATATTCATTATCGAGTGATTCATTTTTGGGTAGTGGCTCCGTTTAGCTGATCACTATATTTCCAGACCAAACTCGTAGCGGTTGATAAACAGGCCAATGACCGTGTCGTGCATCACCTCGCATTTGGAGAAGCAGATGGTCTTTCTGGCCAGTCGCTTGATGCGAGTGCGCCAAGTCAGATGCTTGCGCTCAATACGCTGAGTGTTGCGCTTGCCCACGAAATGATTTGGGGCCAATGGGACGCGATGGTAAGCGCCCCAATCATCGGTAAACAGGTTGGCGATGCCAAAAGGCTCCAGCAGTTTACGCAGCTCTTTGAGCACAGCATCTTTCCGAGTTCCGAAGACATATGCCAGGACGCGGCCTGACTGGCGTTCGATGGCATGCCAAATCCATCGAGGGTTGGCCTTGCTGCCGACATAGGACCACATTTCATCAGCTTCTGCTTGATCAACCCGAACCACGTCGACCGGCGTATCGGAAGCCAGTTCAGCCAGAAGTGGAAGATTCACCTGTGAGATTCCGGTGTTTTTTTATCTCTCGGGTGATGGTGTTGCGCCCGACACCCAGGACGCGAGAGGTGTCACGAATCCCAGCGCCGTTAAGAGTCATCTCAAGGATTTGACGTTTTACCTCTGGTTGACGCCCTTTGTGGGTGTAGGTCGTTTGGAAATAGCGGCGTTTACAGTCTGGATTGTCGCAGCGGAAGCGCGGCTTCCCATTGGACTGTTTGCCATTCTTTACAACGTTTTGGCTTCCACATTCTGGGCAATGCACGGTAATCATGGCCATCTGTTTTCTCCACTATCCATGTGAGAACGATGGCCAAATCCATGCAAGTTTTATACAAAATCAGCTAAACGGAGCCACTACCCATTTTTGAATGGTAAATCACATCACTTACGCTTTCCCAGGAAGATTCGTTTATGTCTGATTTCGCTCTGAAACGAACCGGTGTCGAGAGTATAGACATTCAGCATGAGGCACTCTTCGATCTTATTTGTATCCTGACTGACGATGTGACTCAGACTGATAATGCTGTTTCTTCTCTAAATGAATATGTGAAGTTTCACTTTTCATATGAAGAGTCATTGATGCTCCCTGCTTCCTACGAGCATTACACGCAACATCTGAAGGCGCATGAACGATTCGCCGCTGAAATGCCACGACTTACCAAGCAACTGATGGAAGAAACTTCAATAGAGAACAAGATTGAAATTCTCGATTCTATGAGGAAATATTTGATTGACTGGTTAGACAATCATATCAACAAGACAGATGCGGAACTGTTCTCCAATCCTTCCCAGTTCACCCCAACCCGGTGAATAACCTGACTACAGGCTATCATACCCCTGTTCCAGTAGACTCTACCCGGGGTCAGCTCACGAAACGGAAGATTTTTATCTTTCCTATATGCTGACCGAGTGTCTTAACCAGTGCTTGAAACCCGTTTCATGCGGTGCCTTCGTTGCTTTCAGGACCGCTTCTTGAAAAAGCGGACCTCAATCAACCCTGCCTAACCACCGGATCTCTTGAGAGTATCCAACCATCCAAAACCCCGGCATTCGCTTCTGATGTCCGGTTTTGTAAACTTTCTCGCCACAGCGGACGCCATTTTTCTCTCTCAAGGTCTCGGATCAAGATACCCTTATGGAGCCCTGGAACAAGGGCAAAGTAGAGGCCTTTCACAGTGGATCAGGTGCGCACCTCGCACAGATCCTCATGCGGCGGCGCTTTGCGGCTCTTGCCGCTCTGCTCTAGGCAGGCGTCGCAGAAAACAGGTTAGATGCTCACCAATCAGTTTTCAAGAAGCGCGAGAGGGGTTCATGTGAAAGCGTGGAGCCAAAAACTCTGACGGGCATCAGCATCAACAGGCCACCCGAGGCAGGGATTTTTTGTGGCTCAGGGGGAGCGACTAGCGGGCTGCAAAGTACACCCCAGAGTACACCCCGAGGCAAGATGGCTTGATTGTGAGATTGTGTAAACTATTGAAATAGATGGCGCGCCCGGCAGGATTCGAACCTGCAACCGACGGCTTAGAAGGCCGTTGCTCTATCCGGTTGAGCCACGGGCGCTTGTGTTATGTCATAACGCCAAACAAAGAGAAATGGTCGGGGCGAGAGGATTCGAACCTCCGACCCTCGGCTCCCAAAGCCGATGCGCTACCAGACTGCGCCACGCCCCGTCAGACTCTTTATGTGGACTCTTAAGACAGCTGCGAACTATACGACACTGGCGCTGTGGGAGCAAGCGCAAGCCGCATTCTCTCCTTGGGGATTCTCGCTTTTCAGTCTATCATTAGGGATTCTGCACAAAATCACCATTGCGGCGTCCGGCGCTTGTTGGACCAACTGGGCCAAATAGGCCGTGTCCAAATCCCCGCCGCTCAGCCGAACCCGACCATTCGTCTGCCTTTATGAAAATTGCGGCCGTAGGACTCAACCATAACAGCGCCCCCGTGGCTTTGCGGGAGAAGCTCTCTTTTCCCGAGGAGCGCTTACCGGAGAGTCTGGCGCAATTGGTGGGTTTGGAGCAGGTGTGCGAAGGGGTGATCCTCTCCACCTGCAACCGGGTGGAGATCTATCTGGCCGCCCACGACGTGCAGACCGCTGTGGAGCAGACCCGCATCTGGTTAGCCCACTCCCACGATTTGAGCTTGGATGAGCTCAATCCCCATCTCTATATCAATCTGGAAGAGGAGGCGGTGCGTCACGGCTTCCGCGTGGCCAGCAGTCTGGACTCCATGGTGCTGGGCGAGCCGCAGATCCTCGGTCAGATGAAAAAGGCCTATCAGCACGCCGTGGCGCAACAGAGCGTCGGCGCTATTCTCAATCGCTTTTTTCAGCACGCTTTTCAAACCGCTAAGCGGGTGCGTAATGAGACCGCCATTGCCGAAAACGCGGTGTCGGTTTCGTTTGCAGCGGTGGAGCTGTCGCGCAAGATCTTCGGCGAATTGAACGGTCATAGCTGTCTGCTCATCGGCGCCGGTGAGATGTGCGAATTGGCCGCGCGCCATCTGGTGGCCAACGGCATCGATAAAGTGTTCGTCACCAACCGCACCCTGGAGCGGGCGCAGAATCTGGCCGCCCAGTTCGATGGTCACGCTTTCCCCATGGAGAAGCTGGCGGAGAATCTACACCGCGCCGACATCATCATCTCCTCCACCGGCTCCACCGTCTATCTGGTGGATGCGCCCATGGTGAAAAAGGCCCTCAAAGAGCGGCGCCAGCGCCCCATGTTCTTTATCGATATCGCCGTGCCGCGGGATCTGGACCCGGAGATCGGCGATGTGGACAGCGCTTTTCTGTATGACATGGATGATCTGAATCAGATCGTCGAGCAGAACCGACAGGAGCGCGCAGAAGCGGCGCAAGCGGCGGAAAACATTGTTTCTGAAGAGATCCCGGGGCTGCTGAAATGGATCTCTGCACTGGAGGTTGCGCCCACCATCAAAGCGTTACGCGCTCACGCTGAAGGCGTGCGTGACGAGGTGTTGGAAAAGCAGTTGCGCGGCTGGGAAACCTTGAGCGATGACGACCGCGCGCGCATCGAGAAGCTGACCCGCCTGTTGGTGAATAAAATTCTGCACAATCCGTCTGAACAGTTGCGTCTGGCCGCCCATGAGCCCGATGGCGATCAGATCACCGCCGCCACCCGGCGACTGTTCAAACTGGACGATGGATAAGGGCTGGAGAGTCTCGCTATGGCGTTAACCGATAAACTCCGTGTGATGAGTGAGCGCCATGCAGAGATCTCCGCTCTGCTGGGTCAGCAGGATATCGCCTCCAATCCTGAACGGTTCGCCAAGTTGAATCGCGAATTCGCCGAGCTGGAGCCCATTGTGGAAGCCTATGCGCAGCACAAGGAGTTGGATGCGCAGCTTAAAGACGCCGAGGAGATGTTGGCCGAGCCTGACGCCGATGCGGAGATGGCGCAGATGGCGCGAGAGGAGCGTGATTCGCTGAAGCATCAATTGGAGGAGAGTGACGCTCAACTGCAAATTCTGCTACTGCCCAAGGATCCTGACGATCAGAAGAACGTTATTTTGGAGATTCGCGCCGGCACCGGCGGCGATGAGGCGGGACTGTTCGCGGCGGATCTGTTTCGCATGTATGGGCGCTATGTGGAGCAGCGCGGCTGGCGCATGGAGATTCTGGATAGCAGCCCCACGGATCTAGGCGGATTCAAGGAGCTCATCGCCATGATCACCGGCGCGGGCGTCTACTCCAGCTTGAAATTCGAGTCCGGCGTGCACCGGGTGCAGCGTGTGCCCGCCACGGAGGCGGGCGGACGCATCCACACCAGCGCCTGCACGGTGGCGATTCTGCCCGAAGCCGATGAAGTGAGCGTCAATATCGCCGACAAGGATCTGCGCATCGACGTCTATCGCTCCTCCGGGCCCGGTGGACAGAGCGTCAACACCACCGATTCGGCTGTGCGCATCACCCACCTGCCCACCGGCCTGGTGGTGACCTGCCAGGATGAGAAATCCCAGCACAAGAACAAAGCCAAGGCGATGAAGGTGTTGCAGGCGCGTCTGCTGGATCAGGAGCGCCAGTCCGCCGCTGATGAGCGCGCCGAAGCGCGGCGGGGTCAGGTGGGATCGGGAGACCGTTCCGAGCGCATCCGCACCTATAATTTCCCACAAAACCGTGTAACCGATCACCGCATCAATCTGACTCTACATAAATTGGATGCGGTGATGCAGGGCGCGTTGGGGGAGATCGTCGACGCCCTGTTGGCGCATCATCAAGCGGAGTTGCTGGCGCAGTTGGGTGAAGCTTGAGAGAATAAATTTTTTCTCATCCGCAACTCACGCTGAAATTTTTTCACCCATCAGTGAAATACAAAGACCGCGTTCATATAGTCGCCGCAGAAGAGAATGAGACATTTGAAGCGAGAAGATATCGAGGGCTCCGCCCTCGAGCTCCCAAGATTGTTTCGGTTCAGTTGGAAAATGACAAACAAGCCGTTTATAATGTGTAGATAATAAGCGGAGGTTTGTATGGAACGGAAGAAGCGGAGATTTACGGCTGAGCAGAAGGTAGGCTATGTGCGCCGTCACCTGGTCGAGAAGGTGGTTCTCTCGGATCTGTGCGACGAGGCGGGCATTCAGCCCAGCCAGTACTATCGCTGGCAAAAGGCTTTGTTTGAGAACGGCGAAGCGGCCTTGTCTGACAAACGCGGCCAAAAGGCTTGTGACCGACAGATTGCCGAACTAGAAGCGAAGTTGGCAACCAAAAATGAAGTTATGTCTGAGCTTCTTGAGGCGCATGTTGCGCTAAAAAAAAGTCTTGGGGTGAGCTGAACGGCTGCTGGGTGGAGCCGGACATACGGGATTCGGTGGTGAATTTCGTGGCGTTTTGGTCAGACAAGAGCGAAATCGACACGAGCCGAATTATCAACTGGATAGGCGTGCAAAGGGGCAAGTTCTATTCATGGCGCAAGCGCTATGGAATGGTTAATGACCACAATGGCCGTATTCCCCGAGATTTTTGGCTGGACGATTGGGAAAGGGAAGCGATTGTCGCCTTTTTCCATGAACATCCGTCAGAGGGCTATCGGCGCCTGACCTACATGATGCTGGATGCAGGCGTGGTGGCGGTCAGCCCCTCTTCAGTGCTGCGTGTGCTCAGAACTGCCGGGCTGATGCGTCGTTGGAGCCCATCGCCCTCGCAGAAGGGCACAGGGTTCAAACAGCCTTCGGAGCCGCATAAACACTGGCATGTGGACATCTCCTATCTGAATATCCAGGGGACGTTCTACTATCTGTGCAGTGTCCTGGATGGATGTAGCAGGTTTATCCTCCACTGGGAGATTCGTGAGTCGATGAAGGAAGATGAGGTTGAAGTGGTCCTGCTCCGAGCTCAGGAGGCCTATCCGGAAGCTAAGCCGCGGCTGATCTCAGACAATGGGCCGCAGTTCGTTGCCAACGATTTTAAGGCGTTCATCCGGGAATCCGGCATGACGCATGTGAGGACTTCGCCTTACTATCCGCAGAGCAACGGAAAACTGGAGCGTTTTCACGGTAGTTTGAAGCGTGAGTGCATTCGGCCTCAGACGCCATTATCGCTGGAAGATGCCCAACGGGTTGTGGGAAAGTACGTCGAGCATTACAACACCCGGCGGCTCCATAGCGCCATCGACTACGTCACCCCACAGGATCGCCTGGAAGGGCGGCATGTGCAGATCCTGGCCGAACGAGATGAAAAGCTTGAGGCGGCCAGAGAACGGCGTCGGACGACGCACCAAAAGCAGTCTTTTCAGCCATCCCAAAAAATGGCTGAAAAGGCGAACAGCTAACTGATATTTTGGTTTAGACGGTTGTCATGTTTCCGCTGAACCAGCACAAGATCAACAGCTACACCGTGATTCGGACCATCCCTGGTCCTCACCCTTCGGGCTCGCTGCGCGAGTCCGATTTGGCATTCCTGCCCAATCGTGGGCTCTGTCCACACCCGCTTAAGGGTCACAGACCCTTAAGAATCCCGCCTCCGGCCAGCCGGAGGCCAATAGTCAGCGCAAGCTTTACCTGTGTCACGCAAACATTGAGGAGCCTGTGCAATTCTGAATTGCGGTGACTATATATTGGACGAATGATGCATTCATTCATCACTATTTGTTTAGGCCTCTCCTTTTATCTTTTTCCTTATTGGCGCTCTTGTTGAGCTTGAACGTTTGAAGGAGAAGACCTGATGCTGTGGACAAGCGTTTTTAAAAAGCTCCCCCCGTTTTTCATCGCGACTTTGGCGCTCCTGCTTCTGCTCACGGCGCCGTCTATGGGTTCCGCTGCGAGTCTCTCCCAACTCTCCGCCAGTTTGACGCAATCCCCGGATTTTCGCGTGCGCACGCAGGCCGCTTTGGCGTTGGGCTCCAGTGGGAACAAACAGGCGGTGAATATTCTGTGCACTGGTTTGAACGACTCCAACACCACCGTGCGCACCGCTGTGGCCGCTTCATTGGGGCGTTTGAATCAAGGCGGGCAGGAGTGTTTGAATCAACGCGCGCAATCCGAGACAAACGCTGGGGTGAAACGCGCCATTCAGCAAGCCTTGGCGAAAATGGGCTCCGGGCAGGGTGGCTCTTCTTTGAGCTCCGTGCGTTATCTCTTTTTTGTGAACGGCGTGCGCAATCGTTCCTCTGTTGATGCCGGAAAAGTGACGCAGCATATTTTTGCTTATTTGAAGCAAGGATTGACCAAGAGCGATACGCTGGTTGTCTCTGCAGGCGCGGTCAATCAATACGCCGCTCTGTTACAACAGTCCCCGGCAACCCGCGCTTATTATCTCTCGCCTGCTTTTTCCAATGAGTTTCTTAACGGCGTGTTAAAAGCGAAACTTGATGTGTCGATTATGAAATATCCCCAACAAAACATCGTTGGTTCATTGACGAAAAAAACATCGATGAACAGTGGTTCAGCCACTGAGCAGAATATCCTGCGTTTACTCGGCGCGGCATCTAACGCCATGGCCTCCGCTATTACACAATCAGCGCCCAGATTGCCTTGAGGAAAACCATTCTGGTTCCAGCAATTCTGGTCTATGTTTGCGTATGAATTGAGCAGATGACTTGAAGGATTGTTGGTATGACCATGCATCAGAGTTCACATCATCGCCAACGCGGAATCATCCGCCATGGCGCGCTCGGCGCCGCTTTGGTCGGGCTCCTGTTTGCAAACGGTTGTGGCGGCGGCGGGGGAGGAAGCAGCAGCAGCACCACCACCACTGTCACCGCCACCACCGTGACCGGCTATTTTGTCGATAGCGCCGTCTCCGGGCTGACCTACGCCACCCCCTCCCAGGGAACCTCCACCACCGGCAGTGACGGCAGCTTCAGTTACCAATCCGGTGAAACGGTCACCTTCTCCCTGGGCAATCTCACCCTGGGCTCCGCCACCGGCGCGTCCTCCATCACCCCATTGACTCTGGCGGGCGTCACCGACGCAGGCAACACCACCGCATTGAATATGCTGCGTCTGTTGCAGACGTTGGATTCCGACGACAACGCCGATAATGGCATCACCATCACGCAGACCATGCGCGACCAGGCCAGCTCTTTGGGCGGCGTCTCCATCTCCGATTCCAACTTCGCCAGCGACTCCGCATTGACCAGCTTTTTGAGCAATGTGAAGGGCTCCTCCTCGCTGGTGTCGTCACTGTCGGCGCTGCAACACTATAACGGCGCCAACGGCGCGGGCGCTGCATCCACCAATAGCAATCTGTCGGTATCCGCATTGGGGGTGAATGAGAGCTCGTTTTTACTCTCGAGCAATGTCGTCTCCTACCTCCTGCTGCTCAATGGCCCTTCCGTGGGCTCCAGCGGCGTCTCCGTCTCTTCGGTCACCAGCCCCTCCTCCGGCACGCTGACCACGGTGAAAAGCGGCGCCACGTATCATTGCGGCGCCAGTTTCTGCACCATGCTACAACCGCAGGTTCCCACCCAGGCGCCGCTCTCCACCGGTTTGTGGAGCTATAATCTCAGCAACTCCTTGAGCAGCAGCGATGCGGTCTATCTCACCACCCGCAGCGGTTCGGTCAACAGCAACGCCACCTTTATCCTCAAACCCTATCTCGTCAGTGGAACCTATACGGAGTCCGATATCACAGCGGCGTTTACCCGCGCCAAAGCGATTATGAGCAACCACGGATTGACATTGAACGTGTTGGATGTGACCAGCATCCCCGACAGTCAATATCGTTCGGTCTCCACCTCCTATAGCGACGCCACCACCAGCTCGTTGATCTCCATTGGCTCCAAGGATGTGATCAATGTGTTCCTGGTGGATGACTTCACCAACGCCAGCGGCGTATTGGGCATCGCTCCCGGCATTCCCGGCACATTGGGGCTCTCTGGCGCGGGCAACGGCTATATGGTGAGTCTGAGCGCGCACCTGATTGGCGGCTCATTGGAGACCACCGTGATGGGGGAGACCATCGTGCATGAGATGGGGCACTTTTTGGGGCTGTACCACACATCGGAGTCGGGCGGCGCGTCGTTTGATCCGTTGGATGATACGCCGGAGTGCGCCAAATTCATCAATATTGTCTCCAATTGCCTGAGCAAAGATGGCCTCAATCTGATGTTTTGGACCGCGCCGACGGATCTTGCGCTGGATCCGGGCAATCTGACGTCGGATCAATTGACTGTGTTGCGTTATTCGCCCATGGCGCAGTAGGAGAGTCGTGATGATGACCCGTCATTTCATGCGTATTTTGCCCATAGCCGCTTGTTTAAGCGTGAGTTTGACCCTGGGCGTTGCTCTGTGGCCCGCTGCGGCGCTGGCGCAGCCCAGTCGCGCCGAAGCGATGCAGGCGCTGGCCGGAGTGGAGTGGACGCTGGAGACTGACGCCATCACCGCTCTGGGCGATGGCGCCGAGCAGACCTTGATGGCAATCGCCGATGATGATTCCTTGTTGAACGTCTACCGCATTCGCGCGTTGATGGCGTTGAAATTGTTCCAAACCAGCGATGTGGCGGACTATCTGGAGAGTCGTTTGGCGGTGTGGTCCAACGACGCCCTTTCGCGCCGCACCATGGAGAGTTTCTCCGCTGGGTTTGCGCAGACCTATCCGCAACGGGTGGCCAGCGCATTGACGCCCTATCTGGCCAACGGCAACCCCCATCTGCGCATCACGGCGGCGCGGGCGTTGCGCAGTTTGAATACTGCGCAGGCGCGTGTGGCGGTGAACGCCTATTTATCCGATCGCGCCCAATCCTGGGAAATCGAAGCGTTACAAAACGAGTAGAGGATGGATTTATGTTGGAGAATCTGGATCCGCAACTGGTCTCTTACGGCATGATCGCTATCAGTGGTCTGGCTGTATTGATTGGATTTTTTAAGATCATCGGCCACGGCGTGTCGCTGTTTTTGTGGCTGGCGCTGGTTATTGGCGGCGTGTTTGGTCTGAATGTGGGTTTGCAGCAGCAGGGCGTGACCCTCTCCGGGCAGGTGACGGATAAGATGCTGTCGGCCCTGGAGCCGGGCGCGCAGCTCTCCAAAAGCGCCGTCCAGGCGTTCTGCGCCCGCATGACCGAAGAGGCCGATAAGAGCGACTCCCCCACTGGGGAGAACAAGTAGTATGGCGCGTGGCCGACAGGGACGGCGGCAAGCGGACGCCAATGAAACCATAAGCAGTGATGACAGCGTGCGTTTGGATCGTTGGCTGTGGGCGGCGCGTTTTTTTAAAACCCGCCCCCTGGCCACGGAGGCGGTGACCGGCGGTCATGTGCATGTAAATGGGCAGCGGGTGAAACCGGCCAAATCCCTGCGCGTAGGCGATGAGCTGGAGATTCAAAAGGGGCTGTTGACCTTCGTGGTGACAGTGCAGGATTTGAGTCAACAGCGCGGCCCCGCCAGCGTGGCGCAGCAGCTCTATAGCGAAACTCCAGAGAGCGCCGCCAAACGTGAGCAGGAGGCGGAGATGCGCCGTATGGAGCGTCTTTCCCGTCCAACGCTGCAACCGGGACGGCCCAACAAGCGGGACCGGCGTCTGCTCAGTCGCGTTCAGCAGCGTTGAATGGATTATACGCCTGTGTAAATCACGGCCTGTTTTTTGCTTTTTCCAAATATCTGCTCGTTTATCATGAGACGGGATGAGTTTTGGCGCATATGCTCTTCCCCATCGGATTTTTCCACATTTCTTTGAGATATTCGCCTCTATGAATGACGCCTTTGATGACAACACCCGCCGCAGCCACTTTCGTCTGGAAGATAATCTGGATATTCAGGTGCGTAAGCGCGTCTCCAGTGAAAAGCGGCGTATGGCCATCCGCGCCAGCCGCGTGGATGCGGGCGCTGGCATCTGGCAGGCAACCCAATTGGCGGATTTGAGCGGCGGCGGCTGTTCGTTTCAGCTTCCTGCTCAAGCGCTGCGGGAGGGTGATGAGGTGGATATCAAAGTCTACTTTCCTGAAGAGAAGCGCGAAGATCCCATCACCTACCATGCGCAGATCGTGCGTTGCGTCAACGACGAGAATATTTTTCAAATCTCCTGTCGATTCATGGAGTTGCGTGATACTGACCAGGAATGGATTCAGCAATATATCGTGCTGCGACAGCGTGAGCAGCTCAAAGAGCGCGCCGATCGCGTGTGGAACGACGAGCAGGAGATTTTAGAGGAGATCGCAGAGTTGGATCAGGAGGAGGCGCTGTTTCTGCAAGACGCCGCCTCGGCGGCGGATAGCATTCCAAACACCGCCGCCATTGTTGAAGAGATCGTTAAGCAGAAACCGAAAAAGCGCTTCCGCTTCGGCGACCCCCTACCCACGGCGGCGGCGGAGCCGGAGATTCATGCGCCTTCGGAGGAGGATCGGCATGAGGATGCCGGTGGCGGTGAGCAGCGGCGGCATATCCGCTTTGATGGGACCATGCCGTTCAAGTGGAAGCTGATCTCTGCTTCGGCGTTTGACAAAGCCATCAAGGCTATCGAACAGCATCAACAGCCGTTGCCGGTGTTCGATAATCAATACGCCGTGTTCGATACCGAACGCTTGGACGCCAGTTTGGATATTCTGGATCGCACCAATCCCATGGTGGCTGACGTTGCGGATGCTTTCTGGGTGCGGGTGGACAGTTTGTGCGCACAAGTGGCGGATCATAAAAAGGTGAATCTATTCGTCCCGTTACGTCAGCAGTTGGACGAGTGTGTGCACCGTTTCGCCAATCTGGACTGGATCAGTATGATGCAGGCTGATGTGCTTTCTCGCAGCCATCAGATTCTGGAGGATCTGGTGGCCTCCAACAGCGTGGCGCCGCAGACCGCGCGGCGACGTCAGCGGGAGGAGCTCAAGCGGATTCGCAACGATCTGCGTACGCTCAAACGCATGGATCCCACGGGACGCGATGGTTTGGAGAAATTGGTGGAGACGCTGGCTGCGGTGGCTGATAAATTCCGCACGGTGGGGCCGGAGACGATTTTTGGTCATCGTCCGTTGGATGTGAATTTGAGCGCAGGGGGCGTGGCGTTCCGCGAGTTGGCGCGTCAAACATCCGGTTCCACATTGGGCAAACAGGTCAAGCCGATTCCGGTCTCCAAAGAGGATAAGGTGGCGGTGCATATTGGCCTGCCCGCCGCGCCTTGGCGTTGGATTACCGCCTTTGGCCATGTGGTGGCGGTCAAATCCCTGGCCAAGCGCGTATTGGGCCAGGCAGAGTCCCCGGATGGCGTGAATGTGTTGCCGCCCCGACGCATTGCTATTGAGTTTTTGGGGGTGCTGGAGGAGGATCAAACCGCCATTAATCGCTATCTGCAGGATCAGCAGTTGGAGAAACGACGCCGCGCTCGCTGGCAGTGAGTTGATCGCCTGATGGAGCAGACGTAGATAAAATATATAGTCGCTTGAATCCAGAATGACACAAATCCAAAGATCTCAATGTTTGCGTGACGTTGGTTCAGCTTGCGCTGACTATGAGACAAATTTCCAGAGGAAATTTGTCGGGATTCTTAAGGGTCTGTGACCCTTAAGCGGGTGTGGGCGGAGCCCACGGTGTGGTTGTTGATCTTGGGGAGCTCGAGGGCTCCGCCCTCGATATCTTCCAGCGCCCATATGTTCACTTTTGGATGCTAGCGACTATATTTAGATCGCGCCCGCTACAGCGAATTGTGTGCTGATGGTCGTCTCCAGATAGAGCGTCGCCCCGCCATTAGTGTAGACATCCAGGGTAACAGACTGATCATAGTGCGGCGGCGTATAGGACACCGTGGTTTGATAGGCCCAGCCAGTGTCGGTCATATTGGCCAGATCATCGCCATCGCCCAAAATGGCCAAGGTGTCATCATCGGAGACATCCAGAATCTCCAACGCGCTGATATCGATGCTATTGGCGCCGGTTCCATGCAGGTCCACCGCCTCAATATGGCGAACCAGAGTGTTGTTGGTGGGATCGGCCACATTGACCCCGGCGCCGGGCACGCTGAGGATGTCGAACCCGGATCCGCCATCCAACACGATGTCGTCGGTATCCCAGATCAATAGGTCATTGCCCGCCCCACCGTTGATATAGTCCGGACCTGCTTGACCATCCAACACGTCGTCGCCATCACGTCCCATGAGGTAATCGGTTGTGTTGGCGTCGGTGGAGCCGGTCATGGTGTCGGCGCCGTTGCTGCCTAGCAGATGGCCCGCATTGACGAAATCGCCGCCAAACAGGAAATACCCTTCTCCTGCGCCATAGTAACCAGAGTACATCTCAGCAACAAACAGATCGCTGAATCCATCGCCGTCAACATCCCCGCCGCCTGCCGCGGATTTGAAGCCTTCACCACTATATTGAAAACCCGAGATTTTAAAACCGTTGGAGCCGTCAATATTATCCACGTAGAAGTCTTGTGAGAACATGCTTCCGCCATACACCACATAACCAACGCCTGTGCCGTAATAATAGTCTTGAGAAGCGACTAGAATATCATCACACCCATCGCCATTGATGTCGCCAATGCCCTCTAGCGTGGAGCCAAAAGCCGCCGCGTAACCTGTCGAGCCATGGATGGTGAATCCATTGGAGCCATTCACCTCTGCTGTGGTGATGAGGTTGTCGGTGGTGTCGGGGTTGCTGCTTGAACCAAAGATCACGGTGACGGCGCCATCGCTGCTATTGGCTCCTGGCGCACCAATGGCGAAGTCGTCATAACCATCGCCATTCACATCGCCCAACCATGCCACCCGGTCGCCAGCAAAGTCGCTGGCGGTGGCGCCTTGAACGTAGAATCCAACGGAGTTGCTGGTGACATCGGTGATATAAGTGAGATCAAACTGACCGCTTGGAGCCACCGTAGTGAAGCTGGAGCGGCCATAAATGACGAACGTTTCTCCCGAAGAGGTGCCCAAAGAGCCATCGGCGGAGCCAATGAGCAGGTCGTCGTAACCATCATCGTTGAAATCGCCGCTCAAGGAGGCGCTGGCGGCAAATCGCCCGCTGACGCTTGGACCAATAATTTGGAAACCGTTGTTTCCATCCAGAGTGCTGGTGGAGAAAACACCCGCATTAAAGTTGCTCCCATCGCCGAAAATGACGTAAACCGCCCCCTCTTGTGAACTGGCCGTTGAATAGCTGTACTGTTTATCCAGCAGAACAATATCGTTATATCCATCACCATTAATGTCGCCGCCATCTGCTACGACAAAATCGGCTTGTGTTCCGCCACTGCCGCCTTGTTCAATGGTAAATCCGCTTGTCCCATCGGTGAGTGACGTAATGGTTTGCGAACCGCTGTAAGTGCTGCTGGAGCCATAGACAATGTAGGAGTCGCCATAGGCGTTGGACGGCGCATAGTAGGCGCCTATAAGCAGATCATCAATGCCATCGCCATTGAAGTCGCCCGCCTTGGCCAGCGAATCGCCGATTCCATAGTTGCTCCCGCCCTCGATGACAAATCCATAGCTGGTGGAAGAGAGGTTGGAAAGCAGGGTTTCGGACGGGTAGGCGCCTGTGCCGCCATAGATAACGTAGACCTTACCTGAAAAGTCGGTGCTTCCAGCGTGCGGCGCGCCAATGACGAAATCATCCAAGCCGTCGCCATTGAAGTCCAGCATGGTGGAAGCGATGCCGAAATAACTCGTTGCGCTTTGATAGTCCAGCTCTCCTTCTACGGTAAAGCCGTAATGTTTGCCATCATCGTAGTTGGTGATATTGCGCGTGCTGAGCAGATTGGGCGCCGACATGCTGAAGTTCGTGGTGATATCCCGATCGATGAACAGCTTGGAGGCGCCATTGGAATAGTGCGCCATGGTGGCGCTGACATCCCATTTGGAGATGTAGATGGAGCCCACGTAGTACCAGCCGCTGTCATTGACCTCCACATTGTCGCCCACATCACCGGTGATGCGCAGTCGGCTGTCGTCGCTGACCCAGGTGGGGCTCCATTTGTTGACCACCAGGGTGTCGCCGGTGATCTCATTATCGAGACTAATGACCTCGATGCCATCCAGATTCAGGGGGTCGGAACTGGTGGTCAGGTCCACATAGAAGTAGTTGGAGAAGCGCAATACATCGTATCCACCGCCGCCATCGATGCTATCGACGTTTGTGCCATCGCCCAGGTCGGAGATGAGGATGCGGTCATCTCCGGCGCCGCCGGAGACGCGATCGATGCCGTAGCCCGCATCAATCAGATCGTCGCCTTGGGCGCCAAACAGCACATCGTTGCCAATGGAGCCGGAGAGTTCGTCATCGCCTTCGTCGGCGAAGATCCAATCACCGCTATCGCTGGCTTGGATGACATCATTGCCAGTGGTCCCACGTTGGGTAAAATTGCCACGGAAGTCATCGCCATAGAAAATATAGGAGTTGCCTGCCGCCGTGTAGTTGCTGTTCTCGCCATTTGCATAGGGCGCGCTGAGGATCAGGTCATAAAAGCCATCGCCATCCACATCGCCAGCCGCCTTGGCGCTATACCCGAACCATCCGCCCGCAACTGCGCCATTGAGGGCAAAACCGTTGCTGCCATCCAGCGACGCCAAAGAGATGGTGGCGGCGGTCATGCCGGTTTGACCAAAGATGAGATAGGCGCGCCCGGAGTCGGTATAGCCGTTTGTATCGGCATAGTAAGCGCCAATGACCATGTCATCGACGCCATCGCCATCCACGTCACCCGTATAGGAGATTGAACCGCCCCCCAACTCTTCGTCGGTGTAACCCGCAGTGAAGATCATGCCGGCGCTGTTGCTCACCAGGTCGGCGGGATCCATGGAGGCGATGCCGCTCCAAGCCGAGGAGCTGCCAAACGCAACGTAAACTTCGCCACTGGTGGTTCCCACTTTGGGCGCGCTAAAGGCGATATCGTCCACGCCATCGCCATTGATGTCGCCCACATCGCTGACGCGATAGCCCAGTTGGCCCGTTTGCGACGCTGCGAACACCACACCATCGGTGGCGGCGAAATCGTACAGATCCACTTGGCTGGATTGGTTGCCTTCCGACTGGCCATAGACAACGTAAACCTTGCCATATCCTGTGCCATACTCCTGGGTGGCGCCGATGATCAGATCGTCATAGCCGTCATCGTTAAAGTCTCCCATGCCCGCCACGCTCCACCCCAGCGCGTCGTCAGCGGTGGAGCCAATGATGGCGAAACCGGCATCCGTGGAACTGGTTGGATAGAGGCTCGATGTATAGATATGCGAACTGAACCCGTTGCGGCCGCCATAGATCACATAGGCGCTACCGCCGCTGGTTACAGTAGTGGATTGACTGTTGCTATAGGGACTGGAGTAGTACTCCCCCACAATAACGTCATCGATGCCATCGCCATTGATGTCGCCAGCCGCATTGACGGAGAGTCCAAGTTTGCCGCCGCTGTTTGCGCCTTTGATGACAAATCCATCATATCCATCAAGATCTTTGAGATTGAAGGCGGCGCCAAATTGGGTATCGCCAAACACCACATAGGCGGCGCCCTCCGTGCTGGCGCCGTAGTCGGGCGCACCAATGATAAAGTCATCGATACCATCGCCATTGACGTCACCAGCGTAATTGACGCTCCAGCCAAAATTCGCCGCGCTTGCGTTCATGGTGTCGAACAAGGCAAAACCATTGGTCCCATCCAGGTTGCTCAGCACCAGATCGCCGGTTCCGCCCGCTGGTCCGCCAAACACCACATACGCTTTACCGTAATTATCGCCAGCGCTGTAGTCCGCCGTGGGCGCGCCGATGATGAAATCGTCGTAGCCGTCGCCATTCACATCGCCAATGTAGTTGGCGGAATTGCCGGCGTTATCGCCGCTGTTTTCGCCATAAATGGCGCGATACATGGAAGTGGAGAGGGTGGAGATGTCCGCTTCCCCGGGCGCCGCTACATGGACAACGACACTGGTGGTTCCTGTCAGCGATTGGGTGTCTTGAATGGAGTAGGAGAACCCGGCGGAACCGAAGAAACCGCTGTCCGGGGTAAAGGTGACGGTGGTTCCGTTTAAGACATATGACCCATTAAACGCGCTGGAAAGTGAATCAAAAGAGATCGAGTCGCCAGTGTCGGAATCGTAATCATTGGCCATCAGAGCCGTGGTTTCCACATTGACGGCGGAGCCCATGGTGGTGCTCAAAAAGTCGCTGACGGCGACAGGATAGTCGGCCACCGATGTGATGGTGAGCGAGGCCGTTTGCAGTTGATCCGTGGTCAGCTCCAGGAATCCGCTGGTCAGTTGCCCCTCTTGATCGGAGATCGTTTCAAGAATGTTGGAGGAGAAGCTGTGATTAGCTGAGGCGTTATCGAACACAATGTTGAGTTCGTACTCGCCATAGTTGTCGCTGCCATAGGTGGCGGCGGTGAGCGGATTGCCGTCTGCGGAGACAACGATGAAGTAGAAACCGTCGCTCTGGACTTGATAGGTCAGATAGGGATCAAACGTGGTGAGACTGCCCGCATCCAGCGTTCCGCCATCGCTGTTGGAGGCGATGATCGTGCCGGAGGAGTCCATCAGCGTGAGCTGAAAATCCATGTCCGCATTGATATTGGCGCCGCTGTCGCCGCCATCGATATCAAAAATCACCGTTTCGCCCGCAAACAGCGCCAGAGAGTAGTAATCGGCGTCGGAACTGTAGTTCATGGCGCCGTTGATGCGGCCAAACGGCAGGGAGCCCCCTCCATAGACGTTGGCGTCGGAATCTCCGGTTGTAATGTTGGCGTCGTTGATAAATTTCGATGTGGAGCGCGACCCGTTGGAGCTCCACTTGACTCCGGTTGGTAGCGTCCCCGTCCAGTAGGTGAAGGTGTAATCGCCAAAGGCGTTGGGGTGCGGCGAGTACTCAAACGAGCCGTCGCTCAGCAGAGAGAGGGCGCCCTGGTCCGGCGCGGCGGCCAGATAGTAGCTGGAGCCCGCGCTGGCGCTGGGCAGTTGACCGGACAGCAGCGTATCTTCCGTCGCGGTGTAGGTGGACGCGGCGTCGGTGATGCTGATGGTGACCGAGATCGTCGCATTGAATTGGTCGCTGACTTCAACAATGAAGCTCTCTGTGCCTTGATAGGTGGCGTGGGGCGTATAGGTGAACTCCCCGGTGTTGGCGTCCAGCACCAATGTTCCATTGCTGACGTCCTGCACCAGATTGAAAGTGAGAACCGCGCCATTGTCGGGGTCGGTGACGTCGACGAAGTCGGTGAGCGCAGAGTCATTGGCGATGGTGAATTCGGTCTGCGCATTGGCGGCCAGGCTCGGCGCGTCATTAACGCCGGTCACCTGCAAGTAGACCTGTCCCAAATCGCTGTTGCCGTCGGAATCCACCACCTCATAGAAGAAGGTATCAACAGCGGTTTCGCCGTCGGCCAGATAGTCATAAGCGCCATTGGCGCGGTAGAGGATCTCTGTCTGATCGCTGCTGAGGGTCAAATCCCCCTGCAGTTGCGTCACATCGAAGCCATCCAACGCGATGGACAGATTGGAGACGCCTTTGTCATCGGTATCGTTGGCAAGCAGGCCATCGAGGGTGATGGTCCAAACGTCCGCGGCGCCAACGGCGCGGGCGTCATCAGTGGCGGTTGGACCCGTGACGCTGCCTGTATCAGTTCCGGTGTCAGTTCCCGTATCAATTCCCGTGCTGGTTCCCGGAGCGGAGACATACAGGCTGACTTGACCGACATCCCAAGCGCCGTAGCTGTCTTCAATGGTGTAGTAAAAGGTATCGATGCCCGTTTCATCTGTCGCCAGCGCATCAAAAGCGCCATTGGCGTTATAGATCAGTGAAGTCTGATCACTGCTAACGCTCAAGCTACCCAGCAGATCGGTTGTATCCAGAAGATCCAACACGAAGTGAAGATTGGTGACGCCGTTATCATCGCCATCGTTGATCAGAAGATCGCTGATCAGGATCTCCCAGTCCCCCGATGACTCCACGGAGAGGGAGTCCGGGTTGGCGACCGGCCCGGAATTCGAGGTGGTGGTGGTGTTCGTTTCTGGCGTGGTGGTATCGCCGGTCGTTCCCGTATCGCCGGTCGTTCCCGTATCGCCGATTGTGACGATATCGTAGGTCGTTCCCGTGTCGCCGCCAGTGGTGTAGGTGACGCCGCCGGTATCGCCGCCGGTCAGCCCCAGGAAGTCGCCGCCGCCGGTATCGAATACATTGATGTAGGTTGTATCCGTACCAGTGGTCCCGCCATCGGCGCCGGTGGTCCCGCCATCGGCGCCGGTGGTCCCGCCATCGGCGCCGGTGGTCCCGCCATCCGTACCCGTCGCGCCGCCATCGGCGCCAATGGTTCCGCCATCCGTACCCGTCGCGCCGCCATCGCCTATGCCGAAGGGATCATTGGCGTCTGCGCCGCCATCCACGCCTGCGCCATCGCCCGCCTGCTGGCCATCACCCGCTTGTTGGCCATCACCGCCTTCCGCGCCTTGACCATCGATTTGCGCGCCATCGCCCTCGCCGCCGCCTTCAGCAAACGGATCCGCTTCGCCGCCTTCGATTCCCTGCCCCTCTTGACCGCCTTCCGTTTGCGCGCCATCGCCCTCGCCGCCCTCGGCGCCGCCTTCAGCGAACGGATCCGCCTCCGCGCCTTCCAGACCCTGGCCCTCACCTTCAGGGTTCTGGCCTTCACCTTCAGGGTTCTGGCCTTCACCTTCGGGATTCTGACCATCGCCTTCGGGATTTTGACCCTCCCCTTCGGCGCCCTGGCCTTCAGGGTTCTGACCATCGCCCTCAGGATTTTGACCCTCCCCTTCGGCGCCCTGGCCCTCCCCTTCGGGCGGCGCAGTCTGTTCCGCAGTGGGGTCAGGTTCCGGTTCCGGCTCCGGCTCTGGTTCGGGGTCGTCCTGACGCTGCTCGCGCTCCTGTTCGACCTTCTGTTCGTGCTCCTGCTGTTTCTGCTGGAAGCTGTCGTTGGACAACTGACTGTTCAATTTGGCCTGAAAGGTGGGCGGCGCCGGGGCCGGCGCGCTGGGCGCGCCGCCGGTCACCGAGACCGCCGTGGCCAAACCGGGCTGCGTCAGCGTAACGGTGCCATTCCCGAACACATCGGAGATATCCAGAATACCCGCGGTGTGCACCACGGTGGTTTGACCATCCGGGGTCACCTCACCCGCCAGTTCTGAACCACGAATGCCGACGATGGCGGCGGGGGTTTTGATGGTGGAGTGCTTGCCTTCGTGCACATGACCCAGCTCGCCGCTCTTGTAGCGGAAGATGCCGGTGATCACAGTGGCGGCGAAGGCGCCTTTGCCCGCCGCCGGTTCAAACTGGTAATCATCCATGATGGCGCGGGCGTTCTCACCCAGCTGGAACTCCGTGCCATCCTTAAACACCACTTTAACCAAGCCGCCGGTGACGGTTTTGAGCATGTCGCCGGTCTGGATCTCATCGCCATTGTTCAGAATGCGCAAACGGCCATCAGCGCCGCGCGCAAACGCCTTACCAGCCAGGTTGTCCACCTTGCCGACGCTCTCGGCGCCCACCATCAGCGCCGCCCCTTCCATGCCGCCTGCTCCCGGCGGCAGCAGCGCTTGCACCATCTCGCCGCTAATGGCCGAACCATTGGGCAGCATCAGCGGCGGCAGATCGCCGGATTCGGTAAAGTAGTCGGCAATGTGCAACTGCTCGCCGCTCTCCAGACGCAGAATCAGGTCGTCGCCATCGCGCACATAGTCGCCTTCGGTGGCGTAGCGCGGATTATCGAGGCGCACCTGTCCATCAATGACCTGGGCGCTGGCGTCATATTCCGGCGCCGCTGCATCCGGGTTGGGCCGCCAGACGTTTTGGTCCGTGGGCTCATCGTTGGAAGAGGCGAGAAATTCGGTGGTGGTGTCCATGATTTGCACTGCCCGATTGATCCCGTATGCATCCAGCCGGGATGGAAAAAACCGTGAGTCGTGACCAGGGTAAAACGCGTTGAGATTGGTAACGCCGTTTTATGCAGCGCTGCTCCACTCCCTGGATTGCCGCAGTTACACTATATACGATTCGTTTATGCACAGAGAACCAATTCCAGTGTAAACTGGCCTAGATTGGCGAACTCTATGCAATTTGCGTTATGCTATTGTTGACGTTGCGTTATGCGCTGTGCTGTTGATCCTGCGAATGCAGCGCGATTATTTACCAATCTCGCAAAAATTGTTCCCGCTCTCCTCGCTACAGAATGCGGATGCCGTCATGAAGCGTTTTGTCTCATTTTTCCTTTTGTTTATCGCGCTTTGTGCGACCACCCCCGTGGGCGCGCAAACACCGCCTGGCAAAGGTCCGGATCCAGCGGTGAAAGCCGCGCCCTATCTGCAAGCCGCCAAAGCGGGCGATGCCCAGGCGCAATTTCAAGTGGGCGAAATCTATTTGACCGGGCCGGAGCCGCAACATCTGGTGGAGGCGGCGCAGTGGTTCCACAAAGCCGCCGAACAGGGACATGCGGCGGCGCAAGCCTCATTGGGCGTGCTCTACTATGCGGGCGTGGGCGTCAAAGAGGATAACGCCGAAGCGGTGAAGTGGTTCCAAGAGGCGGCGGTGAAACACCACGCCGATGCGCAGTACCATTTGGGTTTGATGTATGAGCAGGGTTCGGGCATCAAAGCCAATCTGGAGCGCGCGCTCAAGTGGTATGATTACGCCGCCGGGCAGGGCCATGTGGCCGCCGCCAAACGCAAATTGGCGCTGCTGAACAAGATCTCCCCAGATAAAGCCAAAGAGATTCTCGCCGCCAACCAGGCGCAACGCGACACCATTCGCGCCGGACAGTTGGATGAGGATCCGTTTGGCGCGCCTGCGGCGCCCACGGCGACTGCTGCAGCGCCTACGGATGAGGATCCGTTTGGCGCCGCGGACGTTCCGGCAACAGCGTCCATGGCGAGCAATGTGAGCGGTCAATCGGCGGATCAGGCGCGTCAGTTGGCGCAGCAGGCGGAATCTCAACGCCATTGGGAGGACGCTGTCGCTGAGTATCAACGCGCCATTGCCATAACGTTGGATACGGCGGATCTCTCCCGCGAACAGCAGTGGCCGCTGATCGGGCGGGATAACGCCGCCATCAAACGCATTCAGAGCCGTCTGCCCGCATGGGTGGATGAGCGCCTGGCCAAAGCCGCTCAACTCTCCCCCAGTGCGGCGGCGGCGCCGCAGATGGGCGCCTGGCAAGCGGCTTTGGGACAAGGGCAACAGGGTGATCTGGCGGCGGCGAAGCAGGCGGTGACGTTGGCGCAAAAGCTGTTTGGCGCGGATCACCCTTATACGCTGGCCAGCCGGAAAATATTGGCCAAGCAGCAGTTTGTGCAGGGGGATTTCGCCCCGGCGCAGTCCGCTTTGCAGCAGATATGGCAAACCGGGCAGAAGGTATTGGGCGTCGATCACCCGGAGACCCTGGATAGCGCAGGCATGCTGGCGGATCTGTATGAAACCCGCAGTCAGTACGCCAAGGCGTTGGATGTGCGTCAGAAAATCGCCGAACAGTACGCCGCCGGTCTGGGACGGGAGCACCCGCTCACACTGGCGACCCAACGCGCAATGGCGCGTCTGCAACAGAACCTGGGGCAGTTGGAAGAGGCCGCCATCACGCTGGAGCAGACCTGTACCGCCACGGCCCGCACGCTGGGCGCTTGGCACCCCGATAGCGCCGCCTGTCTGGCGCAACAGGGACGCTTGGCCCTGCAACAGGGCGACTACGCCGCCGCTGGCCAGAAGCTGGAAGCGGCGCGGGACAAGATGGTTCGCATCATGCCGCTGGACGATGCGCGCACGGTGGAGACGCGCCTGGATCTGGCTGATTGGCAAATGCGTCGCGGCGATCTGACCATCGCCCGGTCGAACTTGGATGAGTTGGCCAAACTGACGGAATCCGAAACGCAGACGTTGGGCGATCTGCGCGCCAAAACGTTGGGATTACTGGCTCAGGTTCAGATCAAGCAGGGCCAGTTGGCGCAGGCTGAGCCCACTTTGAAAAACGCTTATGATACTGAAATTGCGCGTAAAGGCGCGCAACATCCTGACGCCATCGCCGCTCTGAGCGAATTGGCGGGGTTGTATAAGCGCATGGGCCGTTTCGCCGAGGCGGAGATCACCTTCCAGAACGCCCTGGCCGATGCGCGCACGGTGCTGGGCCCCAAGCATCAGACCACCCTGGCGCTGATGAACAACCTGGGCCTGACGTTTGAGGAGGAGGGTCTGTTCGATCAGGCCGAACCGCTGTTCCTGGAGGCGCTCAAGGGGCTGCAGGAGAGCTTGGGCGAAGGTCATCCCGACGCCATCGCCGCGCTCAACAGTCTGGCGCTGCTGTATGAGAGCCAGGGGGTGTTCGATCGCGCCGAACCGCTCTATCAGCAGGCCATCCGCATCTCCAGCGAGCGTTTGGGGCCGGACCACCCCGACACCATGGCGTTCCTCAACAACCTCGGCTACCTGCAACTGATGCGACAGGACTACGCCGCCGCTGAACCGATCTTCCAAAAAGCGTTCGATATTTGGCGCAAGAGTCTGGGCGACGCCCACCCCACCACCTTCAAGAGTTTGAACAACCTGGCGCGGGTGGAGCGCAATCTGGGCAAGCTGGATCGCGCCGAAGCGCACTTTAAACAAGCCCTGGCGGGACGGCGTCAAGCGTTGGGACCGCAACACATTGATACGCTGCGTAGTATGCACGATCTGGCCGCGCTCTATCGCGACCAGAAACGCTATAAAGAGGCCGATAAACTGCTGCGGGAGACGCTGGATCTGGATGAAAAGATCCTTGGCCCGCAACATCCTTATACGTTTGAGACACTCAATACATTGGCGGCGGTGCAAGAGGAGACCAACGCCCTGTCTGAGGCGTTCAAACTGCGCAAAGAGGCCACCGAGCGGCGCACCCAGTTCCTCAACCGCATGATGTGGGTGACCGGCGACAACGCCCGTGAAGGGTATACACGGCTGCATCGTCCGGAGTTGAACGCGTGGCTGGATCTGCTCACCCGTCTGCCCGATGCCGAGCAGGCGGGCGCGGCGTTGCTGGAAACCTCGCTGCAGCGCAAGGGGTTGCTGTTCAAAATCACTTCGCAGATTCGCCAAATTGCGCAGGTGAGCAACGATCCCAAACTGCGCAAAGTGACCGATGAACTGGCGGCGGCGCGACGGGCGCTGGCGTCGTTGACCCTGGCGGGTCCGCAGGAGCATCAGGACCCCAAGGCGCACTTGGCGCGCATGCACCAGTTGGAGAGCAAAATCCACTCCCTGGAGGGGGAGGTGGGACGCGCCAGTCTGCGTTTCCGCGAAAGCGCCACAGAGGTGACGCTGGATAAAATCGCCGAGCATCTGCCCGATGGCGCAGCGCTGGTGGACTTTCTGATCTACGCCGACCAGAGCGGCGGGCGTCATCTGCTGGCGGGGGTGATGACCCGCGATGGCGATGCGCTGCATCGGAGTCTGGTGTGCTATGAGGATCTGGACGCCATCGAAAAGCTGGTGTTGGATTATCGCGCCGCCATTCAGGATGACGGCATGGATGAGGATGAGCTGCTGGAGCTGGGCATGGCGGTGTATGCGCAGATCTGGGAGCCGTTGACCGAAGCGTTGGGCGAAGAGCGTGAAAGAGTGTTCCTGGCGCCCGATGGGGTGTTGAACATTCTGCCGTTCAACGCGCTGGTGACCGACGAGGAGCTCTACCTGATCGAGGCGGTGGATCTGCATATTCTCACCACCAGCCGCGATCTGCTGCCCACGCGCATTCCCCGCGCCGATGGCGGCTTCATCACCCTGGCCGGTCCCAACTACGACACCGATCAGGTGGCGTCGGTGGAGCGCAAGGGGGTGTTGTCCCGCCGTTCCGGCTCACGCGGGGCATCGCGCGGGTTTGTCAAAACCGACTCCCGCGCCGCCTCTCTGCGGGCGGGTCTGCGCGCCTTTTCGCGCGGTATGCGCGGGTTGAAGTTCGATCCGCTGCCCGGCGCCGAGAAAGAGGGCGAGCTGATTGTGGAGAGCACCCAGGCGGCGGGTAAAAATAATGTGCTGCTGCTGCGCAACGATGCCCAGGAGGAGCGGGTCAAACAGTTTAAACAGCCGCCGCAGGTGCTGCATATCGCCACCCACGGCTTCTTTCTGCAGGCGGACGACAGCTTGAAGAAGCGTCTGCTGCGGTTGCAGCGCAGCGCCAATATCGATCTGCCGCCGCCGGGGGACAACCCCATGTTGCGCGCCGGTCTGGCGTTTGCCGGCATCAACGCCAATGCGCCGTTCTTAGGCGAGATCGATACGCGCAACGACGGCGTGTTGACCGCGCTGGAGGTGCTGGATCTGAACCTGCAGGGCACCCAGTTGGCGGTGCTGTCGGCGTGCGAAACCGGCCTCGGCGAGGTGCATGAGGGCGAAGGGGTTTACGGCCTGCGTCGCGCCTTCCAGGAGGCGGGGGTGAATATGGTGATGGCGTCGTTGTGGGAGGTGAGCGACGACGGCACCCAGGCGATGATGAACGCCATGTATGAACGGTTGATGGAAGGGAAGTCGGCGCATGATGCGCTGCGTGAGGCGCAGTTGGCGTTGATTCGCGATCCGCGTTTTGGTTATCCGTATATCTGGTCGGCGTTTATGAGCATCGGCCACTGAGTTGCGCGTTGCCCCAGCCAATGGGCGGCGTTATGCTGTGGCAAAAGAGTTTCGGACCATAGGGAGCGTCCATCATGAAAAGAGATCTGCGAGTTTTCGCCATTTTCCTGCTGAGTTTCTGCCTGCTGGGCGCCTTTGGCGGCGGCGCGGCCTTGGCCCAGGGCAACCCGGTCACCATGCTGATGAAGCCCAAGGGCACGGTGGAGTACAGCAAGAACGAGGGCAAAAAGTGGAAGAAGGTGCGCCGCAACAAGTTCCTGTTTGAAGGCTACATGGTGCGCACTGGCGCCGACGGTTCCGGCAACCTGGTCAATCAGGGCACCGGCAACGCCCGCGCCATGGGCCCCAACACCGTGATCCGTATTGAGAAGGATCAAGCGGTGGCGGTCTCCGGCTCGTTGACGGCAGTGGAAGGCGGAACCCTGGTGGCGGGTCTGGATAATCGCTTCGCCAAAGCGCAGCGTTATACCACGGTGCGGCGTTCGGCGAAAAAAGCGGAAGCGCCCAAATCCGAGTGTGACGCCGGCAAATACCGCACGGTGAAAACCGTCACGCTCTCTGACGCCTATCCTGAATTGATCTGGCCCACTTGTGGCGATTACGCCTACCGTTTAACCGTGGATGGTCAGAGCGTGGATATCGCCGCGCAAGCGGGCGATCTGGTGCGGCATAAGTTGGCTCTGAAACCGGGTAAACATGAGTACATGGTGGCGCTGGTGGAGAATGGCGCCGTGACCCATGCGCCCAAACGTCCCAGCACGATCACCTGGATGGACGCCGCGCAGAGCCAGGCGTTGGCCAAACAGGTGGCGGAGATGCGCGCGGCCGGCGGCGACGACCTGATGGTGGGCAGTCTGATGGAAGCGCAGGATATGTCGGTGGCGGCGTTGGATTTCTATCAACGCTTCTTTGAAGCCTATCCCGATGAAGTGGATATGCGCCCGGTGCTGATTAAAGCCTACAACGATCTGAAGCTGAACGATCTGCGCTACGCCGAGGCGGAGCACTACCAGAAAATGCTGGAAGCCGATCAACTGTAAGCGGGTTGATTGACCGGGCATATGGCGGAACGGGAAAACCCTGACGCGTAACGCGTCAGGGTTTTGCTTATGCGGTGGGGAGAGAACGGGTGAAGAAGCTAACCAAACGCATTGTTGATCGTTGGGATCTATGGCTGGCGGCGTTGCTTTTTCTATTGGCGATCCCTGCCGAACGCTTGGAGGTTTTCGACGCGGTGGAGGAGAATCTGGTCAACTCCATGCGCCAGATTCTGCGTCAGCAGTATGGCCCAGAGGAGGTCACCAGCTTCACGGACAAAATTCTGTTGGTGAACACTGACGAAGCATTCTTTAAAGAGTATGGCAGCTATCCGCTGCGCCGCACTGATATCGCCACCATCGCCAGCAACCTGCGCGCGTTGGGCGCCAAGGTTGTCGCCGTCGACGTTTTGATGGACTTCCCCAGCTCCTACGGCGAGGACGACGCCACCGCGCAGTATCTGGGCAAGGCGGGCAATATCCTGATGGTGTCCCAGGCGCAATTTGATGAGAACCATAAATACCTGCGTCTGAACTACCCCACCGAGAAGATTCGCGAAGTCACCAAAAGCGGTTATACCAACATCAGCTCCTCCAGCGCCCTGGTCACCAGTCTGTCGCGCTTGGAGATTTATCCGCGCATTACCCAGGACCCCGATGGTTGGCCGTTTGCCGTGCAGGCGCTCTCCATGTATCTGGGCGAAGAGCCCATTTTGGAGGGCAATGTTCTGCGCATCGGTCACGTTCGCGTGCCATTGGATCACCATAAACGCTTCTTTATCGACTTTCCCAAACTTCCCAATGGCGCGCGCTTTTTAAGTGAATTCAAAGGCATGTCCGCCATGGAGTTCCTCGACCTGGATGTTGAGGATCTGGATGAAGATGAGCGTTATGAGTTGGAGCTGTGGGTGCGCGACAAGATCGTCATCCTGGGCGACACCTCCGAGGTCTCTCACGACTGGTTCGATACCCCCGTGGGTATGGTCTACGGGGTGGAGATCATCGCCGACACCATCCATTCGCTCATGGGCGGCGCGCCGCTTCGGCCCGCTTCCTTCTTCCAGGAAGCAGGCGTGATGGTGCTGTTCATGATTCTGCTGGTGTTGATCAATGTGGGCGTGAGCCACCCTATTTTGCGCTCTATTGGGGTGGCGCTGCTGTTCGGCGTCTTTTTGGCCGCCGCCACATGGCTTTACGTTCAGTATGGACTGATCGTTTCCGTTACCTACACCATGGTGGCGGGGATTTTGTCGCTCTCCATGATCAATCTCAAATCCTATCTGGCTGAACGCAATCAGAAGTCCATGATCAAGGACGCCTTTGGCCAATATCTCTCGCCCAAGGTGGTGGAGATTCTGGTCAAGGATCCCAGTAAGCTCTCCTTGGGCGGCGAACAGCGTGAAATGACCGCCTACTTCTCCGATGTGGCGGGTTTTTCCACCATTTCCGAAAAGCTCACCCCCTCGGAATTGGTCAATCTGCTCAATGAGTATCTCACCGCCATGTGCGACATCATCGCGCAGCATGACGGCACTGTGGACAAGTTCGAGGGCGACGCCATTATCGCCTTCTGGGGCGCGCCGCTGGATCAATCCGACCACGCCGTGCGCGCCTGTCTGGCCAGCGTGGAGATGCAGCAGCACATGACCGCCTATCGCGCGGAGTTGGTGGAGCGCGGTCAGCCGTTGCTCAACGTGCGCATGGGTCTGAACAGCGGCCCCATGGTGGTGGGCAACATGGGCTCCAAACAGCGTATGGACTACACCATGATGGGCGATGCGGTGAACCTGGCCGCGCGTCTGGAGGGAGCCAACAAGTTCTTCGCCTCTTACACCATGATCTCCGAGTTCACCTATGCGCTGGCCAAGGATCATATCGACGTGCGCGAGCTGGACACCATCCGCGTGGTGGGCAAGAACGAGCCTATTACCGTGTATGAGCTGTTGGATAAAAAAGGCGGCGTCACCGGCCAGCAGGCGGACCTGATGGCGGCGTTCCACAAGGCGCAGCAACTCTATAAGGGACGGGATTTCAAAGCCGCCATGGCGGCGTTTGAGAAGGCGTTGGAGATCGTGGAGAACGATGGACCCTCGCTCACCTATCGCGATCGCTGCCGCGACTACATCGATGCGCCGCCGCCCGCCGATTGGGATGGCGTCTATACGCTCAGTGGTAAGGGGTAATACGCGCTTTATGTGAGTCGATATTCGGTGTTTGGAAGATGAAAGATATTGGGGCTTCGCCCCAAACCCCATGAGGGCTCCGCCCTCAACCCGCCAGGGCTCCGCCCTGGACCCGCGAGGGCTCTGCCCTCGACCCGCCAGGAGGGACGCCCTCCTGGACCTCGATTAGTTTGACTTTGTGCTCAATATGAAGTGTGACGGCATCTGTTTACTCTCCATTTGCACGTCGTTTTATCGTTTTATTATATGGGGTTATTAAGCTCAACATAGTGGTGGGTCAGGCCAAACTCCTGCGCCAAATGCTCACCCAACGCCTGCACGCCAAATCGCTCCGTGCTGTGATGCCCCGCCGCCACAAAGTGCATGCCCATCTCCTGGGCAAAGTGATACACCGGCTCCGAAGCTTCCCCCGTCAGATAGAGATCCGCACCCGCCCGCTGCGCCTCGGCGATCAACTCCGGCGCGCCGCCGCTGCAGATGGCCACCGTCTGAATCTGTTCAGGTCCAAACTCTAAAAACAGTCCCGCAGCGCCCAAGCGCTCCACCAACAACGCCTTGACTTGCTCGGCGCTGCGCGGCGTCCGCCAGCGTCCCAAACGGGACAACGCCGAACCACGATAGCCTGCAAACGGCTCGCCCGGCTCCAGCTCCAGCATCTTGAGCAGTTGTGCGTTATTGCCCAGTTCGGGATGGGCGTCCAATGGCAGATGAAATCCCATCAGGGTGACGTCATGCAGCAACAGGGGTTTGAGGCGCTGTTTCAATTGCCCCTCCACCACCCGGGAGTCCTTGTTCCAGAACATCCCGTGGTGGGTGATGATCAACTGGGCGTTATGCGCTAACGCCGCCTCAAATAGCGCCACGCTGGCGGAAACGCCGGTGACGAGGGTCGTGACCTCCTCCCCGCCGCGCACCTGCACTCCATTGGGACAGTAGTCGTCAAATGCGCTGACGTTGAGCAGTTCCAGTAGATGGGATTCGATTGCCGAAAGGTGCGCCATGTGTGCAATTCCTGTCTTCTTGGCAAGATTCATGCTTCAATAAGGGGTGGCGGAAACCCTCACTTTTGATTCTCAGTCTCCGCCTATTTAAATTCTCGCCAGCTCACGCCATTTTCAAGGATTTGCAAAGATTATGTCGCCAGATGTGGAAGAGCCCGCCGACGAAACCGAAGCGCATGATGAAGCATTCGCTCAAAGTACTGCGGAGTCGTATCGGGCCACGCGACAGACCATTATTCGTGAATTGATCGATTACAGTCTGCTCAGCTCCTACCAGAAATTCCGCAAAAATCGCGTCGAATACCCCTTTGTGCCCCGCGCCACTCTGCGCCCAGGTTCGGTAGTGCCCACCAAAGAGCATGAGCTGCACAATCACGCCCTGGTGGTGCTGCTGGCCAACCATCTGCCCAAATCCCTGCGCAAGCACTTCCGTTGCCGGGAAGGCAACCGGGTGATCAAAAAGAACATCGCCGCCGTGGCGCCGGATCTGCCCAATCTGGAAGCTTTTGATCCCGCTTCCAAAAAGGCCGATCATCCCGACTTTCCGGCTCTGGTGCGCATGTTGATTCCGCTGGATTTCGCCCTGCTGGTGCAGCGCGACGAAGAGGATCCAGAGCACTATTTGACCCACTTCCACGTTAAGATCGAGCGTTTGACCGATATGGCTTTGCGCGCCATGGCGCTGCATCTGGGCTATGTGGAGCGCAGTCTGTATGAGCAGGGCGAGTCGTTCGTAGACCAGTTCGAACGCAAATTCTTTGAGTATTTCAACTACTACCACAACGCCGCCGGACGCCGTTCGGCCAGCGCCTTGGCGGCGCAACTGCTCACCTTTGGCGGACAGTGCGCGGATATCTTCTCCACCTCGCAGCAGGACCGGCGCTTTACCGTGCTCTCCTGCAATGCCGAAAAGCAGGATGTGGAGATTGAGCAGTACATCCTGCTGGCGTTGGAGGATGAGGAGTGCAAATTGCTCAAGGGGTGGGGCAAGGAGCACGGATTGAACATCCGTAACGACTATCTGGTCTCCCCCAACGGTCCGCCGGTGGCGGTGTTGCGGGTGCGTTATCAGCACACCGAAGCGGCCACGCCCAACCCTGATGGCGGTCTCAAAGAGTGGGCGCCGCGTGAAAAGTGGATTCGCATCTCTGAAGAGGCGTTGATTCCGCTTAAGCCCGAAGTAAGCGCGTGTATCAACTACCCGGTGGCCTATAAGCGCAATGAAGGTATTGAGTGCATCGAGTGGCGAGTGTTGGGGTGATCCCGTCGCTGGGCGCGCTTACTTGAGATTGCGTTCGAGAATCCACTGTCCGTTGACCAGATCGCACCGATCCCAGCCGCCGCGAATCCACTGTGGCGCGCCGCTCTCCAGCAGGGCTTCCAGCAGCATGTCGTCTTGCTCAGGCTCGCCTTCATACTCCTCATCGAAATCTTCAGGAAAGCTATCCAGATCGTAGGCGATCCATTCGCGATCGGGCTCGATCTCGTGGTCAAATTCAACGATGGTCATTGCGGTGATCCTTGTGGTTCTATTGTTAGTTGAAATCAGAATCGGACAGTTTGGGTATTGGTCATGAAAGATATCGAGGGCTACGCCCTCGAGCTCCCAAGATCAACAACCAAACCGTGGGCTCCGCTCAATCTATTAGATACGGCTTCGCCTGTGGCCGCTGGGGGCGCGGCCCCCAGACGATTCGGCAGGATTGCCGAATCGGACTCGCGCAGCGAGCCCGAAGGGTGAGGGCCATGGATGGCCCGAATCACCCCGCCGCCGACCAGTCGGCGGCCAATAGTTAGCGCAAGCTCCACCTACATCACGCAAACATTGGCCGTATTGTGCCGTTTTGGTTTCGCATGGCTATTTCAGATTAATCCGCCTCTAACATATTCTCCACAATCTCCAGGAAGCTGCCGCCGCCAATCTCATCGTGGCGATCCAGCTCCAGCAGTTTGCTTAACGCCGTATGGGATTGCGTCAGCCGCCCGCGACGCAGACGCACCACGCCCAATGCTTTGAGACAGAAGAGATAGAGACGCGCCGAGGAGCCCTCCGCCAGCCACGGCGCCTGCTCCTTGGTGAGCACGCGATAGTTGCGCGGAAAACCGCCCTGCCGCGACGCCTCACGCAACGCCGTCCACGCCGCCGCTTCGGCCTCGCGTAGACGATTCTGCCCGAACAGGAATTTGATCCAGACAATATGCCCATCCAGACAGCTGGGCCAACGCTTCAGAATCACCTGAAACTGCGCCTCACGCTGGCTGGAGTCGTCAGTGTCGCGGGCCTGCTGCAACGCCGCCACCACATCGGCGGGGGCATGGGGGGAGAAGAAGCTGTCCACTACGCCGTGGAGCGCGTCGGATTGGCTATTGTGAATGGTCATATGCGGTACCCCTCTTCCATGAGAACCTGTCGCGCCGTAGGGCGCTGAAGCATGGCGTCCAGATGCTCCCGGCACGCCTGCGGCATGGGCATCTCCAGATGACGCGCCCAGAAAGTTACGTAGAACAGCGCGCAATCGGCGACGGTGAAGTGGTCATAGAACCACGGCCCAGGGGTGGATTGCAGTCGCTGGGCGACGATCTCCAACCCCTCCAATGCGCGCTGGCGGCCCTGGGCGATAATCGCCTCATGATCTTCAGTCCGCAGCGCAAAGCGGTCGGTGGTGAACACTCGCGCAAAGCCCTGGCCGTGGATCTCCCCCACGATGTGATTGATCAGGCCGATGGATTCGGCTTGCGCCACCGGATCCTGCGGCAGCAGTTTGGCGCGGGGATGGCTGGTCGCCAGATGCCAGGCGATGGAGGCGAAATCGGTGAGCGCACGGCCATCGTCCAACACCAGCGTGGGGATGGTCCCCTTGGGGTTGATGGCCAGATAGTCCGCTTGGCGATGCTCGCCGGCGGGCAGATTGAGCACGTGGGCGGAGAACACCAGCTCCAGCTCCTCCAGCAGCACATGGATGCCGGTGGAGCAGGAGCCAGGGGTCATATAGAAGGTCATCATGCCGCCTGCTCCTCAGCGCCGCCCGCCAGCAGCCCGGCCTGTTTGAGACGCCCTTTAAAGCCCTTCATCACCGCTTTTGGGATGTGCGCCTCGGCGTCCTGGCGCGCTTGATGGATGGCGATTTGCAGCATGGCGTCGATTTCATCCTGCGCCTGGGTGATGAGCGCGCCGAAGCGGGCGATCAAGTCGCTCTGTTGGCCGGTGGCCTGCGCCGTCTCCCACATCACCGCCATCAACGCGCCGCCCGCTGGGGACATCTTGCATTTGCCATCCAGCACTTTGAGCACGGCGGCGACCACGCAGTCCCACTCTTGGGGAGAAAAGGGATGCGTCGTCAGCCACTGTGCGGCCTGTTCAGGCGTCAGGGGCGAGTGGGCGGGATTGGGATAGGGCATGCGGCGACTCCAATATGACGCGAGGCGTCTGTTTATCTCACTGGAATTGCAGCAATATTCAAACCAATAGTTATATCGTTGAATTTATTATATAAATATACATTTTGCCGATGTCGCGAAAGCGACAAACCTGTAATTTGTTGGATTTTATAGCGAATCAAAACCAAAACTGCACAGAACGGCTCATGTTTGCGTGACGGAGTTTAAACTTGCGCTGACTATTGGCCGCCGACTGGTCGGCGGCAGGGTCTGGGGGCCGCGCCCCCAGCGGCCAAAGGTGTGCAATCCAGGGCGGCGCCCCACGATTTGGCAGGATTGCCAATTCGGACTCGCGTAGCGAGCCCGAAGGGTGAGGGCCATGGATGGCCCGAATCACGGTTTGGTTGTTGGGAGCTCGAGGGCGAAGCCCTCGATATCTTACATTTTCAAAATCGCCAATGACTAATTTGAATATATTCACAAAAAAGCGGCCTTACGCTATGCGCAAGACCGCCTTTTTTCCAATCTGTAATACGCGCCGGAAGGCGCGATCATTACATGATCTTCAGACGCTCAACCAGCTCGCCGCCGACCAGGTGTTTGTCGAAGATTTCGGTGACGTCGCCGGGCTTGACCTGGCCGTACCACACGCCTTCGGGATAGACCACCACGGTGGGGCCCTTGTCGCAGGGACCCATGCAGAAGGTGCCGGTGACGAACACCTCTTCAAACATGCCGCGCTTCTCCAACTCGCCAAAGAAGGCGTTGAAGGTCTCTTCGGCGCCCACGCTCTGGCAGGAGCCGCGGGGGTGGCCTTCGGGACGACGGTTCATACACACAAACACATGATGCTTCGGCTTCATGGGACGTATCCTCCAAAAAATTGCGAGCCGCGATTGCGTCGCGGTCAGGCGATCAGGTGACATGCAAACCGGGTGATTGTGCTGCGCATTGGATTGACAGTCAACATGTCGATATAAATTTCCCGGGAAAATGGGGAGATAATGGGCCCTTCAGGGGAATTTTATATCAATGATGTGAATTCCCCCCAACACGAAGGCTTGCCGTGTGTTAGGAAATAATGATATGCTAATGAAGATATGGTTTGGAAATGGCGAAAACGCCATGCACACACCCCGGCGCCAGTGGGGTTTCAGGTCTTTGTATCTGGACGCCAGGATGAATACAATTCATAATCCCATGATCCCCGACACGGCCTGAATCCGGTTCGGGTTCGGGAGCCGGTTGTGGTTTTAACGTCACGATGAGGAGAAGCGAACATGCCGAGTTTTGAACTGAATGGCGCCACTTACGAGACCGACGAAGATGGATACCTGGTCGACCTGGGCGCCTGGAATGAGGACGTGGCTGGTCACCTGGCCAAAGAAGAGGGCATCGACATGACCGAGTCTCACTGGGAAGTGGTGAACTTCCTGCGTGAGTACTACGACGAGTACAAAATCGCCCCCATGATCCGCATCCTCACCAAGGCTATCGGCAAGAAGCTGGGTAAGGAAAAGGGCAACACCAAGTACCTGTACGACCTGTACCCCGGCGGTCCCGCCAAGCAAGCCTGTAAAATCGCTGGTCTGCCCAAGCCCACCGGCTGCGTCTGATCGCGCCTGCGCGCGCAGCGCCTCGCTCCCTTGCGGAGCAGACGCTGCGCGCGGGCTTTGGTTTGCAGGAAGCTACGGAAGACCGGCTTTTGCCTGAACCCTGCCGCGCGATGGCTATCGCAGTGCGGGCGCTTCACCGTGAAAGCCGGTTTTCTTTCGCCCCAGCGGGCTCCAAGGATGGCCACTGCGCGGCCCTTAAACATCCGTTTAAGCGCGTAATTCCGTCGCTGGCGAATCACCCTTGGCGCATGCATTGATTCGAATTCTGATCCATCGGGGAGTTGCGCGATGCTGCTGTCGCTCCTGGCCTATGCGGCCCTGATCATCTTTATCGTCGGTTTCGCCTACCGCATCTATGTCTACAACCGCACGCCGGCGCCGCTGAAGATCCCCACCACGCCGGCCCCCCTGACCAAACAGGGCGTTGCGTGGCGGTTGTTCACTGAGGTGGCCTTCTTTAACAGCCTGTTCAAATCCAATAAATGGACCTGGCTGTTCGGCTACGCCTTCCACGTGGCCCTGGCGGTGGTGACCATTCGTCATCTGCGCTACTTCTTCGATCTGCCCCAATTCTTCGGTCCGTTGCAGATTCTCGGCGTGCTGGCTGGCTTTGTGATGGTGGGCGCGCTGGGCATGCTGTTCGTGCGCCGTCTGGTGGTGGACCGCTACCGCCACATCTCCTCCAAAGCCGACTACCTGATGCTGGTCCTGCTCATGGCCATCGGCCTGTCGGGCCTGACCATGCAGTTCTTCGCGCGTCCCGATATCGTTGGCATCAAAGACGCCATGGTCACCTGGACCCGCTTTGGCGGCATCTTTGACATCCCCGGCGACCCGGTGTTCATCATGCACTTCATCGGCGTGTTGGTCCTGATGCTGATCTTCCCCTTCAGCAAACTGATGCATGCGGGCGGCATCTTCTTCAGCCCCACCCGCAACCAGACCGACACCCCCCGCGAAGAGCGCCACGTCAATCCGTGGGCGAAGAGCTGATCGCCAGCCTCCTGGCGTCAATGGAATGAGGAGACTTGAAGATGGCTGACGATACCTTTGTGCCCGAGGTTGGCAACGATATCGTGACCCCGCCGGTGACCCCGGGGACCATGAGTCACTTGAAGCCGATCCCGGCTAAAGAGAAGCACATGGAGCCCCTGAACTTCCCCGGCGAGCGCCTGCCCAACTGGCAGGAAGCGGGCGTGGAGAAGTTCGGCGACTTGCTCAGCAAGTACCGCTCGCTCAAAGTCTACATGGACATCTGCGTCAAGTGCGGCGCCTGCACCGACAAGTGCCACTACTACCTGGGCACCAAAGACGCCAACAACATGCCGGTGCAACGCGCCGAGCTGATGCGTCAGGTCTATCGCCGCAACTTCACCATCCCCGGCAAGATCGCCCCGGATCTGGTGAAGGCCGCCGATTTCGACGAAGAGATGCTGGAGAAGTGGTTCACCTATTTCCACCAGTGCTCCCAGTGTCGGCGCTGCTCGGTGTTCTGCCCCTACGGCATCGACACCGCCGAAGTGACCATGGCCGCGCGCGAACTGATGGACGCCATCGGCGTGGGCCACAAGTACAGCACCGAAATCGTCGCCAAAGTGCACGACATCGGCAACAACCTGGGCATCCCCAAACCGGCGTTGGAAGGCACCCTCCAGTTCATGGAGGAGGATATCCTCGAGACCACCGGTCACGAAGTGAAGCTGCCGCTGGACCAGGCTGGCGCCGAAGTGCTGTTGATTCCGCCCTCGGCGGACTTCTTCTCCGCGCCCCACGTCGATTCGTTGATGGGTTACGCCAAGGTGTTCCACCAGGCGGGCATCCCCTACACCATCAGCTCCATCGCCTCGGAAGCGGCCAACTTCGGCATGTTCATGGGCAGCTTCGATCAGATGCAGAAGATCGCCAAGCGCATCTCCGATCAAGCTCGCGAATTGGGCGTCAAACGCATCATCGTCGGCGAGTGCGGCCATGCCTGGCGCGTGGCCTACAGCTTCTGGAATACGCTGAACGGTCCGTTTGACTATCTGGACCCCAATTACCCCGTGCCGCAGCATATCTGTGAGTTCACCTACGATCTCTACAAGCGCGGCGCGTTGACGTTGGACAAGTCGGCTAACGACGACTACACCATCACCTTCCACGACTCCTGCAACGTGGCGCGCGCCTCGCGCATGGGACCGACCCCCGGCGGTCAGTTCCACATCCCGCGGGAGTTGATCAAGGCCTCGGCCAATAAATACGTGGACATGGACCCCGACACCATCCACGAAAAGACCTTCTGCTGCGGCGGCGGCGGCGGTCTGTTGACCGACGAATTGATGGACCTGCGCATTCAGGGCGCGCTGCCCCGCGTGACCGCTCTGAAGCAGGTGATGGAGAACGACAATGTCAACTTCCTGGCCCTGATCTGCGCCATCTGTAAAGCGCAGTTCACCAAGGTTCTGCCCTACTACGGCATCCCCATGGACACCGTGGGCGGCGTGCACCAGTTGGTCAGCAACGCCATCCAGTTGGGCGCCAAGAAGGGCATCGTCTGATTCAGACTGCTTGGATAGGATGTAAGAAACTGGGGCCTCGTTGCCCCAGTTTTGTTTTTTGGGGATGATGCAAGAGACTGGGGCTTCGCCCCAGACCCCATGAGGGCGCCGCCCTCAACCCGCCAGGGCGCTGCCCTGGACCCGCACGGGCTCTGCCCGTGACCCGCCAGGAGGGACGCCCTCCTGGACCTCGGTTAGTTTTTGCTCCGTGCTTTATCTGATGCTTGGCGCATACAATTAACCTTTTCCAATACCAATGCATATCGACGAGGACCGCCCCTTGAGCAGTCAGACACGTCATGACGGCCGTCGCCCGGACCAGCTCCGGGCGATTTCCATTCTGCCCTCCTACAGCAAGAACGCCGAAGGCTCCTGCCTCATCGAATTCGGCGATACCCGCGTGCTCTGCACCGCCTCCGTGGAGGAGTCGCAACCCCGCTGGATGCGCGGCTCCGACCAGGGTTGGGTCACCGCCGAATACGGCATGCTGCCCCGCTCCACCCACAGCCGCAGCGGGCGCGAGGCGGCGCGCGGCAAACAGGGCGGGCGCACGTTGGAGATCCAACGTCTGATTGGCCGCTCCATCCGCTCGGTGGTCAATCTCAACACGTTGGGCAAACGCACCATCTGGTTGGATTGCGACGTGTTGCAGGCCGACGGCGGCACCCGCACCGCCTCCATCACCGGCGCCTATGTGGCGCTGTCTGAAGCGATTCACAAGCTGCTCAACAGCGGCGCGCTGCGCGACAATCCGTTGATGGATTCGCTGGCGGCGGTGAGTTGCGGCATTGTGAATGGCGAGACGGTGCTGGATCTGGATTATGCGGAGGATTCCGCTTGTGAGACGGACATGAACTTTGTGATGACCGGCTCCGGGCAGTTTGTGGAGATTCAGGGCACGGCGGAGGAGAAGCCGTTCAGCCGCGCGGAGTTCAACGCCATGGCGGATTTGGCCGAGCAGGGCATCCAGACCTTGATTGCGGCGCAAAAGAGCGCGCTGGGACTGGTCTAAAGCCGCAGCAAAGCAGAATAAAAAAACCGCCTGATGGCGGTTTTTTTATGCCCGCACCACTCCGATGCAGAAGTGTGTGCGGGAAAGAGGTAAAGCGAGCGCTCTGTAAGGGGACAAATTGCCAAAGGCAATTTGGCGGGATTCTTAAGGGTCTGTGACCCTTAAGCGGGTGCAGGGCAGCGCCCTGCCGGGTCCAGGGCGGCGCCCTGGTGGGGTCTGGGGCAAAGCCCCAGTCTCTTTACTCTTTCATCATTAAGCGCGTCATAAGACCCTACCTGCCTCAACCCAGCGCTTTTTGCGCTTCGGATTTGAGCGCGGCGATGACGGTTGCATAGTCAGGTTGGGAGAACACCGCCGAGCCCGCCACGAAGACGTCGGCGCCCGCCGCCGCGATGGGGCCGATATTGTCGGGCTTGACGCCGCCATCCACCTGCAACTCGATATCGCGCCCGGAAGCGGTGATCATTTTGCGCACGGTGCGGATCTTCTCCAACGAAGCCGGAATGAAGCTCTGACCGCCAAAGCCGGGGTTGACGCTCATAATCAGCACCAGATCCACCAAGTGAATCACATGCTCCAGGCAGTTCAACGGGGTGGCGGGGTTGAACGACAGCCCCGCTTTCTTGCCGTTTTCGCGGATCAGGTTGAGGGTGCGGTCCAGATGCTTGGTGGCCTCGGCGTGAACGGTGATGATGTCCGACCCGGCGGCGGCGAATTCGGGGATATAGGGATCCACCGGTTCGATCATCAGGTGCACGTCCAGCGGCTTTGTGGCCACCGGTTTGAGGGATTTGACCACCGGCGGGCCGATGGTGAGGTTGGGCACGAAGTGGCCATCCATCACATCCACATGGATGTAGTCGGCGCCAGCGGCCTCCACGGCGCGGATCTCTTCGCCCAGGCGGGCGAAGTCGGCGGAGAGAATGGAGGGGGCGATTTTGATCATGGATTGGGTTCCACAGTGGGTTGAAGGGGATGAAGGGGATGAAGGGGCTCAGTTCTAGGGGAAGTGGGCGCAATTTTCAACCGAATCATGGGCTCTTCTCACGCGTCATCACATATTCGCCGCTGGTTAGCCCGGAGACCCATTTGACTTGAATGGCCCCACTGGCCAGTCGCGTATAGGTCGCCGTGCCGCCTATCCAGAACAGCGGCGCCCGGATGTGTTTAAATTCGAATGTGATCACATCGGGCGTGGTTTGCGTGATGTTGTGCGCGTTCCAGTCCGCCTTGTCGCCCTTGAAGGAGATGGCGGTGACCTGTTTGGCGTCGCCGCTGATGCTGATCACCCCTGTGTCCCACTGGTCGGACATGCGCCAGACGCCAACAAAGGGGTTGGCCGGAGCGGACGCGGCGTTCGGAGTAGCGTCTGGATTGGCCCACGGGGCGGGCGCCGTAACCACAGGCGCGCCATCGCCGGGGGTAAAGGCGAACGAACCCACCAGGGAGGAGGACTCCCAGGGCGTCTGTTTACCCGTTGTTTCCGCCAAAACGCCGATTCTGACGTTTTTAAAGGTCTGCTCTATAGGTTGCCCTGGAATACGCATCTGCGTGAGCAGATGGCGCGTATAGGGGCTATTGCGGCCCTGCCCATCGGCGGCCACGCTGCCGGGGCTGGTGGCGTAGGCGATGAGGGTCCCGGTGGGGGCGTCCATACGCGCCAGTCCGCTATTGCCGGAGCGGAAGCTGCGGGCAAAGGGGTTATTGCGGCAGGCGTCGAGAATGACGATGTTGAGGCCGTTATGAGCGCTGGCCATTTTACGCAACGGCAGGTCGGCGGCCACCGCCTCATCGGGGAGTTCATCCTCGCGGGCGATGTCGGCGCCAATGGGAATCAGATAGTTGCGGCCATTGGACTGCATGCCGTGGCCCGCATAGTAGAACAGTCCCACCCCGTCGCTGCTGGCGATGGCGTCGCCAAAACGGCGGATCGCCCGCCGCATGCCGGCGCGCTCCAGATTGTTGGCGTGCATCACCGTAAACCCCAACTCCCGCAGCGCGGCGGCCATGGCGTCGGCGTCGTTGGCGGGGTTGCGCAGTGGCGCATTGGCATAGTCGCTGTTGCCGATCACCAGCGCCACGCCGCGCACAGCATTGGCGGGCGCGCCACTCTCGGCCAGCGTCAGACCGCGCGCCTGCGCTGTAAGGGGCGTCAGAAAGAGAGCCAGCACACTGGCGATGAGAACAGACAGACGCATGGGGGAGCCTGTGACGAAGAGGAGCGTATGGTAAGCGGCGTTTGGCTTCACCATACGCTTTTGCCATGTGGCGTCCAATAGCCGGACGCACTGCAATGCTTTCAGATGACACGTGGAGAAGGCTGTTTTCAACTGACGCATTGAGATCTACCCGGGAGAGACAAAACCGGGTACACTTTGGTCATTTTTTCACCTATCCATTGTTTGAGATAAAAACCATGCGAACTGTCGAACCGATGGCGGAAACGGGCGCGCAAAGCCAGCCTGGCGCAGTGGAATTTCCGCTGCAATTTACTGGACGGGCGGGCGAATACTTCAAAATTTGGATCGTCAACTGGGCCCTGAATATCCTCACCTTGGGGATCTATTCGCCGTGGGCCAAGGTGCGGCGACTGCGCTACTTCTATGGCAACACCGGCTTGGCGGCCATGCCTTCGACTATGTGGCCAATCCGGTGCGCATTCTCATTGGGCGCCTGCTGATTATGACGTTGGTGGGGCCCATGATGTTTCTCAACAGCGGCGCAATGGGCGTGAACGGCATCCTTATCAGCTTCGGGCTCGCTGCTTTGCTCTCCCTGATCATGCCGTGGGCCATGGTGCAGTCGCGTCGGTTTCAGGCCCGCTACAGTCTCTATCGGGGTTTGCACTTCGGTTTTGCCGGTAAGGCGGGACAAGCCTATGAACTGTATCTGTTCTGGGGATTGCTGGTTGTTTTCACCCTGGGGGCGCTCTATCCGCTGTGGCGGAACAAGCGCAACGCCTTGATGTTTGGCGAAATGCGCTACGCCTCCCTGAAGGCGGGATATCACGCCAAGCACCGCTCATTTTATGGCGTCTATCTCTTTTACGGCGTGCTGCTGGGGCTGCTCTCCTTCATTCTGGTGAGCGCGGTTGTGATCGGCGGCGCCCTTTTCGTCGGGTTTGATTTGCCGGAGATGATGGCGAATCCCGGACCTGCTTCGGTCTATGGGCGATTGATCTCCGCAGCCCTCTCGGTCACCGTGAGTCTGGCGCTTGCGGCGATGATCCACTCGGCGATTCTCAACGTGGTGTGGAACAATCTGACGCTGGGCCCCCACGCCTTTGCCAGCCGTCTGAAACCCTGGCGTATGGCTTGGATCACCATCAGCAACCTGTTTGTTTCGTTGATCAGCTTGGGACTGCTGGCGCCGTGGGGGCAGATCCGCATGGCGCGTTATCGCGCCGCCTGCCTGACTCTGCTGGCCAGCGGCGCCTTGGAGGCGACTGTGAGCGAACAGGCGCGTCAGGTCGCTTCGATCGGCGAGGAGGTCGGCGACATCCTGGACGTGGACTTGGGCTTCTGAGCAGGATGCATTCATGAAAATCGAGGGGATTCTGCACCATGCCGACCAACTGCTCAGTCAACCTTGCTCGGCGCTGCTGGGCGAGAGTGGAGATTTGATCCTCACGCCCCAAGATAGCGCAATGCGCTGTATTGGCGCGGAGCAGTGGCAGGTGAGCGATCGCATTGGCTCGATTCCGCGCCGTTTCACACTGCCGGATGGCGCAACCTTCGAAACCCGCGACAATGACGCCATTGATGCGTGGTTGGCGGCACAGAGGGATCAACGCGGTGGGCGCCTGCTGCATCTGTTGGAGAGTCGCTGGCGTTGGATTGCCGTCACATTGCTAATGTGTACGGGGCTGACGTGGTTTGGCGCGATTTACGTATTGCCCGAGGCGGCGCGGCAGGTGGCGGGCTCCATCCCGCCCTCTTGGGACAGAGTGTTTGGTCAGCAGGCGTTGAAAGCGTTGGATCAAGCTCACTTGGTCACGCCCAGCCAGCTTGATGAGGCGGACAAAGCCCACTATCGGAAGCTGTTCGCCAAGATTCAGGGCGCGCTTTCGCCTGACGCCACGCCGCTGACTTTGCAGTTTCGCCACAGCAAGGATTTGGGGGCCAACGCCTTGGCGCTTGCTTCCGGGACAATTTTGGTCACCGACGACCTCATCCAGATGCTGCATCACGACGAAGAGTTCATTGCGGTGATGGCCCATGAGGCGGGTCATGTGCGCCATCGTCATACGTTGCGGCGGGTTCTGCAGGGTTCGATTGTGGCGGTGAGCATCGCCATGGCGACGGGGGATTTGACGCGCATTGCGGATTTGAGCACCGGCGTGCCTGCGGTGTTGCTGGATATGCGTCACAGCCGGGATTTTGAGCGTGAGGCGGATGATGCGGCGCTAATTTATTTACGTCAGCAGGGGATTGATCCGCAGCGCTATACGGACATTCTGACGCGATTGTCGGAGGATCAGGCGTCGCCGCCAGCGTATCTGTCGTCGCACCCGCCGACGCCGGAGCGTATTGCGCGGTTTAATAAGGCTCTGTAGTCGAGTCAAAGTGCATGCTGGCGGCCAGCAGCGCCTGCGGCGTTAATGGCTCCATCCACGGAATCCTCGCCAGAATCGCCGTGCGCCCATGCTGCTCAATCGCCTCCTCATTGACGCGATTCTCCTCCCCCGTCAGAATCACCCCAAGCACACTCAAATCCCGACTGCGCAGAACCTCCAGCGTCATCAAAACCTGGTTGATCACCCCCAGCCGATTGCGCGCCGCCACCATCACCGGCAAGCCCAAGTGGACCATCAAATCCACCATCAACTCCGCCCCATTGAGCGGAACCAACGCCCCACCAGCCCCTTCCACAACAAGGGGTTGTGAAGTCTCCGGCAAATGAAAATCGCCCAAGTCAAGCGTTACCCCATCACGCTCGGCAGCGGCGTGGGGCGAGAGCGGTTCCCGCAGTCTGTAACGTTCAGGATGCACCCGCTCGGGAGCCAACTCCGCCAACCGCGCCACCAATTGGGAATCGGTCTCACCCGCCAAACCCGACTGCACCGGCTTCCAGTAATCCGCCCCATAGCGTCGCGCCAACCACGCGCTCACCACGCTCTTGCCAATCCCCGTATCCGTGCCCGTGACAAACACCCCACGCTGCAGCGGCGGCAGCGCCTCCACCAACAACGTCACCGCGAACGCTCCCACTCCTGCTGCACGCGCTCCCGGTTATCATTGGCCTTCTGCTCTAACGCATTCATGCGCGATTCGCTCACTCCCAGCGCGCCGCCAGCGCCACGCAGTAACGCTCTCTCAGTATCCGACGGCTGGTAGTTGGAATCGATCCCCGCATCGCTGGCGATCCCCTTCAACTGCTCCGCCTTCTGCTTAAGGAAGTCCTTGTCCAGCTTCTGATAATCCGCAGAACTGACGTCACCACGTAACACATTCAGCGCTTCGGGATTCTGCTCCATCACCTCGCCGACCACCCCCATCGCCTGCTTGCCCGCTTCCAGCTTGCGGCTGAAGGCGTCCCAGATGTCGTCATTGTCGCTGGCGGCCGCCTCCTGAGCGGAGTCCAGCTTGACCTCCTTGGCTTCATCGCCATACACCACCCGCTCCTGCACAGGGTCCCACACCCCCGCTTCGTTCTTCTCGCCAGAGTCAAAACAGCCGCCCAGCATCAACAGCGCGGCCACCGGCGCCGACAAGCGAAATTGCACAGATTTGTTCAACATGGATAACGCCCTCGCATGGCGCGAATCAGGAAGGGATCAACCGAGCCAGAAGTGTAGCGGAATCTTGCCACTGCGGAAATTATTTGCGCTGAGTTTTGCCCATTTTTGGCGGGAGCGCACCGGTAAAGTCCAGCGCCAAGCGTACGTACTCCAGCAAACGCGTATTCTCCGCGCACGCTTGTGGGCCCGCCATCACCCATCCAGTCATCACCCGCCCGGTGATGTCCATGGGCCGCATGTCCGGCTGCTGCAGGCAGCGCTCCGCCTGCTCCGCGCCCACGCGCAGAATCAGCCACTCGCGCCACACCCCTACGCACATGTTGCCATTGAGCAAAAACCCCACCCCACCGAACATCTGTATGGGGCGCATCCCCGGCAGATCATCCACAATCGCCGCCAATCGCTCCGCCAGCTCTGGATCATATGGCATGTTACGCCTCCCCAGGTAGCGCCCCCTCCAGGCGCAGCAGTTGCGTCTTGGTGGTCAGCCCGCCGTCGCCGCTGTAGCCGCCCAATCCGCTCTTGCCCACCACCCGATGGCACGGAATGATCACCGGAATCGGGTTGGCGGCCACCGCGTTGCCCACTGCCCGCGCGCCGCTGCCCAGCGCTTGCGCCACTTCGCCATAGGTGCGGGTTTGGCCCGGCTCAATGGCCAATAGCGCCTGCCAGACACGCTGATAGAACGCGCCCCCGGCAGGCTGTAGGAGGATCGGAAACGGTTCAAACCGTCCGCCAAAGTAGGCGTCCAACCAGCTGCGCGTCTGCGCCAATGCCGGGACGTCCTCCACACTGGGCTCCATTTTCGGCCCATCAGGCCGCGTCCAGCTCAATTGCGCCAGCGCGCCCTGCTCAACACGCAGCCAGAGGGCCCCGATTGGAGTCTCGTGCGATTCCACAGCCATCTGTCAATCCTTTCCCTTGCACACAATTTCCGCTTTGACAATGCGCCCAATTGGCTCGGAATACCGCATAAAAAAAGCCGCCCCAGTTGCCCAAGGCGGCTTTTTAAATTGCTCAAGCGGACCGCTTACAGCGAGCTGTCCACCCACTCATACAGCTTGGATTTGGGCATCGCGCCAATCTTGGAGGCTTGGATCTGGCCATCCTTGAACAGCATCAGAGTGGGGATGCCGCGCACGCCATAGCGACCGGGAACGTTGGGGTTCTCGTCGATGTTCAGCTTCACCACTTTCAGGCTGGCGGCTTTCTCTTCGGCCAAGGCGTCGAGGAAAGGGGCAACCTGTTTGCAGGGACCACACCATTCGGCCCAGAAGTCCACCAGAACCGGCAGCTCGGATTTCAGTACGTCGTCTTCAAAGGCGCTGTCGGTGGTTTTGATGACATTGTCACTCATGGTCGTGATCTCTCCTTGAAAAATAACAGCCCGCAGGGGGGACTGGCGGCGATTCGGTTCAACACAATGGGCCAGCCTAATGCCCTATGCCGCACTTTGTCAAGAAGGCCGCGCACATTGGGGATTCCTCTTTGACAAAGCCTGTTGCTGTGGAATAAGCTGCTTGATTCGGATATGACTAGGTTTCCTAGCCCTTAAGCGCGGTTAGCTCAGCTGGATAGAGTGTTGGCCTCCGAAGCCAAAGGTCACAGGTTCGAATCCTGTACCGCGCACCATTCTGAATCGTTCAAACGCCGCCCCTATGGGCGGCGTTTTTTCGTTCGGGGGCTTCAAACCTCGCCGTTGCACACCAGAACTTTATGTATAACCGCCTGTCAGTGAGTACATGCGGCGCAAATGGATGGCGCTGCGCGCTTCTCCTCCAAATTGATGCAGGGACGTCATGTCCAACCCGTCCATCGCCACACTCATTATCACCCGTCAGGAGTTTTCCCCCACGCTGCTGGAACAGGTCGCCGCCCGTCTGCCCGCGCCGTGGGAGTTCAATCTCTTCTTCGTGCACAGCGGCGCGTGTCTGGCCACTGAGGAGCTGACTGTCATCCCCAGACAACGGGATCGCATCGTCTGCTCCTTCAGTCATCAGCACTTCAAGGCGCCCACCCCCACCGAGGAGACCGAACCGGGGAGTCTGTATGACCTCTCCGGTATGATTGTCGAGAGTCAATTGACCCTCTCCCTGCCCGCGCTGCATTGGCCCGATGAGAGCGCCATGCGGCAGGCGTCGGATCAGGTGGCGATTGTGATCCCGCGCCCCACGCCCAAAGAGCGCAACAAGCAGGCTCTGCGCGCCGCCGCCGCCCTGGCCAGCAAGGGGCTCACCGTGACGGTGTATCAACCCACTGAACAATTACCCGGCTCCGCCAATGTGGCGGAAGCGTTTCGTGAAACCTTGTTGGATATGAATGGGCGCCTGTTGACCGCGCCACCGACGCCGCAGGAACTAAATCAATACGGCATTGTTCTGGAATGGTGATGAAAATTCGTTATTTATAGTTTATATAACGTTACAGTGTAACGGCAGTATGGTTCCGTGGTTCACCCTGCTTTGTGGTTGAGCAGCCACTGCCCGCCGCCCAGATTGTAAGCGTGGACAATCGCCTCCCGCACAAAGCCGATGGCGTGGGAGACCGCTTCCTCCATCGCCTCGCCCCGCGCCAGCCCCACCGCGCACGCCGACGCCAACGCGCACCCAGTGCCATGGAATCCGTGGGCGTCCGGCAGACGCGGCGCATGAAACACCCGCACCTGGCCCGCATGATAGAGCAGATCCATCACCATCTCCCCCGGCAGATGGCCGCCGGTGATCAACGCCGCGCCGCATCCCAACTGTTCGCATAACGCGCGCGCCGCCCCCGCCATCTGCGCCTCATTGCGCGGCGACTGGCCGATTAAGCGTTCGGTCTCTGGGATATTGGGCGTGATCAGCGCCGCACGCGGGGCGATGCGCTGTTTGAACAGACTCACCGCCGCATCGGCCAGCAGGGCGTCGCCGTTCACGCCGCCGCCGCCGCGCATCACCGTATCCGCCACCAGTGGGATATCCGCGTAATCGTTTAGCACGTCAGCCACTGCGTTGGTGACGGCGCCATCGCCCAACATGCCTAACTTGATCGCCTGCACAGGCAGATCCGCCAATACCGCGCGCATCTGCGCCGCCACCAGCTCGCCCGCCAGAGGCGCCACCTGGGTCACGCCATGGGTGTTCTGCACCGTCACCGCCGTTACTGCTGTGGCCGCGTATCCGCCCAATGCATGGATACTTTTGAGATCCGCCTGCAGCCCCGCGCCGGCGGTGGGGTCCGAGCCTGCCACGCTCAACACGCACGGGGGATGCTTTATCTGCGCGGACTGCCTGTTGTGATTGGCCATTTTCTCTTTCCTGCCCGCAATAGGGGGCGTCGCATCTGTTATTAACGTCAGGGCGTAACGGCGACAATTCCACCGACTTTGATTCCAGATAGCCTGATGAGGCCTTTTCCTGGCGTTATTTTTGCGTATCCTATGCCGGATTGATTTTCAAGCCGCTCAGGCGGCGCAATATCGTCGGAAAGTTGGCATCATGGCGCGCAAAAAGCAGTTGGTCACCCCGGAAAATTACGCCCGCGTACATCGTTATCTGGACAAGAAGCTGCGGGACGATCGCCTCACCGCCACGCAACGCGCCAAGGCGGCGTTTCGGCGTCTCAATGCGCCAATGGACGAAGGCGTTGAACAGCCCGGATCTGATGTCGAGGTATTAGAGCAGTGGGTCGATGACAATGTGGACAAGGCCGACCGTTCGCGGCTGGCGGCGGCGATCCGCCAACGTCGCTACGCCGACTCCGCCAACAGTGTGACGCTGGCTCTGCCTGGCGACCTGCACGCCCGTTTGGGCGCCTGGCAGGAGGCGCGAGGCCTGAACACCCGCGCCGAGGCGCTGGCGGCTCTGTTGGAAGCGGTGGAAAATCCCCCCGCTCCCGCCCCTGCGACGGAGCCTGCTGCCGAATCGATCAGTCAACCTGAGTCCGTCACACCAGAACCCACGCCTGCTGAACCCACTCCCTTAGAGGAGCAACCTCAGGCTGTTGAGCAGGACGCGACGGAACCGCGCGCAACCGCTGAAGCTCCTGCGGAGAACCAAGCACCGACGACTCAGCCTGAAGCCGCGCCCCCGGCTCAAGCCGCCGAGACGCCCGCCGTTGAAACCGACACCCAAGCCTCTGCGCCTTCTGAATCGGCTGACGAAGCGTCTGAAACTGCTGACGACGCCATGCAGACTGTGCCGGATTCGCAGCCAGAACGTCCTGCGCCGCCGCCGGTGATCGCGCCGGAACCGGCTCCTGCGCCCAGTGTTAAACCGCCGGTTATTCGCACCCAGGAGTTGGATCAACCCTCCTTTTCCCTGGACCCGCATCGCAATTTGCCGCCGGATCTGGATTCCGCCATGGCGCATATGGACCGCGACGCCATGAATCGTCGGTTGCGCCTTGTGTTGGCCGCTGTGGTCACCGCAGTGGGGATTATCGGCGTGGTGGTGGCCTATCTGTGGACTACCGACAACACGCAGCCGAGCATGGCCGATAAAGAGCCGCAACACGCGGCGCAGAACGCTCAGCCCACCGCCCCGGAGATTGCCAAAACCGCTGACAACGATGATCACCTCGCCAAGCTGGAGCCTATGGCGCCGGAAGAGCCCACCGAGATTGCGCCGTTGACCCCGCCCCCTACGGCGGCCATGACGCCGGATCTGCGGCAGGCGCGCAAAGCGGAGATCGCCAAGCTGTTGCAGCAGGCCGATGAGGACGTGCAGGCTATGCGTTTGACCAAGCCGGAAGGCAATAACGCCCTCACCCGCTATCGGCGCGTGCTGTTCCTCAGCCCCGGCAATGATCAGGCGCAGGCGGGGTTAACGCGGATTGTCTCCAGCTATCTGGCGTTGGCGCGTAAATCCGCCGCCAAAGGCCAGCAGAACCAGGCGCAGGAGTTCTTGCAACTGGCGGGCTCCATCGCCCCTGACTCCGCTGACGTGGCCGCAGCCTGGGCCGAATTGGCGGCGAAGTAGAGATATAGCCGCTTGAATCCAGAATGACACAAATCCAAAGCGCTCAATGTTTGCATGACGTTGATTCAGCCTGTGCTGACTATGGGACAAATTTCCAATGGAAATTTGTCGGGATTGATTCGGGCCATCCATGGCCCTCACCCTGCGGGCTCGCTGCACGAGTCCGATTTGGCAATCCTGCCAAATCGTCATAGGGTCTGTGACCCTTAAGCGGGTGTGTGCAGCGCCCACACCCGCTGGGGGCGCGGCCCCCAGACCCCGCCGCCGACCAGTCGGCGGCCAATAGTCAGCGCAAGTTCAATCTATATCACGCAAACATTGGCCGTTCTGTGCAGTTCTGGTTTTGACTCGCTATAGCTTGAACTTTGGGCGTCTCAACTAAGGCGTTTTATTGGCCGGACACATCGCTTTCATTACGCGTCTGGCGCGCGCCAGATGGCGTGACCCGCCTCACCATCAAGAAAATCCAGATAGGCGTCATGGGCGGCCACGGTCTCGGCGCTGAGCGCCCATTGGCGCGCAGGCCGCGCCGTCTGCCCCGATGCCGGGGCGATGGCGCTGGCTTGGGCGGACTCCGCAGCCTGGGCGCGCGCGGCGTCGCTGGCGGCCAGATCCAGCGCGAATTGGTTGCCGCCGGTCAGCTCAATATAGACTTCCGCCAACAAATGGGCGTCCAGCAGCGCGCCGTGGAACTCCCGCGCGGAGTTGTCCACGCCAAAGCGTTTACACAGCGCGTCCAGACTCACTGAACCGGCCCCGCCCACCTTGCGCCGCGCCAGCGGAATGGTGTCGATGGCGCGATCCATGGGCAACGGCTTCTTCTTGGGCTTGAGCTTGCCCAACTCGGCGTTGAGGAAGTTCATGTCGAACGCCGCGTTGTGGATCACCAACTGGTCGTCGCCGATGAACTTGAGGAAGTCCCGCGCGATCTCGGCGAATTTGGGACACCCGGCCACCATCTCGTCGGTGATGCCATGGACTTTGGTGGACTCCTCGGGGATGGCGCGGTCGGGATTGATGTACCACTGACGCTCTTCGCCCTTGCGCAGATTGACCAACTCCACACAGCCGATCTCGACGATGCGATGCCCTTCGCGGGGATCGAAGCCGGTGGTCTCGGTATCCAGCACGATGAGTCGTTGTGGTTGTTTTTCTTCTGATTCCGCCATTTTATACCGTCACGACATAACGTTGAGTTTAGTCCAAACTTCATATAACCTTTTGAAGCCGGAATGACACAAAGTCAGAGTGCTTAAGTGTTTGCGTGATATCGGTCGAGCTTGCGCTGACTATTGGCCGCCGACTGGTCGGCGGCGGGGTCTGGGGGCTGCGCCCCCAGCGGGTGTGGGCAACGCCCACGGTTTGGGTGTTGGGGAGCTCGAGGGCGAAGCCCTCGATATCTTCCGGCGCCCATCTGTTCACTTTTGAATGCTAGTGACTATATTTGTTTTTGAAACATAACGGCATCGAAGGTGCTGAGTTTGATGTTTAGAACCTAGCGAAAGCGAAGCCCGGAGCAACTCACAAGGGTCCAGGGCGGCGCCCTGGTCGGGGTCTGGGGCGAAGCCCCAGCATCTTTCCTCTCCCCCCATTTTTCGCAGACTCACAAGCCCCAACGCTGTACAAACGTCTCCCAGTCCGCTGTGCTGACGCCGTCGATGCGCACCCGCTTTTCACGGGATTTTTCACCGCTGATCACCGCTGCGGCGCCTTTGGAGACGCCCAACTGCTTGGCCAGGAAGTGACACAGCGCCTGATTGGCCGCGCCATCCACCGGCGGCGCGTTGAGGGCGATTTTAATCTGCTGGCCATGCCAGCCCATCACCCGCTCCTTGGAGGCGCGCGGCTGTGCGCGCACCGTCAGAATCAGCGCCCCGTCATCGCTCCATTGTGCGCCGTCAGACCCCATCAATAGCTCATGTGGCCCATGCCGCCGCCACTGCCCATGGCCACGGCGGCGCCGCCGTTCATCAGCCCCTCGAGCAGGGTCAACAACAGCACGGTGAGCAGCGCCGCCACGATGGGGGTGATATCCAGTCCAAACACCGTGGGGGTGAACCCGCGCAGACGCCGCGTCACCGGCTCGGTGGCCTGGAACAGGAAACGGTTGAGCGGCTGACGCAGATCCAGCATCGACGCCCGCCCTTGGCGATAGCGCATCCACAGATAGATGTTGACCCCGCCGCGCGCCAACAGCAGCAGCATGTAGAGGGTCAGGGCGATGTGCACAAATCCCAACAGCTGCAGACCCAGCGCGAACATCGTGCCGCCCACGTCGCCGCCGGAGAAGAGCCCGCGAATCACATTGGAGAGCATCGACACCGCGAACAGCGCCAACATGGGCGACAGATCCAGGCCGCCGATGGGGGGCAGAATGCGGCGGCACGGCTCCAGCACCGGGTCGGTGGCGCGCACCAGAAACTGCACGATGGGGTTATACGGGTCGGGATTGATCCACGACATCAGCACGCGGATCAAAATCATCCAGAAGTAGATCTGCAACACGAAGGTCAGCAGCACGCCAATCGACTGCATGATGCCCATAAACGGCGCTCCTTTGGGAACGAAAAAGTGAGTGTTATCCAGGCGGTTTCAGCCCGCTCAAAGCGCAACAGTATAACGCAATAGTGCGTGTTATCCAGGCGGTTTCAGCCTGCTCAAAGCGTAACAGTATAACGCAATAGTGCGTGTTATCCGGGCGGTTTCAGCCGACTCAAAGCGCAACAGCATAACGCAATGACCGCCCTGCGCGCCAGCAATGGCGGGGCTTTGCGAGTTTATCTCACGTTGGCCAGCCGCTTGAGCGCGGCCAATAGGTGGGCGCAATGGGGATCCTCTTTGCCCTCCAACGCGCGCACGATGCGCTGCGCCACCAATCGCATGGCGGCCTGTTCGCAGCGGCGCTCCAGATCCGGTTGAATCTGTTCGCGCCACTCCTCCACCCACAACTCGGTCAACTCGGCTTTGTCGGGCAAGGGGGTCTGCTTTTCGCGCACTTCCGCCAGGGCGCGCCGGGTGGCGACCAACTCCGCCTCACGCTGACTCAGTTGATCGCGCAAACGTTGGTTCTCCCGTCGCGCCTCCATGGCGATGGCGAACAGTTCAACGGTTAAACCCGGCAGGGAGACCTCTTCAGACATCGGCGCCTCGGATTGTGCAGTCAAAGAACCAGTGCGACGGACAGTGCGTTAATTTTGACGCACTCGCCCACATCAAGCCAGTTCTCCCATGAATTCCCGTAACAGTGTGGTCGCATAAGCGCCTTTGGGCAATTCAAAGGTGAACAGCGCGTCGCGCCCCTCCCAGTCGATGCACAGATCCTTGGGAACCACCCGCAGCGCGCGGCGCTGCCCCTCCATGCGCATGGCGACCAACTGCGCCATCAACGCCTCGCCACCCAGGCTCGCCAACGCCTCGGCCTCCCACGCGCCGGGCTGGCCGTGGGGGGTAAGCATTTTCTCGCCAAACAGCGGCCCGGTGGCGTTGATCTCCCCCGCCGCAAAGCGCGCCTGCTCGGCGGCCAGATCCGCCACCGGGAAACACGCGCTCCTGCCCGCCAACTGCGCGATATCCCCTTCCAGCAACTGGGTATAGGCCCCCGCTTCAATCCGTTGGGCCAGGGTGCGATTGAACAGCTCCGAGCGCACCGAGGAGAGCATCAACCCCTTCTGATGACGGCTGATGCGCTGGGGCAGACGCCCGCGCGGCCCCGCCGCCAGCAGTTGCAGACCACTCTCCAAATTGCCGCCGCCGCGGCCAAAACGCTGCTGGCCAAAGGCGTTGGGGAAGCCATATTGACTCACCCACTGGGCGATGCTCTGCACCCGCTCGCGCAGCGTCTCGTCGGACGTTTGCGCATCCCCGCAGTCGCGTAGTCGAATCACAAAACGGTTGCCGGTGAGCTGTCCCGGCTTGATTTTTCGCGACCGCCAAACCTGATCCAGCACCCGCAGATTGCTCTCCAAACCCGCCGTCCAATCCTCCGGCAGGCCGCGCGGCGCATGGATGGAGAAGGCCTGCACGGTGATCCCCTCGCGATCCTTGAGCCCGGCATAACCGATGGCGCCGCGATTGACGCCGCTCGCCCGCGCCAGGGCGTGCGCCGCCTGATCCGTGGTGCGATCGCGCTTCTCCAGCGTCACCACACAGTGCTCGCCAGCGGGCTCGTCGCGCAGAGGGCGCACCTCAAAGACTTGAAAATCCTCCAACTCCCGTTTCAGGGAGCCGCCGATGCCGCCCAGCGTGGCGGCGGGTCCGGCCAGAGGAACCAAAATGGGCGCAACCGCCGGGTTTTCAAGCGGCGCCGTGGGTTGTCGATTTTCGTTTGACATTTCTACGCAGGATCAAGTAGGTTGCAAAAAGTCCGCTCATATGGATGCTCTCAAGTATTGATTCCCCCGCAGAAAATCGCACAGGAAAATTTCACGTTTCTCAACGTGAGGCCACTTCTTGTGATTTCTGTAGCGGATTGCCGCATGAAAGCCCATCCACGTATTGGAGCTTAACCTTGTTCGCGGCTTGGCGTGTTATCCCGGCCTGGCGAAACGGTTGCTAAACTTCGGCCACCCTCTCCCCGCCGCCACGGATGCGCGCTTGTGAGAGAAACGGCCAAACCGCGTTGCGATCGCCTCTCCGGCGGCGCCTCAATCCCAATCAATTCCCCCAAATCGAAGTCACCCCTAACGCACCCAAAATATACGCCGATGAATCTCAAAGATCTGAAATCCCTAAGCGTGGCCGAACTCTCTGGTCTGGCCGTGGAGCGCAACGTGGAAAACGCCAGCGGCTTGCGTCGCCAGGAGTTGATTTACGCGCTGCTCAAATCGGAAAGCGAAAACAACGGCCAGATCTACGGCGAAGGGGTGCTTGAAGTGCTCCAGGACGGCTTCGGCTTCCTGCGCGCGCCTGACACCAACTATCTGCCCGGCCCCGACGACATCTATGTCTCCCCCTCGCAGATCCGCCGCTTCGGTCTGCGCACCGGCGACGTGGTGGAGGGTCAGATCCGCGCCCCCAAAGAGAGCGAGCGCTACTTCGCCCTGCTGCGGGTGGAGAAGATCAACTACGAAGAGCCCGCCAAAGCGCGCGACAAGATTCTGTTCGACAACCTCACCCCGCTCTATCCCGACGAGCGGCTGCAGATGGAGGTTGAAGGCGAGTCCAACAATCTGGAGCCGCGGGTTCTGGATCTGGTCTGCCCCATCGGCAAGGGCCAACGCGGCCTGATCGTGGCGCAGCCGCGCACCGGTAAGACCATGCTCATGCAGAGCATCGCCCACTCCATCGCCAAGAACCATCCCGAGGTGGTGCTGCTGGTGCTGCTCATCGACGAGCGCCCCGAGGAAGTGACCGACATGAAGCGCTCGGTCAAAGGCGAGGTGGTCTCCTCCACCTTCGACGAACCGGCCACCCGTCACATCCAAGTGGCCGAAATGGTGCTGGAAAAGGCCAAGCGTCTGGTCGAGCACAAGCGCGACGTGGTGATTCTGCTGGACTCCATCACCCGTTTGGCGCGCGCCTACAACACCGTGGCCCCCTCCTCCGGCAAGGTGCTCTCCGGCGGTATCGACGCCAACGCCCTGCAGCGCCCCAAGCGCTTCTTCGGCGCCGCGCGGAATGTGGAAGAGGGCGGCTCGCTCACCATCATGGCCACCGCGCTGGTGGATACCGGCTCGCGCATGGACGAGGTGATCTTCGAGGAGTTCAAGGGCACCGGCAACATGGAGGTGCACCTGGATCGCAAGCTGGTGGAAAAACGCACCTTCCCGGCCATCGACATCGCCAAGTCCGGCACCCGCAAGGAGGAGCTGCTCACCGGTCGCGACGAGCTCTCCAAACTCTGGGTGTTGCGCCGCATTCTGCTGCCCATGGGCCCGCAGGACTCCATGAGTTTCCTGCTTGACAAGCTCAAGGCCACTAAGGATAATAACGAGTTTTTCGCCAGCATGAACAATTGATGTGACTTCGCACGCGCGCCAGCAGGTGGTCACCTCCTGTGAAACGCATGCAAAATCATCCGTTTGCCACACATGGAGCCACGACGGCAAAATCCGTCGGGAACAGAACGTAAGGGACGTAAGGAAATGAAAGAGGGCATTCATCCCGAGTACAAAGATGCGGTCTTCACCTGCGTGAGCTGCAACACCGAATTCCACACCAAATCCACCTCCGGGGATCTGACCCTGGGCGTGTGCTCGGCCTGCCATCCGTTCTTTACCGGCAAGCACAAGCTGGTGGACACCGCCGGCCGCGTGGAGCGTTTCCGCCGCAAGTACGGCGACCGCGCCAGCGCTTCCAACGGTTAAGCATCGCCGACCGTCTTGCCGACGGTTTGAACATCAAACGGGCGCTTGTGATCAACACAAGCGCCCGTTTTGTTTTTAGCCATGTAGAACCAAAATTGCACAGATCAGCCAATGTTTGCGTGACATAGATTGAGCTTGCGCTGACTATTGGCTGCCGACTGGTCGGCGGCGGGGTCTGGGGGCCGCGCCCCCAGCGGGTGTGGGCGGAGCCCACGGTTTGGTTGTTGATCTTGGGAGCTCGAGGGCGTAGCCCTCGATATCTTTCATGACCAATACCCAAACTGTCCGATTCTGATTTTAACTGACAATAGATTGATCTTGCGCTGACTATTGGCCGCCGACTGGTCGGCGGCGGGGTCTGGGGGCTGTGCCCCCAGCGGGGTTTGGGGCAGCGCCCCAAGGTTTGGCCGTTGGGGAGCTCGAGGGCGGAGCCCTCGACATCTTCTGATTTCAAATGTCTTATTTTGGTTTGCGGTGACTATAGCGTTGCGCCAAGCTGGCTCAGATTATCAGTTCGATCAGGGTGATATCGTCCTCAAACGCCCCTTTGCCGCCAATAAACGCCCTGATCTCATCCAATATCGACTCCAACGCCTCGCCCCGCCGAATCACCCCCAGCAGCGCCTGTTCCAGTCGCTCCACGCCAAACTGCTCCTCCTCAGCATTGGCGCTCTCGGTAATGCCATCGGTGTAGAACACGATGCGATCGCCCGCTTGCAGGGCGTAGCTCATCTGCCGCCAGATCTGCATGCCGTTCTTGACCATCCCCAAGGGAAAACAGCCGGAGCTCCATCGACTCTCCACGGCGCCATCCCGAATCAACAGACTGGGGGGCAAACCGCCATTCCACACCGAGACCCTCTGATTGGGCTCATCCACCTCCAACAACAGCGCCGCCATATAAAAACCCGTTGGCAGCTGCTCATGCAGACGCTGATTCAGCTCCTGCAGGATCATCCCCGAAGCAAAGCCTTTGGCGGTCATGGCGTGAAAGATTTTCGACACCTCCGGGGCCACGATGGCCGCAGGCAATCCATGGCCGGTGACATCCCCCAGCAGGATGTGCCGCACGCCGTCGGGACGCGCCATGGAGAGCAACAGATCGCCGCCGGTGTTATCCAATGGCAGCAGAATTTTGTGGATACTCTTCTCGTCCACCGGCGCATGCTGGCGCATTTTGTCGAGAATCTCCTCCACCATATTCTGGTCGGTCAGCAGTTTATCCTGCTGTTTACGCATCACCAGTTGGTTGCGATCATTGATGCGGTTGAGTCGGCTGATCATGCGGTCGAGCTTTTTATAGTCCTTGAGCAGCTCGGCAAACGCTGTGCGCAGTTCGCCCACATCGCTATCCTGTCGCGATAACAGCTCTTCGGCCCGCGCAATGATCTCCAATTCCGGCGCATGAGCGCTGTTTTGACCTTTGGAATCGCTCTTGTGTGTCATGCTTGGCGCTCTTGTATAGGATTTGCTTAATAAACTCGTTCGCTCATTTACGCAGCGCGCGCCTACAGGGGTCTTAATGACTCCATCACATGCTGCGTCCGAATAGTACCAAGCCCAACCCAATCCCACCAACATTCGGATTCACTGATATGGCTGCTGAACTCTCTTCACTGTGACCATTTGCCCGTCGATTTTCCTGGTTCCGCCCGTGTGTGACACCGCTCTATCTGTCTATAATCAAGCCCAGGAGTTCCCTTTTCCGCCCCGTCTGGAGCGTTGATATGCATACCCCTCGCGATCTGATTGACTCCGATCGCCGCTGTCTGTGGCACCCCTACACCCAAGAGAAGACCGCGCCGGACCCGATCCCCATCGCCAGCGCCCGCGATGCGACGCTCACCACAGTGGATGGCCGCGAGATTCTGGACCTGATCAGCTCCTGGTGGGTCACCGCCCATGGCCATGGTCACCCGGTCATCGCCGAGGCCATCGCCCAGCAGGCGCGCACCCTTGAGCAGGTGATTTTCGCCGGATTCACCCACCAACCCGCCGTTGATCTGGCGCAGCAACTGGGCGCGGCGCTGGGCCATGGCCTGACCCGCGTGTTCTTCTCCGACGACGGCTCCACGGCGGTGGAAGTCGCCCTGAAAATGGCCCTGCACGCCCATCAGAACCAAGGCCAGCCGCGCCCGCGTCTGCTTGCGTTCGAAGGCGGCTACCACGGCGACACCTGGGGCGCGATGTCGGTGGGCGGCTCTTCGGGCTACTTCGAGCCCTACCTGCGCAATGGCCTGGACGTGGCCTTCATCCCCTATCCACACACCTGGATGGGCGATCCGTTTGTAGAGGAGAAGGAGGCGCTCAGCCTGCTGCAACTGGAGGAGATTCTGCTGCACAACGCCCAGACGCCGTTCGCCGCCTGCGTTATCGAACCGCTGATTCAGGGCGCCGGCGGCATGCGGGTGTGTCGGCCTGAATTTCTGCAACGCTTGGCCAAGCGCCTTAAAGAGGCGGGCATCCTGCTGATTTTCGATGAGGTGATGACCGGATTTGGCCGCACAGGGTCGCTGTTTGCGTTTCAACAGTGTGGCGTAACCCCAGACATCATCTGCCTGTCAAAAGGGCTGACAGGGGGCTTTCTGCCCCTCTCCGCCACGGTTTGCCAGCAGTCTCTGTATGAAGCGTTCCTGGGCGACTCCTTCAACCAGGCTCTGGCCCATGGCCACTCCTTCACCGCCAACCCCATCGGTTGCGCCGCCGCCGTCGCCTCTTTGCAACTCTTCGAGCAGGAGAACACCCTGAGCAAAGTGTCGGATATCTCCTCTCTGCATCAATCGCGCATGCGTCGTTACGCTACTGGCAAACGCCCACACCCCATTGCCCAGCGTCCGCGTGTGGTCGGCTCCATGGCGGCGCTGGACATCGTCGCTGAAGATGCGGGTTATCAAGCGGAAATCGGCGATCGAATGAAACGATTCTTCCGTGAAAAGGATCTATTAATACGTCCCCTGGGCAACACGCTCTACCTGTTGCCGCCCTACTGTGTGACCCCGGAGCAGTTGCATCGGGGCTGGGACGCCATAGATGAACTGATCGAGCAACTGGAAGCCGAGCGCCGTGCAACCAACGCATCAGAAGCGTAGGCACACGACGGCCAATAGCGTTTAACCTGTGAATTTCTCAAGGAGAAGCGTCATGATCGTCGGTGTGGTCAAAGAGATTCGCACAGCGGAATCACGCGTGGCGTTGGTTCCTGCAGGGGTGGAGGTTCTTTGCGCCCATGGTCATCGTGTGTTGGTGGCGCGCGGCGCAGGAATAGGCGCAGGCTATGATGATGAATCTTATGTTCAAGCTGGCGCACAGATCACCGACGCCGCTTCCGTGTGGGGCGAAGCGGAGTTACTGCTCAAAGTCAAAGAACCGCAACCCTCTGAATTCCCTTTTCTTCGATCTGGTCTTGCGCTGTTCACCTACTTCCATTTCGCCGCCGATGAAGATCTGACCCGCGCCGTGCTGGATTCGGGTTGCGCCGCCATCGCCTATGAAACCGTTGAGGACGCTGCGGGTCGTCTGCCGCTACTGACCCCTATGAGTGAAGTGGCCGGACGTATGGCCATTCAAGAAGCCGCCAAATATCTGGAGCGCCCTCAGGGCGGACGCGGCGTGCTGTTGGGCGGCGTGCCCGGCGTCACCCCTGCATCGGTTGTGGTGCTGGGCGGCGGCGTAGTGGGAACCGAGGCCGCGCGCATGGCGGCTGGTCTGGGAGCGCGCGTCACCATCATCGATATCAGCCTGCCGCGTCTGCGCTATCTGGCCGACGTGATGCCGGCCAATGTCACCACCCTGGCCTCCTATCCGGAGAACATACGCAGCGCAGTCAAAAGCGCTGATGTGGTGGTGGGCGCGGTGCTGGTGCGTGGGGCCAAGGCGCCGCATCTGGTGGATCGTGAATTCCTGCGCCAGATGCAGCTGGGCGCGGTAGCGGTTGACCCCGCCATCGACCAGGGCGGCTGTTTTGAAACCTCGCGCCCCACCACCCATGATGCGCCAATCTATGAAGAAGAGGGGGTGGTCCACTACTGTGTAACCAACATGCCCGGCGCCGTGCCCGTCACCTCCACCGCGGCGTTGACCAACGCCACCCTCCCCTATGCCCTACGCATGGCGGATATGGGTTGGCGCGCCGCCATCGCCGCCGATGCAGGTTTGGCCAAAGGGCTCAACATCGCCGACAACGCGCTCTTTTGCCCCGGGGTTGCCGAGACCTTTGCGTTGCCACTGAGTCCTGTGGCGTCGCTGTTCCAATCTCACTAGCGGTTTGGCAATGAGCAATTTCACCTTGTTCCATTCTGCTCACCCCTGAATCGCTAGATTGTTTCGCCGCTGTGCGCGCAAGTGTGCGTGTGCTTTTTCTGCGCTCCTCGACGGCTGGACCTATTCCGTTTAACACTCTAATATTTCAGTTCTTCTTTTTTGGATTTTTCAGTCGTACATCTACTACACTGGTTTCAGCCGGAGCCTACTATGTCCGACCCCTTCTCTCTGCCCATCGACGGAGAAACACAGCTGCTAGGCGTGATTGGCGACCCCATCTCTCACACCCTCTCTCCAGCCATGCACAACCTGGCGTTGGCGCATCATGGCTTGAACATGCGTTATCTTCCGTTCCACATTACGCCTAAAGACCTGAGCTATGCGATACAAGGCTTTCGCGCCATGCGCATGGTGGGCTTCAACGCCACCATTCCGCACAAGGAGTCTCTGGTCTCCATGGTGCATCGCCTGGATCCTTCCGCTGGTCGCATTGGGGCCGTCAATACGGTTCTGATCGATAATAATCGCGAACTCATCGGCTACAACACCGATGGTTATGGCTATCTCACTGCATTAACACAAGCGTGGGGCCGTGACCCCAAAGGCGCTACTGTGCTGATGCTAGGCGCAGGCGGCGCCGCCCGCGCGATTCTCCTGACTCTGTTGGAAGCCGGCGTATCACGGATCGTGGTGGCGAATCGGACCAAAGCCCGCGCGCAAGCCCTGCTCGATGGCTTGGCGGTCCATTTTCCTAACGCCAATACCGACGCGCTCTATCTGCGCATGGCCGATCTCCCCCTGGAGCAGTGTGATCTTTTGATCAATTGCTCCAGTGTTGGCCTCCATGGCGACGCCTTTGACGGATTGGACTTATCCCGACTGCCCAGCGGCGCTTTCGTTAGCGATATCGTCTATCGTACTGAACCCACCCCCTTGCTCCAACAAGCCAGCGCGCTCAATATCCCCTGTCAGGATGGATTGGGTATGTTGGTTCACCAAGGCGCCAAGGCGTATGAAATTTGGACCGGTAAAACCATGCCCACAGATATCGTGGAGCCGTATCTTCGTAGCCTCAATGGCGCTGAATAACCCCTCTTACACACTCACTCTGGACGGGCTTCATGAGTATGAATGAGCTTCCGCGTATCGCCTTTATCGGCGGCGGCAATATGGCCACCGCCATTATCCAAGGTTTGATCACTTCAGGCGCGCAGCCTGATCGTATCTTGGTTGCAGAACCGCTAAAGCAGAAACGTCAGGAGCTCACCAACCAGTTTGGCGTTTTGCCTTTCCCTGACGCCAGCACAGCGGTGTGTGATGCCGGTGTGGTTATCCTGGCAGTGAAACCTGCTATTGTGGAAACTGTGTTAAGTCAAATTGCTGACACGCTTCTCCCCAATGCCGTGGTGATCTCCATAGCCGCTGGCGTGACCATTGACGCCATGATGAGTCTTCTTAGCGCATCGCAACCTGTGGTTCGCGTGATGCCCAACACTCCTGCCTTGGTCGCAGCTGGCATGTCTGTTCTCTGCCCAGCGCCACATACAACCGATGCTCAACTGGCTTTGGCCACGCGCATACTCGATGCCGTTGGTCAAACCGCTACGGTGCGAGATGAATCTCTCCTTGATGCGGTCACCGGTCTCTCTGGCTCAGGACCTGCTTATGTCTTCCTCATTGCAGAGGCGTTGTCAGACGCTGGGGTCTCATGCGGTTTGCCGCGTCCACTTGCCGATCAATTGGCGATCCAAACACTGCTTGGCTCTTCTCAGTTAATGTCACAGACCGGCGAACACCCTGCCGTACTAAAGTCTCAAGTCACTTCGCCAGGCGGCACAACAATCGCTGGCGTGATGACTCTGGAACAGAGCGGCGTTCGTGGCGCTTTAATGCAAGCAGTTCAGGCCGCCTGGAAGAGGTCTCAAGAATTAGGCGCGCGTTAGCCGCCATCCCTTCACACAAAAAAAGCGCCGAATCGTCGGCGCTTTTTTTGTGCGTTTTTCCGCACTATTTTTCCCCTTTTTAAATCAATCGCTAAACCTTGACATTCTCGCACCCGATGTTTTTAGCAGCTGTTATCGCCAATCGGGCTTTGAGGATAAGCGCATGCACAATGTTTCGACTTTCAAATCCGTTTCCGAATTGATTGCCGACGATACTGTCGAACGTGTTCTGCGCCGGGCCGAGGAGTCTTGCACCTTGCCCGCATCGGAGATTCAGAATGCGCGCATCGCCCTGTCTGAACTCAAAGAAGCGGCGCGTCAACAACAGCAGCATCTTCAGCATATCCGCGATGCCGCGGAACATGCATCCCGCTGTGGCGTCGCCAGTAAGCGTGGGCGCGTTGCATAACACCATCGATTCTTCTGCTATGCAAGCTTTGCATGCGGCTTGCAAAGGTAAGATTTCCATCTTACCTCTTAGCAGGACGCGATTTATGAACCGTTTGACTCAACACAGCGAAACTTCCATCTCCTGTCTGGACAAATTCCCCACGCTTCGTCCTAACACTGGTGACTCGGATCGGCATTTATTAGTCGAACTCCATACTGCATTATCGCGTTTAGACATGCTCTTAAAGCACTCGGCTCAAGCCCCTTCCTTACCAAAACCGCTATAGCTGTTTTGCTCTGATCGTATCCTTCTAGCCGTTCAATATCATACAACGTCCATTCCAGTGACCAACTTGCACACAAAATGTGAATTGTAGGTAAAGCTGCAAAGCGGTCTTTGCCTATTGATTGCGTATCCGCTACAGATCGTGCAATCACGCTCCTCTTATCATCAGGACATCATTTGCTTACGATGATTTGGCCGATGAGGAGCCTCCCCCGATCTTCGGAGAGCAACGTGCGTATAGTTATCGTCTCTGACGCTTGGCGTCCGCAACGCAATGGCGTAATTCGTGTTCTGGAAAGTTTGATTGAGTCACTGCACAAGCAGAAGCATGATGTGATCATGATCACGCCACTAGACTTCAAGACGACGCCATGCCCCACCTACCCTGAAATTCCTCTCTCGTTATTCCCTTACAGAAAATTGTCACGCCTGATGTCAGATGCCCAAGCCGACGCTTATCATATTGCTACAGAGGGACCTTTGGGGTGGGCCGCGCGCAAATGGTGCGTGAAGAATTCAGTACCCTTCACGACCGCATACCATACGAAATTTCCTGAGTATGTCCATGCACGCACAAAGCTGCCGTTGGATTGGCTCTATGCCGGGATCCGCTTTTTCCATAAACACTCGCATGTCGTCATGGCGCCTTCGCCTTCGGTCTTTCGCGAGCTCTCAGCCAAAGGATTTGATAACGTCAAACCTTGGGCGCATGGCGTCAATTCCGACGTGTTCCGGCCCTATCCCAAGGAGTACCTCGACCTTCCTCGTCCAGTTCATATGTATGTGGGCCGTATCGCTATTGAGAAAAATCTGACTGCATTCCTGGATCTGGAATTGGATGGCGGTTCAAAGGTAATCGTCGGCCGTGGACCCCAGAGAGATGAACTCGAAGCAAAATATCCGCAGGCGCACTTCTTTGACACCAACACAGATGAGACACTGGCGCGACTATTTAGCAGCGCTGATGTGTTTGTCTTCCCCAGCCTCACAGATACGTTTGGATTAGTGGTTCTTGAAGCGCTCTCTTGCGGTGTGCCTGTTGCGGCGTATCCAGTTACTGGTCCGCTGGATGTGTTGCAGCAGAAAGGGCCTATGGCAGGTCCATTAGGCGCTTTGAATGCTGATTTAAAGCTTGCGATTCAACAGGCCTTGATCAGTGGCGACCCTGAAGCTTGTCGTGAATACGCTTTGCAATACTCATGGGAACGTGTTTCACAGCAATTTCTCTCATTCTTGGCTGTTGCTCCAGACCAAGCGCAACGGGATTCCAGTGATAGCGAGCCACTCCTTTCAACTCAGGAGTGACTCTGAGCGGCTCTATAAAAAAAGGTCTGCATTAGTATGCAGACCTTTTTTAATTTCCAAGAAAGCTTTGCAGGGTTATTTGATTAGTTTCTCTCGAAATTCCTGCAGTTCAGCTTCGTCCTTAAGCGATATTTCCAGCACCATTTGATTTCGTTTTTTAGTCAGCTTGACGCTTTTGTCCAGATAGCTGGTCATCTCTTCCACAATAGAAGCAATGGAGGGATCGAGGCCAGACTCCTTGGGCTTCTTCTTAGTCTTAGCCTTTTTGTCGCTACTCTCTTCTGCGTTTTTCTCCAGGTCTTCTCTCACAATCTGCTCAACATCGCGTACAGAGAGCTCATCCTGGACTATCTGGTTTGCGACTTCAATGATCCGTCTCGAATCTTCGCCATAACCGAGCAGCGCTCGTGCGTGGCCTGCGCTGATCATCCCCTCCTCCAATAACTCAATTGCGGCTGATGGCAATTTGAGCAGTCGAAGTAGATTACTCACAGCGGTACGACTCAAGCCAATGCGTTCTGCTATTTCAGCATGGCTGTAGTTGAATTCCTGGATAAGTCTTTCATAGCCCCGTGCAGTCTCTAACGCACTAAGGTCTTGGCGTTGAATATTCTCTAGCAAGGCGACTTCCAAAGTACGGCTATCGTCCCACTCTTTGACTATGGCTGGAATCTCTTCCAATCCAGCTTCTGATGAGGCTCGCCAACGTCGTTCACCAGCTATCAGCTCATATTGTGTATCAGATTTTTTCGAGCTATTGGCCTTGCGCACAATGATCGGCTGCAAAACGCCCTGCTCTTTAATTGAACTGACCAGCTCAGCGAGTGACTCTGAGTCAAACTGTTTACGCGGCTGCCAGGGGTTCGGAGCAATGGAATCCACCCGAATATAGCGAATCCTCTGTTTTTCTTCCGCAGAATCACTATTCAGGAGTGATTCCAGACCACGACCAAGTTTTTGCTCATCACCCATTTTATCCTCCATGGCGTCTGGGTCAGATAGAGGACGTCATTTTACAGGCAATTTTCATATACGCAAGAGATGAGCTTGAATATGGGTTAAAATTCACACTAGAACGACCAAAGCTCGGGCTTAGAGCAATATTCATGTCCTCGGTTACGATCTCCTCTTCAAACTCTTGTTGAAAGTGAGATTTGATCTCCTCTAATACTAATTTATGGCTCTTTTCTGTTCGTTGCAGTCGATTAATAATAATCTTCCCGATCGACAATTCTGGATTAATCTTCTCTTGAATTGTCTTAATGGATTTGATCAATTGTGATATTCCCTCCAGCGACAAGAATTCGGGCTGCATTGCAATAAAGATCTTATCTGCTGCCGCCATAACGTTGATGGTTAATGTTCCGATTGAAGGGGGCGAATCAATTAAGATGTAGTCATATTTTTCTTCAATGTCTGCTATCCGATCTCCTATTTGAGTAAACTTAGTCCGCGTACTCTGCAATGCGATATCAGTGCCATTCAACTCCTGTGTGCCACATAGGATATCAAGTTTCTCAGTTACCTCCACTATTGCATCTTCTATTTCTACTTCGTCTGTCATTATGTCCATCAAATTGAATTTTACTGCTTCCTTATCTATTCCAAAGAATGTTGTGGCGTTGCCTTGTGGATCCGCATCCACCACTAGAATTTTTTTTCCAATTGCTGACAACGCTACAGCCAGGTTCACACAGGACGTCGTTTTTCCAACTCCACCCTTTTGATTGACAAATCCAATAATCTCGCTCATCGGTCACCTTCCAGCATCAGCACGGTGCATACTCTTCCAGCAATCTTCTTTTGCTTGATTTGTGCTTGATTAATCTCTCTTTCACTACCCTTGATATAATCGTTTACCTGTTGTTCACTTACCAACAGAATAAGTTTTCCACTGGGCTTTAATAGTATACCGCCTATCTCCACAAGGTCTTCTATAGATGCAGTTGCCCGGCTTACAACGACATCAAATCTCTCCTCACTGTCATTTTTTAGATTTTTTTCCTCTATGATTACATTTTCAAGATCAAGCTTTTTTTTGCAATAGTTCAGAAAAGTGCATTTATTTTTATCTTTTTCTATTAGTGTTACTTGCGAGTTTTGTGATCTTATTATTGCAATTACTATCCCAGGAATACCCGCACCACTGCCAAAATCAACTATCTCTTCAGCCTCCCCTAAATGTTCAGCAACGAATATGCTCTCCTCAATGTGCCTTGTTCTTATCTCATTTTCCGTTGATCGTCCAATTAGGTTAAAGGACTTATTCCACTCCTGCAGAAGACTGATATACGTATCAAGCTTTTGTTGGGTTTCGCTAGCCATTAGATTTTACTCTGATGTAGTTCACTACTGCATTTAAGGCGCCGTTTGAAATTCCGTTTATGTTGGCGATGTCGCCAATAGTCGATACACTCACCTGCTTAATTTTTTCCTTCATCTCATTTGAAAGCCCTGGTATTTCATCCCATATAATTTCTTGTGGAACTCGGACGTGCAGCGCTTTTTTCAACTCTTCTATCTCCTTATACATCTTCCTTTCAAAGTTCTCATAGAGACTACTATTCGCTGCGGCTTCCAGTTCCTGGATTAATGAGCCACTGATACCCAACTCACCGATCTTATCGAATCCAACACTCGGTTTACCTTCAGACACTTTACTCTGTTTTAATACCTCTCTTAGCATATTTTGTTTCTGTCTAGATATATTATATTGCGCCCATCGATTATTATCTACTATGCCAATCTCTCTTCCTATTTCAGTTAATCTTTTATCTGCATTTTTCTCTCGCAACAAAATTCTATACTCAGCACGAGATGTAAACATTCTGTAGGGTTCAACAATTTTATGGCTTATTAAATCGTCTATCATAACTCCAATGTATGAGTTTTCCCTTTGCAGTATTAGCATTGATTCACCTATTGCAAATTTTGCCGCGTTTATACCAGCTATAATGCCTTGTGCTGCAGCTTCTTCGTATCCAGTCGTTCCATTGATTTGTCCCGCAAAAAACAATCCATCCTTAAAATTTGACATGAGCGAGCGTTGCAAGTCGTTTGAATCATATGCTGTATATTCAATTGCGTATGCAGGCCGCATCATTACTGCATCCTCTAAGCCTGGTATACTCTTCAATATTTTATATTGTACTTCAATCGGTAGTGATGTGGATATTCCGTTAAGATAGACCTCTTCATTGTAAGAACTCTCAGGCTCTATGAATATCTGGTGCCGGTTGTTGTGCGGAAACTTCACAACTTTGTCTTCAATAGATGGACAGTAACGAGGCCCCACTCCTGATATCTGACCTGAATATAGTGCTGACTTGTAGATATTCTCTTCGATTATCTGCTTTGTCTCATCACTCGTATATGTTATCCAGCACGATTTTTTCTCATTGTTGTTCTTAATTTTAAGAAATGAGAACCATGGATCATTACCATCATGTTCTTGTTCCACAATTTTTGACCGATCTATCGATCGCCATGAAACCCGTGGAGGAGTTCCTGTTTTCAGTCTGGTTGGCTTATGTCCAAGCTCGTTGAGCCAGCTCGACAGCTGGTTAGCCCCTCGCTCTGCCAGTCGACCACCTGCATATGTTTGTTGGCCGACATGTATTTTACCGTCGAGGAATGTTCCGCTGGTTATCACCACAGTCTTGGTGATTATCTCTTCTCCAAACTGATCTTTCACATAGTAGACATCTTTCTTTATCAATACCTCTACGGCTTCACCTTGTTTAATAGTCAAGTTCTTCGTTACAGCTAAATATTTTTGTGTTGTTTGTCGATAGAGCAGTTTATCAATTTGCGCTCTTGTGCCTTGTACAGCAGGCCCTTTTCTTCTGTTCAGCACACGGTAGTTAATCGCGCATTCGTCCGCCATGATCCCCATTAGCCCACCCAGCGCATCTATTTCATGCACCAAATGCCCCTTGCCAATACCACCTATAGCAGGGTTGCAGGAGAGCTGCCCGAGAGTGTCGATTGACTGTGTTAAAAGGAGGGTTTTGGCGCCTATTTTGGCAGCTGCATGGGCAGCTTCAACGCCTGCGTGGCCGCCGCCAATTACTAGCACTTCGTACATTTTCTTCCCCATGTTTCACGTGAAACACGATTTTAGCTGATTTTCGTGTTTCACGTGAAACATGGAGCCTAGAAATGATGTGTGTTTCACGTGAAACGTAGTATCGATTTGCTACTTGCCAAGACAGAAGCTATTGAATATATTATCGTAAATCTCTTCGCTATCTGTCTGTCCAAGAAGCTCCTGTGAAGCAATAAGCGCCTCTCTGAGCTCCTCACCTGCCAATTCAGGCAATTGGGTCTCTTTGAGCTGAGTGACAGCATGCCCAAGATGGGTCTGAATACGATTCAGAAGATTTTCCTGACGCACTGTCGTTACTGCCAATGACACGTCATCAGAAGAGTTTGCAATGCAGGGCGTTAATGTTCTCTCCAACATCGCATCGATGCCCTCTCCTGTTAGACACGAGGTCTGACTGACTGTGACAAATTCTCTGATTTGAATTGGGTTAGCCTGCTGAAGATCAGCTTTGTTCCAAATTAAATGAATATTGCGTGCGGGAAGTGAGCGCAACACAGCGTCATCTTCATCGGTCCAGCCGGTGCTTGCATCGGCAACAAAGAGTATGGCGTCAACACTGTCCAGAGCGCGTCGCGCCTTTTCGATGCCAATTCTCTCAATGGGATCACTGCTCTCACGAATGCCAGCAGAGTCGATAAAATCGACCTGGATCCCCTGAAACTCAATGATATTTTCCAAGCAGTCTCGGGTCGTGCCGGCAATATCAGTGACGATCGCCTTATCTTGCTGTGCGATGGCGTTAAACAAAGACGACTTACCGACGTTCGGACGACCGACCAACATCACCCGCAGCCCCTCGCGGAGCAACTGGCCCATTCGCCGTGAGCTCAAAAGTTCCTCCACTCTCGTTTGGGCGGTTTCAAGCTCATTGATTGCACGCTCTAACAGCGGCGATTCCTCGTCTGCATCCTCTTCAAAGTCGATATAGGTTTCCAGCACGGCAATGGCTGTAATGAGGCTCTGGCGAATGTTTTCATACAGCTGGGAGAGTCCCCCCTCCATCTGCTTGAAAAACGCAAATGAGGCCCTTTCTGAGCGCGCATGGATGAGTTGATTGACCCCTTCAGCCTGAGCCAGGTCCATTTTGCCGTTAATCACAGCGCGCCGCGTGAATTCACCAGGTTCCGCCGAACGTATGCCAATACGACCCAACGTTTTGATGATCTGCGAGACGATCACAGGGGAGCCATGGCACTGCAACTCGATGACATCTTCACCGGTATAGCTGTTTGGCGCGGGAAAGTGCGCAACGAGCAAGCGGTCGATTGGCGCGCCGTCCGGGTCACAGAACAGCGCCAGCTCAAGTCTACGCGGCTCGAGCTTATGCAGAGGGTAGGGCTCGAAAAGGGTACGATACAGAAGCGGCGCCAATGCGGATAACGGATTGGCGCCGCTGATGCGCACCACCGCTACGCCGGAGACCCCGGGCGGGGTCGCCAGCGCGCAGATGGCGTCATGGGAGGCATCACGAAGCCTGAACATACGGCCTCATTGTCGGTGTGGGGATCGTTAGGCGTACTTCTTCATAATGTACCACTGCTGGGCAATGGACAGCACGTTATTGACGAACCAATAGAGCACCAATCCACTGGGGAAACTCAAGAACATGACAGTGAAGATCACCGGCAGGAACATCATGATCTTCGCCTGAATGGGATCAGCGGGAGCCGGATTCAGACGACTCTGCAGGAACATCGAGGCGCCCATGAGCAGCGGCAGCACATAATAGGGATCCATGGCCGAAAGATCGTGGATCCACAGCGCAAACGGCGCATGGCGCATCTCAATGGAGAGGAACAGGGTCTTATACAGGGCAAAGAAGACCGGGATCTGCACCAGGATGGGCAGACAGCCGCCCAAGGGGTTCACCTTGTGCTCCTGGTACAGCTTCATCATCTCCTGATTCAGGCGTTGTTTATCGCTGCCGTAGAGCTTTTTCAGGTCTTCGATCTTTGGCTGCAGCTTCTTCATGGCGTTCATGGAGCGGTAGCTCTTGTTCGCCAAGGGAAAGAAAGCCAGCTTAATCAACACCGTCAGGAGGATGATGGCAAGACCGTAGTTGCTGAGATAATCATTGAAAAACAGCAGGGTATCCACCAGCGGCACAGCCAGGAAGTGGAACCAACCATAGTCGATGGCGCGCTCGAGATTGTCACCTTCGGCTTCCAGGGTGCGAATCTCCTTGGGGCCGATATAGAGGTCATATTTCTTCACAAACGCGCCGCCCGCCGCGACTTGACTGGCTGGAGAGACCACGCCAGTGCGGAAGGTAGGGGCGTCGTAGTCGAAATAGAAGCGTTGAGTCTGACCCTCCGGCATGGCGCCGGGGAGAATAGCGGCGAGGAAATACTTATCGGAGAAACCGCCCCAGCCAACCTTGGCGGCATGGCGCGCATCCTGACCTTCGCGTAGATCATCATACTCATGCTGTTGGCGTTCGTTATCCAGGTAAGCCATAGGGCCTTCGAAATCCATGGAGACCGGGCCGCCCTCGGTTTGCAGGGTATGCGGAACCCGCTTGAACTGAGCAAAATGGTAGAAGGAGAGGGGCTTATCACCCTTGTTGAAAACCCGATCCTCAACCGTAATGCGATAGCCCTGCTTGGGTATGGTGATCTGCTTTTCAAAAGTAACATTCTGGCCATTGCGCCACTGCAGGGTCAGCACGATGTTTTGCGCGCTCTCCTTACGATCGGCGAGACGCCACTCGGAGTCAGCGCCAGGGGCGGTGAACGGGGTGGCCTGACTGGGAATGAAACCGCTCTCTTCAAAGAACAGACGATCGCTTTTGGGCGAGAGGAAGTCGATGGGCTTGCCCTTGTCCCCCAGTTCGGTGAGGAATTTCTTGAAGTCCCAGACTCACCAGCCGCGCGCCGTCGCAGACGCACGCCGCCCTGGGCGACATCGGTGATAAAGGTCTCCTGCTTGCCGACTGGCGTCCTGCGGCATCGCCTCGCCGGGAATCGGCGGCGGGGTCTGTGCGTCGCCGCTCATGCCCTCGGTGGGCACCGGCGCAACGTTGGACGCAACAGGCGCAACAGGGGTGGCGGCAGGCTGCGCGCTGGCGACGTCGGCTGCAGTCGTGACCTGAGACTGAGGAGGCGTTGCAGCTGTCTTTTTGGGCGGATATTTCCACGCCATATAGAACTGGAATCCAACCAGCAGCAAGACAGACAGGACGATGGCCAGAAGCGTGCGCCGATCCATATTCATATCCTTCGGTAAACGCAGTGACGAATAAATGAGAGTCAGGGAACAGGATCTATGCCGCCCGGATGAAACGGATGACAGCGCGCCACCCGTCGCACAGCCAGCCAGGAGCCTCTCAGCGCGCCATGACGGCTGAGCGCTTCATAAGCGTACTGTGAGCAGCTGGGATAGAACCGGCAACGAGGGGGCAGCAGCGGCGAAATGAAGAGTTGATGACCACGCACCAAGCCCATCAACACTCTACGCATAGCGCCTCTTCCCTCTCAGCCGCGCGGCGCTGGCGTGGCGCCCTGCGCAAACGGCTTGATGAGTCTGTTCAACTCCGCGCGCAGTTGATCGTTATCGCTGAGCCGCGCGGGGGGCTTGGCGATTAAAACCAGATCCATCGGTTGCGTCAACTGTGCGCGGCGCAGGCGGAACCATTCGCGCGCAAGTCGCTTGATGCGATTGCGATCGTGCGCTTTACCCACCTTGCGGCTCACCGTCAGGCCGATGCGGGCGCCTGGGGCGGACTCGTTGGGTTGGGCAAATACGTAATAGAGGACGAAGCAGGGGGAGTGACGCCGCTGACGCCGCGCCATCACGCGCTGGAAGTCGCGCGACTTGAGCAGTCGCGCGGACTTGGGAAATCCGGCGGGTTTGCGCGCGGGCGCAGCGAGATCGCCAGAAGCGCGCCCCGAGGGCGCGCGCTCCCCGCTAAGATCGTTCAAGCGCTTACGGAATCAGCTTCTTACGGCCACGGGCGCGGCGACGGGCCAACACTTTGCGACCGTTTTTGGTGGCCATGCGGGCGCGGAAGCCATGGGTGCGACTACGACGAATGGTGCTGGGCTGGAAAGTCCGTTTCACGGCTCGCCCCTTTCCTAAATGGTTCGAATTGCAGACAATCCCCGGACTTCGAATAGACGTAAAGCCCTGCGCCGATAACCATCAGCGCAGCGTCGCCAAAAGCGCCGCATCCAGCCGGGTTCTAAGGAAACGCAATATCATACTCACTGGCGCTGTTGCGTCAAGCATTTTTTTACGCATTGCTCTGTTTTTCACGCCACGATCCATTGAGAGGAGCGGGTAAGTACGGTATACAGAAATGTTCGAACTCAAGAAAGAATCGGCCTGGGGATGACCGGCGTTTATGAGCGATCTTTGGACACAAGCCATGGAGGCGGTGCGCGGCCAGGTCTCGGACCAGGCCTTTGAGACGTTCATTAAACCGTTGCGCGCCGAACACGACGCCGAAAACGCTCGCTTATTGCTGTATGCCGCCAACCCGTTTGCGGTGGACCGGGTGAAGAACCGCTTTGGCGGTCTGCTGGAAGAGATCCTGACCGAGATGGGCGAGGCGGTGGCCATTGAGTTTTTGGTGGATCCCGCCGCGCAGCCTGCGCCGCGTCCGGAAGCGCCCGCCAGCGGCCCGCGCGCCGTGGCGCTGGAGGAGGAGGGCGACCCGCACAAACGCGCCGGGCTCGATCCACGTTATACGTTCGACTCATTCGTAGTGGGGGCTGCAACCAGTTTGTCCATGCCGCCGCCGCGCGGGTGGCCGAAGCCCCCGCCGCCGCCTACAACCCGCTGTTCATCCATGGCGGGTGGGCTTGGGCAAGACCCATGTGATGCAGGCCATCGGCAATCAGATCCTGGCCGAGCGGCCCGATCTGCGGGTGCTGTATACCTCGTCGGAAAACTTCATGACGCAGTTGATCAACTCGCTGCGGCAGAAGCAGGTGTTCAACTTCAAGGACACCTTCCGCAAAGTGGACGTGCTGATGGTGGATGACATCCAGTTCATTGCGGGCAAGAAAGCGACGCAGGAGGAGTTTTTCCACACCTTCAACGCGCTGTATGAGGCCAAGAAGCAGATCGTCCTCACCGCCGACAGCTTCCCCCATGAGATCGAGCATCTGGAGGAGCGGCTGCGGTCGCGCTTCGGCATGGGTCTGGTGGCGGATATGCAGCCGCCGGAGCTGGAGACGCGCATCGCCATCCTCAAGAACAAGGCGTCGGGGGAGGGGCTGGAGCTGGCCGATGAGGTGGCCTTCTTCCTGGCCGAGGCGATTCAGACCAATGTGCGCGAGTTGGAGGGGGCGTTGATTCGCGTCTCCGCCTACGCCTCGCTCACCGGCAAGCCCATCACCATGGCCCTGGTGCGCGAGTCGCTCAAGGATATCGTCAAAGGGCGCGATAAACCGGCCACCATCGAGCGCATCCAGGAGACGGTGGCCAACTACTTCAAAATCACGCAGGCGGATCTGCGCGGAACCAAGAAGTCGCGGCTCTACAGCCATCCCAGACAGGTGGCCATGTACCTGTGCAAGCAGTTGACCCGCCACTCCTACCCGGAGATTGGCCACCGCTTCGGCGGGCGGGATCACACCACGGTGCTCTACGCTGTGGATAAGATTGATAAAAAACGCAACGACGACGCCGAATTGGCGGAGACGTTGGCGACATTGAGCGATATGTTGCGCCGTTAAATATTTTGGCGGGGGGAGTGTACAGCATGGAATTTCGCATTGAGCGGGAACCCTTTCTCAGAGCTTTGAGCCGTCTGCAATCGGTGGCCGAGCGCCGCACCACGCGCCCCATTCTGGGCCACGCCCTGCTGGAGGCGACCGAAGAGGGGTTGACCCTGTCGGCCACCGACGAGGAGGTCTCCCTGCGCGCCATCACCCCAGTCGAGGAGGTGACGACCCCCGGCGCGGTGGCGGTCTCCGCGCGCAAACTGTTCGAGATCGTGCGCGAGCTGCCCGACGAGACCCTGCGCGCGCGCACCGAGGAGGGGGGACGTCTCTCCATCGCCTGCGGCCGCGCCCGCTTCACTCTGGTGTCGCTGCCCGCCGACGAGTTCCCCGCCATCCCCGAAGCCGATGCGGCGCGGCGCATCACCCTGCCGGGGCCGCAACTGGCGGATATGATCGCGCGCACCCACTTCGCCATGTCCCAGGATGAGACCCGTTTCATCCTCAACGGCATCCTGGTGCATCTGCAACCCCATGAGAGCGGGCAGGGCGGGCGTCTGAGCCTGGCCGCCACCGACACCCACCGTCTGGCGGTGGCCACCCGCGACATCGAAGAGACCATCGACGAGTCGCTGGAGCTGATCCTCCCCCGCAAGGCGGTGCAGGAGGCCAAGAAGCTGCTGGACGAAGACGATCTGCCGGTGGAGCTGGCCCTGGGCGAGCACTTCATCCAGTTCATCAAGCCGGGGCTGACGTTGTCGGCCAAACTGGTGAGCGGTCGCTTCCCCAGCTACCAGAAGGTGATTCCGGCGGAGAATCCGTTCCCCATGGATGTGGATAAAGAGGCGTTGCTGGGGGTGGTGCGCCGCATGATGGTGCTGTCGCATGAGAAATCCCGCGGCATCCGCGTGCTGGTGGAGCCGGAACAGATCGCCGTGAGCGCCCACAACCCCGAGCAGGAAGCCGCCGAAGAGGAGATGGTCGCCGACTACAACGGCGACGCCATGACCATCGGCTTCAACGCCCGCTATCTGCAGGAGATCGTCACCGCCATGGCGGGGGATCGGGTGCGCTTCATGCTCAAGAACGAAGAGTCGCCGGTGCTGATGCGCGAGGCCGGACGCGACGACTGCATGTACGTGCTGATGCCCATGCGGGTGTGATCGACCGCCGATGCTGCTGGAGCGCCTCGCCATCCGGGGTTTTCGCAACATCCCCACGGCGACTCTCACGTTTGGGCCGGGGTTGAACCTCATTGTCGGCCCCAACGGCCACGGCAAGAGCAATCTGCTCGAAGCGGTGGGGTTGCTGGCCATGGGCCGCTCCTTCCGTCGCGCCGCGCCAGGGGTGATGTTGCGGCGCGACGAACCCTGGTTTCGTCTGGATGGACGCGGGCAGGGCAGGGGGTTGCCGCAGCAGATCGTGTTTCATGGCGAGCCCAAGCGGCTGGCGGCGCGGTTGAACGGCAAACCGGCGGCGGCGGCTTCGGCCATGGGCGAGGCGTTGGCGGCCACGGTGTGCGCGCCGGACGCCTTGCGGTTGGTGCAGGGCGGCCCCACGGAGCGGCGCGCGTGGCTGGACTGGACCGCCTTCGGCTTGCAGCGGGGCCATGCGGCGGCGGCGCGAGGGCATCAACAGGCTCTGAGCGCGCGCAATCGGCTGCTGAAACGCCCTGGTGACCACGCCCAGGAGTTGGACGCCTGGGAGGATCGGCTGGCGGTGTTGGGGGCGCAGGTTACGCGCGCGCGCGCGGAAGCGTTGCAGGCGTTGGCGCCGCATCTGGAGACGATTCAGACGCGGCTGGATCTGCCGCCGACGCGGGCGCAGGTCGCCTTGCAGTGCCAGTTGGATCGCGCGGTGCCGCAGTGGCGTGGGTTTGAGGTGGAGACCCTGGCGCAGGTCTACCGCGATCTGCTGGCGCAGGCGCGGGCTGGGGATCAGCGCATGGGCGCCACCAGCGTGGGGCCGCATCGGGATGATCTGCGCATCGGCTGGGATGGCCAACCCATGGCGCGGTATGGCTCCCAGGGGCAGCAGAAGCGCATGGCGCTGGCGCTGAAGTTGGCCGAGGCTGCGCTATTGGCCGCCACATTGGGGGAAACGCCGCTGTTTTTGCTGGACGATCCGGCGGCGGAGTTGGATGGCGACGGGGTGGCGCGACTGATGGGCTGGTTGGCGGAGCAGGGGGGGCAGTTGTTCGTGGCCGCCTGCAACGCCGAGCAGATACCGTGGCCGGAAAATCGACCCAAGCAAACTTGGACCGTGCAAGACGGCGCATTTGCAGAGCAGGCGCCGAAGTAAAAGTGTTTGCGTGAGAGACTTTGAGCTTGCGCTGACTATTGGCCTCCGGCTGGCCGGAGGCGGGATTCTTAAGGGTCTATGACCCTTAAGCGGGGTGTGGGGCGGCGCCCCACGGTTTGGCTGTTGGGAGCTCGAGGGCAAAGCCCTCGATATCTTAAATTGCCAATAAACCCCTAAGAATAAGTGTTTGCGTAAGATACGACGAGCTTGCGCTGACGAGGCGAAAAATCGCCAGAGGCGATTTTTCGGGGATTCTTAAGGGTCTGTGACCCTTAAGCGGGGTGTGGGGCGGCGCCCCACGACTTGGCTGTTGGGAGCTCGAGGGCGCAGCCCTCGATATCTTTCAACACCCAAAAAACTGGCTCTCGCCCCAAGCCGACCAAGGCGCCAACAACGCCGCTATTGAGTTGAGAAACGAAACGTCATGACGCAAAGCGATGCCCCCAAAACGCCAAAAACCGGCGGTGAAAACTACGACTCCAGCAACATCAAGGTCCTCAAAGGGCTGGAGGCGGTGCGCAAACGGCCCGGCATGTACATCGGCGACACCGATGACGGCACCGGCCTGCACCACATGGTGTTCGAGGTGGTGGACAACGCCATCGACGAGGCGCTGGCCGGGCACTGCGACACCATCGACGTGCTGATTCACAGCGACAACTCGGTCACCGTGCGCGACAACGGGCGCGGCATCCCCACCGATATCCACGCCGAAGAGGGGCGTTCGGCGGCGGAAGTGATCATGACCGTGCTACACGCGGGCGGTAAGTTTGACGACAACTCCTACAAGATCTCCGGCGGTCTGCACGGGGTGGGGGTGTCGGTGGTCAACGCGCTGTCGGAGAAGCTGGAACTAACCATCCGCCGCGGCGGGCAGGTGTGGCATCAGAGCTACACCCATGGCGAACCGGACTTCCCCCTCAAGGTGATCGGCGAGACCGAATCCAGCGGCACCGAGGTGCGCTTCACCCCCAGCCTGAAGACCTTTTCCGGGGTCACCGAGTTCTCCTTCGACACCCTGTCGCAACGCCTGCGTGAGCTGTCGTTCCTGAACTCCGGGGTGCGCATCCACATCGTCGACGAAATCACCGACAAAGAGCACAATTTCCACTATGAAGGGGGCATCCGCTCGTTTGTGGAGCACCTCAACCGCGCACGCACGCCGCTGCTGGAGCCGCCCATCACCTTCCAGGACGAAAAGAACGGCGTCACCGCCGAGATCGCCCTGCAGTGGACCGACAGCTATCAGGAAAACATCTTCTGCTTTACCAACAACATCCCGCAGCGCGATGGCGGCACCCACTTGGCGGGCTTCCGCGCCGCGCTCACGCGCACGGTCAACAACTACGCCACCGAGAGCGGCATTCTCAAAAAGGAGAAAGTCCAGGTCTCCGGCGATGACTGCCGCGAGGGTCTGACCGCCGTGATTTCGGTCAAAGTGCCCGACCCCAAATTCTCCTCCCAGACCAAAGACAAACTGGTCAGCTCCGAAGTGCGTCCGGTGGTGGAGAGCGTGGTGGCCGAGAAGCTGGCCACCTTCTTCGAAGAGCATCCCAACGAAGCCCGCGCGGTGGTGGCCAAAACCGTGGAGGCGGCCACCGCCCGCGAGGCGGCGCGCAAAGCGCGTGAACTGACCCGACGCAAGAGCGCGTTGGAGATCTCCTCGCTGCCCGGCAAACTGGCCGACTGCCAGGAGAAAGACCCGGCGCTGTGCGAACTCTACCTGGTGGAGGGCGACTCCGCCGGCGGCTCCGCCAAACAGGCCCGCGACCGCAAGCACCAGGCGGTGCTGCCGCTCAAGGGTAAGATCCTCAACGTGGAGAAGGCGCGCTTTGACAAGATGCTCTCCTCGCAGGAGGTGGGCACGCTGATCACCGCATTGGGCGCGGGCATCGGTCGCGACGAATACGACATCGAAAAGCTGCGCTACCACCGCATCATCATCATGACCGACGCCGACGTGGACGGCGCCCACATTCGCACTCTGCTGCTCACCTTCTTCTACCGGCAGATGCCGGAGATCGTCGAGCGCGGCCATCTCTACATCGCCCAACCGCCGCTCTATCGCGTGGCCAAAGGCAAGAGCGAGCGCTATCTGAAGGATGACGACGCCCTCACCGCCCTGCTGGTGGAGAGCGGTCTGGACGGCGTGGAGGCCCACACCGCCGACGGGCGCATCATCGCCAATGGCGAGTTGACCACCCTGGCAGCGCGCGCCAAACGCTACCGCATTCTGCTGGACCGTCTGGCGCGCCATCACGACCGCGTGGCCATCGACGCGGCGGCGGGGAGCTACCGCATCAGCGCCGACACCCTGGCCGACGCCGACGCCGTGGCGACGCTGCTGCCGCAATACACCGAAACCCTGCGCGCTCTGGGCAATGAAGAGGAGCGGCTGGAGGTGCGCACCGAACACGACCCCGAGACCAGCAGCGAGATCATCGCCATTGCGCGCATGCAGCACGGCATTGAGCAGATCACCCGCATCGACCGCCCGTTGGCGACTTCGCCGGAGTATCGCGAAATGCTGAAGATCGCCGAGCAGTTCCACGAATTATTGGGCGCTGAGGCGGTTTTGGTGAAAGGGGAGAAGCAGAACCCCATCGGCGGCATTGAACTGTTCCTGAGCGGCATTCTGAGCGAAGGACGGCGGGGTTTGAGCATCCAACGCTATAAAGGTCTGGGTGAGATGAACCCCGAGCAGTTGTGGGAGACCACCATGGACCCCTCCATTCGCACCCTGTTGCAGGTGCGCGTGGATGACGCCGTGGCCGCCGACGAGGTGTTCACCACCCTCATGGGCGATGTGGTGGAGCCGCGCCGCGCCTTCATCCAGGACAACGCCCTGAACGTGGCCAACCTGGACGTTTAATTAAACTCGTTTCAATAGTCTAAAATCTTGGGAAAATGAAAGATATCGAGGGCTTCGCCCTCGAGCTCCCAAGATCAACAGCCAAACCGTGGGGCGCCGCCCCACACCCCGCTGGGGGCGCGGCCCCCAGACCCCGCCTCCGGCCAGCCGGAGGCCAATAGTCAGCGCAAGCTCAATCTACGTCACGCAAACATTTCCTGTTTTGAGCAAGGTTGATTGCGTGCGGCTATAGCGCTTGTTGGATCCCCTCTTCTCAATCTTCCAACACCGTCTCCACCTGCGGCGCTGGTCCCTGAAACAGCCGGTTCTGCACAATCCGCATCTGCTTGCGGCGCCACAAGCGTAGGTTCGGAACCATCACCGTCGAGCCCCACATCCACTCCCCCTCCACCCACGACTCCAGCCGCCACTGGTAATCCACACCGCCCCGCGACGTCACCACCACACGGACCTGATCGCTCAATCCCTGCAGGAAGTCCTGCGCCGCCATCTGCGCGTTGTCCGGCAGATACCAATCGCTCCATTCGCCATAGCTGAGAATGAGCTTTTTAGTGGTCTGGGTCAAAACCACGTCAAAGCCATCAGCAGCAGACGCGCACCAAGTGAGCGTCTGTTCCCGGCGCGCCAACGGCGCGCCGATTTTTTGCTGCAACAGCGTCTGAATCTGGTCCAACGTCAGCATCATCCCACCCTGTTCCGTGCCAAGTCCCAGTGCGCCACACGCCACGCGATATTGCTCAACAAGCGACTTATTCCCAACAGATTCAATATCAATTTCGCACACCAATCACTCCGGAACAAACTGTTACAGTTTTGCAACTATTTAAAAGTTAATGATTTTCTGCAATTAGCTGCAGAAGCCACTAAATTAGCATTTTCTAATGAACGGATGCTGCAGCCATCTCGTCAAACCCTGCAACGCCGCGACGCAAAACGCAGGCAAGCAGCATCGCACACACACAAAATGATTGCACACAACGAGGATGGACCCATGTCTCATACCACTGCACAGACCCTGACTGGCCGCTTGCGCCAGCGCCTCAACCCCCAATATACCCTGACCCTGCTGGCCGTGACCGCTCTGCTGTCGGCGCCGACCCTGGCGCAAGCGAACACCGCCGCCCGCAGCAACCCCCAAGCAGCGCTGAGCCAAGCCGCCAGCGCTGGCAAAATGGACGCGGTGCAACAGATGTTGGCCAGTCGCATCAACCCCAACGCCGTGGACCAGCAGGGCCGCAGCGCGCTGATGTGGGCCGCCCAATCCGGCCAGGACCGCATCATCGACCAATTGATCAAAGCGGGCGCCTATGTGAATCAACGCGACCGCAACGGAACCAGCGCGCTGCATCTGGCCGCCGCCAAAGGCCATATGCGCAGCGTGATGCGTCTGCTGGAAGCCCACGCCGACATCAACATTCAGGATAATCGCGGCGTCACCCCGCTGATGCTGGCGGCGCGCAACCGTCAGGTGAACACCACCGCGCTGCTCACCCTGCACGAGGCCAATGTGGATCTGGTGGACCACACCGGGCGCACCGCCTTGATGCAGGCCGCCGCCACCGGCGATCTGCATGTGACCAGTCTGATTCTGGGCGCCCATCCCCGCGTGGACGCGCAGGACTTAGAGGGCATGACCGCGCTGATGATCGCCGTGAAAGAGGGCTCCGGGCGGGTGACCGAGGCATTGATGAAAGCGGGCGCGCGGATCAATGCGCAAAGCCGCACCGGTTGTTCGCCGCTGATGCTGGCCGCCCAGCAAGGCGATGCGCAGTTGACCGCCTTCCTGCTGCAACAGGGCGCTGACATCAACGTGCGGAGTCTGAAAGGCTTCACGCCGGTGCAGTTGGCCAGCCAATCCAACGATCAACAGACGTTGAATCTGCTGTTGGCGCACCAAGCCGATCAGGCGGCGCCCAAAGGCGAGTCGTAAGTCTCAAATGCAATGTTCTGCAAGGATCCGGGCCGGGGCGTAAGCCCCGGCCCGATTTTTTTTCAATTTTTCCAAAATATGGAAAATAAAAGATATTGGGGCTTTGCCCCAAACCCCATGAGGGCGCCGCCCTCAACCCGCCAGGGCTTTGCCCTGGACCCACCAGGGAAATGATTTCCCTGGACCCTCGTGAGTTTATCCCCGTGCTTGATCTATCTCTGCGACGTAACATGCAGCTAATTTCAAACGTTGTTCTCAATACCTATTAAACCATCTGGCGCCTCGATATGGACCCTTTTCCCCTGCCGCCTTTGGCGCTCTATATCCACCTGCCCTGGTGCGCCAGCAAATGCCCCTATTGCGACTTCCATTCGCGGGTGGAGGAGGTGGTCCCGCAGCAGCGTTACATCGCCGCCCTGCTGCAGGATCTGCGCTATTGGCGCGCGCGTTTGGGAAATGATCCACGCCCCCTCGATTCGCTGTTTCTGGGCGGCGGCACGCCGTCGCGCTTCGCCCCCGACGCCATCGCCGAACTCCTCAGCGGGATCCACGCCATCTGGCCGCTCAAGCCCGGCGCCGAGATCACCCTGGAGGCCAACCCGGAGTCGCTGCTGGAGCACACCGCCGCCGCATACAAACAGGCGGGAATCACCCGGTTGAGCGTCGGCATTCAAGCCCTGGACGACGCCCGTTTACGCTTTCTGGAGCGTCCTCACGACGCCGCCATGGCGCATACGGCGCTGCAATCCATCGCCGAGGCGGGATTCGCCTCCTGGGGGCTGGATCTGATCTACGCCACCCCGGGCCAGAGCCTCGACGGTTGGTTTGCGGAGTTAAGCCAAGCGTTGGCGTATCAACCGCCGCATCTTTCGGCCTATGCGCTCACCATTGAGCCGGGAACGCGCTTTTACGAGCAGGTGGGGCAGGGGGCTTGGTCAGCCATGGAAGAGGGCGCCCAGGCGCAATTCTTCGTGGAAACGCGCCATTTTTTGGCCACAGAGGGGCGCCCGGCGTACGAGATCAGCAATTTCGCCGCGCCGGGGCAGGGGTGTCGGCACAATCTCAATACGTGGCGTTTTGGCGACTATCTGGGATTGGGGGCGGCGGCCCATGGCAAGATCTCCCATTGGGATGGGGCGCGACTGCGGGTGACCCGCACGGCGGTGCGGGCGGATGCGGCGGCGTATATGGCGCATATGGAGCGCGCCGGGGCGCCGCTGCTGAATCGCGATGTGGTGATTGGCACCGACGAAGCGGCGGATGAGTGTGTGATTTTGGGTCTGCGCATGGGCGAAGGGGTGGCGTTGGCGGCGTATCGGGCGCTGTGTGGGGAGGATCTGATTGTAAAGCGGGGCGGGGAGATTGCGCGGTATGGGGAGCTGGGTTTGTTGGAGCGATCGGAAACGCATGTGCGTTTGAGCGAAGGGGGATTCCTACACGCGGATGGGGTGATATCGGCGTTAATGGACTAAGTAAAAGTGTTTGCGGGAAAGAGGAGGAGCCCACGCTAAGTAAGGTGACAAATTGCCAAAGGCAATTTGGCGGGATTCTTAAGGGTCTGTGACCCTTAAGCGGGTGCAGGGCGGCGCCCTGCCGGGTGTCGGGCAGAGCCCGACCGGGGTTTGGGGCAGCGCCCCAATATCTTTAATCTTTCAGCCGTTTCCCCATTGAACGGAGGTCGATCCTGCACGGGGCTGCATAGTCAGTCGGAGCGTCGAGCCCGCACGAATGCCGTCGGGGAAACGGCAGTGAGCGATATATCGGCGCAGCCGATAGGAGCGAATGCCCTAGAACCCGCCAACCGGGAAAGCCAAAAAGTGTTTGCGGGAGAAAGGATATTTTATAAGCGATCAAGCAAGCGCATCATCAAGTGATGCTGGATGCGTGGAAAAAATAATAATGCGCACATCTGAAATTCAGCTATGAACGATCAACCAAACAAATAAGGGATAACAGTTTTTTCTATCCAACCCTCTGAAATTCCCTCTCCTATAAACACAAAACCCATTAATAGAAAAATCATTGAGTACAGTAGGGTTAATTTTCTTAATATTGGTCTATCTGGCATAATGGTGTTCCCTCTTATTTTAATAGGCCATCCGAGAAAAAACTGGATCCAGATTAAAATAAAGTGTTGAATGCCTATTGAGCCAGCCAAATACATGATTTTATTGCTAACATCGATAACAAAGTATACTAACGCCATTATAATCATGACGATTGAAAAAATGAGCCACTCCTTGGCTGTATAGTCCGAGAACAGAAAGTCAAATATTTTATCTCTTAGCATCTCATTGTTCACTTAATATAGTCATCCGCATAGCTGTCAAATCTTGGATGATCTCTGGCCGGCTTATGAAATTAATATGACCTTGCCATATCAAGCCAAACAAGATTAAGTATTATCATGAGCGCAACGCCAATCCATCCACCTATCACTGAGCGGGTCATCTTCTTTTCTTGCCAATAATAAAGCAGTGGCGCTGCATAGATAAATTGCACAATGGAGAAGCCAAATATAATAAGAATCGATATATTATTTTGTATATCCAAAGAATACTTATTAGAAATGATGATAAATGTAGCTAGTACAATAAAATACATGAAATGGCAATAGATTACAATGCGGGCACCATAAAATATTGTATTTTTATTAATAGTTTTCATAAACTCACCTTGTTATCTATCTTGGAATAATGTGAGGCATAGAGCGAGCGCCCTATGCCTCACATTACTGACTTATTTCCACAAATCATCCCACTGTTTCTCAATTGATGTCGCAATACCAGTAGGCCCCTTTTTCACAACACCACCTCTGTCCTGTGTTGTGTGTCTTGGGTCTAGATCAGGATACTGATTGGGGGTTCCTCCACATCCAGCGTAGGGATGATTGCGATTGACCAATTTACCAGTTTCATCATAGAAACACTCTGCTGTCGGTTTCTCTGGTGTCGGCGTAAACCCCTGCTCGTGATATCCCTCATATCCACAATGGAATACAGAGGATGGCCCTGCATAGGGTTTCCAACTGGAATTTCCACGCGGCGGCGAGCCAGGGCATCTGTTTTCAGCGGCGCGATAAGCTGGATCATTTTTCTCCCACTCCGCTTTCTCCCGGCGTTCCTTTTCGCTGGTGTCCTCCCAGCCTAACCGTTTAGCAGCTTCATTGGCATAGCCCGCACCACTCGGGAAGAGCCCCCCAGAAGCATCGGCAACCTGATAAGTCGGCCCGTTGGGCGCAATGAGCGACTCGCGCGGCCCAACCTGGGCTTGCAGCGCCGCCATGGCGTCTGGATCGATGGCGGAGTTTGCAGCGAAAGGTGTTTGCGCGTTGGCCGCCAAGGGCGTCATCGCGCCCGGATTGTCGCGCCCTGGGTAAAACTCCATGGTCTGCCGGGAATTCATCCCGGTGGGATCATTGGGATCGGGACGGTACATCATATCCTGCATAGCCGGTTGCTGCGTGTTCAACACCGACTCAAACGGCAACGGCGGCTTGTGCGCCTGATGCGGGCTCACGCCCACAGCGGGCGCCATTTGCTGCGTGGCCTGCATAACGCCGGGCTGCGCGATATTGCCCCCGAAGGCGTTGCTGTAATCCGGCAGATGAAAACCGCCGCTCTGCAACTGGGCCTTGGCTTCGGACGGGGCGATGCCTGGGGTGAAGGTGGCGGCCCCAATTTGTTGGAGAAACGGGCGCATGAGGCCCAACGCCTCGGTTCCGGCAATGGGCGGGGCGGTCCCCTGATCGTGCATGTTACGGGGAATATAGCTGGGGTCCAGCAACGCGCCGGTGTCGGGGTGCAGGCCGAAGGTATTGCTGATCAGAGTGCGCTGCTGATCATCCTGCATGGCCCAGTCGGACTGCCGCTGCGCCATGGCGTTCACCGTGGGGCTGTGGAACTGGTTGGTGAACCACTCTTCGCGCGCTTTAGAACCGGCGCTCATGCGGTCGTGGGGCATCAACCCATAGCGGTTCTCATTGGCCATGAGATCCTCACGTCGCATGTCGATGTAGTTTTCGCGATTCTCCTTGGTGAGAACGTCGTTGATGGAGCGCGGCGCACGCACGCGGGGCTGACTCAAATAGCTCACCGCCTGATCCACCGTGTTGCGCGCCAGACGGTTGGCCGCAGGCTCCACCAGATGGGGATCAACCTCCCCAGCTGCCGGACGATAGCCCGGCGCGGCCATGGGGTCGTTCTCCATGCGCTCGGAGATTACACCGCCTTTGTAGTCTTCTGGGCCGTTCATGGCGTTGCCCTGGTCGCTCTCCCAGGACCAGCGCTGTTCGGCTTCGTATTGATTCTGTTGATCCCATTGGCGCGTCTTTTCGTCATTGGCGACGCCCCAGGTATCGTAGGGGTTTTCAAAAGAGAAGTGATCTCCAAGGGAGGTGAACCAGTTGCTCATGGGGAAATGCCTCGCAGATATGGAGGTGGGATGGACTGAAGAGAACCAGAATGCGGCATAAAAATATCATAATAGTATGTATACGTCGATACTGATATGATATCGTTATGCACACTGTGGGTTCTCAGACCTCCTGCCGCACACACTTTTTGGCTTTTCTGAGCTTGAGGCTTTTAGAGCATTCGCTCCTGTCGGCTTTGCCGACATATCGCTCACTGCCGTTTCCCCGACGGCCTCCTTGCTGGTTCGACGCTCCCAGCACCCCCTAACTCCTTACTGGCTCGACCTCTGTTCTATGGGGAAACGGCCAAAGACAACTGCCACACCGTGGGCGCCGCCCACACCCGCTGGGGGCAGCGGCCCCCAGACCCCGCCGCCGACCAGTCGGCGGCCAACGAGACAGCGCTAGCTCCGCCTATGTCACGCAAACATTGGCCGTTCTGTACAGTTTCGGCTTCACCACGTAAAAAAAGGCGGCTTTCGAGTGAAAGCCGCCTTTTCTATTCCAAATATATTCGGAACTTTAGATCGTCTTCGAGAACGTCTTGGTCTGCTGGGCGTTGCGCAGATGCCAGTCAAACGGCATGCAGATGTTGCGAATCAACAAGCGACCGCCCGGCGTCACCTCAATGCGGTTGCCATCGTCGGTCAGCAAACCCTCGCCCACCATGCGCTTGACGTCCGCCTCCTCGGCGCCGAAGTAGTCGGAGAAATCGATCCCCAACCGCTCGGAAGTCGCCGCCCGATCCAAGTGGAAATCGCAGATCAGACGCATGATCACATCGCGGCGAATCATGTCGTCGTCGCTCAGACGCATGCCCTTGAAGATCGCCAGATCCCCCGCCTCGATCAGCTCATAATACTCCGGCAGCTCCTTGCGGTTCTGCGCGTAGATATCGCCAATCTGACTGATGGAGGTGGCCCCCATGGAGACCAGATCGCACTCGGCATGGGTGGTGTAGCCCTGGAAGTTGCGATGCAACACGCCATTGCGCTGGGCCATGGCCAGTTCGTCGTCGGGTTTGGCGAAGTGGTCCATGCCGATGTAGACGTGCCCGGCGTCGGTGAGCTGATTGATGGTGTTCTCCAGGATCTTCAGCTTTACGTCCGGATGCGGCAGATCTGCGTCGTTGATGCGCCGCTGGGGCATGAAGTACTGCGGCAGGTGGGCGTAGTTGAACACCGCCAGCCGGTCCGGATCCAGATCGCGAATAGAGGCTTCCACAGTGTTGGCGAAACCCGCCTCGGTCTGGAATGGCAAGCCGTAGATCAGATCTAGATTGATGGAGACGTAGCCCGCTTCGCGCGCCTCATCCACCACCCGCTTGGTCAGCTCCAGGGATTGCACCCGGTTGACCGCCTTCTGCACCACCGGATCGAGGTCCTGCAACCCCACCGAGAGGCGATTGAAGCCGGTTTTGCGCAGTTTGGCGATGGCGCCAACGGGCAACTCGCGCGGGTCGCACTCGATGCTGTATTCGCCCTCGTCGTCGGGCGCCAGGGTGAAGTTCTCCGCGACCTTGTCCCACAACGCCTGCAACTGGTCATTGTCCAGATAGGTGGGGGTGCCGCCACCCAGATGCAGCTGCGCGACCTTGCGCTTGCGGTCGAACAGCCGCCCCATGCGCTCGATCTCTTTGAACAGGTTCTCCAGATAGGGAACCGCCTTTTCCCGCACCGGCGTAATCACCTTGTTGCAGGCGCAGTAGTAGCACACCGTGTCGCAAAACGGGATGTGGAAGTAGAGCGATAGCGGCTTATCCGGGTCCGCCGCCTGGGAGCGCGCCACCCCGGCGCGGAAGTCGTCCGGCGTAAACCCCTCCTTGAAGTGCGGCGCCGTGGGGTAGGAGGTGTAGCGCGGCCCAGAGACGTTGTAGCGGTCGATCAGTTCGCGATCGAATTTGACCACTTGGGAGACGACGCTGCTCATGCGCCGCCCCCATGGATGCGGCGCGACTCCTCATGCACCGCGTCCACCAGCACCGCCACCCGCTCCGGATCCATATCCGGCGCCATGCCGTGACCCAGATTGAAAATGTGGCCGGGGTTAGGGCCGAACTTCTCCAGCAGACTCTTGACCTCGGCGCGGATGCGCTCGGGCGAAGCGTAGAGAATCGCCGGATCCATATTGCCCTGCAGCGCCACCCGATTGCCCAGACGCTCCCGCGCCGCACCGATATCGGCGGTCCAATCCATGCCCACCACGTCGCAGCCGGAGGCGGCGATATCGTCGAGCATATGCCCGCACCCTTTGGCGAACAGGATGATGGGGACCGGCGCGCCGTCGGGCGGCTCGATCTGTTCAACGATGCGCTGCATGGAGCGCAAGGAGAACTCCTTGAACAGCGGCGGCGCCAGAGTTCCGCCCCAGGTGTCGAAGATCTGCACCGCCTGGGCGCCGTGGCGAATCTGCGCATTGAGATAGGCCGCCACCATATCCGCCAGCATATCCAACAGCTTGTGCATGCTCTCGGGATCGTCGTAGAGCATCCCTTTGACCAGACCGAAGGTCTTGCTGGAGCCCCCCTCACCATGTAGGTGGCCAGGGTCCACGGGCTGCCGGCAAAACCGATCAGCGGCACGCGGCCATTGAGCGCTTTGCGAATCGACGCCACCGCGCGCATGACGTAATCCAGCGAATCCTCCGGATCGGTCATCTTCAGCGCGTCGATATCCGCTGCGCGCCGCAGCGGCGGCTCCAGGATCGGCCCTTCGCCGGTGGCGAAACGCACCCCCATGCCCATGGCTTCAGGGATCACCAGAATGTCGGAGAAGAGAATCGCCGCATCCAGCTTGTAGCGTTCCAGCGGCTGCAGCGTCACTTCCGTAGCCAGATCGGTGGACTTGCACAAGCTCATGAAGTCCCCGGCCTTGGCGCGGGTTTGACGATATTCGGGCAGATAGCGGCCCGCCTGGCGCATCAACCAGATCGGCGTACGCTCAACGGGTTGACGGAAGCAGGCGCGCAAAAACAGATGATCGGATGTCATGGGGCTCCTTCACCGAATCGGTCGGGCAGGCGGCGATGGGGAAAAGCGTTCAGAGGGATGTCGCTTACGATGCATGGACTATACGGAAGGGGGCGCCGGAGTGTCAAACCGCGTGGCGAACGTTTCATTTATCAGGGTTTTTAGAGAAAGAAAAAGATTGTAGACGTTTTTGGTCCCTGTGGATAACGGGAGTAACCCTGACAACCATTTGATAATACACGGTTGAATGCACTCATCAGACGGGGATGGATGGTCTGGTTCCTGCAGGCGCCGTCTGGGGAGGAGTTGCGATTGCCGCTGCAAAGCAGGCGAATCCCACACACAGCGGCGCCGGATTTCTTGCACTCTTCAACACCCCGTTGTGGATAAAAAAACCACGTCTGCAAAAGGGGTTTGCTATTAACGAAGAAAATAGTGCGCATTGAAATGAACGCTCTGGCCTTCTGGCCGGGAACATTCTATATTCCCCGATATCAATATAAGGAAATACTGATTTATGACGCTGCGGCGTCAACAGTTCCAACAGCAGGAGAAGCAGGATGCGTCGGATTTCGTTGTTTGTCATGGCGCTGGGCGTTTGCCTGATGACAGGCGCGGCCAATGCGAGCGCCTTTAGCATGGCTGATGAGTGGTCGGCCAGCGGCGATTGGTTTGACCGCGAGATCTTCGTGGTGGCCAAAGAGCGCAAGCGCAAAGCGTTCAAGCCGCAGCCCCGCGCCTTGGCGCCCAAACCCAAACTTAATGAGGAGAAGGTGTTCTCCTCAGTCTATGTCCCCAGTTGCTGTCTGCCCGATGAGTTTCGCGCCAACTAATCCGCCGCGCTCTCATCCGATAAAACACAAAGCCCGCCATTTGGCGGGCTTTGTCGTTGAGCATAGAGTGAGATGAGGATTTGGAGAAATAAGAGGGAGATGAAAGATATTGAGAGCTGCGCCCTCAAACTCCCCTGAAGATCAAAAGCCAAACCGTGGGGCGCCGCCCCACACCCCGCTGGGGTCGCGGACCCCAGACCCCGGAAAAGTCGGCCATAAATGTCCGACTTTTCCAAGTTTAGAGCTTCTCCCAGTAGATTAACGACCACCAAACAGCGCGCTGCCGATACGAATCAGCGTCGCGCCCTCGGCAATGGCCACGGCGAAATCCCCGCTCATGCCCATGGAGAGTTCATTCATCTCCACCCCGGGCAGATTCCACCCCGCCGCCTGTTCAGCCAATTGGCGCAGTTGGGCAAAATAGGGCTGCGCCTGCTCCGGGTCGGCGCAGCGAGGCGGCACCGTCATCAATCCTTTGATCGCACCCCCGGCGCATCGGCCATGCGTCGCAGCGCCTCAGGCAGATCCTCAGGCAAAAAGCCGCTCTTCTGCGGCTCCCGTCCCACATTGACCTGAATCAGAATCGACATGGGCGCCGCTTCGGGCATACGCGCGCCAATGGCCTGGGCCAGCTCCACCGAATCGACGCTGTGGATCATCTCAAACAGGTTGACCGCGTATTTGACCTTGTTCTTCTGCAACGGACCGATCAGATGCCAGTGCGCACGGGCATCGTTGACCAAGGGGATCTTATCGCGCGCCTCCTGCACCCGGCTCTCGCCAAACAGCGTCTGGCCAGTGGTCAACGCAGCGGTGACCGCCTCAGCGGGCTTGGTTTTGGAGACCGCCACCAGACGCGCGGACGCCACCGAACGGCCCGCGCGGTCACAAGCCTCAGCGATCTGGGCGCGAATCGTCGCGAAGTTGGAAACGATGTCACTCATAGGCGCGAGTTTAGCGGTTTGCGCGCACAGAGGAAAGCCGCATGGCGCGCGTGGCCCAGACAGGGTATGCTCCATCGGAATTTATCCACGGCGCCTTGTGGAAAGTGGCGAGGGGAGGCTGTACAGAGTGCGGGAATAACCCTGCCTTGTAGCGCTCATCGGACGATTCTCCCCAAAAGAATCGTTTGATCAAATGTACTTTATCCCCAATTTATACAATAAAAAAATAAATAAAATCAGTATATTGTCGTTATTATCCACAATTCCTCAAAGACAAAAGCTACAACGATTTTTTATCAATTCTCTAAAAAAGATGGATTTGTTCTGCTTCCGCCCGCGTTCTGTTGGGCGTCCGGCCTTTGACAATACGAGGTTTGCATCTTCATGGATCCGGTCGTTGCCCTATTTGTCTTCGTACTTGGTGCGGTCATTGGTAGTTTTCTCAATGTCTGCATCCACCGTTTACCCAATGAAGAGAGCATTATATTCCCATCATCCCACTGTCCTCATTGTAAAACGCCGATAAAGTTTCAACACAATGTGCCGTTATTGGGATGGTTGATGCTCAAAGGCCGCTGCGCCAAGTGCGCAGAGCGCATCAGCATTCGTTATCCTCTGGTGGAGCTGACAGGCGGTCTGTGCGCGCTGTTCTCGCTGTATCATTTTGGATTAACAGTGGAAATGGCGCTGGTGGCAACGCTGGGCATGGCATTGATCACCCTCTCCATGATCGATTTTGATCACTACATCCTGCCTGATGTGATCACTCTGCCGGGCATTGTGGCGGGGTTGATCATCAGCGTGATTCCTGCCGTAGGCGAGCCGTTTCCCCACTGGCGGGACGCTGTGATTGGCGTGGTGGCGGGCGGTGGTGGACTGTGGCTATTCGCCTGGCTGTTCGAGAAGATCACCGGCCGTGTGGGCATGGGCTTTGGCGATGTGAAGCTGGTGGCGATGCTGGGCGCCTGGCTGGGCTGGGAGGGGTTGCCCTTCACCATTTTCGGCGCGGCGCTGATCGGCAGCATTGTGGGGATTATCTGGCTCACCGCCACCAAGCGCGGACGTGAGCATCCTATTCCGTTTGGCCCCTATCTGGCGGTGATGGGTTGGATCTATCTGTTCTACGGGTGTTTCGGTTCAGTTGGAAAATGACAAACAAGCCGTTTATAATGTGTAGATAATAAGCGGAGGTTTGTATGGAACGGAAGAAGCGGAGATTTACGGCTGAGCAGAAGGTAGGCTATGTGCGCCGTCACCTGGTCGAGAAGGTGGTTCTCTCGGATCTGTGTGACGAGGCGGGCATTCAGCCCAGCCAGTACTATCGCTGGCAAAAGGCTTTGTTTGAGAATGGCGAAGCGGCTTTGGCTGACAAACGCGGCCAAAAGGCTCGTGATCGACAGATTGCCGAACTAGAAGCGAAGTTGGCAACCAAAAATGAGGTTATGTCCGAGCTTCTTGAGGCGCATGTTGCGCTAAAAAAAGTCTTGGGGTGAGCTGAACGGCTGCTGGGTGGAGCCGGACATACGGGATTCGGTGGTGGATTTCGTGGCGTCTTGGTCAGACAAG